>DASRGZ010000207.1:0-18655 GCA_035650735.1 Chthonomonadaceae bacterium
TTCGGGTAGAGTAGAATCAAGTTGGTCGGTCATGGGATTGGCTCCTTTTCTGGTCTTGGCAACCGAAAGGATACCCCATGACCTGCCGCTTACCCGCTCAGCAGGCCAGACCAATTCTACAGAAAGAAGTGTACACTACCAGAACCCCGCCCCTCCAGCACAATACGGCACCCAACACAACGATCAATACAATTGTCACGACTTCCCAGGCCTCCATTGCCTTGTACCTCCAGGTGTGCCTTACTGAGACAAATGGATAAAGAGGAAAGGAGGAGGAACACCGGCAGCCTCGCTTCCTTTTCACTATCAGGTGCCGGTCGGGCGGATTTACACACCTTTTTGAGACAGGTTTCGCCGCGGAAAAACCTGAAAAACACGCAGGGGAAGACTCAAGAAAGAGCGAAGACTCGATCAGCAGAGTCTTGCAGAGGGCAGAGCGCCCATAACAGAGGTGTGCCATGAAGCACCGCCACTTACTCAGCCAGATAGTCTTGATCTTGTTATTGATCCTGCTTGCGCTTCCTGTATGGCGTCTCTATGCTACGGCCAAGCACGAAAGAGAGGGCCAGGACTTGATTGAGGCCATCAAGAACAGGAATGCTGCCGCCGTCTTCGCTGCCCTGCAAGCGGGCGCCGACCCCAACCAGGCGGACGTCTATGGCAGTCCCGCTCTCCATTGCGCCATCCAGCTACAGCCGGAGCAGGCAAGGATCGTCAAGGCCCTGCTGCAGCACGGCGCGAACATCAATGCCACCGACTACCAGGGGCGCACGCCTTTGATGTGTGCCGCTGAGTTGGGGAACACGGCCCTGGTCACTACCCTTCTGGACAAAGGCGCCAACATCCGTGCCAGAGACAGGCAAGGTCAGACCGCTTTAATGCGGGCTACTCAATCCTTTGCTGTGGAGACGGTAAGAGTCCTGCTGCGGCGCGGCGCACAGGTCAACGCCCAGGATAATGAGGGCAATACCGCTCTCAGCATAGCGGCCTCGCACGATTTCCCTGACCTGGTTCGGCTTCTGCTAAAGAAGGGGGCTAACAGCGGAATCGCGGGGCAGGAAGGCACCGCATTGCAGATAGCCAGGCGGCAAGGGTATACAGATATTGTTCCCCTGCTGGAGCAGAGGAAGACGAAGGAGTGACCCCTCTCCGGTTCCAAAACGGCTGACACGAGCCACGAACAACGAAGCACGGAGTGACACGCCTCCCCACTTCCAAAACGGCGGAATGCCGGTAACAACGACCTCCCATTCCAGTGCTGCAAATTTCCCTCGACTTTTCCGCTCGCCCGCCAAGACGCTAAAACCGCTGGCGTGGCCGGGGCGTTAGCGCGCGCGTGAAGCCAACCACCCTGAGCTGCGGTTATCAAATCACGCAAATCCCCTAAAAATTACCGGGTTATAGGCCGACAATATTCCTCGAACGGAAGGCCGACAGGCACACGCCTCCGCCAGACCCCAAAGCACCACAGTTTGAGGTTCCCAAAATCCCAGTAGGGACAGCCCAAGCCGGCAGGATGCCGAAAACGCGCCTGAGGCGCAGATGGGCAAATCATGGAGGAAAAGTCATGGGATTGCAGATCAACACCAACGTCACGGCTTTGAATGCCCTGCGCAACCTGCAGAACGTCAGCACCGCCGTCAGCAGCAGCATTGAGAAACTCTCCAGCGGTCTGCGCATCAACCGCGCCGCCGATGACCCCTCAGGGCTGATCATCTCCGAGAACCTGCGCGCCCAGATAGACGGTCTCAACCAGGCCATCTCCAACAGCCAGGACGCCAGCAACGTCATCAAGACGGCTGAGGGCGGTCTGACCGAAGTCAACAGCCTGCTAAGAAGCATCCGGCAGTTGGCTGTGCATGCGGCCAACACCGGCGTCAACGATATGGTCGCGGTTCAGGCCGACCAGGCCCAGATCGCTTCCGCCCTGAACAGCATCGAGCGCATTGCCGAGCAGACCCAGTACGGCACCAAGCGCCTTCTGGATGGCTCTTCGGGCATCTCGGCAGCCGTTGTAGATACCAAGAGCATCTCCGGCATCTATATCGGCGGGGTCTTCGGAGGCGTGGCCACCCAGAACGGCACCGTTAACATCACGGTCAACAACGCTGCCACCCGCGCGCAGTCGGTGGGCACCGTCACCTACGCCAGCGTCAACGCCTCGCTCTCTTTGGCCAACGGCGGCACCACCGGCGCCGGCGGCACCGTCGTCCTCAACGGCCAGTCCATCTCGGTCAGCGGCTCGGATACCGTCCAGACCCTCATCAACAAGATCAACAACATCGCCGGTTCGACGGGCGTCTCGGCAGCCTTCACCTTCGGCAACGGTTCGGGCTCGATTGTGCTGAGCCAGCAGAACTATGGGGCCAACTTCAAGATCAACGAGGCCGAAAGCGCTGCGCTGATCAATGGCACCGCGGGCACGTTGGTAGCTGGGCTCAATGCCACCGTGACGGTGGCGGCCTCCGGGCTGGTCAACGGCGCAGTGACCTCCGTGGTGGCTACGTTTGTCGGAGGGCGTTCTGCCAGCGACACGGGCTTGCGGGTCACCGACATCTACGGCAACTCCATCCTGCTGACCGAGGCGGGCAACTCCACCGGCACTACCAACGCCACCGTCTCGACGGTGACGGCAGGAAATTTGCAGTTCCAAGTGGGAGCCAACGCCGACCAGACGGTGAACACCAGCCTGGGCAACATCCGCACGACCAACCTGGGCACCACGGCAGTACCGGGCTCGAACCTGTCTTTGGTGGATGTGACCACGGCCACGGGAGCCAACAACGCCATCAAGATATTGGATGAGGCGATCTCGCAGGTCTCCCAGCTGCGGGCCAACCTGGGCGCCTTCCAGAAGAACACGCTCGACAGCACCGTTCGTTACCTGGGAGTAGGCGTCGAGAACCTGTCGGCCTCGGAGAGCCAGATCAGGGATACCAATGTGGCCTCGGAGGTAGTCAGCCTAACCAAGAACCAGATCATCCAGCAGGCAGGCACCTCAGTATTGGCGCAGGCGAACTCCGCGCCACAGCAGGTCCTCTCCCTCCTGCGGTAGGCGGCTGAGGGCAGTAAAGCGTTCGGGACGGCGCCGGCAATCTAGACTGCGCCGTTCCGGACGTTCGTGCGCCGGTTGCCTGCGGGCGCTCTCGGCGTTTTCCTCCAGGGAACCCCCTCGCCGCCCGATAATTAACGGCAGCAACGGTTTGTGTTAGGGCCTCTTAGGAGACAAGCATGAGCATCAGCGGAATTAACTTCTCCGGCCTGAGCACCGGCATTGATACAGAGCAGATCATCCAACAGATGCTGCAGATAGATAAGCGGCCTGAGGAATTAATGAAGAACCAACAGGCCCTCCTGCAGCAGCGCCAGGCCGCCTATAACTCCGTCAGCGCGCAGCTGCTGGGCCTGCAGGCCGCCGCAGGCACGCTCGATTCCCTGCGCGCCTTTGACCTTGTGACCGCCAGCAGCAGCGATAGCACCGTTGCCACCGTGACCGCCCAGACCGGCGCGCAGACCGGCGCGCACGATATCACCGTCACGACCCTGGCCAAGGCGCAGAAACTCAGCTCCGCCGCGCAGTCCAGCCAGACAAGCCCGCTCAATTTTACCGGCCAGATTATTATTAACGGCAAGGCCATCAACGTCCAGGCCAGCGACAGCCTCCAGACGCTCGCCGCCAATATCAACGCCGTCCAGGCCGGCGTCTCCGCTTCTATTATCTCGCCCTCGCCCAACCAGTACTACCTGACCCTCGGCAGCAACAACACGGGCTTGCAGGGCCAGATCAGCATTTCCGATACGGCGGGCAATACGTTCCTGGGCGCTACATTGGGCCTGTTCGATGCGGGCGGCGCGACCAGCCTGCGCCATGCCATCGGCGCCACCGGGGCCGGCTCCGACCTATTTACCGACAGCGCCACCAGCATCGGCACCCTTCAGGGCCAGACCGCCCCCGCCTCCGGCACGGTGACTATCGGCACGGGAACCGTCGCCATTGACCTGGCAGCCGACTCCCTGAGCGCCATCGCCGGCAAGATCAATGCGGCGGGCATCGCGGGCGTCACCGCCAGCGTCGCCACCGTCACCGATCCGATCTCGGGCGCCAGCCGCCAGCAGCTCCAGATCAGCGGCACGCAGAGCTTTGTGGATAGCAATAACATCCTGGCCAACCTGGGCATTATTCAGCGCAACTTTGCCGCCGGGCGGCAACTGACCGCCGCGCAGGACGCCACCTTCACTCTCGACGGCCTGCCCGCCACGCGCCCGAACAACACCTTCTCGGACGCCATTTCCGGCGTGACCATCACCCTGCTTAAAGATGGCGGCGCGCAGGCCAACCTGACCGTCGGCAGCGATACCACCACCATCGCCGCCAATATTGGCGCCTTTGTCAAGGCGTTCAACTCTGCCGTGGACGCGGTCGGCTCTTTAGCGCAGTATGATCCGGATACCGGCAAGACCGGGCCGCTCTTCGGCGATATAACCACCCAGAGCGTCGTGGATGGGCTCGTCTCCAACGCCACCGACGTGGTTTCCGGCCTGCCCATGGATCTGAGCCTACTCTCCCAGATCGGCATCACCCTGGATCAATCCAATCATCTCGTCGTGGATAACGACCAGCTCAACACGGCCCTGAGCGGGAACCTGAAGGGCGTGGCTAAGCTATTTCAGGCCTATGGCGCGCCGAGCAACTCCAGCGTGCAGTTTGTCTCTTCCACCGGCGACACCCAGCCGAGCGGTTCGGCAGGCTACGCGGTGGTCGTGACGCAGCCGGCCACGCAGGCGACTCTCCTGGCCCCCACGGCGCAGACCGCCCCGCTGGCCCAGGATGAAGTCATCACGTTCGGCGGCCCGCTCTTTGGCACCTCCAGCACGGCGCCGCTGACGGGCGGCCACCAGATCACCCTGCACGCCGGAAGCACCATTGACGACGTTATTAGCCAGATCAACGGCGATTCCGTTGTCGGGCCGCTGATCTCGGCCTCCAAAGACGCCACGACGGGCGCGCTCCAACTGGTTTCCAAGCAATATGGCTCCTCGGCTGAGTTTGCCGTCGTCTCCGCCATTCCCGCCGCCAACAACAGCAGCGGCATCGGCACGACGGTCCTCGACCAGAAGGGCCAGGATGTCGCCGGGACCATCAACGGCGAGCTTGCCCAGGGGACCGGCCAGTACCTGACCGGCTCGCAGAAGGGGGACGGCACCACGCCCAATGGGCACGCGCTCGGCCTGCAATTGCGCGTCACCGCGACCACTGCCGGCTCCTATGGCAACGTCGTCTTTACTACCGGCGTAGCCGACGTCCTGAAAAACTATATCAATACGCAAACCGATGCGTTCAACGGCGTGCTCACCACAGCCTCTAGCTCTCTGGACGATCAGATCAAGGACATCCAGGATAGCATCAATGAGCTAGAAGATCGCCTGAAAGACGAGGAGGATAACCTGCGCACGCGGTTTGCCGCGATGGAGGCGGCGGTCGCGCAGATCAAAGCGGCCAGTACCGGGCTCTCGCAACTGGGCGTACCGAGCCGATAATCCCGATGGAAAGACTCACCTCATGCATTAGGGCTCTTCCTGAGATTACGCCCGCCGCGGTGAGTTAGAGAGAAATTGCCTCGAAGGGGGATTGTAAGTGCCCATGGCTTTTGCCACACCGACACCGCCGCAGCGGCCCCAGGCGGAGGATACCACCCAGGCTGCGCCGGACGCCAACCGGCCTGCCACGACGGGCCCGGCACGCCGGAACGTGCCGCGCCAGGCCCACCAGCAGTATCAGAAGGCGCTGGTCGAAACGGCCAGCCCGACCCGGCTCATCGTCCTGCTCTACGACGGGGCCATCCGATTCTGCTCGCTGGGGCGTGAGGCGATGCTGGCCCGCGACCTCGAAGCCCAAAGCACGAATCTGATTAAAGCGCAGCGCATTCTTGGAGAGTTGATGAGCTCGCTCGACAGCAAAGTGGGTGGCGAGGTTGCCCAGAACCTGTTTCAGCTCTATCGCTATATGCTGGAACAGCTCGTGCAGGCCAATCTCTATGATCAGACGGAGCCGGTAGACGAGGTGCTGGCGATGCTGCGGGAGCTGCGCGACACCTGGCAGGAGGTGGATCGCCAGATAGCGCAGGCACCGTCGGCGCCGCCTGCGGCGGGGGAGGCGGCCAATAACCCTATTGTTCCTAACCCGGCAGCGCGCCGGGCGCAGGCGGCTCTGGCGCGGCAGCCCCAGGGTACTGCGCCGCCACAGGAGTCCGCTTTGCCTCCGGGAATGCGGCTGGGGGATCGCAATGCCTGATGAAGAGACTCAACAACCATTTTGGCCCCGACCGGCGGATACGGCGGCGGACGCAGAGGCGCTGCGTCCGCTCCGGAGGCTCCGCCAACTGGCCGCCGAGATCCAGGCGGCGCTGGAGCACGGCGATCTGGAGATCGTCTGCCAGGCGGCGGCGCTGCTGGCGCCTACGCTGGCCCGGTGCCAGCAGACGCAAGCACGCCTGAACCTGGGGGCCGGAGAAGCAGCCGAGCTGGCCTTGCAGACACGCGCTGCTCTGGATGCCTGTGAGGCAACGCTGCGCCAAGCCCTGCGCGACGTGGCCGCGGAGATGCGCCGTCTGCGTCAGGGCCGGCGCACCATCGCCCTTGTGCGCGCCCGCCGGCCCGCCGCCACCGGCTACCGACTCGACACCCAACGTTGATAGGACGTGCGAAAAGAAAGAACGAATTCCCCTTTCCTTCTTTTTGAAAAACATTAACCTGGACAAACCCAAACGCGTGTGGTAAAATTACTGTACAAGGTCATGATTGCCTTGCGCCTTCCCAACTAGGTGCGAACGGGATGGCGCTCTTCTTCCTGCTCATCGCCCCTCGAAAGGCTCATAACAGCCGCTTCGTAAGTACAAATCCAAATTCTCCAGCGGATCCCAATTGTTGGTAGAGCAGTAATCCGGTAGGCTTGCGCGTAGGCGCTGCCTGGCCTGGAACCGACTATGCCTGTGCGTGGTTAGCGGACGGTTAATACCTTTGGCTTCCCAGCCCTCCATGTCCCTTCGGGGTACCCTACCGCATGGAAACGACTCTCCCCTCCCCTGTTCTTGGGGGAGGGGTTGGGGGTAGGGGCCTATTTTCAAGTCAGTAGGGGCAAAGGGCATCAACCGCCGCGCCCGGATACGGGCCTGCTCTGCACAGCGATTATGAAGATCGAGAAGACAGCAAGGAGGCAATCTCACATGAATCGAGCTTTGGCCGCGCTTGTCGGGCTGCTGCTCTTGATGACGCCTTGCGCCTGGGCGCAGGCGCAGGCCCTCAACTCCAACACGGGGTTTGAAACCGTTGTCAACGGCAGCGCCTCTGGCTGGTCGCCCTACTGGCAGGGCTACGTGGTCGATTCCACCGTCCGTCACTCCGGCGTCAACAGCATCAAGTGCGTCAACACCGCAACCACCGACCGCCGCGGCGCCTTCGTCCTTATTACCCTCAACCAGACGACGGCGACCCCGCTCTCCATCACGGGCTGGAGCAAAGCCTCCGGCGTCAGCGGCTCGGCGGACAGCTTCTACTCCATCTATGCGAGCATGACCTATACCGACGGCACGACGGCGGACAAATATACTCCCTTCGCGACCGGCACCCATGATTGGCAAAGCGTGGAAGTAAAGCTCACGCCCACCAAGCCGGTGCGCTCGGTCAAGCTGCACGTCCTCTTAAACCGCCATCTCGGCACGGTCTGGTTTGACGACGTGGTGATGGTTAGCCTTGCCAACCGCGTCTTCGATAACCAGACACTGACCATCCCGCAGCTTCCTTCCGGTTCCACAAGCGGCTGGTTCGTGCGGGACGTAGCCGCCAACTCCGACGTGCTGCCCCTGCTGACCGATACGGGCGTGGTCGGTAGCGCGGCCCAGCAGCTGCATTTGCAGTTGACCAACGTGCAGACGGACCCGACCGGCCAGATCGTGCAGGCGCGCCTGGCGGATACCTCCGGCAAGACGCGCGCCGTGACGCTCTATTACGTCGAGAAGTTCACCGGCGCCAATCTTCTGTGGTGGAACGATAATCGTAGCTCCACGCTTGCCGGCGGCGAATGCACCAACCTGACCAACCTGTTTGGCCGGATCAGCAACATCGGCGCCACCGGCACGATGTCGCTCTATCCGTTCGGATGCGTCACCAGCAGCACGAGCGGGCGCGCCGTCGGCGTGCCGCCGCTGCTGGGACCGCGCATCACGCGCATCGGCTACAACAGCTACGGCAGCCTGCTGTATGTGGCGTTTGATCTAGCCTTGCAGAGCACCAGCGCCTTCAACAGCGACGGCGCCGGGCATGGCTTTGCCGATGTCGGCATCGTCCGCTATGCTGTGGACCCGAGCTGGGGCTTCCGCTCTGCGTCGGCCACCTACTACCGCCTGTTTCCGAGCGCCTTTCAGCGCCGCACAAACGTCGAGGGCATCTGGCTGCCCTACGCCGATCCGAGCACAATCACTAACCCGCAGGATTTCGGCTTTGGCTACCACGATAACAATAAGGCCCTTGCCATTGACAAGACCCTGGGCATCCTCAATTTCAACTATTCGGAGCCGCAGACCTACTGGATGCCGATGGCCTCCACCACGCCGCGCACCTATAGCGCCGCCCTCAACCAGATACAGCAGGATCTGGCCGGCACAGACCCGATCAAGAAAGAGTGGGCACAGGCGGTATTCAATTCCGGCACCAAGAACCTTAGCGGCCTGTTCAACGTCTTCTTCCAGAACCAGACCTGGTGCAATGGCGCCGTCTGGATCCTTAATCCCAATCCATATATCCCGTACACGCCGGGTCAGTGGACGAAGGCGCGCATTATGTACTCCCCGGAGATCGCCAATCAGCGCTACAGCACCACACAAACGCTGACCTTTGACGGCGAGTTCCTGGATTCCCTGGAAGGCTACACGTCCTTTACTGCGACGGATTTCAACCCGGTGAGCCTGCAATATGCCAAGGTGCCCGCCACTTTCACGCGGGATACCCGGCGTGCGGTGCTGCCGATCTGGTTTGGCGTCTATGAGATGGCTGCCTATATGAGCAACGACCTGCATCAGCGCGGTAAGGTGCTTATGGCCAACGGCACGCCCTGGTTTACCCCCAACTTCCTGCCCCTGCTCGACACGGCGGCAGGCGAGGTGACCTGGCTGATCAATGGGGTGTATACGCCCGATACGGATGCGCTGTTCAATTACCGCCGAACGCTGGCCTACCACAAGCCCTACCATCTGGCGCAGGAGACCGATTTCACTGCGTTCGGTCCCTACGTAGAGAGATACTTCCAGCGCTGCATGTTCTACGGCATCTATCCGAGCTTCTATGCTCCGCAGCAAGCCAGCAACTACTGGACGACGCCCACTCTCTACAATCGGGATCGACCGCTCTTCGTCAAATATATCCCGGTCATTCGCAGCCTATCGGCAGCCGGTTGGGAGCCGATCACCTATGCGCGCTCCAGCAATCCGGCTGTCTATGTGGAGCGCTTTGGCGGGACGTACCTGACCGTGATGAACGACTCTAACACCGCGGCCACGACCACGCTAGCGATTGATTTCACGCGCTTCCCCCTGGCGTTCACCGCTTCGTCGGTGAAAGTCGTGAATAAGCTAACGGGCGCGGTGCTGGCAACAGTTCCGACAACCGGCACGGCCAGCCTGACCCTGACCTTAAACGCCGGTCAGACGCAGGTGCTGCAACTGACGCCTTAAGGGAGAGAGCGTACTCGCCTTACTTCAGCCTGATCCTCCGGTTGGAAGCCTCACTTCCAATCGGGGGATCAGGCTAAACTTTATCAAGTCTGCCTCTCACTCCTAGTCTTCAAGGGCGGGCCCTTGTTTTCGACGGGCTAAAGCCCTTCGCTTGGTGGCCTACGGCCTAGTGACTGCTAGAGGGTCGGCGCTCAACGGTTCGCGCCTCCGCCTAGCGAGGCCCTTGCCGACACCCCCTTGCGATAGGTTGTTTGGTGTCCCCGCAGGGGTCGCTAGGTGTCGCGAGGCGGAGGGCTGTGGCAAGGCGGAGGCAGGGGCCGTAACCCTGCCGACCCTGGCAGTCCATTGCAGGCCCGACCCTAGCAGTCACGGAGCCGAAGGCTACAAAGCGAAGGAATTCTATTCCGTCGCTAACAGCGATCTGTTCCGTCGCTAACAGCGATCTGTCCGCCCTTGAACCTCCTAATCGGGGATCAGGCTAAACTTCATCACCGGTCTGGACGGGAACCATGATATCGAACGGGACGGGCTGCGTGGAGGAGGCGGCCTTGGCTGGCAGCACATCAAAGTGCAGGCGGATAACGTCCGTGCCGTGCCCGGCGCCGTTGACCGGGGCGACCCAGACGGTTCCGCGCCCGGCGTTGCGTGCGTCGTTCTCTTCCAGCGTTTGCAGTGGGGACAGGGTTTCGCTATCGGGCAGCAGGGAGATGCCGTAGGGATCGGTGATAGTCAGGGGACGGTAGGCCGTTGCGCTGGCGAAGCCGCCGGGGAAAGTGGGCGTAATTGTGGCGCGCGGTGCGTTAAAGGGCCGGAAAAGCTGCGCGATGCCGGAACGAGGGCGGCGCGTTCTCATTATCTGGTTCCGATACCAGTAAAGCAGCAGGTGATTGGAGCCTTGTCCGGCGCTAACGCTGGTGAGCGTGGGGGGAAGCTCCACATTGGAATTGGCGAGCTCGCCGCCCTGAATTTTCAAGCGGAACGTCAGTTCGCGCTGTCCGCCGCTGAGGCCGCTGAGGTTGGGCGCGCTCAGCCGCGCCTCGCTGACGGTGGCCGTGATGCCCTGATTGCTTACCGAGATGGGGCCGTGCGGCAGGGTATTGGCCGGCGGCAGAAGGCGCGGCGCGGGCGGCAGGTCAATGGTGAAGACCATCGGCGCGGAAACCGGATGCGGCGGGGCCGGCTGGCGGGGCATCCAGTGGACGGCGCAGAGGATGCGGCGTGCGGCATGGTCATAGCCCGGCAGGTAGACTCCAACGTACTTATCGTGGATATCCAGGTAGCCGTGATAGGGCTGGTCGAGGTCGTCCACAAAGGCGGTTTCGCCGATGCGATGACATTCTAGCAGAGAGTGATTGGGCAGGAAGCTCTGGTAGTCAAACCAGATTTCCAGGCTGCCAGGGTCGCCGCTATAGCGGCTGGTGAGCACCCGGTAATCACCCAGCCCGTGGAAACCATGCGCGTTGAGCCACTGCTGCAGCGTGGAGCCGCGCGTCAGCGTGTGCTGCTTGCCGTAGGTGACGCCGAGCATCCAGACCGTTGCCACGCGGGGATCGGTCTGCATCTGGGCGCGGCGGCGGCTGTCATTGAGGAAATAGAGGCTGATGGCCGTTAGGCAGCCGAGCGTCAGCAGCGCGGTAGCGGCGGCGAGAAGGCCGCGCAAAGTACGCACTCGTCGTGTCAGAATTACCCTTGCCATGCGCCTTACCTGGAGAAGCGAATGAGATCGTGAATCCTATGCAGGCGGCTCCGCCCTAAGCTGCCCTGGCCTCCACTCTCTCATCCCTGGAGACTACGGCGATGTAAATCCTACGCGGGCGCCTCTGCCTTGAGTTCCACAGACCGCGTTAAGTCAGGGGAGACGTCACCGCATTCCCATCGCCTCATAGACCCGACGCAGGGTCTCCTGCGCGACGGCAGAGGCCCTCTCCGCGCCGTCCTTAAGGATGCGCTCCAACTCGGCGGGATCGGCAAGCAGCTCGGTGCGGCGCCGCCGGATCGGCTCCAGGACGGCGTTGAGGATCTCGGTTAGCTCCTTCTTGTTCTGCACGCAGCCGCGCAAACCCTGGCGATCCTCCTCCCAGGAGGTCTGGTAACCCTCCGGGTCGTAGACGCGGCGCAACTGGCAGACAACGCAGTTTTCGGGCACGCCGGGATCGGTCTTGCGGATCTTGGTCGGCGTGGTGAAGGCGTTTTTGATCTTCTCGGCGACCACCTCGGCGCTGTCGGACAGGTAGATGGCGTTGTCGTAGGATTTGCTCATCTTGCGCCCGTCCAGGCCCGGCACCACCGCCGTTACCTCGTTGATGACCGCTTGCGGCTCCGGGAAGACTTCGCCATAAAGCCGGTTGAAGCGGCGGGTGATCTCGCGGCAGATCTCCAGGTGCGCGGCCTGATCCCTGCCGACCGGAACCGCGTCGGCGCGGTAGGCCAGGATGTCGGCGGTCATCAGCACCGGGTAGCCCAGCAGGCCGTAAGAGACCGACTCATCGCCCCCACCGCGCGATTCCATTAGGTCACGCTTCTCCTTGAAGGTTGGGACGCGCTCCAGCCAGCCGAGCGGCGTAATCATCGAGAGCAGCAGGTGTAGCTCGGCATGCTGCTTGACATGGCTTTGCAGGAAGATCGCGCACTTCTGCGGGTCGAGGCCGCTGGCGATATAGTCGGCGGCCACCTCGCGGGCGATGCGCGAGACCTGGCCGGGCTGCTCGTAGCCAGTGGTCAGCGCGTGCCAGTCGGCGACGCAGCAGAACATCTCGTACTGATCTTGCAGGCGCACCCAGCTGCGCAGCGCGCCCTCCAGGTTGCCCAGGTGCAGCGAGCGCGTTCCGGTCGCCTGCATGGCACTCAACAGGCGTTTGGTCTTGGTAGTCGGCATCGTTGGTGCGGGCGCTTGAACCATGCCCTTAAACCCTTTCTTTACTGCACTACTCCGGAGGGCAAGCCCAGGATAAGGCTCACGGAACTGGAGACGGCAGGGCCTACGACCGTGCTGAGAATTCCCGATCCAGAGAAACAAACCAGCAGGAGGACGATTGGCCCCCACTGCATCATAAAGCGGGAATACGGTACGGCCAGATTGGTCGGCAAAAGGCCGCGCAGAATATGGCTGCCATCCAGAGGATAGATCGGTATCAGATTGAAGAACATCAGGGCCAGGTTGACGATCAGAAATTCCTGGGCGAATTCTCCAAACAGAGAATGCAGCAGCGCCTCATTGTCTGCTGCGATGGCCATGCGCAAAATCAGGCCGAAGACCAGCGCGATCAGCAGGTTCATCAGCGGGCCGCACGCCGTCACGATAATATCGTCACGGCGCGGGTTCTTAAAGTTCCTCGGATTGATCATAACTGGTTTTCCCCAGCCAATGCCGAAGCCGGCCAGCATGGTAAAGACGATCATGATAAACCCGAACGGCTCAAAATGCTTATCCGGCCAGAGGGTCACTCGTCCATCGCGGCGCGGCGTAGCGTCGCCTAGGCGGTCGGCAGAGAAAGCATGGCCGAACTCGTGCAGCGCGATGCTAACGATGAGCACGACCAGGCCGATGATAAATTGCCGGGGTTCAAAGTTATGAAACATATTCTGTTGACTTTCTCTGGCGCAATAGAGCCAGTTCTTATCCGGGCGCTCTCCACAGGCATCCGCCGGGCCGCCACCCCTCAAGGGGTGGACTGCGGACGGCAAGCCCCATCAATGGGGCTGCCAGAGGGGGGTTAGTCCCCTTCAAGGCTGCAAGAAGGGAGATTAGCCCCCTTCAGGGGGCTTGCCGCCCACAGCCCGGTCCTTTAGGGCCGGGCTTCCGGCCCGCAGGCCCCACTAAGGCGCGACCGCCATCAGGCCACGGTTTGCGGCTGCCTGGCTTCGCCCTGCTCCCTGAGGAACACGGATGGGGCCTCGGCGCGCAGGCGGGCCGGAATACAATCGTGCCGGACGAGATCCTCCAGGGTTTCCCGCTCGACGATGAGATCGGCCTGCCCGTTGGCCACCAGCACGACGGCAGGCCGCAGGAAGCGATTGTAGTTGCTTGCCATCGCGTAGTTGTAGGCGCCGGTGGTCTGTACGGCCAGCAGGTCGCCGGGTTCCGGCTGGGCCAGGCGCGCATTCCAGATTAAAATATCGGTCTCACAGTGCTTGCCAGCGATGGTGACGACCTGATCGGCGGGCTGGTCGGCTTTGTTCGCCAGCAGACACTCGTAGACAGCCTCGTAAAGCTGCGGGCGCGGGTTGTCCGACATGCCCCCATCAATCGAGACGTAGGTGCGCGTGCCGGGCGCTTCCGTGATCGGCACGGTTTTGATGGCCCCCACAGTGTAGAGCGTGGTGCCGGCCTCGCCGACCAGCGCGCGCCCCGGCTCCTGAAGCAACTTCGGGTAGGGCAGGTCAGCTTTCTCTAGCGCCGCCTTGAGCGTGGTGGTGATGCGCTCGGCGAACTCCTCGTAGCTGGGCGGGCGGTGGCTGGAGAGATAGCGCACGCCCAGGCCGCCCCCGATGTTAAGCTCCGCGACCGAAGCGCCCGTTTCCGCGCGAATGGTCTGCATCAGCCGCACCATGATCTCTACGGCCTGCTCATGCGTCTCGGTTTCCAGAAGCTGCGACCCGACGTGGCAGTGGATGCCCCGGAAGCGCAGACCCGGCGTCTTGAGCACCTGCCGCACGGCCTCCAGCGCGCTGCCATCGGAGATATTGAATCCGAACTTGGTGTCGGCCTGCCCGGTACGAATCAGCCGGTGCGTATGCGGGTCCACGCCTGGCGTGGCGCGCACCAGCACCTCCATCTGCGTCCCTTGCTCGGCCACGACCTCTCCGAGCAGCGCGATCTCCGGGAAGTTATCCAGGATGATATGCCCGATGCGGCTGGAGACGGCCAACTCCAATTCGGCGCGGGATTTGTTGTTGCCGTGCAGGGCCAGGCGCTCGGCGGGGAAGCCGGCCCGAAGCGCCGTGTAGAGTTCGCCCAGCGAGGCGACATCCATGCTCAGCCCTTCCTGCGCGATCAGGCAGGCCATCGCCATCGTCAGGAACGCCTTGCTGGCAAAGTAGATCTCGTTGTGCGCGTAGCATGCGGCGAACGCGGCTTTGTAGGCCCGGCAGTTGGCGCGTATGGCCGCTTCATCCATGACGTAGAGCGGCGTGCCGAATTGCGCGGCAAGCTCCGTAGCGTCACAGCCGCCGATCTCCAGATGGCCTGCCGCGTTGACCCGTTGCGTTCCCAGGAGCATGATTCGGTCGTCTTTCCTTTCCTCAAATCCGGGAAGGCCGTCCTGGACAGCCAAAAGACGGCTTGATTACACGCGAAAAAAACGAACCGCACCGAACGGTTCGGTCGGTTCCCCAAAGGCTCTAATTGCTGAGGGTAGTGTACCCAAACTCCCCTGCCTTGTCAAGCCAACAGAAAGCCATTCCGCTCCGACAGAAGCTCCAGAAGCAAGGAGAAATGCACCGCGAAGGGCTAACACAACTTGTCTAACCAGGAACTCAGGAACGCATAGGTACCTTGCCTCAAGATGCGACTTGCGCGATGACCCAAATTCCGTTATTATTCTGGTAAAGCATGGATTTGTGCCGGGCCATGAATAACCCGGCTGCGTATCGGGAGTAAGACTAAGCAGGACGAGGAAAGCAGTCATGAAGACGGCTCTGTGGCATTGGCGCGCGCTGGCAAAACGTTTCGGTGTGGGGATGGGCCTGTTCTGTCTGGGCCTGCCTGCCTTTGCGGGAGCGCTATCCCTTTCGCTGTCGGTGCG
This sequence comes from Chthonomonadaceae bacterium, assembly GCA_035650735.1. Lineage (GTDB taxonomy): Bacteria > Armatimonadota > Chthonomonadetes > Chthonomonadales > Chthonomonadaceae > DASRGL01. The sequence goes on from DASRGZ010000207.1 coordinate 15,470, forward strand.
GCTCGAACCGCCGGCCTGGTTTCTCGCGGGCGCGCGTCCCCTGACCGCCGTGTTGATCGGAGGGAAGGGGCAAGCGGCAGCCTCCTCGCAGCCATCGCTGCCTGCATCAGCAGATACGGAACTGGAAACGCTGGCTCAGAAAGGCGTGGAGGCATATGAAAAAGGCGGAGACACGGCGGAAAAAGCCTGGCTGGACGCGCTGAAGTCCTCCCAGGCGCACGTTCCGGGCTGGATGCGCAACTTGCACTGGTTCCTCTGCCGCGCTTACGCGAACAAGGATCGGCTGGATAAAGCCATTGAGCATGGCAAGCTGGCGCTGCCGCAGGCCGAACCCACCAACGCGAAAGACGCAAAGGCGCTTGCCAGCCGTCTCGGCAGGCTGGGGATGATCTACTACGAGGCGGGCCAAATGGATGAGGCCCTGTTCTATCTCAGCCGCACCTTAGACCTCACCACCCGATTCCATCTGGGTGCTGTCCTGGAAGCGCCCTGCCGACAGGGGATCGGAATGGTATATCACTACTGGGGCCAGTACGAGGAGGCGCTGGATAATCTGCGGCAGGCGCGGACGCTTTATCTGGCGCTGAGTAAGGACAGGGACAGCAAGGCGGCCAACGACGGCGCGGTAGGGGCAGCGGAATGCACCGGCTCTATGGCAATCGTCTATACCAACCGGGGCGAATATTCGCGGGCGTTACAGCTTTACCAGGCCGTTCTGAACATGTGCGCCTGGGGAGAGGTGGCCCATCCCGAATACAAGCAACAGATTGGCCTGGGCCGGATCTGGGTGAATCTGGGCAAGGGGCTGACGTACCTGCTGATGGAAAGGCGCGACGACGCGGTCAACTGCTTTACGCAGGCCCTTGTCGAAAGCCGGAAGCTGGCCGAGCCTGATAAGCTGCTCACGGCCCACTGCGAGGTGGCGCTGGGCTATGGCCTGTCTCAGCGTGGAGATGTAAAACGCGGAGATTATGTCAACGGCCTGAAGCATTCCGATCAGGCGCTGGCTTTCTATTCTACGCGGCAAGACAAGAAGGTCATCGCCATCGCAGAGGGGGTGCGGGGCTTCAACCTGGAAGGGATGGGGCGGCTGCGTGAGGCGGAACAGGCCTACAAAGCCTCGCTGACTGCCGGAGAGGAGTTCGGCACACAGGTCGGAGATGCCAGCCGCCTGGGCGAGGTACAGGATATTTTTCCGCATCCCTATGCCGTGACGGCCAACCTGCTGGTACGCGAGGGCAAGAAGGAAGAGGCCCTCACCACCGTGGAACGCGGGCGTGGGCAGGGACTGGCAAAACAAGCCGCGCAGTCGGCTATTTCGCTCGATCGAATGCTGCGGCCGGAGGATGCCGCCGAGCTAAAGCGACATGCCGAGGCGCTGAACATGGCCGGAAGCCGGCTGCGCGCCATGTCCAGTCGCGCCGTGCCCACCGATGCGGCAGGCCAGCAGCGTCTGGCCGTACAGCTTACCGAGGCGCAGGCAGGGTACAGCGAAGCCCTGCGACAGCTTTCCGGCTTCCGCGACAGCCTCTTAGCCCGGCCTGAGTACGCCGACTATCGCCGACTGCAAGGGACCAAACCGCCCACGTTCGCCGAATTGGTCACGCTGGCCCAACGGCATCCTGACACGCTCTACCTCGAGTGGGCCATCGTCAACGAGAGGACGACCCTGCTGTTCGCTCTCTCGGCGCAGGCGGGCCTGAATGTGTTCAGGCTGCCGGTTGGCATGAAGACGCTCACGCAGCAGGTTAGCGACTGGCGTGCCCAGATCGCTGCGAGAACCTCGCAGGAACCGCGCTCTGCCCGTGCCCTCTATCGCGCGCTTTTCGGCCCGCTGGAGCAGAATGGGCCGCTGCGTTCCGGGCACTATCGCCGCCTGGTGCTTGTCGCGGATGGCCCGGTGCTGGACGTGCCCTTTGCCGCCCTTGTGGATATGCAGGATAAGCGCCTGGTAGAACATTACGCGCTCGCTTCCTCGGTCTCGCTGGCCTCGCTGACCTGGCCGGACAACCGCCTGACTCCCTCGGCCTCGCTGCTGTGCGCCGCCGATCCGACCGGCCAGGCGGAATTGGGGGATATCGGCTCCGTGCGCCATGCGTTCGCGCCCCTGCCGTCGGCGCGACTGGAAGGCAAGGCGGTGGCAAAGATGTTTGCGGGCGCGGCGATTCTGGTGGGACCGAGCGCGACGGAAGCGGAGATAAAGCGGCGGATGAGCCGCTACACGCTGCTGCACTTCGCCACGCACGGCTCTGCCGACAGCCATAACGGCCTGCGCTCCTTCCTGGTGCTGGCCGAGGGAGACGGCGAGGACGGTTTTCTGGAAGCGCGTGAAATTGTGGAGATGCGGCTGGCGGCGCAGTTGGTGGTGCTGTCGGCGTGCGAGACGGCCCTGGGACAGAAAAGCGGCGGTGAGGGTCTGCTGGGGCTGGCGTGGGCCTTTCGCGCCGCCGGATGTCCCAGTGTCGTGGCCTCGCAATGGAGGGTGGATGATGCTGCGACAGCGAAGCTGATGGTGGCCTTCTACCGGGCGCTGAGGGACAACGGCCGGCCCAAGGACGAAGCTTTGCGGCAGGCGATGCTCTCGATTAAGCAGGACGGTATCGCCGCGCACCGCCAGCCGGCTCTGTGGGCGGCCTTCGCCGTCATCGGCGATACCAGCCCGCTCGCCCTGCCCCTGAGAGGGCGATAAAGAGACCTCAGATAGACGAGGATTTGTTTGGCAAAAAACTCCTCTTTCTTGCCAAAGATGTTATAATAGAGGCAGGAGGAAGAACCGCAATGGCGACTATGAATATTTCGCTTCCTGATACTATGAAGGCCTTTGTAGAGGCGGAAGTTGCTGAAGGAGGCTACAATACTGCAAGTGAATACTTCCGCGCTTTGGTACGGGAGGCCCAGGAGCGCAAGGCGAGGGTTCGACTTGAGGCGCTTCTCCTGGAAGGGCTACAGAGCGGCGCAGCGACCCCGATGACCGAAGACGATTGGGAAGACATCCGCCGCGAAGTGCGGGAGCGCGCTGTCCAGCGCAATGCACAGAAGAGTACCTAACTCAAGTTGCCACCTACGCGAGAATGGCATAAGCCAGCACAGTAAGAACGATCTTGAGTTCAAATCCTGCCGGTGTCACCGCATGTAAGTGCGGCTGAACCAGTTGGTCACTCCACTAAAGGTCGTCTCCACCCGCTT
>DASRGZ010000208.1:0-2934 GCA_035650735.1 Chthonomonadaceae bacterium
CTTGAGGCGCACCGGTACTCCCGCGCGCACCTCAATACGATCCGGCTGATAGCTGCCCTCCACGCGCACGGTTACTTCCTGCACGCCGGCGACGGTGGCCGCACGCTTTCCCTCTTTCGGCCCGAAGAAAAACCAGGCCAGAAATCCGATTATCCCCATGCCGCCGATCAAGACGGCCAGAGTTTCGGCTATCATGAAACGCCTCCTACTTGGCGTATTTGTAGATCAGGTCCATTAGCTCCTGATAAGTGCGCTGTGCCTTCGCCTCATCGCCGTCCCGCAGCGCGCCGGTCACGCAATTTTGCAGGTGGTCGCGCATGATGATCTTGCTCACGCCGCGCAGCGCCTCATGGACGGAGGAGAGTTGGGTCAGCACGTCCACGCAGTAGGTATCTTCCTCGATAAGACGGCGCAGCCCCTTGATTTGCCCCTCGATTCGATTGAGGCGGCGCAGGACATCCTCTTTGATCTCGCCTTGAATAGCCATCGTGTACGCTCCTGATGCTTGTTAGGGGATACCCCTATAAGGTATTACGTGTCGGGTAAGAATAGGGTTCCCTGTTTCACGCAGCAGGAACTGGGGCGGGCACCTCGGAATAGAGTTTCGGGAACTCCGATATCGCCTGCGGCGGATCGGCGCAGGCGATGGGAAAGGGACGTATGGCTTCAGAGGATCTGGAACCGGATGAGGAGTGGCAGCCGGAAGAGGAGGCCGCCGAGGAGATCACGCTGCACGTGGCGGAGGCGCAGGCCGGGCAGCGGCTGGATGTCTATCTAGCTGGAGCATTAGAGGACGCGACGCGGGCCGAGGCGCAGCGCCTGATCGAGTTGCCGGAGGGCGTGCGGGTCAACGGGCGCAGAGAGAAGGCCAGCTATCGCATGCGGGCCGGGGACGTGATTGTCGTGCGCCGCCCTGCGCCGCAGCCGGCCCGGGTATTGCCGGAGGCGATTCCGCTGAACATCCTCTATGAGGACGCCGACCTACTGGTCATTGACAAGCCGCGCGGGATGGTCGTCCATCCGGCGCCGGGCTCTGAGCACGGCACGCTGGTCAATGCGGTGCTGGCCCACGCGGACGATCTCTCCGGCATTGGCGGCGAACTCCGTCCCGGCATTGTACACCGCCTGGATAAGGATACGGGCGGGCTGATTGTGGTCGCGAAAAACGATATGGCGCACCGCGCGCTGCAAGCCCAGATACAGGCGCGCACGGCGCAGCGCCGCTATCTTGCTCTTGCCTGGGGAGCGCCGCGCTTCGAGCAGGCCATTGTGGAGGCGCCCATCGGACGCCATCCCACCGACCGTAAGAAAATGGCGGTGATCACCGACCTGCGCCACACCGCGCGGCCCGCCCAGACGGAATTGATCGTGCTGGAGCGCTTTCAGGGAGTCTTGGCCCTGCTCGAAGCGCGCCTGCAAACCGGGCGCACCCATCAGATCCGCGTCCACTGCGCCTATATCCACCATCCCGTCGTGGGCGATCCACTCTACGGCGGGCTGCGCAAGATTCCCGCCAACGCTTTCACGCCTCGCCGCCGAGCGGAACTCGAACACGCCATCGCCGAATTAGGCGGGCAGGCGCTCCATGCCTATTTTCTCGCACTGGATCACCCGCGCACCGGCGAGCGCCTCCAATTCACGGTGCCCCTGCCCGCTCCGATGCAGCGCCTCCTCGACCTGCTCCACGCCTCGGAAGGCTGACCTAACCCCCTTCTTCCGGCAGGCTACCTGCCGCTGTGGGGCTCTGCTAGGGTCGGTTCCTCAACGGTTGGGAGCCTCCGCCTAGCCAGGCCCGCTGACTGCCAGGGGCGGGCCTGCAATAATTCGGCCCTCCGCCCTGCGACACCGACGCGGGCAGAATACCCGTTGACAACGCCAGGGGCGTCACCATCGTTCTCTAGGGGCAGCCCTGCTGCCTACGCAGGCAGAGAGTTTCGGACATCTATTCCTCCGCCTCCGGGCGCTCTGTACTGCTGCCTACGCAGACAGAGAGTCTCGCCCACGTAGGTGGGCGACGGGCGCTTTGCGCCCCCTAGCGGCAGGGTTCAGCCTGCCGCGTCAGGGCCGATCCTGGCAGTGGGACAGGAGGTGAGGTCTCCCCTCTCCCGCAGCGCCGGGAGAGGGGAAGGGGGTGAGGGCGTGAGGTTAGAAGTTGATCGTCGGCGCGGTGACCGGCGTATCCAATCGCGTGAGCGTCACGTTAACCTGCTGATTCTGGGAACCGGAACGTGCCGCCGTGATGGTGTAGGTGCCGGGAACGACCCAGAAGAAGTAGTTGCCGCCTGAGTCGGTTGTCGTGGTGCCGAGCGTCGTGCCGCCGGAAGCGATGGTCACAGTGATATTGGCCGCAGGTGTGTTCTGCACTGTAACCTTTCCGGTGATGGTGTAGGGCGGCAACGGCGTTGTCGGGCTTACGAGCAGCGGGAGCGCGATGTCGCCCAGATCGTTCGTACCGGTAGTCAGGGTAAACCGCAGCAGGACATCCGCAAAGCCGCTCGCCGTTACCTTGCCGACGGGGTTATTGGCGTCGCTGACCAGGTCAACCGGCAAACCGGTCAGGCTGAACCGGCCATTGGTGTCGGTTTTTGTCTGCTCAGCTTCAATAGTCACCGTTGCGTTGCCGACCGACTGATTGGTATCCTGTGTGACAACGTGCCCGGTCACCGTCGCGGTATAGCCCTTATTCGATAGGTAGATGTCGCCCAGGTCGTTGGTCTGGTTGGCCGTCAGACGGATGGTGAGCGTGCGCGTTTGCGATCCGCCCGGCGCGGAGATGACCGCTGTCGTGGCGTTCGAGGGGACGCCAGACAGGGTAAAATTGCCGGTTTGCAGATCGGTCTGGGCGCTCTGCCCCGCGATGGTGACGGTGGCTGCTGGATCGGGCGGCGAGTTCGTCTCCACCAGTAGAACGCGCCCCTTCACGGTGGCGCCCGC
>DASRGZ010000209.1:0-17479 GCA_035650735.1 Chthonomonadaceae bacterium
ATAGACGGCATGCATCTGACCACGCTCTGGCCCGGCAAGTTCTTCCTGGTCGTCTTCGCCTATCTGACGGATACGGCAGAGTACGGCGGGGCCACGACCGTGCTGCCGGGCAGTCACCGCCAGGTGTTCACGCACTGGGCACAGCAGAACCATCCGGGCAGCACCCATCCGCCAACCGATCTGGCCTATGCCGAGCCGATGCCCCTACCGGGCCGGGCCGGGGATGTGCTCTTCCTGCACTACCTGCTGGTCCACAGCGGGTCGGCCAACCACTCCGATCACATCCGCGTGGGCCTGAATACCGCCGTCATGCCCGACCCAGAGCATCCCTATCGGCGCAAGTCCGGCCCGCCGCAGCCCGATTGGACACCGCTGGATTGGACGCTGCGCACCGATAACCTGGAAACCGCCTGAAGCGCCAGAACGCCGGGTTGCCAGGCAGAGCGGCACGCCGCAGAGAGGGCGATCCGGCACGGATTGCCGGGCGTATTGGGAGGAACCACGTGATCCATCTGGCCCTGATCGGCTGTGGGGGCATGTCGCGCACGCACCGAGCGCGCTTCGCGGCGCTGGCCCACCGGCTGCAAGTCACCGCCACCGTAGACATCGAGCTAGAGCGCGCACAGAAGGCCGCCTCGGCGCTTGGCGCTCCAATAGCGACCCGGCATGTCCAGGAGGCTTTGCCCCATTGCGACGCCGTTTTGATCGCCCTGCCCCACCACCTGCATCACCCGGTAGGTATGGAGTGCCTGGCAGCAGGCAAGCACGTCCTGATGGAGAAGCCGCTGGCTAACACCGAACGGCAATGCCTGGACCTCATCGAAGAGGCAGAGCGGCAGGGCGTGGTGCTAATGGTAGCCTACTGCATGCGCTTCCACCCACTTACCCTCCGCATGAAGGAACTAATTGACGCCAAAACTTACGGTAAGACCTTCCACGTCTCCATCTGGACCGAGCAGTATACCCACTACGGCGAAGGCTCCTGGGCGCATCGGGCCGAGACGCTGGGCGGCGGCCAGTTCTTCAGCCACGGCTGCCACTATGTGGATATTCTGCTCCACTACCTGGGCAATCCGGTGGAGGGCGCACACATGGGCACCAACTTTGGAACACCCTGGATGGAGCGGGAGGGCACCAGCGATGCGTTCATTAAGTTTGAGAGCGGGGCGGTGGGCTATCATGGCGGGACGTGGGGCGCGAAGGGAACGCGCCTGGGCTATGCGTTCCATGCACAGGCGACCGAGGGGATGCTGGAGGCGGACTTCTACAAGGGACGGCTGACGCTGATCCGGGGCGGTAAGGAAGAGGAACTGCTACAGGTGGAGGACAGCAGCAAGTATACCGACCGGGAGACGGCTCATTTCCTGGATTGCATCGAGCGGAGGGAGCGCCCGATTACGGACGGCCCGCGCAGCCTGCAAGGGCTGCGAGTCATCTGGCGAATGTATGAGGCGGAGAGAAATAAGACGGTGGCTGATCTGCGCGGTCTGGGATTGGAGCAGCCCTGGCGCGTAACAGAGAAAAGAGGCAAATAGCCCTCACCCCCAATCCCTCTCCCACGCTGCGGGAGAGGGGAGAGGCCCCCACCCCCTTCCCCACTGCTAGGGTCGGCGCTCAACGGTTCGGGCCACTGCCAGGGTCGGCAAGGTTACGGCCCTTGCCTCCGCCTTGCGACACCTTGCGATCCCCAAGGACAGGGGAGGGGAGAGCAGAAGCCGGGTGTTTCCTCTGCCTGCAAAGGTATCGCTAGGCGGAGGGGCCAACCATTGTAGCCCCGACCCTGGCAGTCAACGGGCCGCAGGCCCCACAGCGGCAGGGTTTAGCCTGCCGGAAGAGGGGACGGGGGGTTAGGTAAGTCCGCGTAGGGCGCGAACGAGAAAAGAGGCAGACGTGAAAAAGCGCGTGTTGCTGGCGGGATTATCCCATGAAACCAATACGTTCGTGAGAGGATTGACCTCATTGGCCGACTTCCGTATCCTGCCCGGAGAGGAGATGCGCCAGGCCGAGGGCGACGCCTCCACGCTGGCCGGGCTGCTGGAGGTGGCCAGAGAGCGGGACTGGGAGGTTATTCCTGTGGTGCATATGGGAGCCACCCCCGGCCCCACCGTCGCCGACGAGGTCATCGGCACGTTCTGGAAGACGTTTGAGGCAGCGGCGGCCCGCGCGATTCCCCAGGGCGTGGACGGCATCCTGCTGGACATGCACGGGGCGATGGTCAGCCAATCCCTGCCTGATGTGGAGGGGGAGTTGCTGCGGCGCATTCGCCGCTTGCCCGGCCTCGCGGACGTGCCCCTCTGCGGCGTGCTGGACCTGCACGGCAACTTTACGGCGGCGATGGCCCAGCACAGCAACGGGCTGGTCGCCTACCGCCAGAACCCTCACGCCGACTCCCGACAGACGGCCGTGGAGGCCGCGCGCCTGCTCGACCGGCTCCTGCACACCGGAGAACGCCCGGCTATGGTCTGGGAGCACCCGCCGATTGTCTGGCCGCCGACCGGCACCGGCACGGCGGACGAGCCGATGCGCTCTCTAGAGGCACGGGCGCGCGAAATCGAGGCGGCCCACCCGGAGATACTGGCCGTCAACGTCTTCGGCGGCTTCTCCTTTGCCGATATTCCCGAGGCGGGCCTCAGCTTCTCCGCCGTCACCCTGGGCGCTCCGGAGGCAACCCACTCCCTGCTGAAGGAGCTAAGCGCACTGGCTCTGGAGCGCAAAGAGCAGGGCAATCGCATGGGAATGCCGTTAGAAGAGGCGATGCAGCGATTGGGCCGGCACCGGGAAGGCCCTGTGCTGCTGGTCGAGCCTGCCGACAACATCGGCGGCGGTGCGCCGGGCGATTGCACTCCCGTTCTGCGGGCGCTGCTGGAGCATAACGTTCAGAACGCCGCCGTCTGCATCAACGACCCGGAGACGGTACAGGCGCTCTGGAATCTCGCCCCTGGCGAGCGAAAGCGGGTTGCCGTCGGCGGCAAGAGCGGCGAGATAGGCGCCACGGAACCGGTGCGGCTGGAAGTCGAGATGGTCTCGAAGAGCGATGGCCGCTACACTCTGGAAGACCCGCACAGCCACGCCGCCGGAAGCGGGCGGCATCAGGAGATGGGGCCGTGCGTGGTCGTGCGTCATGCGGGCCTGCGCCTCCTGCTTACCAGCCGCAAAACCCCGCCCTTTGATCTGGGGCAGTGGCGCAGCCAGGGCATACACCCGGAGGCGCTGTTTGTCATCGGGGTCAAGGCGGCGGTGGCGCATCGGCAAGCCTATAATAAGATCGCCAAAGCCAGCTACACGCTCGATACGCCGGGGCCGTGCGCGGAGAACCTACGCCGCCTGCCCTACCAGCATATACAACGCCCTATCTATCCGCTCGATGAGCTACCCTGAAACCTCAAGCCCGGCCCTGCGTAGGCACGCCACCTAACCTCCCGTCCGGCAGGCTAAAAACCCTGCCGCTATGGGGCCTACGGCCTGCTGCCTGCCTACGCAGGCAGAGACAAAGCTGGCTTCTGCTCTCCCTTCTCCCGTGCAGGGAGAAGGGCCGGAGAGGAGGGGAGATAAAAGAGAACCGAAGAACCTGGCAGTGAGAGAGTCTCCCCTCTCCTTCTGAAGGAGAGGGGAAGGGGGTGAGGTCTTCGGGGGTGAGGGCTATTTTTGCTATCAGGAGGCTACGGCAGTGACGACAGCCAACACCACTACCTCGCGCCCGCTGCTCTGGGGCAATCTGCTGCATCTAAGCTACAATATGTGGGATGACCACGTCCATCCCAACCCACGCTCCCCCTATGTGATGTACGCGCCCTACCTGCGCTTCGACGAGAGCCTGTGGAACGATCTGCTCCAGCAGATGGCGCAGGCCGGGATGAACCTGGTCGTGCTGGATTTAGGGGACGGCGTGCGCTACGAGAGTCACCCGGAGATCGCCGTGCAGAACGCCTGGACGCCCGAAAAGCTCAAAAGTGAGCTGGCGAAGATGCGCCAACTGGGCCTGGAGCCGATCCCCAAGCTCAACTTCTCCACCGCGCACGACGCCTGGCTGGCCGAGTATTCGCGCATGGTTTCCACGCCGCAATACTATGCGGTCTGCCGGGATCTGATCCAGGAAGTGATCGCGCTCTTTGACCGGCCCCGCTTCTTTCACCTGGGCATGGACGAGGAGACCTGCGCTCACCAGCGGGATTTTGAATATGTGGTGGTGCGGCAGAAAGAGTTGTGGTGGCGCGATCTGTATTTCTACATTGCGCAGGTAGAGAAAGAGGGCGTCCGTCCCTGGATCTGGTCGGACTACGTCTGGCACCATCCCGATCTGTTCTACCAGAAGATGCCTCCGTCGGTAGTGCAGAGCAATTGGTATTACGAGAGCCGCTTCGATGCCGTTCGGGAGCCGGGGCCGCCGCAGCCCTATGACTACTCCCGCGCGTATCTGGCCTATCTTGATCTGGCCGAACACGGCTACGATCAGATCCCGACCGGCAGCAACTGGTCCACGCCTGCTAACTTTGAGGCGACCGTGGCGTTCTGCCGACAGCATATCCCTGCCGAGCGTCTGCTGGGCTTCCTACAGACGCCCTGGAAGCCAACGCTGGAGGCTTGCCGCCAGCATCACCAGGAGGCGATAGAGCAGGTCGAGCGTGCGATGCGTCTCCAATAAAGGGCAGGCGCGCTTGCCTCCTCTGAAACGCGACGCTGGCTTCACGCCTGCGGCCTCTGGTGGAGAGAATCCCCTTAACAGGAAGTTCCCTTCCCACAACCCCAGACGCGAAGCCAGCGCGCTCCCTCACCGGGAGTTCCTTTGGCAGTCAGGCTGACTTAAATAGGGAGGCCGCTGCGATGCCGGAACGGCACCGGATTAGCCGAGGCCGTGTACCACCCGATGCCGCCGCATGCCACGATGGCGCCGCATGCGATGATGGCGGCGACCATAATGATGGCGCATGCCACGATGGCGCCGCATGCCACGATGCCGGCGGCCACGATGCATACGGGTGCCTCCCATGTTGCCCATGGTGCCGCCCATGTTGTTCATGCCGGCTCCGCCACGGCGCGTGCCGCGCGTCCGATTCATCTGATTGCCAGTCTGTCCGGCGTTATTGTTCGTCGTGCCGCCGGTCTGTGTCTGACCGGCAGCGCCGGTCGTGCCCCCGCCCGTCTGGTTACCCGTTCCCTGGGCAGAGACAAAGCCGGGGATGCTCAGGAGAACGCCCAATCCCATCGCAGCCAACAACATACGACCTTTCATCTTTTCCTCCTCATGGAGCGGCTTACTGGTTGCCTGCTTGAATGTGTGGGACTTACTGGAAAGCGCTTGCACCTTCGAACAGGATTCTCAGGGTACAGGGCATTTCGTTCTCTGTCGTATCTCGAAGAGATGGGCCGTTGCGTCGTGCCGAAGCACCAGAGAAAACGTTCCTGAGGCTGATATTGGGAGGCAACCAGAACGGCTATAAGACGGGCCGCTATAACCGCTTGTTCCCGGTTTATTCCCGATTTACTTTCCAACCTTTAGAGGATTTTTATCCCGGTCATTAGTTATAATTGATCGCGCTCCGGGCAAATGATGGGAGCAGGCCCAAGCGCCGCCCCGGCTCCTGTTCTCCTCAAATCCCCCTGAGTTTGCCGCCGGTTTCTGCCGATAAAACGGGGGGGAAGCCCGTATTCTTGTTGGGCCGCAAAACGGCTGTGCCCGGCTCTACGCCTCAGGCGCATATTCCCCGCCCAAGTTCCACATCACCCTTTGCGTCAGAAGGAATCGCTGCCATGCGCCTCGACGGCCAGACCGTTCTCGTCACCGGCGGAACCGGCTCATTCGGCAAAAAGTTTATCGAGATCGCCCTGCGCGAACACAACCCGCGCAAAGTGATCGTGTTCAGCCGCGATGAACTCAAGCAGTTCGAGATGCAGCAGAGCCCGGCTTTCCAGGACGCACGCCTGCGCTTCTTCCTGGGCGACGTGCGCGATGCCGACCGCCTGCGCCGCGCCTTTAACGACGTAGACATCGTCGTCCATGCGGCGGCTTTGAAGCAGGTTCCCGCCGCCGAATATAACCCGTTCGAGGCCATCAAGACCAACGTGTTCGGCGCGCAGAATATCATAGACGCCGCCATTGATCGGGGCGTTCGGCGCGTCATCGCCCTCTCCACCGACAAGGCCGCCAATCCCATCAACCTCTACGGCGCGACCAAGCTCTGTTCGGATAAGCTGTTCATTGCCGGCAACGCCTACACGGGCGGCGGGGAGACCCGCTTCAGCGTGGTGCGCTACGGCAACGTCCTCGGCTCGCGCGGGAGCGTCCTGCCGCTCTTTCTCAAGCAGCGCCAGACCGGGGTGATCACGCTCACCGACCCGCGCATGACCCGCTTCTGGATCACGCTGGAACAGGGTGCACGCTTTGTGCTCAAGGCGCTGGAGACGATGCACGGGGGCGAGCTTTACGTCCCTAAAATTCCCAGCATGACGATGCGCGACATGGCCTGCGCGGTTGCGCCCGAATGCCGCCAGGAGATCATCGGCATTCGGCCCGGCGAGAAGCTGCACGAGGTCATGATCCCGGAGGACGAGGCACACCGCACCCTGGATTGCGGGGATTACTATGTCCTTCAGCCTGCGTGCGGGTGGTGGAGCGTGGACTGGGCGCAGCGGCATGGCGGGCAGCCCGTGCCGGAGGACTTCCGCTACGCCAGCGACACCAACGATCACTGGCTCTCGATAGAGGAGCTGCGGCGGCTGGCACACGCCATGTTCCCGGAGGCCGGCCTGCTGCCCGCCCTGCAAGTTCGGGCCGCGTAATTATTACCTAACCCCCTTCCGGCAGGCTAAACCCTGCCGCTGTGGAGCCTACGGCCCGCTGCCTGCCTACGCAGGCAGAGACAAAGCTGGCTTCTGCTCTCCCTTCTCCCGTGCAGGGAGAAGGGCCGGGGAGGAGGGGAGATAAAAGAGAACCGAAGAACCTGGGAGTAAGACCGCTCCCCTCTCCTTTAGAAGGAGAGGGGACGGGGGTGAGGTTTATTGGGGATGAGGGGAGATAAGGCAGAACCGAAGAACCTGGGAGGAAGAGAGGCTCCCCTCTCCTTCGCAAGGAGAGGGGACGGGGGTGAGGTCTCTTGAGGTGTAGACCCCTAATCGGGCGAGATTGGCGCAATGAACGACTTTATCCATTACGGCAGGCAGTGGATTGACGAGGATGATATAGAGGCGGTCGTGGAAGCGCTGCGCTCCGACTGGCTGACGACCGGGCCGCGCGTGGAGGCGTTTGAAGAGGCGTTTGCGGCGGCAGTCGGGGCGCGCTACGCGGTGGCCGTCTCCAGCGGGACGGCGGCGCTGCACCTGGCCTGCCTGGCAGCGGGCATCGGACCGGGTTCCGAGGCCATCACCTCGCCCATCACCTTCGTCGCTACCGCCAACGCGCCGCTTTACTGCGGCAGCCAGCCGGTCTTTGCCGACGTGTGCGGCGACACGGTTAACCTGGACCCGGAGCAGGCGCAGGCCCGGCTGACCTTCCGAACTTCCGCCCTCCTCCCCGTCCATTTCGGCGGGCACGCCTGCGATATGCCGGTGCTGCGGGCCATCGCGGATCGGCATGGCCTGGCGGTGATCGAGGATGCCTGCCATGCCCTGGGCGCCCAGACGCCCGAAGGCATTGTGGGCGATTGCCGCTACAGCGATATGACCGTCTTCAGCATGCACCCGGTTAAAGCGATTGCGACCGGCGAGGGCGGCATGATCACCACCAATCGCCCTGCCCTCAACGACCGGCTGCGCCTGCTGCGCTCGCACGGCATCACCCGCGCGCCGGAGCGCCTGACATGCGAGGAGGGCGGCTGGTACTATGAGATGCAGGCCCTCGGCTATAACTACCGCCTCTCCGATATACAGTGCGCGCTCGGCCACAGCCAACTCAAGAAGCTGGCCACCTTTATCACCCGCCGACGCGAGATCGCTGCGCGCTACACCGCCGCTTTTGCCGACCTGCCTGACCTGCGCCTGCCGGTGGAGCGCGCGGGGCACCGGTCGGCCTGGCATCTTTACGTCGTGCGCTTTCCCGGTATCCAGGCGGGCGCGCGGCGTTGGGTGTTCGATAGGCTTCGCGCCGCGAACCTGGGCGTCAACGTTCACTATATTCCGGTCTACCGGCAGCCCTACTACCGCGATAACTTCCCGTTTCCGCCCGGCCTCTGCCCGAATGCCGAGCGCTACTATCGGGAGGCGATCACGCTGCCGCTCTATCCGGGGATGACCGACGCCCAGGTCGAGTACGTCATTGCCACGGTGCGCCGCGTCGCCCTGGAACTCCAGGAGACGCTGGCGCGCGCCGCATGAACAGAGAGCAACCGGTTCCTGGTGACACGCTTTTGCACAGACCGTTGCCCTGTGGATTTGCAAGCAAGCCTTCCATGCGCGGAGCACACCTCTCGCATGAAACGGCCTCTCCCCTCCCCTAGAATTGGGGGAGGGGTAAGGGGTGGGGGCTATTTCTCCTTATGAGGAAAAGAGGAATGTCGGAACGAGTGCTGGTCGTCGCGGCGCACCCCGACGATGAGATATTAGGCTGCGGCGCGACGATGGCGCGGCATAGTCAGGAGGGGGATAGCGTCTTTATCGCTATTCTGGGCGAGGGCATCACCTCCCGCGACGATTGCCGTGAACACGGCCTGGACCCGCGCGCCCTGCGCGAGCTCAAGGAGGACGCGCGCCAGGCCGGAGAGATCGTGGGCGCGCAGCAGGTCTTTACGTTTGACCTGCCGGATAACCGCTTCGATTCGCTCGATCTGCTGGATGTGGTCAAAATCATAGAGCGCCTGAAGATGATGACCCAGCCCACGGTGGTCTATACCCACCACGCTGGCGACCTCAACATAGACCACACGATCACCCAGCGGGCCGTGCTGACGGCGTTCCGTCCGCTGGATAGCCATCAGCCGCGCGCCATTTACGCCTTCGAGGTTCCCTCGGCGACAGGCTGGAACGCGCCGACCCCGGAAAACGGGTTCTGGCCGACCCACTATGTGCAGGTGGAGGAGACGCTCCCAACCAAGATCGCCGCGATGGAAGCCTACCGCAGCGAGCGCCGACGTTGGCCGCATCCTCGCTCGCCCCGCGCCCTGGAGGTCTGGGCGCAGCGGCGCGGCCTGGAGGTCGGGCTGGAAGCCGCCGAAGCCTTCGTCCCCCTCCGCACCCTCTGCCGTTAAAACATGTTGGCCCGACGTGGCGCCCCGCAGACAATAGAAACGCTTCTCGAATCGGCACTTTTTGCCGTTAAAAACATCGGCCCAGCCTTCAAAAATGGGCTGCGCAGAAGGCCGGGCCGAACCCCTTACGCCGTTTGGGATAGGTCGGGCCGGCGGATGTCCCAGGGGTCGAAGCCCTCCAGATGCCAGAATGCCTCCAGGCCGATGCGCCCTATCAGCTCGACCTCGCCCGCGTAGATCGGATACATCCCGACGATAAAGACGGTCTTATCCGGCAGTTGAATCGTCGCCTGTTCTTTGCTGAGGAAGCTAGCGGAGGTAGAGGGCGCAAAGACGAGAAAGGCCGACATCTCCGACTCGCTGGAGATCCCTCCTGGCATGGAGAGAACATCGCCATAGCGAAAGGGACATTCGCCCCGGAACGTCTCCGCGATAGCCGCCACCGCCTCTCCCCATATCTCATCGCCGGTATTGACGCAAATCAGCAGCTCGGGCTTGCCGTATTTCCAATCCGGGTGATCGGCAAGCGATAGGCCATAGGTGACCGCGGTGGTACTGCCCGGCTCCGGCACATCGTGGAAAAAGATGGCATGGAGGGGCGGCATTCCGGGCAGGCTGGCATCTATCCGGCTGAAGGAGGAGGCCTCCTTGCCAAACAGCGCCTCAAAGTGCGTCAGAACTATCTCCTCATTGGATCGCATCGCCATCCCTTCTTAACCCGCCGTTTCCCGGTTTCTAATTTTACGGCGGAACTCCGGAAGCAGAAACCACCAGACCTAGAATGCCAGCGATAGCCTGTTCAACGTTGGCAAAATCAGCGGCGGATAGAGTGCCTAATTTGCGAATGATGTCCGCTTTGTCCACCGTCGCTAATACGCCGCGTACCGCCGAGGCCTTAAGCAGCCCCGCCGCGCTCCAATCGCTGAGGAGCGTATCGCCCGGACGGAACGGAGGGGCTATGTTGCCGGTAATAGCGGCGACTATGAGCTTGATACCGGCAGTGTTAAAGTGTCCGTACTGATGACGACCGCAGGCCGGCGCTTGCTGCCTGTAGAACCGCTGAAGGCAATATCTACGAGGATGACATCGCCCCGTTATAGTTTGTCATAGGCAGCGTCTTCCTCGTCATCCCATACGGCGCGTAAGGCGGGAGCGGAAGCAGCCAACCAGTCGGCTATCTGGCGGGATTCGGTCTCAGTGTCCATAGCAGAGAGATTAAGAAGCGCGGCCCCCAGGATGCGCCACCGCCGCCCTATCTTCACGCCCTGCGCCTGTCCGAATCGCAGCATCTGCAAGACCTGCTGCCGTGAAATACGGAGCAGTTGCGCCGCTTCTTCTACTGTGTAGTAAACGTTGGGCTGGATAGCCAGCGATTCCCATTTTGCCGGTTGGCTCACTTCCTTACCTCTTCAACAATTGCCATTTCACCCTATCACCGGTAGAGCGGGCCAAAAGCGGCGCAGGCGCGATAGTCGGCGGATTGCGGCTCCTGCGTACCGAAGCGCGCCCAGGCGCTCGGACGGAACACGCGCTCGTCCGGGACGTTGTGCATATCCACCGGGATGCGCAGGATGGAAGCCAGCGAGATCAGGTCGCCGCCAATGTGTCCATAGCAGATAGCCCCGTGATTCGCGCCCCAGTTGTTCATGACGGTGTAGACATCCTTGAACGCGCCCTGCTCGGTCAGATTGGGCACGAACCAGGTCGTCGGCCAGGTCGGATTAGTGCGCTCGTCTAAGGTGCGATGCACCTCTTCCGGCAAGTCCACCGTGTACCCTTCCGCGATCTGGAGCGCCGGCCCCAGCCCCTTGACCAGATTGATCCGGCACATCGTCACCGGCATGCCGCCGCGCGTCGTAAAGTCGGTGGACCAGCCGCCGCCGGGGAAGTATTCCACCATGGAGGGGTACCAGCGCGTGGCATCCAGGCACTTGCCCGCCTCCTCCGCCGTGATCTCCCAGAACGGCTTGACGGCGGGCTGCCCGTCGCGGGCCGCCTCGCCCGTCCAATCCAGCGCGGACGGCCCGGAGTTGATAAGATGCAGGATGCCGCCTTCTGCCCTGCCGGTGAGCGTGTGGCCCGTGACGCGCTTGACCGCCTCCGGACTCCAGTAGGTGCGCACGTCGGAGAAAAGCTGGGCCGTGCCGGTGAGCAGGTGGCCGAAGAGCATGGACGCGCCGTTGAGCGAATCGTTCTCGGTGGCGACGATGTAGGGCTGGCGGATGCCGTTCCAGTCGAAGGAGGTGCAGAGAATAGCTTCTAAGAAGTCGCCGTTGGGGAAGTGGTCGGTCCACTGCCGCTGTCCCTGGAAGCCGCCCGCCAGCGCGTTGTGCCCCCTGGCCTCTTCCTTAAAACCCAGATCGGCCAGCTTGGGGTTGCCCACCATCAGGTCGCGGGCGATGAGCGCCATTTTCACGCTAGTTTCCCAATCTTTGTCCTTCTGCTCCCGGGAGCGCTGCTTTTCGGGCCGGTTCCAGTCCTGGCCTTCCGGGCAGTTCTCTCGCACCCAGGCCAGCGCGCGCCGATACTCGTCCCGGTCATAGATTTCACGCTCCATGCGGCGGACGAACTCCGACATGTCTATCGTCTCGACGCGCATCCCCAGGTAGTCCTGGAAGAAGCTGTCGTTGACGATGGAGCCGGCGATGCCCATGGAGACGCCGCCCATCGCTAGGTAGGCCGTGCCGCGCATGGTGGCGGCGGCCAACCCTGCCTTCGCAAACTGTAAGAGCTTCTGCTGCACGTCTGCGGGGATGGCGGTATCGCCTGCGTCTTGCACGTCGCGCCCGTAGATACCGAAAGCGGGCAGCCCTTTCTGGCTATGCCCGGCCAGCGCCGCCGCCAGGTAGACCGCGCCGGGCCGCTCCGTGCCGTTAAAGCCCCAGATGGCCTTCGGGATCAGCGGGTCCATGTCTATAGTTTCCGAGCCGTAGCACCAGCAGGGCGTAATGGTGAGCGAGACGCCCACGCCCTCACGCGCAAACTTCTCGGCGCACGCCGCCGCCTCCGCAAAGCCGCCGATGCAGGTATCGGCTATCACGCACTCGACGGGCAGCCCGCAGGCGTGCCGCAGGTTCTCCGAGAGGAACGCGGCGGTCGCCTGCGCCATTCCTATCACCTGCCCTTCCAGCGATTCGCGCACGCCGCCATAGCGTCCATCAATGGTGGGGCGAATGCCGATCTTAGGCAAGGAACCGCGCAGCCGGTTCACCGGCGCGTTGACTTGCATGTTGCCAACGTTTGCCATCTGGCGTGTATCCTTTCATAGAGAGCAGGGCCGCGCCGCCCGCCGCTCTGAATTGGAAAGTTGTGGTCTGCCCCCTATTTCGCCAGAGACGCCGCATTTCCTATGCCCTTTTCATCTGGACGCCCTTTCACAGAGAGTATCCTGAAGTGGATCTTAGATCCGGTCTATTGCCCCACTGCCGCATGAGCGAACACGGCCTCTAATCTGGTCGCGTGGAGGGTCATAACGTAGTGCTCCTCAGAAAAATCGGCGTCGCTATAGTTGCCGGTCACTTTTGTAACCTGGAATCCGACCCTTTCTAACATCACCGTCAATTCGTGCTTGAAGTACCAGCGTTCCGGCGAGGGACATAGCTGCTCCTCAAGTATCTGCTCACCTCGGAAGCGGCGATATCGCACGGTCAGTTGCAATAACTGCTCGATCAGGTCGCATTCCTCCACCCGCGCGTGCTTGGAAAGCTGTGAACCGTCCGGCAGCGTTTCCGTCGCGCGGTGCTTCCATTCCCTCGGCGTTTCCGTCTCCAACCCCTTCCAGTGATTGTAGCAGGTCAGGGCCAGAGTGCCGCCCGGTTCTAAATGCGCGTGGAGACGCCGCAAGGCTTCCCATTCTTCCTCACGGTCTATCACCAGTTGAAAGGTTCCGCAAGGAACAATAATCGTGCGGTACTTCCGGGGCAGATCGAGCGCCTGCATGGTCTGCTGATAAAGGATGAGATGCAGTTGCCGCTCTTCGGCGCGTCTGCGGCAGATCGCCAGCATATCCGCCGAAGGGTCAACCCCCTCCACCTCAAGCCCGCGCTGCAAATAGGGAATCAGCAGTCGGCCCGTGCCGCAGCCGATGTCGAGCGCCGGGCCGGGGTTCTGCTCGATAATCCCCTGAAAGAAGGCATGGTCTGGCCCCGGCTCTTCTTCGGAAAATAGCTGCCAGGCAATGGCCGCGAGGCCGGTATAGTCTTCCACAACGTTATCTCCTTTCTGAGAGGCAGCGCAAGGCACGCTACCTAAACTGTGTCGCCGCGCGAGGCGAATCTGCTAAGGGCACGGAAGAACCCTGCCTCTGTCTTAGGGCCGTTTAATTTTCGGCAGCGGACGAATGAATTCACGGCAACAAAGGCACAAACATGATCAAGCGGTTCGTAGTCCTTCATGGAGCACCTCCTTACCGAATTCGCGTTTCCCTCCCCGTTTGGGGCAGACGCTCGTGGCGACGCACTGTCCAGGAGGGCTTGCTCCAAGAGTGTGTGGCCGCCTGGGGAGCGCGCCTGCGGCATATCTTCGACCGGGGCTTTGCCGGTTCGCCCTGGCTGGGCTTGCGGCTGGAGAACCAGGTAGGCTTTGTCCTGCGCGGGCCTAAAGGCTGGAGTTTGCAGGAGGGGCAGGGCCGAGTTCGCAAAGCCTGGCAGAGAGCCCGGGGCAAGCGCAGTTGGCAAAAGCAGCTGCGCTTTGATGCCAGGTGGCGCTGTCAGCGTCTGGTGGGGGGGGGCCGTGCCGGTAAGGCATCCCGGCTATCCCGACACGCCTCTGTGACGGGTGGTATCGCGCCCCGGCAAGCCGGGAATGGCTCCCTGGTACCTGCTGACCAATGCCCCCAAGAGAAGGCCGAAGCGGCCTGGAAGACGATCTTGGCGTAGGGACGCCGCTGGCAGATCGCGCCGAGGTTTGGTTACCCCACGAGTGAGTTAGCTAGGGAGAGCCCGCGTCTGTGGAGTTGGGAGGGGCGGGTGAAGTTGCTGTTGAGGGGCACGGGCTGCCATGGGTTCTTGCTTAGCTTGCTGCAAGCGTTCTTAGCGCCGCAGTGCTCAGGGCTGTTGGGTCCTTTCTGCCACCGCACCGGAGAGCGCAGCCAGGAGGTCCTGGACCTCCTGGCTGCGCTCTCCCGGTTGCGGGCGGCTTTAAGCCGTCTGTGGTTAGCCTATCCCGCCTCTGCCCAGGTAATCCCTCCCAACGGTGTTGACGTATCTCCTCAGCAGCAGGCTGCGTGAGATTGATCCACACGGCTGGGAGTGTCTACCTCTGCCCAAGGGGTTAGGCAAAATTAGGGAGGACTCATATGAATTAAGCTGGAACAGCCCGCACTGCCCTTACCCACGCAGCGTTGCGCCCCTGCCCTGGCCCCTCTCCCTGTGCTTCCGCTGTGCGGTGGGACAAGGAGAAAAGGGATGAGGGGGCTTGCCCTGGCCTAAGCCCGCTCATCTATAAGAACGGTGTAGCCTTGTAAATCCGGACCGGACAAAAGCAAATCCGCTGCCTGCTCATACGCCTGCTGTAGCACCGGATTGCTATGGGCGTTCTGCGCATCTTTAACACTCTCCCAGAATTCGATGGCCATGCTGAGATCGTCGTAGCTGTCATAGAGGACCTGCACGCCGCGAAAGCCTCTTTGCTGGCGCAGAGCGGGTAAGAGGGTCTCCTGCCAGAGCTTGAGCGCGGCTTGTTCGTAGCCGGGGTGCAGTTGCACGCGGGAAACCTGAGCAAACATCCTGACCTCCTCCTTTCTAACTGCCTCATCTACTGCCCTGCACTTACCACCCGTGCCGCCCTTCCACTATAAATCACAGTTAGAGCGCTATTTTTGTCTCGGCTTCTAGCGGATAGGCCCCTTGCAGGCCATCCGGCGTATAGAGCCGGGAACGGCCTTGCAATGGAGCCTAACAAGAACTATGTTTCTATAGACGGGTAGTTTTCCCTTTTCGTTGCCGGAACCGGGCGTAATGGGGCATCCGCTGACTGGTAGAATTTGACAAGGGGAAGGGGTTCCGTTACAATGGAGGCGGCGGGTTGTGCTGTTGGGAAGTTGGGGCGCTGTGCGGTGAGGGGCGAGAATGCGGCTTGTGCGCACGATGCGAATAGCGGCTCCGCGCGAGAGGGTCTGGGAACTGATGGCGGATACGGAACGGCTGAACCGGGAGGTGGGGCTGCCGTCGATCCGCTACGAGTTCCTGCCGCGGGCGACGGGCGGGACGGAGATGTTCGGGACGGTGCAGGTGGGGCCGGTATCGGTGCGGTATCGTGAGCTCCCCTTTGAATGGGTGCGTCCCGACTTCCATAGCGTGCGGCGGCTGTTTGAGAGCGGGCCGATCCGGGAGACGGCCCTGGAGTTCAGGCTGCGGGAGGAGGAGGGCGCAACGCGCGTGGACAGCACAGCGGTCCTCGTGCCGCGCCACTTCGCTGCAAGCTCGTTCGTGCGGGTGGTGGGCGAAAAGCTGATGCGCGACCTGACCGAGACCTGGAAGACATTCGAGGCGTATCTGGTCGGGCAGGCGGAGACGCCCTATCCCCGGCACAGCCGGCAGCCTCCGGTGGATCGGGAGCGGCTTCAGCGGGCGGTCGCGGCGCTGCGGCAGACGGGAGCAGAGGCGCAGATCGTAAGCCGCCTGGCGGACTACCTGGCCCACGCGCCCCCCGAAGACGTGACGACAATCCGACCCTTCGCGCTGGCAGATGCGTGGGGATGGGAGCGGCTTGCCGTCTTGAAGACGTTTTTGCGGGCGGCGTCGCGCGAGGTGGGCCTGCTGGAGCTGCGCTGGCGTCTGCTCTGCCCGTCTTGCCGGGGCGCGGCCCCGGAGAACACAAGCCTCCATCTGGGCGACATCCGGGCGGAGGTCCATTGCCCTTCGTGCAACATACGCTTCGACGCAGATTTTGATAAGTCGGTGGAGGTCTGCTTTGCGGTCGCGCCCGGCGTGCGCCCGGTGCGGGAGGTCCAGTATTGCCGGGGCGGGCCGTGGCTGACGCCGCACGTCTGCGCGCAGTTGACGCTGGAGGCGGGCAAGACGCGCACCCTGCCGATCTGCCTGCCGCCGGGCCGCTACGCGCTGGTCAGCCCGCAGGCGGCAGGCTCGATTCCGTTCTGTGTGGAGAACGCGGGGGACGACGGCAGTAAGCGGAAGGTCTGTGCGGCGGTGAAGGGCCAGGCCGGGCAGGCGGCGCTCGTCCTGCCGGAGACGGCGGTGGGCCGCCAGGCGGAGTGGACGCTGGCAAACCATACGGAGGAGCCGGTCCTGCTGCACCTGGAGTCGCAGGAGCCGGGCGTGCCGGTGGCGACGGCGGCGCTGGTGACCACGCTCCAGGCGTTCCGGGATCAGTTTTCCTCCGAGGTGCTTTCACCGGGGGTGGAAGTTGCAGTGCGCCAGATCTGCGTGCTCTTCAGCGACTTGAAGGGCTCGACGGCGATGTACCGGCAGCGGGGCGACGCGCCCTCCTATCGCCTGGTGCGCGACCACTTTGAGGCCATGCGGCGGATCATCGCCGACCACGATGGGGCGCTGGTGAAAACCATCGGGGATGCGGTCATGGCCGCGTTTGCCGATCCCGCGCACGGGCTTGCCGCCGCCATTGCCATCCAGAAGGAGGCGCGCGCCCTGACCGATCCGCTGATCGTGAAGCTGGGGCTGCACTCTGGCCCGACGATAGCCATCAACGCCAACGGCCTGCTGGACTACTTCGGCCAGACGGTGAACCTGGCGGCGCGGCTGCAAAGCCAGAGCCAGGGCGAGGACATCGTGATTGCAGCGGATCTGGCGCAGGATGCGCGCGTCGCCGAGGTTCTCCGGGCCAACGCCTGCCATCTGGAGCCGTTCACGCAGACGGTGCGCGGCCTGGATGCGCCCCTCGCCATGCTGTGCGTCACGCTGCCTGACGAGGAGCTTTCGGCCGGCGTATGAGACTACAGGGCTGCTGTTGGCGACGAAGTTCCGCCGGAATATAGGGGGCGCTCACGGTACGCTACTTTACACCCATGTGCTGCTTGGCACGCGCTTTTGCCAGGCGCATAATATGTTCGAGTTGTAGATAGTGCTCTAACTCGAATGCTTCCTCCGCCGTTAGGTTTTCTGCTTTAGAACAGGCCACCAGGTCGGCGACCCGTTCCCTTGTCGCTTTAGATGGGCGCAATTCACCAATGCTTTTGTGTATATTAACTCAAGTTGCCACCTACGCGAGAATGGCATAAGCCAGCACAGTAAGAACGATCTTGAGTTCAAATCCTGCCGGTGTCACCGCATGTAAGTGCGGCTGAACCAGTTGGTCACTCCACTAAAGGTCGTCTCCACCCGCTT
>DASRGZ010000210.1:0-48168 GCA_035650735.1 Chthonomonadaceae bacterium
CCTCTTCTCCTCAATATCCTGTTCTGCCTGGCTCCGAGGCATCGTGTCGGGCATAGAATCGGCTTCTTCCGGCTTCTCCCTCCCTTCTCCCCCGCCGACCGAAAAATTTTATAAAAATCCTCCGTTGCAGCCCGAATCAACGTGATTCAAACGGTCTACAAACGCTCCACAAACGGCCGCGTGTTAGAGTAAGGCTGCTGCTACCGCACGACGGCACGTTGACCGCGCCATCGCAGACTTCCAGGGGGAATGCCATAAATTGTCGCCCCCTCCCCCGCGCCTAGAACGGACGCTGGGGGCGTTGCCGTCGGGCCGCAAAAATGCGGCCCTAACATTTCGCCGCGGGCCTGGAAGGCTCCGCAGGCATGAGGAGGACTTATGACACGCAAGTTTCACAGCTATCTACTGGCGAGCGGGGGAGTACTGCTGCTCGCCGGGGTTCTCAGCCTAACCGGTATCGGTACCGGTTCGGCGCAAGGACAGGCAGGGACAAACTCCCTGGAGGCCAGAGTCTCAGCACTGGAGACAAAAGTCGCCGACCTACAAGCGGCCCTCAACAACGAGATTGCCGCCCGCCAGGCCGCAGATAACCAGCTTCGCTCTGATCTGACTGCCGAGACAGCGGCCCGCCAACAAGGAGATTCGGACACGCTGGCAGCATCGAAGGCCTACACGGATCAGAAGGTTGCTAACGTGGATGCCGTGAAGCTGGGCGGCGTGCCGGCCTCTGCCTATGCGCTGAAAACCGATGTGGACAGCGAGGCGAGCGCCCGCCAGGCGGCGGATACCGCGTTGAGCGGGCGCATCAGCCCCCTGGAAGCTAAGACGGAGTTCATCAGCATCAACAACGGCAATCAGATGTTCATCCGTCCCGGTTTCCTGCAACTCAATACCGGGTCCATGTACATAGAGCTCTCTAACGACCGCCTGGTTTGCCTCAATGGGAGTACGGGGGCCAATCTGGTCATGCTGGGCTCCGACGTAATGGTCCGCTCCGCTAATCTGCGCTTGCAGAACGGAACGGAAGCGACCTCCATCGCCAACGGACTAGGCAATCTGATCCTCGGCTACAACGAGTCGCGAACGGGCGGGGCTGACGGCACGGACAACCGCATCGGCTCACACAACCTGATCCTCGGCAGGAAGAACAACTACGACGGTTACGGTGGCATCGTAGCCGGGTATCACAACTCCATTTCAGGCGAACTCAACAGCGTGCTCGGAGGCACCTTCAACATCGCCAACGGCTTGGCGGCGGTGGTGTGCGGCGGAGGCACCAACCAGGCCTCCGGCAGCCAGGCCGTGGTCTCCGGCGGTCGGGAGAACGTTGCGCTGGAGGACTCCTCCGCAGTCTCCGGGGGGTTCCACAACCTGGCGTCCAACAGCTTTGCGTCGGTGACCGGAGGGGCGTTCAACACCGCTGCGGGTTTGGGTTCCTCCGTTGCCGGCGGCGACAACAACACTGCCAACGGGTTTAAATCGGTTATCAGCGGTGGGCAGTTCAATATCGTCAATGGCAAGTGGTCGGCCATCAGCGGATGGCAGTCTGTTACCCTGGGCACGGACAACGCCTGGTCGGTGGGTGGATACCATGTGCCGTAGGCCCATCGCTGCAAGCTCCTATGGGCCTACGCCCCAAGGAGCGAGGCATCCGGTGTCCCCGAAAGGCCCGTTCGTCTTGACCCGTCGCGCGCAAATGCCGTAACTGCCGCGTCCCTCTGGCCGGCGGCACCATCTTCTCTGCCGCCGGCCCAATGACAGGAAGACCCATCCGCCATCCCTACAGACGGTTGGATGGGCAAGGAAACTTCTACCATGCTGCGTTATCCATCTTGTTTCACTGCGGCTTGCCTCGCCGCCAGCTCGAAGCGCATAGCGCTTGCCCTTATCGCGATTATCTGCCTTGCTGTCGGCATCGGCAGGCCCGCGTGCGCGCAGGAAGAGGCCGACCTCTGGGACATAAGCCAGGGGGTCCGCGTCCTCCGGGATTCCGGCACGCTGGACCTGAGAAACGTCTACGGCCCGTATTCGGCCTACTACTCGGACATCCTGAATATGTTCGGCGGGACCTTCGGCGGGCTTGAGCCGGACGCCTGGCCCCATCAGGGCACGCTGTTCCAGGACTTCAAGCCTGCCGGGTTCATTCACTTCGTTGAGTGGCGCACGCCTGCCCCCATGCGCCTGACGCGCTTCCGGCTCTACGCGAACGGCGATGGGCCGGACCTGGACAACCAGCGCGACTTCGCCAGGTTCACGCTGAAGATCAAGGGCTCGTCGGGCGCGTGGCAGACGATCTACGACGACACGCCCACTCATCCGGAGTATGCGTGGACCTCGTTTCCGGCTCCCCTGCTCGATGTCACCCTGCCCTCCGCTGTAGACGCGCAGGACTTCCGCGCGGAGTTCGTCCAGTACGGCTCAGCGAACCTCTACGGGCCGCGCATCGAGCGCCTACAGGGATTCGGCACATTCCTTGGCTCCCCGTGGCCCCGCGCTCCCAGGGTGACGGTGCAGAAGATCATCCCGTGGGTGGATTGGTTCCATCTGCCCCTGGACTCCGCCGTGCTCAAGCCGGCAGGCTGGTGGCTGAACCAGTACGTCGTAGTCAGAAATGAGGGCAACGCGCCGGCCTATGACGTGAACCTGGATGGAGCAGAGACATTTGGCATCCATCCGGGTTACCTGGCTTATGCCCAGAGCAGCCCGCTGGGCATCTGGAAGCCGATCCACTGGGACAATCTCCTCTACGTCCCCACGCCGTGGTATGGGCTTCAGCCCGGAGAGCAGGTGGTCGTGCGTCTGGAGTATTCGCTGGACTTCTGGAGCTATGCGGCACCTCCGGTCAAAAGCGGCGACCGCTTCCCGACGCGCATCTCCGGCTCGTACTATTCGGAACCGGCGAACATCTTCCGGTCGCCCTTTAGTCTTCTGGAATTCAAGGCCATCTTCCCCACGAATCGCATCCCGTAGGGTGCGGTCTGGGCGGTGTGCACAGCCGCTCGGCCAGGCCCCTGCCGCAAACTATGCCCGGATGGGGCAGGGGCCTGGCGCCGCTCTAATTTCGGTTACCACTCTAACTTCGGTTACCAAAAGGAGACACGTACCATGTTTCGTCGTTTCGGCAGTATCTTGCGTCCCGCACTGCTGGGCGGCTTCATGGCCCTCAGCGGCCTGGCCGGGCCCGCCGCTGCCTCTGCACAGGGGCCAGCTTACAGTTTCACCTCCGCGCCGGTCAGCAGCGATACACCGCTTAGCCTGGGCTTCGTCTTCACTACCAATACGGCGGTGACGGTAAGCACGCTGGGCTACTATGATGATGGACAAGACGGATTCGCCGCCCCGCACGAAGTCGGCATTTTTGACGGCTCCGGGACGCTGTTGACCTCGACGCTCCTGCCGGCAGGCACCGGGGCAACGCTGGACGGTCTGTTCCGTTACCAGACCATCCCCTCCCTGACGCTGCCCGCAGGACAGACCTTTACGCTGGCGGCCACCACCTACGGCCCAGCAGACCTATGGGCCTACGGCTCTAGCTTAGCAGGCACGGGCTTCTCCATCGTCGGACTTACGGTCAATCCAGACATAACGATTGCCTCCGACGCGAGTCGGTATCTGTACCAAAACGATAACGTGCTGCGCCTGCCAACCAATAGCTTCGGGTATACGCTCTACGCGGGTCCGAACTTCAATGGGGCGCTTGGGCCTGTTGTCACTCCGCCTCCCGGAGCCGTTCCCGAACCCGGCGCTCTCGCCCTCCTGCTAGGCTGCGGCCTCTGCGGGGCCGGCTTTGCCGTGCGCCGATTGTCTGTACCGCCGCGGATTGCTTCGCCAGGATATGTGCCCGAACCGCCTCTTTCTCACTCTCAACGCAAGGAAAAGCCCATGCATATCTATGTCAAGCCTGGCGCTCTCTCCATTGCCCGGCCTGCTCTGAGCAAAATGGCCCGATGCACTGCTGTAACTGCGGCAAGCCTTTCCCTGCTGGCTCTCGCCGTTACGGCCCGTGCCCAGGAAGCCTCTCCGGAAAAGTTAAAACCGTTCTATCCTATGCTCGGATCGTGGGTCCCCGGCAAGAACAAGACTTGCGTCATCGTCGGCGAGAAATACACTCTTTTAGGAGTGGACATCAAACTATGTGGTGACAAAGACCACATGCTTTTCGATGTGTTCGTTAAAGAACGCAAAGAACCCTACGAATGCTACGTGGGCTTCTGCAACAAACATCAGAGGTGGGAATTCGAGGGCAAGGGCGACTATACCCTGGTTCAAGAAGGAAAAAACGTCCTGTTCCGGCTATCAGGCGCTCAGGGGAATCCTATAGACCCTTCCAACTTAAAGGAGACAGACTCCCCTACTCTCGTTGAGAAGAAGCGCTCTTTCGAGATGGGCGGGGGAAAAACGCTGTCCCTTAAATTCACGGACACCGATTTTGAGGGAGATAAGCCGCTCAACATTGACGCCCCTAACATGAGGAAGCTGACTTCAAAGAGGAAGCTAACTTCAAAATCGAAGTAATAGCGACAACAAAGGAGCGGCGACCACGCTAACTGCGGATGGCCCCTCTGCTGCAAGCCTCCTGCCGCCTGGCGGGAGGCTTTTGCTGTTTGGTTAACGGGCGCGGCGGCGGCCGCCGAGGAGGCGGGCCAGGCCGGAAGGTTGGAGGTCAGAAACGAGGAGGCGCTGCTGGATGCCCTCCCGTGCCAGCAGGTACTCGGCAGCCCGGTAGCCGCTGCGGGCCGCGCCCTCCATCGTGGAGGGCCAGCCGGTCTGGGTCCACTCTCCGGCGACGTAGAGGTTGGCAAGGGGGCTGCGCTGGTCAGGACGGAGGGCTTCCACGCCGGGTTGCGGGGAGATCGTCGCTTTGGGCCACTTCACGACATAGGACTTGACGACGTTGGCCTGCCGCGCGTCCGGCACGCAGGCGCGCACATCCTCCAGCACCTGCGCGATCAGGGCCTCTTTGGGCGTGCTTGCATACCGATGCGAGGCGCTGATGACCATGCTCAGGTACGTCCCCTCCGTCTCCGGCAGGCCGAAGGTCTTTGTCTTGTTGAAAATCCACTCCGTCTCCCGGTCAAGCAGGGCCAGGACCTCCGGACAGTCCAGCAGGCGGTCGAACCACAGATGCACGCCCACGAGAGGCGCAAGCTCGATCCGCTTCAGGTTCTCCCAGTAGGGCACGCCCGCCGTCACCTCCGGCGGCAGGAGCTTAAGCAGCAGGTCAAACTGCAATGCGCTGATGTAGTAGTCCGCCGTGATGCGCTCGCCGTCCCGCAGAGAAATCCCCGTCACGCGCCCGCTCGCGCCCCCCTCAATATGTATCTTATCCACAATCGTACGCGTATGAACACAGCCGCCGCGCTGCTTGAGATAGGCGAGGGTCGGCTCCGTGTAGAGCGTGCCCAGCGGCACCGTCGGGATGCCGAAGTGGAACGCCTGCGGATGCAGCAGGAAGCCGTCACGGAAAATCTGGAAGGCGTGCGCGCAGGAGATGCGCTCTAAATCCTCGTTGCACGCGCTGACCAGGATGGGACGCCAGAACCGCTTGATGGCCCGCTCGGTCTGTCCCATCTGCCGAAACCAGGCGGCGATGTCCAGGGCGTCGTACCTGGGATCACGCCGAGAGACGAGCATAGCCATAAGCCCACGCGCGATGGCGAGCTTGTCGCGGATGCCGAGCGAGCGGAAGCATAGGAAGGAGAGAGCAGTATGCATCGGCGCGGGCAGTCCGCAGCCGGCGATGACCGAACGCTTGCCCTCGCCATCGAGGAAGGGAATCGCGTCGAAGTAGCGGATTTTGTCATGGACGCCCAGGCGCTCCAGCAGGTCGGCGAGGTTGGTGCAGCAGCGCATCGTGCCGTGCTGGCACTCATCCACCCGCTCGCCGGTCTGGTGGTCGAAGAACGAGGAGGCACGTCCGCCCAGCAGGGGCCGCTTCTCGAAGAGCGCGACATGGAACCCGGCATCGGCCAGGGGAAGCGCGGCGGCAATGCCCGCTACGCCCCCACCGATGATGATAATCGACTTGCCGACAGAGTTCATTGCGAGCCCAATCCTCAACGCCTACCGGAACTGGAAGCCTGGAATGCCGGAACGGAGGTTCAACCGGCTGGCAAGCCAGGCCCGCGCGACAATGCCCAGCTTTTTGGGCGTGCTGACGCGGGCGCGGCGGCTAAAGACGTCGTAGTCGTTGCGCTCGATGCTGTCGAGAATGCCCCGATAGATCTGGAACATAATGGCAAACGTGGGACGACCGGGCGCGTGGATAAGCGGGAGGAGGGCCTGCGCCTGGTCGTAATAGCCCTGGGCGCGCTCCACCTCGAAGCGCATCAGGGCGCGGAACGGAGAGTTTGCCAAGCCGCGCTTCAGGTTCTCCTCGGCCACGCCGAACCGACGCAGATCCTCCTGCGGCAGATAGATCCGGTCGCGCTCGGCGTCCTCTTTCACGTCGCGCAGGATGTTGGTCAGTTGGAAAGCCAGCCCGCACGCCTCCGCGTACTCCAGGGCCTTTCCCTCCGCCGCGTCGAATCCCCACACATGAAGGCAGACGAACCCGACCACGCTCGCTACGCGATAGCAATACTGATACAGCTCATCAAAGGTTTCATAGCGCTTCTTGCTCAGGTCCATCTCCGTACCATCGATCAGGGCATGAAAGTAGCGGGCCGGAATACCATAGCGCTGCACCGTATCGTGAAAGGCGGGCAAGATCAGGCTCTGGCCGTAGTCGCCGTCCAGCGCCCTGTCCAGAGCAGCACGCCAGGCGCGCATCTGCGCCGCTTTGGAGTGATCGGCGGCGGCCTCGTCGGAGACGTCGTCGCTATAGCGCATGAAGGCGTAGATAGCGCACATGGCCGCCTTGCGCTCCGGCGGCAGCGTCACGAAGGAGTAGTAGAAGTTGCGCGCCTGCGTCCGGGCCACCTGCTCGCAATGGCGATAGGACTCGGCCAGGCGCTCCGGCGTGATGGACGGCACGGCAGGTTGTGAGAGTGTCTCAGACTTCATTGGGTAGCGGGTGGTTTAGATAACCCAAGTTGCTACCTAGGAACACGTTTGAGAGAGAATCGCTCTGGAAACCGGCTTTTGCATCACCGTTTGCCTTCTCGAAGAGGCAAGGTAGCAACTTGAGTTAGATAATTTTCAGCAGGCGTTGGAGCAGGAGGGCGAGTTGGCGGCGCTTGGGGATGGCAGGCCGATGGGTCAGGACGTCGTAGCCCTGGCCTTCGATCAGGCGCAGCACCTCCAGCCCGCCCCGGTTAAACATCTCGATGTCGAGACGCACCCGCTTGTTCACCAGCGCGCAGAGCTTTATGCCCTCCGCAAAGAGCGCGCGCGTTCGCTCCACTTCAAACTGCATCAGGGCAGCAAACTCAGGCGTGAAGCGGCGCGCAAACAGCAACGCCTCAGTATACCCGAAATGCTCCATATCCTCTAAGGGAATATAGATGCGGTTCTTCTCCAGGTCGCGCGTCACGTCCTGCCAGAAGTTGGCCAATTGCAGGGCGGTGCAGGTCTTATCGGAGAGGGCCAAGCGCTCGGCATCGTTGTAGCCGCACAGGTACAGCACCAGCCGCCCGACAGGGTTCGCGGAGTTCCGGCAGTAGCCGAGCAGATCGGCATAGGTCGGGTAGCGAGTGGTGGTCTGATCCTGCCGGAAGGCCGTCAGCAGGTCGCGGAAGGGGTCAGGCGGGATGGCGAACTTCTCCACCGTCTCGGCGAGGGCGACAAAGACCGGATGGCGCGGCTCACCCCGGTACATCGCGTTTAGTTCGTCTCCCCACCAGTCCAGCAGGACGAGCGATTTCTGCGGATCGCCGATCTCGTCGCCCAGGTCGTCACTGATGCGGCAGTAGGCGTAGACGTTATAAAAGTGCTGCCGCAGCGGGCGCGGGCAGAAGAGGGTCGCCACCAGGAAGTTCTCGTAGTGCGATTTGGCGAGATGTTCACAATAACGCCGCGCCTCCTCCATTGTGACCGGCCCGGCGACGCGGTAGGGATGTTCAATTTCCGACGCTGTAGGAATGATGCTCATAAGCTTTCTGTTGGGATCAAAGACGGCGTTCCGGCTCGTGCTTTCAGGCGCACGATTAGTATAGTTTATTTACCGGGTTTTGACAACCGTTGCTGAGAGTGTTTACGGTACCTGCCGGGCAGCCCACCCGTAAACGAGTGGGCTGCGGATGGCAAGCCCCATCAATGGGGCTACGCAGTGTGGATCCGTTCCTGCCAGAGGCAAAAGCGGCCAATCGCTCCGCCGGGAAAAGCTCCCTTACAGGGGGCTTACCTGCCTCTGGTAGCCCCATTCCGGGAGCTTGCCGTCACAGCCCGGTCCTTTAGGGCCGGGCAGCAAATCGCTTCAGGGCGCGGCGTAGCGGCGCATCTCGCGCTCGATGCGGGCCTGGACGGCGGCAAGCGCCTGCTCCGGCGTCTTTTCGTGGTAGAGGGCGCGGTCGAAGGCATCGCGCAGGGCGTTCTCGTAAAGCTGCATCACGGGCAGCGGCGGGAAGAAGCGGGCGTTGTGGGTGTTGCTGGCGATGTGGCTCAGGACGTAGCCGAGGGCGCGCTTGCTGCGCGAGCCGTGCGCAAATTGCCGCGCGTTACGTAGGGACATGATGGTCGGCAGGTTGTTCATCGCCGAAGCGTATTCCAACTGCTGCCGGGGCTGCTGAAGCCAGCGCATGAACTCCCAGGCCAGATCGGGGTGGCGCGAACCGACCGGAATGACCATCACGTCGCCATCCTGCCAGGCCATGTTCCTGAGGTCGGGATGGGCGGCAGGGTGTGGCAGTTCACCGAGCGCGTAGTCGGTGCCGGGCGCGAACTTCTCCAGATACATCGCGGCCCACTCGCCGTCTATCCGCATGGCGACCTTGCCGAGCGCCAGAGGGTTCTGGCCGCTATCGTCCCTGCCGAACCCGGCGCTAAAGGCGGCAATCTGCTGATACCCCCCCTGCGCATCCGAAAGAGTCACCAGCCAGCGCAGCGCCACGATGTTCTCCGGACGGTCGGCAGTGATACGTCCCGTGCGCTCGTCCCACACGCCGCCGTCGAACAGGCCGAACAGCAGCGCCGGATAGTCGGGAAGCTGCATGCCGAGGCGTGTCAGCGCGCCGCTGGCATCGCGTCGTGTCAAGCGCTTTGCCAGTTCCAGCGTCTCTTCCAGCGTTTGCGGCGGGCGTTCGGGGGCTAGGCCAGCCTCGCGGAAGCACTGCCGATTCCAGTAGAAGGCGCGCGAGTCGCGGGTGACGGGCATGGCGTAGAGATGGCCCCGATATCGGCCCTGCGCGATGGCTCCGGGCAGGAAATCGGCCTCATGGAACCTGGAGCGCGCAAAGTCGGCGTCCAGCATGCGGATCGCGCCGTTGGCTGCTAGCGGGCCGACCGAGTTGGTGCCGTAGAGGTAGGAGAGGTCGGGGGGCACGCCGGCGACGATGGCGCGGATCAGCCGCACCGCATCCACGCCGCCCGTGTTGCGGATCTGGATGCCGGGATGCTCCTGCTCAAAGCGGCGGCACAGGCGCTTAAAAGCCTTCTCCTCCACGCCTGTCGGATTCGACCAGATGACCAGCGTGGAGGACGCGCTCTCTTGGGCGACATGGCGGCAGCCGCTGAGGACAAGGGCGCTTCCGGGCACCGCCAGCATCCAGACGAAAACGGCTTTCCGCCGCTGAGAGATTCCCAATCGCAACGTTTCCCGACTCCTCCTTCTTGTGCCCTCATTGTATCGGGGAAGGCGTGTTTCCGCAAGAGCGTTTTTCCTCAAGAGGCAACGGGCCAGAAAGGGGAGTATCGAATCCGATGCTGGCGCGTTGGAGCGCCAATGGATAGAAATGGATTTACCTGCAAGAGGAAACGGATCAGAAAGCGATCTGTGAAGGTATCTGAGGAACTATGGTATACTATCTTGGCGTAAAGAGAATAGGGGTAAAATGCTCCCATAGCTTTGCGGTGAAAGAAGACGAATGCGGCGGCTGACTCTGCTAGTACTGGTATTCTTGTTTGCGGCCTCGGCCAATTTCGGCGAGGCCGGCACATGGCGCTGCGCCAACGGCACGCCCTGCGTCTTCACGCCCGGCATCGGCTTCCATTGTCCGGGCGCTTCTCCCGCGAGGCATCCACGCGTCGCCGCTCCGGGGCCGGCGAGCCGTTCCTGCTGCGCCGCGCATGGGGCGCGGGCACTAGCGGCTGCATCGCGTTCCTGCGGTGTGGATTGCCTGGCGTGCCAGTGCCGCTTTGAGGTCACCTCCCTGCGCGCTCCCGCCATCACGGCGCAGGCGTCCGGCATCGCCGTCTCTGTCGTCGCCGAGCAGCCGATTCTCTTTGCCGCCGCCCCGGCTCCGACCGCCGGTTTTGTTGTCGGGCCTGTCATTTTCACGACGGGGCCGCCGGCTGCGCTTCGCTCGCATCCCTTCCTTCCCACGCCCTCCCGCGCGCCTCCGCGCCTCCTTGCTGCCTGAACCCCTCTCTTCCAGGCCGTCCCACGCTCTCGTCCGGGCTTCTTCGCGTGCTTGCGTCTGTTTGACGTGAGGAATACGCTCCCCTGGAAGTAAAAGAGGCGCTCCTTTCCGACCTTTACCCGTATTCCGAATGCTATCCCGCCGTCAACGGCGATTTGCTTGCTGCCCCTGATCAAGCAAGAAGGATGCGGCAAGCCTATCTATAATTGCATCCGAAATTGGCTTTACTTGCCCGTTTTCGGGTGATGTGGCTGCGGCTATCGCCTGTCAGGACGCGCCTGTGCGCTCTCGGCCCTGACCAGGCTCCAGGGCCGGACATACGCTAACGCTCCGGGTTGCCGGGCGCGCTGCGAGCGCGCCGCCAAACGGTTCGCCAGCGAAGACGAACCTATGCCGAAGGAGGCAAACGCGATGAAAACGCAATGGCTCTCCCTTCCTCTGTTGGGAATGGGACTGATAGTGGCTCTTCCTGCCGTCGCGCAGGACACGTCGAAGTACGATCCGATTATGGAAAAGCGGGCGGGCTTGCGGGTGCAGTACCTCCGCGCGCAACGCGAGGCGGCTCACCAGGCCGCGATGCAGCAGGCCACCGAAGGGCAAAACCGTTCCGGGCTGCGCCAGCATCGCGCCCACCGGAAAGATACGGGCACTTCCGGGGTGACGATCATCCCGGCGCAGGACAACCCGTACCTGGTCGCTTTTCAGGCCCTGAGCAATAAACGGGCTGACTTGCGCATGAATATCACGCGAAAAGGACTGAACGCCGCCTTTTCTGAATGGCTGCGTTACGAGCGCCCGCGCGCCTACCAAAACTACATCATGGACACCGGTGCCAATCGCTAACGAGGAGAACACCATGAAACATAACGCATCGAGCTTCACGGCTCTGTCTCTCGCGGTAATCCTGTTTGGAACCGCCGGGCTAACGACCTTCGCTCAAACGACGGCGAAAAAGCCGTCCACAAAGACGACCACGAAGGCGAGAGCCAAGAAAACGAACGCCGAGGTCAAGTACAAGGCCCACTGCGGCATGATCTATTCCGCCGCAGACGCCAAGAAATACCATTACATCTGCCCGATGGATCACAAGCCGCTGGTCAAAATCACCAGCGCCATCAAGATCGGGCAGCACGGCGCGAAGAAATAGGTCATCGCGTCCTGTCCCAATGGGCAGAGCATCCTCCGGTCCATTGGGACAGGGCCATGACTCCGGTAGGCTGAGGAGTAGACAGTTGGGTCTAGGGGCGTGAGGATACGCAGGTGATCTTGTCCTTGCGATGGCGTTGGGGATTGTCGCTAATTTCCCGTGGGAGATGGCGCACTCGCTGCTCTATCGTGGCGCAACGAAATGGACGATGGGACGGCATCTGCTCTGCGGCGGCCTGGCGGCGCTGACAGACGGGGCAGGCATCGCCGTAATCTTCGGATTCGGAATTGTTGTCTTCCGCGATGCGCGGTGGACGCGATTGCGATCCCTGGCCCGGCTTGGCTTCACAGCCCTGCTCGGCCTTGCCGGAGCGATTCTGAACGAGTGGCTGGCCCTTCGATTGGACTGGTGGGGCTACGGCCCGACCATGCCGCGAGTTCCGGGCGCCAATCTGGGCATCACGCCGTTGATACAGTTTATGGCAATGCCCCTCGGCGTGCTGTTCTGGGCCTTACCGCTTTGTTGGCATTATCCGGAGCGCCGCAGGCGTTCCGACGATCTGGAGGACACGCGCCCCGCCTAAAGAGGGCTGACCAGGCGGCCAGAGGAGATGTCCGATGAAGCCTGAACACAGATCGCACGCACGCGACGCGGAGACACGGGAGCGCCCGGCAGAGACGCCCGCGCCGCGCACCGAACCAGCGCCGCGCTACACCTGCCCGATGCACCCGGAGGTCGTGCAAGACCAGCCGGGGCAGTGCCCGAAGTGCGGCATGGACTTGATGCCCATGCAAGATGGCGAACATGAGAGGAGGATGCAAGAGCCTCACGACCCCGTGGAGATGACCCGGCAGATGCGAAAGCCCTGGCTCTGGACGAACTTCACGGTCATCACGCTGGGCGTATGGCTGATGGTCAGTCCGGCGACTTTCGGCTACCGGAGCGCCGCCCTGATCTGGAGCGACATCGGCAGCGGAGCCTTGCTCGTTCTCCTGGGTGCGATATCCCTGTCGCCGCGCTGGGATTTTATCGGGCGCTGGGGCGCGGCTCTGGTGGGCCTCTGGCTTCAGTTCGCGCCGCTGATCTTCTGGGCGCCCAGTCCGGTCGCCTATGTTACCGACACGCTCATCGGCGCGCTCACCATCGGCCTGACCATTCTCGTGCCGATGATGCCCGGCATGGCCCATCACATGGAAATGATGAAGCCGGGGCCGGAGATACCGCCCGGCTGGACCTACAACCCATCGGCCTGGCTGCAACGCGCGCCGCTCATCGCCACCGGCTTCCTCGGCTGGTTCATCTCTCGCTACCTGGCCGCCGTGCAGTTGGGCTACACTCCGACCGTCTGGGACCCCTTCTTCGGGGCAGGAACGCAGCGGGTGCTGCACTCGAAGGTTTCGCAGATGTGGCCGATCTCGGACGCCGGGTTGGGGGCGCTGGCCTATACCATCGAGGCGCTGATGGGCTGGATGGGGGGCACGAACCGCTGGCGGACGATGCCCTGGATGGTCACCTTCTTCGGCCTCCTGGTTATCCCGCTGGGCCTGGTGCACATCACGCTGGTCATCTTGCAGCCGGTGGTTGTGGGCTACTGGTGTACGCTGTGCCTGGCCGCTGCCGCCGTGATGCTGGTGATGATCCCGCTGACGGTGGATGAGGTCGTGGCGATGGTGCAGTTCCTCCAGCGTAGCGTCCGGGAGGGCAAACCGTTCTGGCGCACCTTCTGGGTGGGCGGCACGTTGGAGGGGGAGGAGAACCAGGACACCCGTTCGCCCCAGTATGGCGCGTCGGTGGCGGCTTACGGCCCGGCGATGGTCTGGGGCGTCTCCGTCCCCTGGAACCTGCTTCTCTCTGCGGCGCTGGGCCTGTGGCTGATGTTCGCGCCGTCCGTCCTGGGGACTCACGGAGCGATGGCGGATAGCGACCATCTGGTGGGGGCCGTAGTGCTCACCATTGCGGTCATCACAATGGCGGAGGTCGTCAGGGCCGGACGCTTCCTGAATGTGCTGCTGGGCCTCTGGATTGTGGCCGCGCCCTGGCTGCTTTCGGGCGCGCCGATGGCGGGTAGGCTGGCGGACGCAGCGGCGGGCATCGCGCTGATCCTCCTCAGCCTCCCACGGAGCGTTGTGCGCGAGCGCTATGGCGGCTGGGATCGCTACATCGTCTGAACGGAACGAACCACGCCTCCTGGTGTTGGCCGGGGGACCTGTGCGCCAACACCACTCATAAGGAGCACGACCATGATGGCAGGGTGCTGGATGTGACTAGTGGGCTGGATAGCGGGGATCGGTCTGATCGCCGTGCTCATTATCGTGATTATCAAGTTGCTGAAAAAGTAGTCTCGCCGGGCGCTTCCCGGATGAGGACACTCCGGGCCGCGCGGCCCGGCGACGCGATCTCGGTCATGGAGCGTATGGCGCTCGCATGGCCTTACCTAAGGGAACGTTGAATGAGGTTTACAATTCAGAGACGGCTTGTTGCGTGGATTGCGATATCTCTCCTGTTCGCATTCGGAGCCACCTCTGCCGCTCTCGCTTCTCTGCGGGCTCAGGCCGGGCCTTATCGGGTCGAGATCGCCACCGATCCCGCCGTGATCCTGGTAGGCCAGCCGACAAAACTGGTCATCCAGATTACCGACTCCGAGGGCAAGCCGGTGGAGGGCGCGCAGGTGCGGGCCATCGCGCAGATGCCGGGGATGCCCATGGGTGAACAGGAGGAGACGGCGCTCCCGCAGGCCGGGCAGCCTGGAGTCTATGTGGCTCCGGCGCAGTTTGCCATGGCTGGCAGGTACGAGGCGGCCATCCAGATTTCCGGGCCGCAGGGTGCCGCCACCGCCAAAATCCCCCTCAAGACAGGACAGAATACCGGCAGCATTGCGGGCGGTACTACCGGAGGGAGCGCCTATCTGCTCGCCTGGCTGCCCTGGATTCTGGGTGGCCTCGTCCTGGCCTTTATCCTCTACCGGATGCGGCGCACCGGGCAGCGCGTCAATCTGCGCCCGCTCCTTAACTGGCGGGTTATCGCGGGCATTCTGCTGCTGGTGGCGGTCTATCTCGGCTCGGCCTGGGCGGTGCGCACCTACACGAAGCCGGGCCACATGAGCGTCATCGAGGCGCAGGCGATGGACATGACCGCCATGAAGCCGCCGGTGGGCGCATCGCCCGTCGCGGTCATGGCCGCCAAGCGCGAGCCGCTGGAGTCCACGGTGCAATATACGGGATCCGCCGTCGCGTTCCAGGATCAGGAGGTGACCCCGCGCGTTACCGGAACGATCTCCTGGATGCCTTTCTACCCTGGGGACCGCGTGCGCCAGGGGCAGATCGTGGCCCGGCTGGATACGAGCGAACTCGCTTCCAGGGCCAGGGAGCAGGCGGCAGGCGTCGCGATGGTCGAGCACGCCACGATGATCGCCCAAAAGCAGTATCAGCAGGCGCTCGGAGTCAGGGCGCAGGCCCAAGCCCAGGTGCAGGAAGCCAAAAATGAGGTTGTCGGCGCGCGCAGTGAGCTGGCGGCGGCCCGGCAGGACGTGACGGCAGCCCAAGACGAGCGCGCCGGCGCGCTGGCCGATCTGGAAAGCGCGCAGACGGCCATTACCGACGCTCAGGCCCAGCTTGCGGCGGCGCAGGCCGATCAGAATTACTGGCGGGAACAGCTCAAGCGCTCCCAGGAGCTAGTCCAGAGTGGAGCCCTTTCACGGCAGGCGTACCAGCAAGACCAGGCGCAGGCGGAGAACGCCAACGCCAAAGTGCGCCAGGCCCAGGCGCGCATCCAGCAGGCGAACGCCGCCGTGCGCGCCGCGCAATCCCGCATCAAGAAAGCGGAGGCTCTGATCGCCGGGGCGCAGGCGAAGGTGGCCCAGATGCAGGCGAAGGTCGAGTCCCGCCAGGCCAGAGTGGCGCAGGCGCAGGATAATGCGCGCGCGCTGGCCGCGGCGGCGGAGGCTGCCGAGCATGAAATTGCGCACACGCAGGCGGGCGTGCGGCAGGCCCAGGCGCAATGGAATACCGCCCGCGTGATCGTCGGCTACACCGAGATTCGGGCCGAAGTGGACGGCGTTGTTACCCAGCGCCTTGTCAGCCCCGGCCAGCTTGTCCAGCCGGGCCAGGCGCTTCTGCGTATCTCCCAGATCCGCCCGATCCGGCTCCAGGCCAACGTCGCCGAAAGCGACCTCCCGAACATCCAGGTCGGCAGCCGCGTGCGCGCGTGGACGATGAAAGATTCAAAGCATCCGGTGGAGGCGCGGGTCAGCGCCGTCTTCCCGGCGGCGGACCCCCAATCGCGCACCTCCATCGTGGAGGCCATTCTGGCGAATACGGATCGCCGCTTCCTGCCCGGCGACTATATCACCATGAGCATCACCACAGGCCAGAGCCGGAACGCGCTCGTCGTGCCGGCCAGCGCCATTGTCTGGCAGCCCAAAGCCACCAGCGATGTGCTGGCGACCGCGCAGACGCCTTCCGTCTGGGTCATTACCGCCGGCCAGCCGGAAAAGACAGTCTACACCTGCACCATGCACCTGCAGGTCAAACAGGATAAGCCCGGCAAATGCCCCATATGAGGATGGGAGCTAACCCCGCAGGTCGCGGGAGGAAAGTGGCGGGCACACCTGGTTCCCGTCACAGTTGGATTGGTCAATGCTCAGTATGTGGAGATACGTAACGGGCTGGAGGAGGGGGCGCAGGTGATCTATGCCGGGCAGGAGTCGCTCCATGAGGGCGATCCGGTCGTCCCGGCGGAGTGGGGGCTGTCGGGGCCGCTCACGCTGCCGCCGGCGCCCGGCGCGGTGGCGCCCCGCACAGAGGCGCCCGGCACGGTCTATACCTGCCCGATGCACCCGGAGGTGAGGTCGGACAAGCCCGGTAAATGCCCCAAGTGCGGCATGGATTTAGTCCCGATGAAGCTGGGCAATACGGGCATGAGCGGCATGGGAGGCGCGCGATGAGCAGCCCTTCGCCTCCCTCCCCACCGCCGGGCCGCCGAGCGCGCTTTGAGCAGCAGGCAGTCAACCCCCTGCACATGATCCATAAGTGGAGCATCGAGCACCCGTATGTGATCATAGCCTTCTACTTCGCGGTTGTGGCCCTGGCCGTCATCGGCATGACGTATGCCATTCCGCGCCGGTTCGCGCCCTACGTGCCCAGCCCGATGGTCGGCGTGGTGACGATGATGCCGGGGCTTTCCGCCCAGGAGATGGAGCTCTACGTCAGCAAGCCGATTGAGGAGCAGCTTATCAACGTCAAAGACCTGCATTACGTGCGCAGCACCTCCCAGGACGGCTTCTCCCTCGTCATCCTGGAGTTCAACTACGGCACGGACATTAAGAAGGCGGTCGTGGACGTGCAGGCGCTCCTCAATGTCGTGCAGGCCAACCTGCCCAGCACGGGCGCGAACCTCAAGCCCTCCTACGTCATTCCGGTGGACCCGCTCAACTTGCCCATCCTTGCGCTGTCGCTGACGGGCGACCCGGACAAAGGCTGGACGCCCGCCAAACTCCGAGAGTTCGCGGATAACACCGTCATCAACCGGATAAAGACCCTCTCGGCGGTCAACTCCGTGGTGGTGTTTGGCGGCTATCGGCGGCAGTTGCAGGTGATAGTGGACCGGAACAAGCTGGCGGCTTACGGCCTCTCTATTCTGGATGTCCGAAACGCGATTGACCGCTACAACGTGAGCCGTCCCGCCGGAACGCTCACCTCGGACACGCGGGAGGGCATCATCCGCATAGATACGCGGGCGCAGAGCGCCGAGGACGTGCTGAACTATCCCATCGCCAGCATCGGCGGCGCGGCCTCCGGTTCACCTTCTGCCGCATCAGGAAGCGGCATCGGGGCGGGCGGCATGGGCGGCGGAGGGATGAGCGGCGCACCCACTACTCTCCTCTCCCCTATTCTTGGGGGAGGGGCTGGGGATGGGGGACTGAACTTTCTCAACCATCCCCGCGTCGTCTACGTGCGCGATGTCGCCCGCGTGGTGGATGGCTACTGGGAGCGGCGCAGCGCCTACCACTTCCTGGATCACGCGCCGGGAACGGCAGGCCAGGTCGTTCCCTCCATCGAGGTCTCGGTCATCCAGGACCCGGCGGCAAGCTCCTACTACGTCGTGCCCGCCGTCAACGGCGTGCTGCGCCAACTGGAGCGGGAGTATCCGGGCATCCATTTCCGGGCCGCCTACGACAACGCCCAGTTCGTCGAAATCTTGTTTCACAACGTCTGGCATGAACTAGGTATCGCCATTTTGCTGACCGCCATCACGGTGCTCTTCTTCCTGGGCGAGTGGCGAGGGACGCTCATCGCGCTCATCACCGTGCCTACCTCCCTGGCGATGGCAGTCCTCATGATGCTGCCGTTTCATATGACCTTCAACAGCGGCACGCTCATCGGCCTGCTGCTCGTCATCGGTCGCCTGGTGGATGACACGATCATAGACATCCACTCCGTAGAGCGGCACCTGCGGATGGGCAAAGATCCCAAGACCGCCACCATTGACGGCATCGCGGAAGTGCGCCTGGCGGTGCTGGCCTCTACCTTGATGCTGGTGCTGGCGCTCGTGCCGCTCCTGTTCTGCGGAGGCATCACGCAGTTGATGTTCGTGGAGCTGGTCTGGCCGATCATCTTCGGGCTGCTAGCCTCCATGCTCGTCTCGTTTACCCTGACGGCGCTGCTCTGCGCGAACTGGCTGCGGCACGAGGAGGCGCGCGAGGCCGACCGCCGCCATCCCCTCTTGCGCTGGATCTATGTGCTGGTGGACCCGTTCCAGCGGCTCCTCGCCCGGCTGGAGAGCGGCTACGCGCGCACGATCCGGGGGATGCTCAAGAACCGGTTCTGGAACTTCGCGCGCATCGTCGCGACGGTCATCATCGGCTTCACCTTCTACAACTTCATCGGAAGCGAAATGATGCCCCTTGCCGATGTGGGCCAGGCCAACGGCTTCCTGGAGATGCAGCCCGGCACCTCCTTTGCCCAGACGGAGCGCGCCGTCAAGCAACTCGAACAGATTATGCTCAGGCACCCCGAGCTGGAGCGCGCCTCCATCGAGATCGGCACGGAGAGCATGCTCGAGACCTGGAACCCCTACTTCACCGGCTACCAGATGCCGCAGGTGAACGGGGCCTCGATGATGCTGACCTTCTCCGACAAGGACGCGCGCCGGCGCGACATCTGGCAGATAATGGATGCCATCCAACGGGAGGCGATGGCGACCATTCCGGGCATTCGCCGCCTCCAGATCAAGGAGATGGGCTCCGATGTCATGGCGACGGCGGCGGCCCCGATCCATCTGGTACTCTCCGGCCCGGACCTCCACGTCCTCAATCAACTGGGCCAGCGCACCTTAGACATCGCCAACCACACCGACGGCATGGTGCAGGCGGCGACGACCTGGACGATGGGCGTGCCGGACTACGAGATCCGGGTGGACCCGGCCAGGGCGCAGGAACTGGGCCTCTCGCCGGAGGAGATCTCCCAGCAAGCCTACTACGCGCTGCGCGGCGGCCTGACCAACGAGTTCTATCGCCTGCCCAACCTGCGCCAGAACACGATCCTGGTGCGCTACGAGCCGGAGCAGCGCCGGAGCCTGCAAGACCTGGAGCAGCTCTACATCACGGGCGCCAATGGGCGGCAGGTGCCGTTAAAGAGCGTGGCGACGGTCGAGCCGCGCCTGGCCCCGACCGTGATCGAGCACGACGGGCTGCGGCGCGTCATCGGCGTCACCGGCTACTACCGGAAATGGGGACCGCCCTCGATGGACTTAGGCATGGAAGTGATGATGAAGGCAATGGACAGCCTGAACTTCCCGCCCGGCTATAACATCGAGATGCGCGGCGACATGACCCAGATGATGGATAGCTTCCGTCGCCTCCTGTACGGGCTGGTGCTGGCGCTTATCTTCATGTACCTGGTGCTGGTAGCCCAGTTCCGGGGTTTCCTCCAACCGTTCCAGATGATCGCCTCGCTTCCATTGGAGTTAGCGGGCGTGTTCACGGCGCTGTGGCTGGCGCATCAGGCGTTCTCGACCGTCTCCATCATGGCGGTGATCGTGCTTACGGGCATGGACATCACGACCGCCATCCTGATGATAGACATGATTATGCGCTACCGCGACCGGGGCGTGCCGCGCGATCAGGCGGTGGAGGAAGCGGCGCCGCAGCGGCTGCGGCCTATCCTGATGACTGCGATGATTACGATCATCGTCATGGTGCCGGTGGCTTTCTTCCCAAAGACAGGGCTGGATGCCTATCAGCCGCTCGGCACGACCATCCTCGGCGGCTTGACCGTCGGGACGCTTCTGAGCCTGTTGGACATCCCGATCATGCATACCTACGTGGACGATCTCATCCGCTGGCTGAACAAGACGTTCCTGGGGCGGGAGTGGCACTGGCCGGTGATCCGGCAGGGAGAAGGCGAGCCTGAGCCCGCGCACGTCGCGACAGTGGAGAGCAGCAACGGCGCCGGCGCTTCCATTTCAGAGAGGGAGGCGCGCCATGAGACGACTTGACCCGCCATTCCCACGCCTTCGCGGCGTGCGGGGAGAGGAGAAGCCCTCACCCCCTGCCCCCTACTGCCAGGGTCGCGCCTGCAACGGTTGGGCCCCTGCTCGGGTCGGCGCTGCAATGGCTCGCGCCTCCGCCTAGCCACACCTGGCCACAGCCCTCCGCCTGGCGATCCACGCTGCGGGAGAGGGGGAGCAGAAGCCAGGGTTTCGCCTGCCGAGATGGAGTTAGGTGCTGAGGCAATCCGAGCAGGAAAAGAGGGCGGCTTTCATGAAAAGAGGCACAAAAAGGAGTCTGGAATGACCGTAACCGATTCGACGCCGAAAGTCAACGTGGGCATTGTGGGCTGCGGCAACATCAGCGGCATCTACTTTAGGAACCTCAAGAAGTTTCGCAATACCGAGGTAGTGGCGTGCGCGGACCTGATCCCGGAGCGCGCCAGGGCGAAAGCCGAGGAGCATGGCGTGCCCAAAGCGCTCACCGTCGAGCAACTGCTCAATGACCCGGACGTGGAGCTTGTGGTGAACCTGACGATTCCGGTGGCCCATGCCGAAATTGCGCTGGCGTCTCTGGAGGCAGGGAAGCACACCTACGGCGAGAAGCCGTTTACCGTCACGCGGGAGCAGGGGCGCAAGGTCCTGGAGCTGGCCCGGGCCAAGAACCTGCGCGTCGGGTGCGCGCCGGATACGTTTCTGGGCGGAGGGCATCAGACCTGCCGCAAGCTGATTGACGAGGGCGTCATCGGCGAGCCGATAGGCGCTACCGCCTTCATGCTCTGCCACGGGCATGAGTCGTGGCATCCCGACCCCGAGTTCTACTATGCCAGGACCGGCGGCGGGCCGTTGATGGACATGGGGCCCTATTATGTCACGGCGCTTGTCAACATGATCGCCGGCATTCAGCGGGTGACGGGCTCGGCCCGCATCACGTTCCCCGAACGCACCATCACGAGCCAGCCCAAGCACGGCAAGAAGATCGAGGTAGAGACGCCCACGCACATCGCGGGCGTGCTGGATTTTGCCAACGGGGCTATCGGCACGCTGGTGACCAGCTTCGACGTGTGGGCGCACCAACTGCCCAATATCGAGGTCTACGGAACGGAGGGCTCCCTGCGCGTGCCCGACCCGAACGGCTTTGGCGGCACGGTGCTGGTCAAGCGAATGGATGAGAAGGAGTGGCGCGAGGTACCGCTGACGCACGGTTTTGCGGAA
The DNA here is from genome assembly GCA_035650735.1 of Chthonomonadaceae bacterium. GTDB lineage: Bacteria > Armatimonadota > Chthonomonadetes > Chthonomonadales > Chthonomonadaceae > DASRGL01. The sequence goes on from DASRGZ010000210.1 coordinate 21,304, forward strand.
AACGCACGCGGACTGGGCGTAGCGGACATGGCAGCAGCCATTCGCACCGGCAGGCCGCATCGGGCCAGCGGCGATATGGCCTATCATACGCTAGACGTCATGCAGGGCATTCTGGATGCCTCTGAGAGCGGGACGCACTACCGGCCGGAAAGCCCGGTGGAGCGCCCAGCAGCCCTGCCGACCGATATGCCCAGCGATGCCGTGCCCGCCTAGCGGCGCTTTTCCCGCCCACGTAGGTGGGCGGCGGGCTATAATATCCAATCCGGTGAATTTCTTCCCATATGCGCTGCACCTTGAGGTAGCCATACGATAAGTATTCCCTCGGACTGGATATAAGCCCCACAGCGGCAGGGTTTAGCCTGTCGCTTAGCTCCAATACTAGAGCCGCCGCGCCTCGATAGGAGGCGCGGCGGCTCCTTCTTGCGCGTGGCAGTCAGAGGAAAGCTGGGGGCATTGAACAGCTAGAGCGATATCGAGCGTGCCAACCTCTGATGCCATCACGCCTTCTTGCCTTTCCCTCCGGCCCTACTTTTGGGATTGGCCTTCTTATCGCTTTCGGCCCCCGGATTGGCGGGACGGGCCTGGCTTTTCAGCGCCCGCTGCTGAAGCTCCACCGGCGGGTAGCTGGCGCGAGGGACGTTCGTGTTGCCGTAGAAGAGCTGGAAGTCCGGGGTCGTGGTGACGAAAATCTTATCGCCAACCCATTTCCATTCCAGGCGCGCAATCGAAGTCAGGATGTTGAGCGCGTCCGGCAGGCTGCGCGCCGAAATACTGCCCTCAAGACGGAACTTGGGCCCGGCAGGCACTTTAGGATCGATCAGCACCGGAACGTTGGCCTGCGCCGCCAACTGCTCGATGGCATCGCGCACAGGCAGGCTTTGTCCGGGCTGGGTATATAGCTCCACGTAGTTATATTGATTTTTGAGTTGGCGATAGGCATCCTGCTGGGCCGCAGCGTCCGGCACAATGGTAGGCTGGTTGGCGCCACCCAAGCGATCGCGCCCATCGGCGCGGCGCGGCGCTGGGTGCGCGAGCCGCTCTTCGCCTTTGGTTTCCTTTTCGGACGACGGAGCGGATTTGACGCGCGCCTCCTGTCTCCGCGTGAGGGCATTGTCCACCGATTGCGGCGACGGCCCTGCCGGTCCTGCTGGGCCGGGTGGGCCCGTCTGTTGCAGGCGCTGCATGTTGAGCGTCGCCCCTCCTCCAAAGCCGCCGAAACCGCCCCCCAACTGTCCCGGGACGCCGAAATAGGCTGGCGGCGCGAAGCCGTTCTGTCCTAGATGGGGCAGGTCGAGGCCCAGGAAGCGAAGCTGCGCCTGTAGCTGAGCGTTCAGGGTGCGCAGTCGGGTGAAGGCAGCCCGGATAGCCTCGTCGTCACGGGTAAAGTGGTAGATGCCGGTGTCCTTGTCCTGGGTGTAACGCAGGAAGGTCTGCTGGCAGATGGCGTCCAGCACGGTCAGGAACGACTGCCGGCTGAGGCGCATCGTCACCTGGCCTGCCACGTTGTTGTCCAGCGTGAAGTCCTTCTCCGCCTGGTTGAACACGAGGCTCAGGAGGCTGCGCACGTCCGCATGGTCGGCAAGAATGGTGAAGCGGTCGGCGGTGCCGGTCACCTGTAACGTGGAGGCGACCGCCGCAGCGTTGCCGTATCCCTGCCCGGCATCGGGGTACTGTGCCACCAACTGCGGTTGCGGCTCGTCCTGCGTTTGCGCAGCGCGCCCGGTTACGCCCGGCCCGGCCAGAGCCGCGCTCACGGCCAGGGCCATGCCAAGATGACGGAAAGAGAGGAGGCGCATTGTTGTTTTCCTCCAACCTGAGCCTTTTATTTCGTGTTCTGACCTTCCGATGCAGCGCCCAGAGGTTTTGAGGCGGGAACGGCCAGCGGCGTGCTGTCGGCTTCCACGGCGATTACCTGCTTGCCATGCTCCGAGTTGAGGCTGGAAACGTGCGTGCTGGCGACAAATCCCCGCTCCTCATCCACGACCCGCAGCGAGACCTCATCTGCGATAACAGCATTCCGATGCGCGTCCTTCAAATTCGCCAACTGTTGCGTAGCCGTGCCCAGTTGTTCCGACAGGACGCTCGGGGAGGCGCGCTCTACCCCTCCGCGCAGGGCGAACGTTTCCGGAGAGGAGGACGCCTCGGGCGGCTCCACATTAAGCCGAATATCCCCATCCGGCGCAAACGGCCTCTTCGGCTCATCTGCCCGGACAACCTTCCAGATCGGGCGGTAGCCTGTCTTTGGGCGTGGCGGCCGCTCTGGCTTAGAGGCAAGCATAATCGGCGCAGGGTGTGGGGCCGGCCAATGCCTCCGCCTATGCATACCGGATGACGCGACGCGCGTGGCTTTCGAGCCTGCCTCAACGGGGTTCCGCTTCACCGCCCTACTGCCTTGCCGTTTCTTCTCCGGCGCTGGGGTTTCCCTATCCGGTGCGCCCGGCTCTGGCGCTCGTACCAGAAGGCTAGGAGGTTTGCTTGGCACGACCGCTATCCGGGGTGGGGCCGGAGAGGGATGGGGCCGCAGCAGCAGGACCGCCAGCAGGCCGACGGCGAGCGCGGGCACGGCCAGGCTCCAGGACAGCCACCGTTGGCGGCGCGTGCGGCGGGCCTGGGAGGTGGCGAGTCGGGCGTAGAAGTCGGCGCGCAGGTCTCCGGCAGGCGGCACAGCGCTCAGCGCTGAGGTCAGGGCGCGCTCGGAGTCACGGAAGAGATCCGCTTCCTGCCGGCACGCCGCGCAGCGGTCCAGATGAGCTTGCACTTGCTGCATAGGGGCAGCAGGCAGTTCGCCATCCAGATAGTCCAGGATCTGCGCCTGCACCGCCGCGCAGGTGGCAGGCAGTGGAGCGCGTTTCCTATCGGGTTGTGCGCGGCGTTCAGCGCCGGGTACGGGCCGCATCGGCCTTTCCCTCCTCGGCAGGACAGGCGGCAGCCCTGTCCGTCCCATACGTAGCCACGTAATACTCCTTGAATACCTGGCGGGCGCGGTGCAGACGCACCTTCGCCGCCGCCAGGGAACATTCCAGCACGTCGGCGATCTCTTCCAGCGACAGGTCACGATAATAGCGCAGGGCCAGCACCTGCCGGTGCTGCATCGGGCAGCGTATCAGCACGCTCTGAACCGTTTCCCGCTCCAGGTCGCGGTCGAACGCACTCTCGGGCTCATCTTGCGGGTCGGCTGCGCGCTGCGCCAGCGACGGCTCATCAGAGAGCGCCAGGAAGCGCCAGCGGCGGGAGCCTCGCGCCGCGTCTACCGCCCGGTTGACGGCGATCCGATACAGCCAGGTGGCGAAGCGCGAACCGTGCCGGAACTTGGGCAGAGAGCGGTAGACCTGTAGGAACACCTCTTGAGTCAGGTCGCGGGCCTCTTCGGCGCTGCCCACAATGCCATAGATAATGTGATATACGTAGTCCTGGTATTTGAGGAATAGCGAGTCGAAGGCCGCCGCATCGCCGCGCAGGAAGCGCGCGACAAGGCAGCCATCGTCGTCGGTTGTCACCGTGCGCTCCCCGTTCATCGGTGCTTCCCAACCAAATACGCAGGCTTCCTGGCTCGTCATCGAGATAACCTGTATTTCGGTATCAAATCCAGCGCCATCCTGCCTCAGGGATGACCTCATCCTCGGCTCGCCTATCCCTCGTCCTGCTTTCCTGATTCGTCGTTAACACGGCAGGAAAGGGAGTGACCCGACTTCTCCTCTCCCCTCTCCTTAGGAAGGAGAGGGGCCGGGGGTGAGGTCGGTTGAAGGTGAGGCTCCTAACTGATCCCCTGGCAATGGTTAGACGTCTGGCATGGAGAAGAGGTTACGCAATGACGAAAAAAGCGCCGCGTGAGAATCCCATTTGAGAATTCCGCGCGGCGCTAAGCAAGGATAGATGCCTCGTCACTCCGTTTTGATCGTATCCACCGCTTTCGGCGTTGCCCGCCGGTACGACCGGCGCTTGGGAGCCGGAAGCACAATCGGCGATTTCGGCAATTGCTTCATTGCCATGCTTTGGGGCGGCTCCGGCAGCGCCTCCGGGGTAGGCTCTCCCGCGGGCAGAGGCGGCAACTGCTCCAGTCACGTGAACGAGCCCCCGGTTTTCTCCAGGAATTCCCGCAGCCGCGCCTCCATCTCCGCGCACCGGTGAGCGATGGCGTCACGCTCGGCCTGGGTCCTTTCGAGCCGCTGCAACAGGTCGAGAATGATCTCGACCCCGGCCAGATTGACGCCCATATCCTGCGTGAAGCGGCGTATCTGGCGCAGACGCTCGACATCCGCCTCGGAGTAGAGCCGGTTCTTGCTTTTGCGTTTCGGCGTCACCAGCCCCAGCTTCTCGTAGAGGCGAATCGTCTGGGCATGCATCTTCGTCAGGTCGACCACGACTCCGATCATGTAGACGGGCTCATTTTTATCGTGCGCGGTCATGCTCCGTCTCTCCTCGATTCAATCCAATCACTATCTGGCCTCTGGGTTGTACCTAACCCCTCATTCCGGCAGGCTAAACCCTGCCGCTGGGGGGCCTACGGCCCGCTGACTGCAAGGGTCGGCGCTGCGCTCGCTCGCGCCTCCGCCTAGCGAGGCCCGCTGCCTGCCTACGCAGGCAGAGACAATGCTGGCTTCTGCTCTCCCTTCTCCCTTGCAGGGAGAAGGGACGGGGATGAGGGGAGAACCTAACTTCCCCTCTCACCTCTCCTTACGAAGGAGAGGGGAAGGGGGTGAGGTCGCTCCGGCCTGCTATTTGGCGGCTTTGGCGCGCACCGGGTCGTTGCGCAGGCGCGCTAGCTCTTCCAGCAGCGTGCGCTCCCGCTCGGTCAGATCCCGGGGCACCGTCATTTTGACTCGCGCATAGGCGTCTCCGGCTTTCCGGTCCCGCAGGGCGGGCATTCCCTGCCCGGCCAGGCGCAGCTTCTGTCCGGTCTGGATGCCAGCCGGAATGAGCAGCTGGCGGATCTGGCCGTCGAGCATCTGAACGGTCGCCTCACCGCCGAGCGCCGCCACCGTATAGGGCACGGCGACATCAAAGAGCAGATCCTGCCCTTCCCGCTCGAACTTCGGATGCGGCTTGATGTGCAGCTGCACATAGAGGTCACCGCGACGGCCCCGGGCGTCGGCGGCTCCCTGACCGCTCAGCTTCAGGCGTAATCCATCCCATGCGCCCGCCGGAACGGGGACCTGGCCGGTGCGCGGCGACGAGATGCGGCCACGCCCCCGGCAGCGCGGGCAGACTCCAGCACTGAGATCAAACTGGCCCCGGCTGGTGCGCTTCTGCCCCATCCCTTCGCACTCCGGGCAGACATCTTCCACGGTTACGTTGATCCGCTGCGTCGTTCCCCGGTAAGCATCCTCCAGCGAAATATCCAGGCCGAACTCGATATCCTCGGCAGGCGCGGCGGATCGGGTCTCAAAGCCGGGCGTGGAGCCTGCTCCCTGCCGCCCGCTGCGCTTGCCCCCGCCGAACATCCGCTCCAGGAACTCTTCAAAGTTGATCCCTCCGCCGCCGGGATCAACATCCACGAATGGAGAACCGCTGAAGCCGCCGGGCCGGGACGAATACTGCGGCCCGGTGCCCGCCCCGAACGGACCGCTGTGGAAGAGGTCACCGAACTGGTCGTACTTGGCCCGCTTCTCCGGCTCGGAAAGCACGTCGTAGGCTTCTTGAATACCTTTGAACGCTTCCTCGGCCTTTTTGTCGCCGGGGTTCAGGTCGGGGTGATGTTTGCGCGCGAGCGTTCGGTAGGCTTTCTTAATCTCCTCCTGCGTCGCGGTGCGTGGCACGCCCAGCACCTTATAGTAATCTTTACCGTTCACGCTGCCTCACCCCCAAAACAAAATCAAGGGATCCAGAAAGCCAGGCATAGAATATACCCGGCTCCCAGACGCTCGGCGGAATGCCCCTGTTAAGGCCCTCACCCCAATAGACCTCCCTCTCGGCCCCTCTCCTTAGCAAGGAGAGGGGAGAGCCTCACTGCCAGGTTCTTCTGTTCTCTCTTATCTCCCCTCATCCCCGTCCCTTCTCCCTGCAAGGGAGAAGGGGGAGCAGAAGCCAGCATTGACGCACCCCTCTCCTTCTCAAGGAGAGGGGTGGCCGCAGGCCGGGGTGAGGTCTGGCCCCTCCCCGGTACTTGGGGCGCCAGCAGGGAGCCATTAGCCGGTTGATGGCGCTAAGGGCGCTACTCCTTCTTGAACTCCGTATCAATCACCGTCTCATCGGCTTCGGCCTGCGGCGTGGTGGACGCACCCGGCTCCTGCTCGCCGTGACCGTTGTGCGATTCCGCCGTCGCCTGCTGGTACAGCAACTCGGACAGCCGATAAGTGGACTGCTCCAACTCGCTGGTCAGCCGCTGCAGCTCGCTCGTCTCCTCATTCCCGTTGAGCGCGGTGCGCAGGTTGCTGATGTTGTTCTCCACCGCCATCTTCAGGTCGGACGGCGCCTTGTCGCCCAGATCCTTGAGGTTCTTCTCCGTCTGGTAGATCAGCGTCTCCGCCCGGTTGCGCGCCTCGGCGCGCTCGCGCAGCTTCTTGTCCTCTTCGGCGTGCGCGGCGGCTTCGTTGACCATGCGCTGAATATCGTCCTTGCTCAGGCTGCTCGTGCCGGTGATAGTGATCTTCTGCTCACGCCCGGTTGCCCGGTCGCGGGCCGAGACATTGACAATGCCGTTGGCGTCAATGTCGAACGTCACCTCAATTTGCGGCACGCCGCGCGGCGCAGGCGGAATGCCCTGCAACTGGAAGTCGCCCAGGAACTTGTTGGCGGCTGCCATCTCGCGCTCGCCCTGATAGACCTTGACATGCACGCTGGTCTGCCCATCCTCCGCCGTCGTAAAGACCTCGCTCTTGCGGGTCGGAATGGTCGTGTTGCGCTCGATCAGTTTGGTCATCACGCCGCCCAGCGTCTCGATGCCCAGCGACAGCGGGGTTACGTCCAGCAGCAGGATATTGCCGCCGGTCGTGCCGCCCTCGCCCGAGAGCACGCCCGCCTGGATCGCTGCGCCGACCGCCACGACTTCATCGGGGTTGACGCCCTTGTTGGGTTCCTTGCCCCCGCCCAGCTTGCGCACCAGCTCCTGGATCATGGGCATTCGGGTTGAGCCGCCGACGAGCACGATCTCGTCAATATCAGACGGCTTCATTTTGGCGTCCGAAAGCGCGCGCTCGAACGGGCCTTTGCACCGGTCCACCAGGTCGTGGGTCAACTCCTCGAACTTGGCCCGCGACAGGTTAATGTCCAGGTGCACCGGACCGTCGGGCGTGCTGCTGATGAAGGGCAGGTTGATGTTGGTCTGCGTGACGTTGGAAAGCTCGACTTTGGCTTTCTCCGCCGCCTCGCGCAGGCGCTGCAGGGCCTGCTTGTCCTTCTTCAGATCAATGCCGGTCTCTTTGCGGAATTCGTCGGCCACGTAGTCTACGATGCGCTGATCCCAGTCGTCGCCGCCCAGGCGCGTATCGCCCGAGGTGGCCAGGACTTCGAGCACCGTGCCGCCGTCCTCAGTCTTGCCGATGTCGAGCAGGGTAACGTCGAACGTACCGCCGCCCAGGTCAAAGACGAGGACTTTCTCCTCTTTGCCTTTGTCCAGGCCGTAGGCCAGCGCGGCCGCGGTCGGCTCGTTGATGATGCGCAGCACCTTCAGGCCCGCGATCTCGCCCGCGTTTTTGGTGGCGGTGCGCTGCGCGTCGTTGAAGTAAGCGGGCACGGTGATGACGGCTTCCGTCACCGGCTGGCCGAGAAAGGCTTCCGCGTCCGTCTTGAGCTTTTGCAGGATCATCGCCGAGATCTCTTCGGGGGTGTAGTTTTTGCCGTCAATGTTCACCTTCTCCGAAGTCCCCATCCTGCGCTTGATGGAGATGATGGTACGATCCGGGTTGATGATAGCCTGCCGTTTCGCGCTGGAACCGACCAGGCGCTCGCCGTTCTTATTAAAGCCAACGACCGAGGGCGTAAGCCGGCTGCCTTCCGCGTTCGGAATGACGGTGGGTTCCCCGCCTTCGATCACGGCGACGACCGAGTTCGTCGTTCCCAGGTCAATGCCAACTGCTTTAGCCATTTTGCGAAAACACCTCCGCGCTTAGGTTCTGAAAAACTCTGTACAGTCACGAATTGATTGCTGTTAGCGTCAATGTATTATACCAATTTAGTCCATCATTGTCAAGTGGAATGCGAGAAGGATTTTGCGAGGAGTGGCACTGACCACCTATCCCCTCTCGTTCGTATCGCCGCCCCCATCTCTCGCGTGAAACAGCAAGACGATAGAAACAGGCAAAGAGGTTACAGGATACGCAGCAGTTGGGGATGCGGGGAAACGAAGGTGGCAGCGGTGATTCCAGCAAATCAACGAATACCATTGGCGAATTCAGAACCGGCTAGAATTGGACCTTACGCTTCCCCTCGGATCGAACAGCCGAATCTCACGTTGAGACGGCAATTACGAATTCGCCAACGGTATCTCAACGTGAGTTGGAGATATAGATCTGGTTGTAGTGTGTAGCAAATGGAATATAGGGGAAATATCGCTAACTTCTTTTATTAATATCTGCCGATCAGCGCGGCACACTGTTCTTACTACAGTGTGCCGCGCTTTGAATTCGCCTCCCTGTTATTGGGGTGTCGGGTGCGGGGCGTAGGGGAAAGACAGTGGAATGCGGCGGGTTGACGATTAGACTGCAATCATATCGGGGACTGAAGGTCTGGCAGCATTTGGATGCGGATTGCCGAGTTGTTGACGTGCCAACATGTTATAACGTGGGTAGTCTTGCGTGGGAGGAGCAAACAGCAATGGGACCATCTGGGCATACCGTCGAGGAAATTGCAGCCAGGGCAGAGGCGCTTTATGAACAGAAGATACGGAATAAGGTCGAAGCGGGGAACATTGGCAAATACCTCGTGATTGATGTTAAGACCGGCGATTACGAAATAGACGAGAGCGATATTGCCGCCATGAAGCGGGCGGCGGAAAAGCATCCCGGCGGTAGATTTCATATCCTGCGTATCATGCTCCTGCCCTCGTCGGGCGCGCCCCAATCCGCCCTGCCGTCCGGTAGCCGATACGCAGGGAAGTGAATGCGAATAGGGGAGCCATCATCCCTTTGCAGCTTCGTACGTCCAGTGGACAGATTGAGGACATAGACGCTCTCATTGATACCGGCTTTTCCGGCTATCTAACGCTTTCTCCCGGACGCATTGCTTCCCTGCAACTGCCATTCTTCGGCACTACCAGATACGAACTTGGGGGCGGGAGTCAGGTTGTTTTCTCTGTTCATACAGCCAAAGTCATCTGGGAGGGACAGGACCGTGACATCTACGTTCAGGCGAGCGATGGTGGTGCGTTGGTCGGAATGCAGATGCTCTATGGCTATCGCCTTTTTGCAGATATTGTTGATGGCGGAGAAGTCCTGATTGAGCCGCACTGACGGAAACCGCTCAACATCGTGCAAGGATAAAAAGCGTGCGCAAGTTGGCGTCCGACTATGGAAGAATAACTACCGGGCACAGCCGAATTTCGATATGAAAACCGCCAGATGCGAAAGGATGGGTAATCCCTCCCAACGGTGTGGACGTATCTCCTCAGCAGCAGGCTGCTTGAGATTGATCCACACGACTGGGAGTGTCTACCGAAAGGATGCGCGATGTTGGAAACCCAGGACGATCTGTTGGCCGCAAACGGGCCGCTGCCGGAGCCAGAACGCGTGGAAGACGCGCGCCGGGAGGCGCTGGAATGTCTGGTGGAGTGTCTGACGCAGGGGGAGCTAGCGCTGATCCTGCGCGCCGACGCGACCGTGCCGGCGTGCTGGCTCACGACCGAGCGTATCGAGCGGCACCTGGCCCAGATCCTGCGCGAACCGGCGCGACTCCAGGTCTGGGCCAGGAGCGGCCAGACCTGGGTCCTCTCCCTGCGCGCCGCCGACGAGACGACGCGACCGGATAACGCGCTCTGGGGCCATTCGCTGCGGACTACGCTGGTGGAGAGCCTGGAGGCCGAGTGGCGAGCGGCGGAGGCCAGGAGGGCGCGAATGCAGCCCGGAAACCCGGCGGCCCCCTCCCTAACCGAAAGGGAGGCCGTCCGGGCGCTGCGCAGCGCCGCCGGCGAGAATGTGCCGACCGGCCTGAGCATCCTGGATATGTTTGCCCTGCCTACCGCTGCCGGCAGCGCCGCCTTCACCGTGACGCCGGTGGCGGCCATTCCCACTCAGGATAGCTTCCAGGAGCACCTCAGCGAGCTCAACGAGCTGCTGGAGATCATTGTCAACCGCCAGCTGCATACCCAGTTCCAGCCGATAGTCCATCTACGCGACGGCCAGACGCTTGGATACGAGGCGCTGATACGGGGGCCGAAAGGGACGCTGCTGCGGCGCACCGGCGCGATGCTGCGCGCCGCCGACAAGGCCCGCCTGGTCGCCTGGTTGGATCTGGCCTGCCAGGATCGGTGCTTTGCTCGCGCTGCCGAGCAAGGCATCCGGCACCTGCTTTTTATTAATATGGAGGCCGAAGGGCTGGCTTATCTGGATCAGCAGGAGCGCTCGCTGGCCGAGTGCGCCCGTGAGCACGGCCTCTCGCCAGCCAGCATCGTCGTCGAAATCACCGAGCGGCAGACCGTCGAAGACTTCCCCCGCCTGCTCCAGTATATCGAGCGGCTGCGCGAGCAGGGGTTCAAGATCGCCATTGACGACGCGGGCGCCGGCTACAGCAGCCTGCACGCCATCGCCGAACTGCGCCCGGAGTTTATCAAGGTGGATCGCAGCCTGGTAAACAGCATTGACGTCAACGGCACGCGCCGCGCCCTGCTTTCGGCGCTGGCACAGTACGCCCAGCATATCGGCTCGACTGTGCTGGCCGAGGGGATAGAGACCCGCGAGGAGTTAGCCACGCTGATCGATCTGGGCATCGTCTACGGCCAGGGCTACCTGATGGGCAAGCCCGCCGACGACCTGCGTGGAGTGCCCCGCGACCTGCGCGAGTTCATGCGGCTGCGTACTCGACAGCACAGCTTAACCCTGACGGGGCGGCAGCCGGCGGTGGGCGCCCTGGCCCGACCCGGCAAGGCGGTCGCGCCCGACACGCCGCTTTCTGAGGTGGCCCGGCGCTTTGCCAAAGACCCGAGACTGACGAGCGTGGTGGTCATGGAGGAGGGATACGCGCGGGGCCTGGTGATGCGCGAGCAGCTAAGCCACGTGCTGGGCCTGGCGAGCGCGGCGCACGTGGGCGAACTGCTGCCCGCCGAGACGGTGGCGCAGTGGATGCGCACCAACGTGCTCACCGCCGAGGAGGACACGCCCATCCTGGAGGTGATGCGACAGGTGACGGCGCGCACCGACATCAGCCTGGAGACCGATATTGTGGTGGCGCGCGGCGATAACCAGTACCTGGGGGTGCTGCCTCCGCGCCTGCTGATGGAGGCGGCGACCGCCGTGCGGGAAAACCAGATGCGCTACGCCGACCCGCTGACTGGGCTGCCGGGACGGGTGGCGCTGGAGGAGGCCCTGCAGGAGCGGATAGCGCAGCGCGCGCCGCTGGCCGTGATCCGCGCCGACATCAACGGGCTGTCCGCGTTTAACCGCTGCTACGGCCTGGTTAGCGGCGACAGCGTTCTTCTGGCGCTGGCCCGGCTGCTGCGCGAGACCTTGGAAGCCTGCGGACGTCCCGGCGATTTCCTGGCGCATCTGGGCGGCGACGATTTCGTCCTGCTGACCCACCCGGAGACGGCGATCCCGATCTGTCGGGCCCTGACGACCGGCTTCGACAGGCTGGTGCCGCAGTTCTACAGCGCCGAACACGTGCGCCAGAACTACACCCTGCTGGAAGACCGCGCCGGAAACCGTCAGCGCGTGCCCTTGTTCAGCCTCGCCGTCGCCGGGCAGACCAACCTGAAGCGCCGCCTGACCCACTACAATCAGGTGATGGAGCTCCTCGAGGAGCCGCTGCGCTATGCCAAAGCGCAGCCGGGAAGCTACTATATCGTGGATCAAGGAAAAAGCAACCACCCGCTGCGCTAGAGGCTGAGGTTGCTGCTGTGACCGGGGAAGACCTTCGCCGCCGGGTCAATGCGGTGCTTGGCGTAGTTGACGGCGATACAGATCTCCCCGACTCCGGTGGCGATCAGCTTGAGCTTGCCGTCATAAGAGGCAATATCCCCGGCGGCGTAGACGCCCGGCAGGTTCGTTTCCATATGCTGGTTGACCAGAATGCCGCCGCCCTGTAGCTCCAGGCCCCACTCCTTGACCGGGCCGATGTCGGCGGAGAAGCCGATATTGAGCAGCACCGCGTCCACATCCAGGCAGAAATCTTCGTCCGTTTGGTTATGGAAGACAATGGCGCGCTCCAGCCGACCATTGCCTTCTACGCGGCGCAGCTCGTGCCAGAGCCGCACGTCCACCCGGGAGCGGTTGAACAGCCAATCCACGCTCTCTTCATGGGCGCGGAATACGTCGCGGCGGTGGATGAGCGTCACGCGGTCGGCGATGGGCTCCAGGTTCATAGCCCAGTCCAGCGCGGAGTCCCCGCCGCCGACGATGAGCAGCCGCTTGCCCTCAAACTGTGCCTTATCCCGCACGAAGTAGTGGATGCCCCGTCCCTCGAACTCTGCGATGCCCGGCGTGTTGAGCTTCTTGGGCGAGAAGGCGCCTGCGCCGATGGCGATGATGGCCGTCTTGGTGCGATGCGCGGCTTTGTTGGTCGTCAGGGTGATGGTGCCGTCGGGCTCGTGCCGTAGGCTCAGCACCTTCTCCGTCAGGCAGACGGTCGGCTGGAAACGCGTGCCCTGGACCGCCATCTCTTCGGCCAGGTCGCGGGCCAGCACTTTCGGGAAGCCCGGCATATCATAAACGAATTTCTCTGGGTAGAGCGCGGTCAATTGGCCGCCAAGCTCGGGCAGGCTATCAATGATCTTGGTCTTCATCTGGCGCATACCAGCGTAGAAGGCTCCGAAGAGCCCGACCGGGCCGCCGCCGATTATCGTCACATCAAAAAGCTCGTCAGGAGATGCCTGGGGAGCAGAATGCGTCAAATCTGTCAACTCAGCTAAACCTCACTTAGTATTACGATCCTGGAACAGGAATTCGGTAGAAATGCGCGTAATCTATTGTACCCTAGGTTCACTTGGTACGGATGAATGAAGAAGATAGAAGCGATAATCCGCCCGATGAAGCTTGACGAGGTCAAGATCGCGCTGGGCGAGATCGGCGTGACCGGCCTGTCGGTGTCCGACGTGCGCGGCAGCGGACGCCAGCGCGGCCATCGCGAAAGCTTTCGCGGGGCCGACTATGTAATTGACCTGCCGATGAAGGTCAAGATCGAAATTGTGGCCCGCGATGAAGACGTGGACGAGATCGTCTCGACGATTGAAGTCCACGCGCGCACGGGCGAACCCGGCGACGGCAAAATCTTTGTGCTGCCGATGGACGAGGCCGTTCGCATCCGAACCGAAGAGCGCGGCGACGACGTTCTCTAGAGCGTGTTATGCACTTGGGAACCGTTTGACGCTCTGTTTGGCTCTGTGCGGCGCAGAAAGTGCTACATAGAGCAGCGGGCTATCCTCTAAAGCAAGCTGAACGGACTTGTTGCTCGCCTTATGGGTAGCTGTTGTCGCTAGAGGCTGGTGAAAAGTGCATAACACGCTCTAGTAGCTGCGCGTCGGCCCGGTAAGATTCCGTGCGACGCATATCTCCGACATCTTATTTATTAACGGCGTAAGTTGCCGCTCAAGTCGAAGCTATGGAACTGAACGAAACCGTTATCGGCTCTGAAACCATCTATTCGGGCAAGATCGTCCATTTGCGGGTGGATACGGTGCGCCTCCCGGACGGCAGCCAGTCGAAGCGCGAGATCGTCGCGCATAAGGGCGCCGTCTGTATCGTGCCCGTGCTGGAGGATGGCACGGTGCTGCTGGTGCGCCAGTTCCGGCTGGCGGCGGGCAAGGCGCTGCTCGAAATCCCGGCCGGGACGCTGGAGCCGGGCGAAGACCCGGATGCCTGCGCCGCCCGCGAACTGGAAGAGGAGACCGGATACCGGGCGGCTCACTTCCGCCCGCTATTCCAATCCTATCTGGCGCCGGGCTACTCGACGGAACTCATCCATGCCTATCTGGCTACCGGCCTGACGGAGAGCCAGGCCCGCACGGATGCCGATGAGAACATCGAGCTTGTGCGCCTGCCATTGGTCGAAGCCGAACAGAAGGCGATAGACGGCGACCTTCAGGACGCCAAGACGATATCCGCCCTGCTCGTCGCGCGCCGCCTGCTGACCTCCTAAGTGATGGCTCTGGCGCGTGGACTGCCCTTTCGCGGCGGGTCTCTTCCGCCCACGTAGGTGGGCGGCAGGCCATAGGTCCCACAGCGGCAGGGTTTAGCCTGCCGCAAACAGGACGGACGGCGGACTTACCGGATGCCGCGCTGCCTCCCATGCTCCTGTGTTCATCGGGTGTGCAGGCCGCACTCCAGCTTGATGAAGTTCGACCAGCGGCCCGCGCGGTCGTCCTCGCCGGGCGCGACGGCCCGCGTGCAGGGCCAGCAGCCAATGCTGGGATAGCCCTTGTCGTGCAGGGGGTTGTAGGGCACCTCATTAATGCGGATATAGGCCCAGACGTCGCGTTTCGTCCAGTTTGCCAGCGGGTTGATCTTGACCAGGTTAAATTTGGGATCCCACTCTACGATGCCCGCCTTCGCCCGGTGGGGCGTCTGGTCACGGCGGATGGCGCTGATCCAGGCGTCGTATCCGGCGAGGGCGCGCCGAAGCGGCTCGATCTTGCGAATGCGGCAGCACTCGTCCGGATTGGTGCCATAGATCGGCCCGCCGAACCGCTTCTCCATCGCCTTCACCGTCTCGTCGGGCCGCACCAATTCGACCGCGATGCCATACTGCTCCCGGATGCGCTCGCGCAGCGCCAGGGTCTCCGGGAACTGGTAGCCGGTTTCCAGGTTAAAGACGCGCACCTCCTTGCCGTGCGGCTTAATTTCGGAAAGCATCGCCAGCAGCACGCAGCCTTCCGCGCCGAACGCCGTCGCCATCGTCAGCTTCGGGTGGTAGATCTCCACTGCCCAGCGCAGAATCTCTTCCGGCGATTTGTCTTCCAGCGAATCGCTGATCGCCTTCAGGGCTTCGGGCGTGGGCGCGTAGGTCTGCGGCAACATCGTGTTATGGGCCTCCTGGTAAGTTTCGGGAATATACCGATAATCTTGACTATTCCGGTAAAATTATAGTACAATGCGGGCCTGTTAGTCAATATACAAACGGTTCGCCGGACAAGTTCCTATTTTATGGACATTTTTCCATGTGGGCCGTATGTTAGAATTGAGGGGAAAGGGAAAGCATGAGCTGGCATAAAGGCTTTATTTTGTGGTTTACTGGACTCTCGGGCGCGGGCAAATCCACGCTTGCCGAAAATCTGGTGCGGGAGTTCCGCGAGCGCGGCTATAAGGTTGAACTACTCGACGGAGATGAGGTCCGCACCCATCTATCGAAGGGACTGGGATTTTCCAAGGAGGACCGTGACACCAATATTCGGCGCATCGGCTGGGTGGCGCGGGTGCTGGCCCGCAACGGCGTCATCGCCATTACCGCCGCCATCTCGCCCTATCGCGAGATCCGCGACGAGATCCGCTCCGAGACTGAGAAAGAGGGCCGTGCGGCGTTTGTGGAGGTCTTTGCCCATGCGCCGCTAGAGGCGCTGGTCGAGCGCGACGTCAAAGGGCTCTACAAGAAGGCCCTGGCCGGCGAGATCAAGAACTTCACGGGCGTTTCCGACCCCTACGAACCGCCGCTCAACCCGGAAGTCGTCGCCTATACCAGTGAGGAATCCGTCGAGGATTCGGCGGCACGCATCCTCAACTACCTGGCGCAGCACGCTCTGATCGATCACGCCTGAGACCGAAGAGACCTCCCGAGAATTTCGCCCACGCAGGTGGGCGACGGGCCGCAGGCCCCACAGCGGCAGGGTTCAGCCTGCCGCTGTGGGGCCAGGCAAAATGAAAAGATGGACGACCGCTCGATTGACCTGCACGCGCACACGACAGCTTCTGACGGCGACCACACGCCGACGGAATTGGTGCGGCACGCCGCCGAGATCGGCCTGACCGCCATCGCCGTCACCGACCACGACACGACGGAGGGCATCGCGGAGGCGCAGGAGGCGGGCGCACGCTACGGCGTGGAGGTCGTGCCGGGCATCGAGCTGAGCGCCGCATTCGAAAACGGGCAGTGTCACCTGCTGGGCTTTTGTATTGATCCGGCGGCCCCGGCGCTGCTGGCGCGGCTGGAAGCCGTGCGGAAGAACCGGGCTGTGCGCAACGCGGGCATGGGCGAGAAGCTGCGGGCGCTCGGCATAGACATCACGGAGCAAGATGTCGAGACGGCAGCCGGGGGCGAGGTCGTCGGGCGGCCTCACTTTGCACGCGTGCTGGTGGAGAAAGGCTATGTCGGCTCCGTGCGGGAGGCGTTCGAGCGCTACCTGGCAAAAGGCGCTGCCGCCTACGTGGAGCGGGATCGGCTCCAGCCCGACGAGGCCATCGCGCTGATCCACGACGCGGGCGGAGTCGCTATCCTGGCCCACCCTGGCTATCTCCGGCGCGATGCGGTCGGGACGGCGGCGGAGATAGCCCATCTGCAAACGCTCGGGCTGGACGGCATCGAGGCGCGCTATAGCCAGCATACGCCGGAAGAGACCGCCCGCTATCTGGAACTGGCCTATAGTCGGGGTCTGCTGACTTCCGGCGGCTCCGATTATCACGGCCCCACAGTCAAGCCTGACGTTCATCTCGGCCATGTGGAGGGGAACCTGCCCGCCCCCAATATTCTTCTCGATGCGCTGCGGCAAGCCGCCGAGAAGATTTCCCGCTAAGTCGCGCCTCTAGTAAGTCTGCCGTCCTTTGTGCGGCAGGTTAAACCCTGCCGCTGTGGGGCCTACGGCCCTCCGCCCACCTGCGTGGGCGGGAAATGCCTCTCGACGAAAGGGCAGTCAATGAGTTGGAGGCGCTACTTAGAAGGCCCTCTGGAGGTGCGTCTGTGACCCCGCCGTCCTATCCTGATCTGCTTGCCGTTCGCCCGCTGGAAGCCCCGCCGGACGCCACTATTCCCGTTCCCGGCTCCAAAAGCCTGACCAACCGCGCCCTGATCCTGGCGGCGCTGGCGCAGGGAGTCTCCACGCTGCGCGGCGCGCTCGCCTCCGACGATACGCGCGTGATGGTCGAGTCGCTGCGGCGGCTGGGATTGGACGTGGAGGCGGACGAGGCGGCGGAGACGCTGCGGGTGATGGGACAGGGCGGGCGCATCCCAGCCCGGGAAGCCGAGCTGTTCCTCGGCAACTCCGGCACCTCCATGCGTTTTCTTATTGCGCTAACGGCGCTCGGCGCGGGCCGCTACCGGCTGGACGGGGTGGCGCGGATGCGCCAGCGCCCGCAGGGCGACCTGCTGGAGGCGCTGCAGGCGCTGGGCGTCGAAGTCCTCTCCGAGGCGGGGAATGGCTGCCCGCCCATCGTCGTGCGTGGGGGCGGAGGCTTGCGCGGCGGCACGGCCCATCTGCGCGCCGAGGCCAGCAGCCAATTCCTTTCGGCGCTGCTGATGGTCGTGCCCTATGCGCAAAACGAGGTCACCATCGAGATCGTCGGGCGTCTGCGCCCGTTCTACGTCGAGATCACGCGGCGGATGATGGCGCAGTGGGGCGTACAGGTGGCGGTAGAAGGCGATTACGCGCGCTTCCGCGTGCCTGCCGGGCAGCGCTATAGCGCCCAGCCGGACTATCCGATTGAGCCGGACGCCTCCAGCGCCTCCTACTTCTTCGCGGCGGCGGCCCTCACGGGTGGGCGCGTCACCGTTCCGGGACTCGGCCCGCAGGCGCTTCAGGGCGACGTGCGCTTTGCCACTGAGGTGCTGGCGGAGATGGGCTGTACGGTCACGCACGACCGGAGCGGCCTGACGGTCATCGGCCCGCCGGAGGGAAAGCTGCACGGCATAGACCGCGATATGAGCGCCATCTCCGACACTAGCCTGACCCTTGCGGCCCTCGCGCCCTTCGCCGACTCGCCCACCACCGTCCGCAACATCGCCCACACCCGCCTCCAGGAGTGCGACCGCATCGCCGCCGTCTGCGCGGAACTGACCAGGCTCGGCGTGCGCGTCGAGGAGCGGCCCGACGGCTTCACGGTCTACCCGACAGAACGGATTACCCCCGCCGCCATCGCCACCTACCATGATCACCGCGTCGCGATGAGTTTTGCCCTCATCGGCCTCAAAGTCCCCGGCGTCGTCATTCAAGACCCCGGCTGCGTCGCCAAGACCTTTCCCGACTACTGGCAGCGTCTCGAACGCCTCCGCCAATCATCCTGACGGCCCAGAGCAACCCAACGCACAGCGCGAAACCGCGCAGATAACGCTTCTGCTGTCGGAACGCGGGCAGGCGGACGCTGCGCCCGTACTGCCTGGCCGGGTCAACCTTTGTGCGACATATTGGGCCTTTGTTAGACGGAGAGAAGCGGCCTTCGCGGCTTCAGCCGGGATAACGGGCGCACTCAAATCTCATAGTCCGTCGGAATGTCAGCCTCCCGAGCCGCCGCACGCTTCTGCTCTGTCCGGGCGATAAGCCGGGCCACCGCCACGCCCCAGGCCAGCGGCCCTATCAGGCATAGAATTACGTAGAGTACCAGACTCCTCTCCACGGCTCCGATCTCCTCACACGATATGCCGCCGGTGGAACCACCAGTAGGTAGCCGCGCCGATAGCTATCATCAGCCCCATCCAGAACCAGATATTGGTGTTATACCAGGGCTGATGCGCAAAGTTCATCCCGAAGACGCCGGTGAGGAACGTGATAGGCATGAACACGGTCGCCACGGCGGTCAGTTTTTGCATGACCAGGTTGAGCTGGTTGGAGACCTGCGAGAGATAGGCGTCGAGCATACTGGACATCAGGTCCCGGTAGTTATCCAACGTCTCATAGATGCGGAAGAGATGATCGGCTACGTCCCGGAAATAGGGCAACATACTGGATTGGATGCCGGGAATGTCGCGCGTCGTCAGGGTCTGGGTCACTTCACGCAGCGGCCCGGCATAGCGGCGCATGCGCGTCAGGTCTCGCTTCAGAGTAAATATCGTCTCCAGAACATCCTGCCTCGGCCTTGTAACGATACGATCCTCCAGATCGTCCAGGCGATCCGCCATAGCCTCCAGCAGCGGAAAATAGAGGTCTACCAATACGTCCAGCAGCATATAGAGCAGATAGCCCGGCCCCTTGTCGAAAATCCAGTGGCGGTGATCGCAACGGTCGCGAAACTGGCGCACCGTCTCCACCGGCTCAACATGCACCGTCACCAGATAGTTAGGGCCGAGAAAGGTGGCGATCTGGCGGCCGCGCACGTTCTCCGTCTCCGCCGATTTGCCGGACGCGGTCTCGTCCGTCTCCGCCGGGCCCATCCGGATCTCATCGGCCACCACAAAGACAAAGCCCTCGTACTCGTCCACTTTCGGGCGCTGGCGCGGGCGGGAAGCATCCTCAATGGCAAGCGGGTGGAAATGAAACGGCTCGCACAGCAGCGCATACTCCTCCGACGTCGGGGATTCGAGATCCAGCCAGAAGCTGTGCTGACTGTCTGCCAGGAGTTTCGGCAGCAACGCTCCATCCTGGCTGTAGCGAATTGTATTCCCTTCCGGATAGACAATGGTGATCACGGCAACCTTCGTCTCCTATTCTTGGGTCGGGCGATGATGCTTCGCTGCTTGCCTGCCCTGAATGCCAGTGGAGAGGCAGGAGTTATGGCGTAAAATACGGAAACTATCGCGACAGGATTTCAAGTACTAACGGAAGGAAACGGGTCAGGAGAGGGCCTGAAATCCGGTTCATCTCCGCAGCCCTCTGGCCTTAAGTCCTCAGGGACAATCCGAATCCTAATCTCATCAAACCTACTTAGGCAAGATGGGTGTTAGATCCTGTCTCACCTACTGCGTTTGCTGTTTCGTCCGAGGGAACAAACCTACTTCCAGGGGAGCTAATTGATGCCCAAGATTACGATGATCGGTGCCGGAAGCACCGTGTTTGCCAAGAACCTGCTTGGCGACATTCTCTCTTTTCCTGAGTTGGCGGAGAGCCACATTGCGCTGATGGATATTGACAACGAGCGCCTGGCGACTTCGGAGGTCGTGGCGCATAAGGTTGCCAAAGCGGTGGACGCGCACCCGCGCATCACCACCCACACCGACCGCCGCGCCGCGCTCGATGGGGCCGACTACGCCATCAACATGATCCAGGTCGGGGGCTACAAGCCCGGCACCGTGATTGATTTTGAAATTCCGAAAAAGTATGGCCTGCGCCAGACTATCGCCGACACGCTGGGTATCGGCGGCATCATGCGTGCGCTGCGCACGATCCCGGTCATGCTGGATATGTGCCGGGATATGGAAGAGGTGGCTCCCAACGTCACCTTCCTCAACTACGTCAACCCCATGTGCATGAACACCTGGGCCGTTACCCGCGCTACTCGCGTCAAGACCGTCGGCCTCTGCCATAGCGTCCAGGGAACCGCCTGGCAGATCGCCCGGGATATCGGCGTGCCCTACGAGGAGATCAACTACCTCTGCGCCGGCATTAACCACATGGCCTTCTATCTCAAGTTCGAGCGCAACGGCGAAGACCTCTATCCGCTGATCCGCAAGGTCGTGGAGGAGGGCCGCGTTCCGGACTGGAACCGTGTCCGCTACGAGATGTTTATGCGGCTGGGCTACTTCGTCACCGAATCCTCCGAGCACTTCGCCGAGTACTGCCCGTACTTCATCCGTCGCGACCGGCCCGACCTGATCGAGCGGTTCAACGTTCCGCTGGACGAGTACATTCGCCGCTGCGAAAACCAGATCGCCGGCTGGCACGCGATGAAGGCGCGGTTTGAAAGCGATGAGCCGATGGAGGTTCACCGCAGCCACGAGTACGGCTCGCTTATCATCCACAGCATGGAGACGGACACGCCGCGCGTCATCTACGGCAACGTCGCCAACGACGGCCTGATCCCCAACCTGCCCCAGGGCTGCTGCGTCGAAGTGCCCGTCCTGGTGGATAAGAACGGTTTGCAGCCGACCCGGATCGGCGCGCTGCCTCCACAGCTTGCCGCTCTCATGCAGACCAACATCAACGTCCAGTCCCTGACCGTCGAGGCGGCCCTGACCGGCAAGCGGGAGCACGTCTATCACGCGGCCATGCTCGACCCGCACACCGCCGCCGAGTTGACCCTGGACGAGATCTGGGCGCTGGTGGACGAGCTGATCGAGGCGCACGGCGACTACATCCCGCCGCTGCACTAAGCAGCGATAGACTGGTGTCCCGGAGGGCGGCGACGGAATAGGATCCCTTCGCAACCATTCCGTCGCCGCCCGGTTGCCTGATTGCAAAATGCGCGTATCCTTACGGGAGAGGGTAATGGACGAACAAGCATATAAAGCCTGGTGGTCCCTGCACTTACGGAAAGCCAGAGGAGAGACGCTGACACCGGAAGAGCAGGCCGTTTACGAGGCGGGGCGAGAGCAACTTTACGCGGAGGAGAGACTGAATGGAAGTATAGAAGAGTTGCGACGCCTCCGCGCAGAAATCAAGGCGATGGAAGAGGAACATAGCCAACTCCTGGAACGCCGTCACGAGATGCAGGAGCGGGCCGCATCGTTAGAAGCCGCTTTGAGCGATTCAGTATAGGACCGATTTGCCTATGGTAGAATGAAAGCACACTCCGAGTATATAAGGAGGCGATAATAACCATGCCAGACATAGCACTGAATCGAGAAGAGATCGGACGACGCGCAAAGGCACTTTATGAACAGGGCATTCGTCAGAAAGTCGAAACGGCGGAAAATATCGGCAAGATGGTTATAATCGATACCGACACGGGCGACTATGAAATTGACGAGCTTGGGCTGGAAGCTGCGCGCAAACTTCGTTCCCGCCACCCGAATGCTCGCCTCTTCGGGATACGTATCGGCTACAATGTAGCCGAATCCTTCGGGGGCGTCATCGAACGGACTGCGCAGTGATGACGGGGCGAGTTCTTAATCTTCATGCCCTGGTTCCAGTAACTTTCCGTCTTCCGAACCGATCTGATTTGGCGATTGAGTTCGTTGTAAATACCGGATATACGGGCTTTCTAACGCTACCTCCGGCGGCAATCGCCGCGTTGGGTCTGCCGTTCGAGTATGATATTCCGGCAAACCTGGCGGATGATACTGAAGTCTTCGTGCCGGTCCACTCGGCGACCATCCTTTGGAATGGTAAAGAGCGTGAAGTTCGCGTGCTGGCAATCGGCAAGCGTCCTTTGCTCGGTACGGCGTTCATGGGTGGCAAAGAACTGTTGGTGCAGTTTGCGGATAACGGCCTGGTAACGCTTGATGATCTAGTATTCCCATAGGTAGCAGGAATTGAGCTTCCTGATGGCTGCGGCCTTAGCCGTCTGAGGCAGAACGAGGAGAAACCTTGTGGCGTGGTGAACTACACGGTGGCTGCGACTGGTGCCTCGAGGCGCGGCCTGAACATGCTAACAAAGGAGCAATCTGAAACGATGGCAGATGTTACGATCACCGTGACAAACAACGGTCCTTATGAGGTCGTCGGGCCGATCACCCTCCAGGACGAGGACGGCAACCGGATTGAGATAGAGGAGGGCGAGCCGGTTTACCTGTGCCGCTGCGGCGGCTCGCTCACCAAGCCATTCTGCGATGGCACGCACGATGAGATCGGGTTCCAGGGAGCGATGCGGGCCGTTCAGGAGAGCGAGCAACAAAGCCAAGGCTAAACGCAAAACACTTTTTAGACAGGATTAACAGGATTTACAGGATTACACCAAGAGAGAGAAACAGAGCTTGTCTAGGTTGTTGAAATCCGGTTCATCCCGTTAATCCTGTCCAAAGGCTTTTGTCTTTCTCTCTTTCTCTTTGTTTTTCTCCGTTTTTGTTTTTCCTCTGTGTCTCCATGTCTCTAGCGCAGCGGGTGGTTTATTCGGTTTTGCGCCGTGCGCCTCGTGGTCGGTTTCAGACCGTTCCAAAGCCCAGCGTGTAGAGCACGCTCAGCGCCATGACGAAGTTGCCAACCGGATTCATATGGACGCCGTCTGTCGTCAGCCGATAGTCGGGATTGGCGGCTTTGCCAGCGCGGATAGCGCGCACGCAATCCTCGTGGGTGGGGGCGAGATAGGTGCTGTGCGCCTCCGCCACGCGCCGCATCGCCTCGACATAGCCCTCCAGCTTCCTGTTGGCGATATTCTCCGGGTTATCCACATCCTCGCCGATGACCGTCGGGGTCAGCAGAACGATCTGGGCGTCGGTCGCCTCTCGCAGCGCGTCCACCATCAGGGTAAGCGCCTGCGTATACTCCTCCAGCGAAACGCCGCCAGGGCCGTTGCCCTCGGGGCAGGCGCGCTCGGCGGCGAAGTCATAGAAGCCATGCCAGACGTCGTTGATGCCGACGTTGATCGTGACCCAGTCCGGCTTGCGCGCGATCACGTCGCGCTGGAGACGGGCCAGCATGTCGGGCGCCTTATTGCCGCCGACTCCGGCGTTGACGATCTGGAGGTTGCGCTCCGGGTAGGCGGCGGCGAGCAGGTTCCGCATCACCGTGACGTAGCCCTCCGGGTATTCCGTAATGCTATCGCCCAGGCAGACGACGGTGGCGTTGCGCCCGATGAGAAAACCCTGTCCGGCGGCAGTAGCGATGGGCATGCGTGCTCTCCTCCTGCGGATAGAATGGTTCTCATAGTGTAGCGCATGGGGCGCAAAAGTCAATGCCTGCTCTCCCAAACATGCGATGAGCCCTTACGAAAAGGCGATGCTGCCACAGCGACAAGGGAGCCGTTTCTTCTCGGAAGGAGAAGAAACGGCTCCCCAAAGCACCGTTTCCTAACCGCGCACCAAAAGGACAGAGACGGTGTGTCGGTCGCCCCCCCAGCACCGCGCCGAACCCGCTAGCGCGGCGGGCGCAGGAAGATGCGCTGCTGCCCTGCCGGGTTGTAGCCCCACCCGATAATTTGGCCGTAACCGTTGATTCCGAGGCCGTTCACGAGCACCCATCCGGTCGCCAGCGTGCCATCCGGGTTGTATAGGGTGAACTGCGTAGGATCGTTGCGGGCCCTGATACCGTCCACGCTATCCCACAGGAACGCGTGGGTGACATTGGTCGTCCAACTGCTCACATTCCCAACCACCTGTCCGACATTGTTAAGACCAAAGGCGCCCCGGAGTTGAAGCTGGCGATCATTCCGAGATCCGTAGTGACGCCGGTCGCGGCGTTATAGAGCAGGGGATCGGGAGATTGGGTGGACTCGGCGGCGACCTGGGCGGAGTCGTCGATCTCGTTGCCCTGGATGGGTATCTGAAGGCTCGCGCCGGATGTCCCGTTGGGCTTCGTCGGGGTCCAGATATAGCTATAGTTGTTGTTGGTCTGGGCCCAGCCAAGCACCTGTCCGATGGCGTTCATGCCCGTAACGATCCAGCCCGCGCCTTGTGACGAGAGATTGTAGGTCGTGCCGTTGACCCACAGGAACGGATACCTCACGCTGCCGCCTGAACCGGTTGCGCGCCCAGCAACCTCGCCGGCGTCGTTGATGGCGAAACCATCCGCGTTTGACGTAAGAGCGGTGATGGTGCCGTCTGCCTCCCAGCGTTCGGCATTGATTTTTGACGCGTTGAATGCCGCGCCAGCTACCTGCCCAAAACTGTTGATGGCACGGGCATCGCTCCCGGTGGCTCCCTTTGGCAAGGCCAGGAGCGCAAGCGCGCCGCTGGCCGCGTTCGGGGAAGACGGCGTCCAGCGGAACGCGCGACTCGCTCCGGTGGCATCTGTGGTGGTCCCCGCGACCTGGCCGGAAGCGTTGATGCCGATCGTAGAGTTGCTAAAGTGGCTTCCCGACACCCAAGCAGCCACATCGGTGAGGGTATACGCCTGCTGGGCGAAGATCCTGGCAGCGGGGGCCGCGCTCAGAGCAACGGCGACGGCGAACATAAGAGTGAAACGGCGAGCCATGGTAGGTTCTCCTCTCCAAACCAGTTCCGAGCGTGGAAGCCGGAACCTTTGTAGTCGGGTGTAGGATCCATGCCTACTATCGCCGCCCGCTCTTACGGAACTCTTAAATCTCCATGGGCCCATAAAAAAGAGAGAATCCTGCCGTTTCTCTCAAGGCTCGTGCGAAGGGGCTATTCTCTGTTTGAGAGTATGTTATAATCAGGCGGAAAGGGGATAGACCCATGACGGCAGCCACGATACGCATAGACACACTGGCAGCGGATAATGCAAGGTTCGTCGCCCGGTCCGGGAACCTGCGCGCGGTCGGGCGCACGATGGGCGAAGCGCTCGATGCCCTGGTGTCCCAGTGGGGAGAAATCCCCCAGACCGTGCCGGTGATCATCCAGCATTTCGGGCCGGACCGTTTTTTCACACAGGCGCAGTACGACCGGATGCAGGAACTCCGAACCCGCATCGGAACTCTTTCCGCCGAGGAGCAGGCGGAACTGGACGCGCTGATTGATGCTGAACTGGCGGCCACTATCTCCCGCCTGGATGCGCTCGACCCATCATCCACAAACACCGGCAAACGATGAACCCCTTTTATGCGGTGGTTGCCGAACGGGCCAACTACCGTTGTGAGTACTGTCACGCTCCTGAAGAGGTATTCAACTTTCCCTTTGAAGTGGAACATATTCTCCCGGTATCGCGTGGTGGTGCCGATAACACGGACAATCTGGCCCTTTCCTGCCGCGCCTGCAATGCCTATAAGGCTGCCTTTGAAGTGGGCCGTGATAGCCAAACCTAGGCGCCGACTCCTCTTTTCCACCCACGCCAGCAGGTTTGGGAAGAACACTTTCAGGTGGACCCGCAGACTGCCAAGATTGTCGGCCTGACCGTAACAGGACGCGCTACCGTTGTGCGTTTGCAGATGAATCTTGCCCGGCAACGGGCGGCGCGTCTTCGCTGGATGCAGTTCGGTCTCTTTCCCTGATAGGGCCGTGCCGACGGCCTGCAATTCAGGCTTCGCTCTCTTCCAGCGCGTAGGTGACGGCCTGCTCCCAGGTCATCGCCCGGCCCGCTTCCCAGGCGACTGCAAATGCTTCTTCGTCTATGAGAGAGCGTGCCCTGGCGACATCTTGCTCGTATTGCCTCCTCATATAAAGTGGGAACATTCCCATGCTTTCTCGCAGCACCTCGGTTGCTCCAAACAGGCGTCCTGCCCGTTCTATATAACCTTGCGCCGTCGCCAATCCGGCCAGACTTTTGAAGACCTCAGCAACCAAGGGTCTATAGCCAATCTCTCTGGCGAGCGTTAAGCTCTCCCGATACTCGGATAAAGCCCGTGCGTAGTCACCTTCAAGACGGGAGGCGTCGCCAAGAATGGCCAAAACCTCCGCCGCTCGAAACGGAGAATGGGCACGACGCGCCGCCAGTTGCTCTTCCACAAGCGTCCGGGCCGTCGTGTAATCCCCTTCCAGTAAAGCGGCCTGCGCCAGATACATATTACCCATCGCCCTATATCCTGGGCTGATTTCCATAGCCTGCTGCGCATACGCACGAACCAGCACGGGATCCTCTTGAATGAGTGCCAGGGCCGCGAGTGTAATCAGGTTATTGGCGATCCCGCCTACATCTCCCACTTCTCGTGCCAGCGCCAGACTCTCTTCGTACAAGGCACGTGCTTTTACATCCTCCCCTTGCAATATAGCCAGAACACCTAATTTGCCAAGTATCCCAATCAGGCACGGCTTGTCATTTAACTGCCGGCTGATCTGCAAACTTTCCGTATAAAGGGCGTGGGCCTGGCGCAAAAATACTTGCGGCTTACCTAGAGCGTGTTATGAACTATTGAGCAGGACTGCCGCCCTGACGAGCATCAGGATAGCAAACACTACGAAGTGGTAAGCCGTTAAGGTCTCATCAAGACGTTCGTAGTCCCT
>DASRGZ010000211.1:0-6606 GCA_035650735.1 Chthonomonadaceae bacterium
GTTGAGGCCGATAAAGAGGAACAGCAGGAAGACGACGTTGGCAAACAGGGAGATGGTGGAGGGATACGGCCCGAACATCACTCGCTCCAGGCGCACGATCCAGTAGGCGTTGAGAGGCGTCAGCAGCGCCCCCAGAGCCACGGCCCGAAGCGTGACGCCCCGCGCAACGTATCTGGCGGCAGGCAGGTCCCTCTGCCTGGAGGAAGGCGAGGTTAACGCAGGCGGTTGGTTATCTGGCAGGGACATTGTGTTACAGGCCCAATAGCGAAGGTTTGACAGATGGATTGGCCAGGGCGATACGGGCTTGTTCTGTTTCCGTATTACCCTGTCTGCGAGATTATCTTCGCTAGTAGACCTCTAATCTCCTACCCCTTTCCGCCAACGCGCCGTGCATCCCGCTTGCTGTCCCAAGCCGCGCTAGCGCTAGTCTCTGTTAATCGAGAGACCGCGCTATCGCCTGCGAAACCCAGGACATCCCGGCACCGCAGCGCGTTCCTGCCGTGTCACGCCTGCTCGCTGTGATGGGATTGGCTGGCACGGAGCAACTGCCCTGGATCGGCTTGGACGGTTGCAGAGGCGGGACGCAGCAGCGCGTCGGGCGTGGCAGTAACGGCAGAGGCACACAGGAGGGTCTGCACGGCACGTTGCTGTTCGGCACTCCCGCCAGCCCGGCGACGGCCTTGACCTCCTCGACGATGTTTGCCAGCCCGTCCTGCCCTACCCTGCGGCCCTTATCCAGCAGGAACAGCCAGGGCAGGGCGCTGCTCGGTCGCAGGCATAGCCACTCCTTGATCGCGGCGACAGCTTCATCGGGAAGGTAAATCTTACGCGGCTTGTCGCCTTTGCCGTGTCGGACAAGCAAGAACCCCTCCTCTGTGTCTATGTCCCCCACCTTCAAGTCCAGGGTTTCCTGCCGCCGCGTCCCGGCGAAGATGAGCGTCGCCAACATAGCATGACAGAGGGCGGCGCGCTGTGGCGGGTGGATACGCTGGCAGGCTTCCAGCAGGCGGCGTACTTCCTCTTCACTGACCGTCAGGCGTATGGCAGGGTCTTTCCGGGGCAGGACAATCGTCGCGGCAGGGTTGGCTTTCAGCGTTCCGTGCGCTACCAGGAAGCTTCCTAATCCCCGCAGAGGATGAAACCGGCCCCTGAGCGTTCTGGGCCGAAGCCCCTGCCCGCTCAGGAAATGCAGATACCGGCGCAGGGTGTTAGCGTTGAAGTCAAACAGGGAGGGCTTGTCGTACCCGTTGGCCTGCATCCAGCGCAGAAAGCCGTTTAAGCCGCACTGGTAGCAGGTGAGGGTGGTCTTAGCGGCGCGCTGCTCGTGGCGCAGATAGGCCACATAATCGGCGCAGTAGTCAGAGAGTTGCATGGTCGTTCCCCTTTCGATGGCGTGTACATCGTTCGGGGACGTGAGGGGTTAGAGGCCGGGATATAAGAGGGGGCGTGCGGGGTAAAAAGTGGAGGCTCTTACCCCGCACAGGCCGTTTTCTGAGAGCACTGGGATTCGAACCCAGGACACCCGCCTTAAAAGGGCGGTGCTCTACCGGCTGAGCTATGCTCTCTTATTTGCGATTGTGCTGCTATGGTACCCTATCTCGCCCCGCCTGTCAATGCCCGCTCCGGGGCCATCGCAGACAGCGCTTTTCCCTTCGCATCGGCTCAAGCGAGCCTCTCTGTGATAAGAGGAAGAGGCGATGGCCCTGAGGCCCGCCCCTGGCGGCGGGCGAGATAGGGTTTCGATCTAGGAGTTAACCGCGTCTCAATACGTTACGCAAGACTTCATCCACCAAGATGGTCTGCTCCCGCGCCGGGCCGACCGAGACCGTCGCCACCGGCACGCCGGCCAACTCCTGCACGCGCTCGATATAGCGGCGGGCGTTGCCCGGAAGCGCCGCATAGGTGCGCGCCTCGGCAACGTTCTCCGACCAGCCCGGCAACTCCTCATAAATGGGCTCGCAGTCCGGGCGGAACGATAGGTCGGACGGCAGGTCATGGAGGGTCTGGCCGTCGGCGGTCTTGTAGGCCACGCCGATCTTGACCGTATCCAGGCCGCTCAACACGTCCAGATGCCCCAGCGACAGGCAGCTCAGGCCGTTGACCTGAAGGGCGTAGCGCAGGATAACCGTATCCAGCCAGCCGCAGCGGCGGGGCCGCCCCGTCGTCGTGCCATATTCATGGCCGCGCTCACGGATGTAATCGCCGGTGCCATTGAGCAGCTCCGTGGGGAAGACGCCCGCCCCCACACGCGTCGTGTAGGCTTTCGCCACGCCGATCACGCCGTCAATCAGCGTCGGCCCGACTCCGGTCCCTACGCAGGCGCCGCCCGCGATCGGATGCGAAGAGGTCACAAAAGGATAGGTGCCCAGGTCAATGTCGAGGAGCGTGCCCTGCGCGCCCTCAAACAGCACGCCCCTGCCGTTGCGAGCCGCCTTATAGACCAGCGGCGCCGTATCCTGCACAAAGGGCCGCAGCGCCGCCGCATAGGCACTGTACTCGGCCAGAATGGCCTCGGCATCCAGCGGCTCCGCGCCATACATGCAGGCCAGCAGCCTGTTCTTATCGGCCAGCACCGCCCGCAGGCGCACCGCAAACCGCTCCGAATCCACCAACTCACCCATGCGGATGCCGATGCGCGCCGCCTTATCCGCGTAGGCCGGGCCAATGCCCCGCCCCGTGGTGCCGATTTTATTCTGGCCGCGCTGCGCCTCCTCCAGTTCGTCCAGCCGCTTGTGATACGGCAGGATGACGTGGGCGGCGGCGGAGATTTTGAGGTTTTCGACCGAGACGCCCCGCGCCTTCAGCCCCTCGATCTCTTTGACTAGCACGCCGGGGTCGATGACCACGCCGTCGGCAATCACGCACACGGTCTGCGGGTTGAGGATGCCCGCCGGAACCAGGTGAAACTTGTACTCCTCCCTGCCCACGATGACGGAGTGGCCGGCGTTGTTGCCGCCTCCATATCGCACGACCATATCGGCGTCTTGCGCCAGATAGTCCACGATCTTGCCCTTGGCCTCGTCGCCCCACTGCGCGCCCACCACTACAAGGTTTGCCATAACCATCGCCCTCCCTGCGACGGCGCCTCTTCCCTGAGAGCATCCCATCGGCTGCAAGCCCTACGGCTGCCTGGCATAACCTAAGCAGCCCTGCCTGCACGACCACAAGCCACTCCCTCTTGCCGCGCCGTCGGGGTCCGTTCCTCCCTTTTCCCTCCGCCAGGTGAAATGTGAGAGGGGATCCGGAGGCGAATGTGGTTCCCCCAAACAACGAAATGGATAGCGCTGGCTATCCATTCGGGGGCCTGGCTCTACACTTTGTTAATTATAGGCCTAACCGGGCGATTTGTCAAGACGCGCAGCCATTTTTCGCGCGTTGGGCGGCGGAAGCGCGATTTTGCCCAGGATCGCCGGGCCGCGCGCGCCCGTGGCGGAAGGCACGTTGGCGGGATACCCCCGCAGCGTCGCGTAGGCCAGCAGCGCAAAGGCGACCGCCTCTTTCGCGTCGTCCGGCAGGCCCAGCGCCGCATGCGTAGTAAGCGATGCCGGGGCCAGCCGCTTCGTCAGCATCCGCACCAGCGCGCCGTTATGCACCCCGCCGCCGCCCAGGACGACCGTCTGGATGGGCGCGCGTGGCAGCAGCCAATCCCAATAGGCGCGGGCAATCGTCTCGGCGGTCAGGGCGGTTGCCGTCGCCAGCATGTCCTCCGCCGAACAGCGGCGGCGCTGCGCCGCCCGGTAAAACTGTTCCGCAAACGCCTCGCCAAACATCTCCCGGCCCGTGGATTTGGGCGGCGGCGCGGCGAAGTAGGGATGCGCCAGGAACTGCGCCAGCAGCGGCGCGCAGACAGTGCCACTCACCGCCAGCCGGCCATCCACGTCGTAGGCCAGCGCGCCGTGCGTCACCCGACGCGCTAAGGCGTCCAGCACCATATTGCCCGGCCCGGTATCGAAAGCCAGCGCATCGGAGAGCGCGCCGCCAGCAGGCAGAAAGGTCACGTTGGCGATGCCGCCCAGGTTCTGGACGGCGCGCGTCTCCTGCGCGCTTGCGAACAGGGCGTAATCGGCAAACGGCACCAGCGGCGCGCCCTGCCCGCCAAGCGCTATGTCCGCCGCGCGAAAGTCCGCCACGACCGGGCAGCCGGTGCGCGCCGCAATGACGCTCGGCTCCCCGAGTTGGAAGGTCGCGGTCGTCCCCACCCCGGCCACCTCCAGCGGCGTCGGCTGGTGCCAGACCGTCTGGCCGTGCGAAGCGATGGCGTCTATCTGCTCCAGCGGGACGCCGGCGGCCTCTGCCGCCTGCCACGCGGCCTCCGCGAACGCCTCGCCCAGTCGGTAGTGGAGCGCCGTGATAAATTGCAGCGGCGCATCGGGACGGCAGGCGTCGAGGATGGCCTGCCGTAGCCGCGCCTCCCATGGCACGCAGACGAACGACCGCAGCTTCCAGCGCGGACGGTCGGCGCGGCTCGTGATCTCTACCAGCGCCGCATCGATCCCATCCGCCGACGTGCCCGACATCAAGCCGATAATCCGCATGCAGGGCCTCACTTCTCAAAAAGAGAACGCTTTCCAGCCGCCAGCGCGCAGCTAGCATCGCAGAAGTGGATGCTCACTCCTCAAAAAAGTGAAACTCTTCCCAGTAAACTTTGCCGGATTGCACCAGCTTCTTTAATTTCTTCTGCAGCGCGGAAAGCTCTGCACGGTGGGATTTGAACTCAACAAAGACGATGCGATCTTCCTCGAACTGCACGCCGTCCACGGGCGTGCCCAGAAACCGAAAGTTGGCCGAGTCGTAGGGATAGCCCTTCATCAGGGGGAACCACTGCTCGGTGATGCGCCCGTAGGAGGCGGACAGGCTGCGCTGGCGGACGCGCTCGTCGGCCAGAAGGCGCAGGGCGACCTCCAGCCGCCGCCGCAGGTAAGCCACATAGACCCAGGAGCCGCCGGAAAGCAGCAGCAAAAGAAGCAAAAGCGATTTCATGCAGGAGATTTCCTTCCCATGTTTATGTAAGAGAGCAGACGAATTGGTTGCTTTGGCTGGATTTTATGGTTATAATATAAATTGAACGGATGCTGAAGCATCCAATTCAATTGCTGGCGAGGTGAGAAAGTGCCCACCTACGGATATAAGTGTACGCAATGTGAGTATCAATTTCAAGTTTTCCAGAGCATGAAAGACGATCCGGTTGCCACCTGCCCGGAGTGCCAGGGAGCGGTCACGCGCCTGCTCTACCCGGTCGGCATCGTCTTTAAGGGTTCCGGCTGGTATATTACCGATTCGCGCAAACCGGAAAAGGCCGACGCGGCGGAGGGCAACGGCGCCAAGACCTCCGGCGAAGCGACGGGCGGCCAGACCACAAGCGAGACGAGCAAGAAAGAGACGGCGCCCAGCGCGTCCTGAGCCCTGGAGCACAATCAAGCCGCCCGGCCTCTGGAGAGGAGAGGACCGGGCGGCTTTTTGTTGCCTTCCTGTATGCGTTACGGTTTGTGCAAGTTTGACGCTGTTACTTGCGCTCGATGAGCATGCGGCCGGTCTGCGGGTCGTACTGAACGTTGACATCCAGCGCGTCCCGGATGAACGAGAGCGGCACGATGGTGCGCCCGCGGTCAATGTAGGGCCGGGCCTCCATCTGCACGGTCTGGTTGTTGACTTTGGCTTTGGCGTTGCCGATCTTGATCTCGATCTCGCGCGTATCGTTGACGGCGCGCACCAGCTTGGCCTTGCTAAACCACGATACCTTCCCGCCCGTGTGCTCGAAGATCTGGCGGAACGGGGCCAGCGGCAGGCCGTGCTCGACGCGCGGAGGCACGTCGAAGGCGATGCGCGTGTCGTCGAAGGCGACCTCAAAGGTGCCGCCGGGAATGTTGAGCAGGGAGCCGATGCCGATCTGCGCCTTGGGGCTCCTGGGCGTCACAGCGACGGCCTTGCGTGGAGCGGTGGGCGCCGCGGCAACCGCCGGACGCAGCCCTGTAGAGGGCCGGACCGCAATGTTGCCCGCGCGCAGCGGACGCACGCTCTGGTGGGCCAGGCTGGCGCCCGGCGCGGCCACATGCAGCCCCGCCAGGTCGTCCGGGCCGGCCAACAGCGCCTTCAGGGCGGGCTTGATCGAGCGCACGGTGAGCGAGAAGGGCTGCGCCGATACGGGAGTATGCGACGGCCCGGTATTCGGCGCCATCACCGGCCTATCGCGGTGGATGTTGGCGATATGGGGCAGGGAGCGCGTGGAATAGGTGCCGCGCGGCTGCCCGGCGTGCCGCGTGTTGAGGTCGCCCAGCGGATCGCGCGCGCCTAGCGACAGCCCCGCGCCGTTACCCTTCACCTCCAACAGGGCGTTGGGAAGCCCGGTCGCGGCGGGCGGGCGCGCCGTCGGCAGCGCCACCGTCGGCGGATGGACAGCCTTCTTGCCCGGCCTGCTCAAATCCGGCGTGTCATTCTGGCGGTGCGTGAAGCCGCCGGGATTGTTGACCCGGATCTGGAGGCTGTGCGCCTTGACCTTGGCCAGCGTATCGCCGTCATAGGCTTCCACGCCGAGGGTGTGGATGCCGTTGGGAACGCGGGTGCTGTCCCAGTTGTAGGTGTAGGGCGGGAAGTTGAT
This sequence comes from Chthonomonadaceae bacterium, assembly GCA_035650735.1. Lineage (GTDB taxonomy): Bacteria > Armatimonadota > Chthonomonadetes > Chthonomonadales > Chthonomonadaceae > DASRGL01. The sequence continues at coordinate 6,596 of DASRGZ010000211.1, forward strand.
GAGCGCGAGGA
>DASRGZ010000212.1:0-22665 GCA_035650735.1 Chthonomonadaceae bacterium
ATACGATAAGTAACCCAAGTTGCTACCTAGGAACACGTTTGAGAGAGAATCGCTCTGGAAACCGGCTTTTGCATCACCGTTTGCCTTCTCGAAGAGGCAAGGTAGCAACTTGAGTTAAGTATTCCATCGGACTTGATATAATCCATCCCTCTGCCGGGAAAATCGAGCGCGGGCGAAAGGGCAGGAATGCCGCAGGCCCTCCGCGAATCATGCAGCGGCGATTGGCCGAAGACAGTTCCGCAACGGGAGCATGAGAGGGCCGGGCACGGAAAGTACCCGGCTCTAGGGCGGCTTTGCCGCCAACCGTCCTAGCGGACGGAACACCTGGCTTGGCTTTGCGTCCGCCAGGACGCCTGGCCGCAGGCCCTTGAGACGGGGGGGTTTCAACCCCCGGCGCAAAACTCATGTTCTGCGTCTGATTGTGTGACTCTCGCAAAGGGGGTTGGAGCCATGGATTCCACAGTTGCAGCGCAATTGGAACACTTAGAGGAGAAGGGATATGTCCTGATTCCCGGCGCGCTCTCGCCCGCCGAGGTCGAACGCTGCCGCACGGCGATCAACCAGGCCCGCGCCAACGGTTGGGAAGAGGGATTAAACCACGTCGGCAATATGTGGTTTGACACGCTGCTCGACCGGATGCCGGAGGTCTTCGGGCCGCTGGTCGCCCATCCGAGCGTCCGCCCGCACCTGGAGGCGCTGCTGGGGCCGCAATGCCAGCTTCGCTCCCTGCGCGCCCACCTCAACCCCGGCCCCTATGAGCAGGAGTGGCACATGGACTTCTACGGGTACTGGCAGCAGGCCGACGGCGCGCGCTACGCCAGCAAGGGGACGGGCATCAACACCACTTTCTACTTCCAGGACAACGGCCCGGGTATCGCCCGCCTTACCTACGTCAAGAACGGCCACCGCATCCAGCCGCCCGCCGAAATCGTGCATCGGGGCGGTTGGTCCCGCTCGGAGGCGCTCTTTAACGCCTGGTGCAACTCCCTGGAGCAGGAGACCATCTACCCGAAGGCTGGAGACTGCGTGCTCTTCTTCTCGCATATTCCGCACCAGGGAGCCAAAGAGGATCCAACCGTCGAGCGCTCTAATGTCGTCTGCCACTATCAGAACAACCCGTTCTATGAGGGCATTCCCCATGTGAGCGCCGTGCGTCCCTTCCACGGCTCGTTCCCATTGGCGGGCGGCAAGTGATCAGGAGCCGAGAAAATTAGGAAGCCGAAGCGGACGGACGCGAGAAAATCTTGTAATCAGGAAAAAGAGAAGCATGAAGCTGAAGATGGCGCATCAAGAGTTAGAGTTGGGCGGCAAGTACCTGGGAACGCTGCGGGAGGCTAACGATCTCCTGGACGATCCCGCCGCTTTACAGGCCCGCATGGCGGAGGATGGCTACCTGCTGCTGCGCGGCCTGCACAACAAAGAGAAGGTGCTGGCAGCACGCCGGCTGATCCTGGAGAACCTGGACGCCAACGGCCAGATAGACCGCAGCTATCCGCTGATGGAAGGCGTGGTCAAGGAAGGCGCGCGCGGCGCATTTCTCGGCGGCAGCAAGCCGCTGACCCGCAACCAGACGTTTCTGGACCTGGTCGAGTCGCCGGAGGTCATGGGCTTCTTTGCTCACTTCCTGCAAGGGGACGTGCTGACTTACGATTACAAGTGGCTGCGCGTGGTCGGGCCGGGCGACTTTACCGGCGCTCACTACGATATCGTCTATATGGGACGCGGCACGCACAACGTCTATACCACCTGGACTCCCCTCGGCGATGTGCCTTACGAGATGGGGCCGCTGGCGCTGCTGGTCGGCTCGCATCGCGGCCCCGGCTTTGAGCGTGTCCGCGAGACCTACGGCAAGATGGACGTGGATCGGGACAAGGTGCAGGGCTGGTTCTCCAACGACCCGCTAGAGATGGTGGATAAGTTTGGCGGGCAGTGGCAGACGACCGAGTTCCAGGCCGGAGATGCCCTTATCTTCGGGATGTTTACCATGCACGGCTCGCTCACTAACGTCAGCAACCGCTACCGCATCACCACCGACACCCGTTACCAGCGTGCCGACGAGCCCGTAGATGAGCGCTGGATCGGCGAGAACCCCATCGCCCACTATGCCTGGCAGAAAGGCCAGACGGTGACGATGGAGGAAGCGCGCAAGAGGTGGAACGTCTAGCAGCGCCATTGCGATCAGGGCTGAGGCGCGCCCTCCCAGGCCAGGCGTGCGCCTTTGCGAATGGCCGCCACCACGCCGGATACGTTCTTATTGCCTGTCAGCGCCTGCGCATCGCCCGCCAATCCTGCGGCTACGGATCGCACGCCCACCCACGTCGTCGCCAGGTAGCCCAGCATCCGGTCGCTTGTATTCTTGAGCGCACAGCCGGCCAGCCGCTGCGCGTTCTCCTCCGAGTTCCAGCCGGAGGGCCAGACGGCAAAGCCCTGCTCCTGAAAATACTTCACGGAGGGAAAGTCGGCCAGCGGCTCGTAGTGCCAATCACAGATTACGATGTCTTTGGGAATGAGATGGAGGGCCGGGGCCGTGTCGTTTCGGCTCGATTCCCATTCGCCATAGTGCATCTGCGCGTCGTCCAGCAGGCGGTCGCCCCACATGAGCATCTGCACCTTGCGCTTGCCGGCCAGATGGCTGTGGTAGTCATTGACAGCCCTGGCGAAAAGTTCTGCGTTCGCCTTGCCCTTGCAGCGCGGACACTGGCCGAGAATGAAGACCTCATCCATGCCGACATGAAACGCATCGGCGTCGAAAGCGTCGATCAGCTCATCGAAAAGGTCAAAGACGACTTTGTTGACATCTGGGTGCGAGGGACACCAGCTGCGGCAGTAGATGCCGGGATTGTTGGCGGGCAGGTCGGGCGTCTCGTCGAATTCGGGATGAGCTCTCAGGAACGCCCCGGTGGTCTCCGCCCAGGACTGGTGCCCCAGGCAGTTGAGCATGGGTATCAGATGGACGTTGTTCTGTTTTGCCAGGGCGCTTAACCTACGGCAATCCTCGACGGTCAGGGCGTTGGGGCCGCTGCTAATCTCAGGGTGAGAACGGAACTGGAAGTTATAGTTGATCTCCAGAATAAGCCGGTTCAGGCGATACTGCGGCAAGAACCGGGTAAGAAGCTGCTCGACGGCAGGCAGATCGTCCCGCGAATTGACGAGAACATGCATCCCGCGCCAGCGCATCGTCGGCCAGTCGGCGATTCGGACGGCGGGGATGTCCCAGGAAGCCGCCGCGTCTCCGGCCCTCTCCAGCAGCTTCAAGACGCCGTAATAGGCTCCTGCCGGCTTCTCGGCGGCAATTAAAATCCGCTCCGGGGCCACCTCCAGCAGATAGCCCTCCTGGCCCAGCCCGTCTTTAGGCAGCCGGGACTTTAGATCTGCCTCCAACTGCTTCAGGGCCGGGTGATCCTTGACCAATCCGACCAGCACAAACGGCCCCTCCGGCAGCCGCGTTTCCGGCGCGGCGGGCTGCATCGCCTCGCTATGAAACTGCTTCCGGCATTGCTCCAGGAGCGGCTGCGCCGCCTCGCTCCCCGACGCCCGCAGCAAATCGCCCACCAGAATCTGCGGCGCCGAGGTGCAGCGAAAGACGCCCGCCCTCTCCTCTCTGATTTTTGCTTCCATTCTTATTCCTTCTTCCGCCCTCGCCTGCGCAGACCATAGTCCTATTATCCATGCGGCCATCCCTATTGCCATTTGCCATCTCATCGGGCCTCTATATCCTTCCCAGTTGCTTACGGCTGCCGTTACGATGCCAAAGCCGTTCCCGACCGTTCCGTCTCTATATCCTTCCCAGTTGCTTACGGCTCGATTCGGAGAACAGGGCCGGTGTTCCTCCCTGCACAAGGAAAATAGCAGGGGGCTTGGAGAATAATCTTCTTGAATGGCGCTCTTCCCAGCGCTCTCTTCCCGGCGGTAAAGGAAACTGTATATGATGAGGCTTTGGATTCTCTTAGGCGGCATCAATGCCTTTCTTGCGGTCGCGCTCGGCGCGTTCGGCGCGCACTCGCTGAAGGCACGATTGGTCCAGACGGGCCAGACGGAGGTCTATCAGACGGGCGCGCACTACCACCTGATCCACGCGCTGGCCCTGCTGTTGATCGCGATCCTGGCGGAGCGATGGAGAAGCCCCCTCGTGGAGTGGTCCGGCTGGCTGCTGTTCGCCGGGATCGTCCTCTTCTCCGGGAGTCTGTACGCGCTGGCGATCAGCGGAGTGAGGCCGCTTGGCGCGATCACGCCGCTGGGCGGCCTCTGCTTTCTGGCCGGCTGGGCGCTGCTGGTGGTAGCGGCGCTTAAAGAGCCGCATTGATGGGGAGGGTGGGATGGATAGCGAACGGCGCATCAGCCGGCGTGCGTTTCTGCTTCAGGCGGCGGTCGGCGGGTGGAGCGCTCTGGCGGGAAAGCCGCCTCTCCGGCGGAAACCAGAATGGAAAGGACGCAAGGGCATGGTTCCCATCATAGACACGCATCAGCATCTCTGGGATTTGAGCAAGTTCCGGCTGCCCTGGCTGGAGGGCGGCGGGCCGCTCGCCAAAGACCATCTCATGCGGGACTACCTACAGGCGGCGCAGGGACTCAACGTGGTCAGAACGGTCTACATGGAGGTAGACGTAGATCCGGCCCAGCATGTCGCCGAGGCCGAGTATGTGATCGATCTCTGCCAGCGCGACGATAACCCAATGGTAGCGGCGGTCATCGGCGGGCGTCCGGCCTCCGAGGGCTTCCAAGCCTACGTAGACCGCTTCAAGGGCAGCCCCTATATCAAGGGCGTGCGGCAAGTCCTTCACGGCGGGACGCCGCGCGGCTATTGCCTGGACGAGAAGTTTGTTCGAGGCATCCGCCTGTTGGGTGAGGCCGGGCTGCGCTTCGACCTTTGCCTGCGCTCGGAGGAGCTGCTGGACGGCGCGAAGCTAGCCGATCTGTGCCCGGAGACGCGCTTCGTGCTTGACCATTGCGGCAACGCTAACGTTCAGGCCAAAGACCGCTCCCAATGGCAGCGCGACATTGCCGAGGTCGCCAAACGCCCCAACGTCATTTGTAAGATCAGCGGAATCGTGGCCTCAGCCAAGCCGGGCGCGTGGACGGCGGACGACCTGGCGCCCATCGTCACGCACTGCGCCGAGGTCTTCGGCAGGGATCGCGTGATGTTTGCCAGTGATTGGCCTGTCTGCACGCTGGCGGCGACGTATCGGCAGTGGGTCGAAGCCCTGAAGTCTATCGTACACGCCTGGAGTGAGGCCGACCAGCGCAAGCTGTTCCATGACAACGCCCAGCGCTTCTACGGTTTATAGAATCTACCATTGGCACAGCCATCGCAACCCCGGAATTCGCCGCTTCTAGAGCAGGCTCTATCGCTACGGCCCTCCCCAATAGCCCGTCTATTGGCCCCTAAAGAGACGCTTAAGGAGCGGCGGCTTCCTCGGTTCTTGCTCTGCGGGAGCTTCTGAGGCTTGCAGAAGCTCCTCAGGAGCGGTACTGGAAACTATATTGGCCCGGATATGGTCCATGTAACGGGCAAAGTCTTCGTCATATTCATCATGAATCTCTGACCAAACCTTTTGGTAAGCAGGGCGAACAAGAAATTTTTTAATATAGGCATCCCAGCCCGGCCATTGCTGCTTAAAGAAGTTCTCCCTGACCTCGTCAGGTATTGCCCTCGTTTTATGATACTGCACGTAAGCAACCTCAAACACATCCGTAAGGTTTGAGTAAAGCATGCGTTGTTGCATTTTCTCGTCTTCTGTTAGAGGAGGCTTTAGTGGACTGGATCTAGGTATGCTGTAGACATCTAGTCGAGGATAGGGGATAGCCGTCTGAATATATTCTATAAAGCGATCATCTACGTCCCTATAGATTTCCTCGGCGACAGCATTTTGCTGTTTCTGTACATGGTTGCGGAACTCTAAATAAGCAAGCAGACCAGTAATAATTATAGCAGCAAAGGAAAATAGCTCTACATACCGGCATATCCGTTCAAAGGAAAGCCACTGAAGCGACTGATTGTTTGCTTGTGGTTTATCCTCGGACTTTCTTTCCAAGAGTGCTAATATGGTTTCCCTTGCGCGCAGATCAAGAGTCAAGCTCTCTACTTCTTTCGATTTAGCGGCAAGCTCTTGCTCCTTAAGGGCTAATGCCTCCTCTTTTGCCCGAATGTCGGCAGCAAGGCGCTCTACTTCTGCTGACAGCTTTGGAAGTATATCGCCCTGCGTTGAGTTCCATATTGTTTGTTCGGGAACGTGTGAATCTGACATCGGAATACCTCTCCTGAGCCAGGGTAATTAATGCCTGTTGCAGGCAAAAGATTTGCCACAGTTGGAATCTATTCCTTCTCAGGGACTAACCGTCAAATCGGCTGACTGCAAGCATTTCGATCTCTTCACGCGTTCTATACTTCCACTGTGGGAAGGAACGAAGACAAAGCAGAATCGGGTATAAAGAATCCTACTAAATCCTGGGAGGGAGCATGAAGGGGTTGCGAGCGTCGGTCGGAAGTCGGGCCGTCGCGTTACTATGTATCATTCTCTGCCTGGGCGCCTGGACGGGCACGGGCATTGGCGTAAGAGCTCAAAGCGCTCCATCGTCGCAGAGCACCAGCACCGATCTGCTGGCTCTGCCGGAAGAGAAGCCCATTCGCGGCATGAGCTATCCGGCCCTCTCGCCGGACGGCAAGCGGATCTGCTTTACCTACCTGGGCGATCTCTGGATAGTTCCCGCTGCCGGGGGCGTCGCCACCCGGCTGACGGTGCATGAGGCGCTGGACGCCTCTCCGCGCTGGTCGCCCGATGGCAAATGGATCGCCTTCACCAGCCTGCGCACCGGCAACTACGATATCTTTCTCGTGCCCTCGGAGGGAGGCGAGGCCCGTCAGGTCACTTTCCACAGCGCCAGCGATTGGGTCAACGATTGGTCGCCGGACGGCACGAAGCTGCTCTTCTACTCCATGCGAGATACGCGCGCGTTTGCCCTCTACTCCATGGACCTGCGCACGCATGCCGTCAAGCGCCTGACCGACGACGAGGAGCCGCTGCGCTTTGGCGCCTGGTCGCCCGACGGCAAGACCCTGGCCTACACGCGCGGCGGGGAACCCTGGTGGCGGCCCTGGTATCGTGGGAGCGTCGCTGCCAGCGTCCTCACCAAAGACCTGGCGACCGGCAAAGTGAGAACGCTGCTCAAGACCAACACGCAGCAGTTCTGGCCGCTCTGGTCGCCGGACGGCAGGGCGCTCTACGTGACGATGGTCTATAGCGGCAGCAACACGCCCAACCTGTGGCGCGTCCCCCTCGGAGGCGGCACGCCGCGCCCGATCACCCGCTACACGACCGACGCCGTGCGCTTCCCCAGCATGGCCCGCGACGGCTCCCTGCTCACCTACGTCTATGACGGCTGCCTCTATACCATCCACCCGGACGGCACCCATCTGACCCGGCTTGACATCATCGCCCGCTCGGATGATAAGGTGAACAACCAGGAGCGGCTGACGCTCACCCAGGAGGCCGACGAGTCCGAGCTATCGCCCGATGGGAAGCAGTTGGCTCTGGTCGTGCGCGGCGACATCTGGCTGGTGCCCGTCTCCGGCGGGGACGCCAAGCGCCTGACCGATGACCCCGCTGCCGATAACGATATCAACTGGTCTCCGGACGGCACGAAGCTGGTCTTCGTCTCTGACCGGCACAACCAGCCCGACGTCTACACGCTGGATGTCAAGACCAAAGCGGTGACCCGGCTGACCAACGACCCCGACGCCAAGAGCAATCCCACCTGGTCGCCGGATGGCCGGTGGATCTCTTTTGCCAGAGCGGGCGCCCAACCCGGCCTCTACCTGGTTCCCAGCGCAGGCGGCGAGCCGCGCCGCCTCGCGGAAGGCAACGGCAACAACAACATCGGCACGGGCATCACCTCGCATGCCTGGTCGTCCGACAGCAAGTGGGTGGCCTTCTCGCGCATGGATCGTTACAAGACCCGCGACATCTTTCTCGTGCCGGCCATTGGCGGCGAAGCGGTCAACATCACGCGCTATCCTGGAAGCAATGTCGCTCCCCAGTTTACGAAGGATGGCCGGCGGCTGCTTTTCCTCTCCAATCGCGACGGCGCCGGGCGGCTCTACCAGGTGCCGCTGGAGGCCCAAGAAGATACGCCAGGGGACGATGAGCAGAAGCAAAAGGCCCGGCCCGACCGCAGCCACGATGTCAAGGTAGATTTCGAGGACATCCATCTGCGCGCCAAGCCCGTCACGCAGCCCAACGCCGACGTGGAGGACTACGCAATTACGCCGGACAGCAAGAAGGTGATCCTGCAGATGGCGGGGCGCTTCTGGTCCGTGCCGGTGACAGGCGGACCCATGCAGCCCCTCACGCCCAACCCCGAGCCGGGCGGCGCGCTCCGCATGGCGCCGGACGGCTCCCGCTGCTACTATATCGGCCCCAATGGCACGCCGCGCTTCCTGTCCGCCAACGGTGGACCGGTGACGGTAGTGGCGTTCAAGGTGGAGCTGCTTTTCGACCGTCGGGTGCAGTATCGGCAGGCGTTCAACGAGTTCTACCGCCGCTACGGCGCCGGCTTCTACGACGCGACGATGCACGGCATCAACTGGAAGGCGCTGCACGACAAGTACGCGCCGCTGCTGCAGGGCGTGGGCACGCCGGAGGAGTTCGCTAACCTGCTCTCCGAGATGGTCGGCGAGGTCAATTCGTCGCATTCCGAGATCGCGGCCCCGAGCAAGGGCGGCGGCCCGCAGACGGCCACGCTCGGCCTGTTCTACGATCAGGACTATGCCGGGCCGGGTCTGAAAGTGAGCGGCGTCCTGCCCAAAGGCCCGGCGGACAAGCCCGCCTCTCGCATCCAGCCCGGCGAGTACGTTCTGAGCATAGACGGAACCGACGTGAAGCCGACCGAGGACTACTACCAGGGGCTTCAGGACAAGGCCGACAAGACCGTCGAATTGCTGGTCAACGGCAAGCCGACCAAAGACGGGGCGCGCACCGTCAAGATCAAGCCCATTGCGATGTCCCGGTGGTTCGAGCTGGAGTATGAGGCGCGCGTGCGGCACAACCGAGAGCTGGTAGATAAGCTCTCCGGCAATCGTCTGGCCTATATCCATCTCAAAGCGATGGATTCGGACTCGACCCGGCGGTTCGAGCGGGAGCTTTACAGCGAGGCGATAGACAAGGACGGCCTCCTCCTCGACATTCGCGGCAATCCCGGCGGCAACACGCACGATACTGTGCTCGAAGCGCTCTCGCGGCGCATCTACGCCTACGTCCAGCCGCGCGACGGCCAGCGCCAGAGCCAGCCGGAACGCGCCTTCACCAAGCCGATTGTGCTGCTGATCGATCAGCATTCCGACAGCGACGCCGAGATCTTCCCCGCCGGGTTCCGCGCCCTGCACCTGGGCAAGATCATAGGCATGCCGACGCCGGGCTACGTCATCGGCACGTATGAGGCCCGCCTGGTAGACGGCACGCGCTTCCGCCTGCCCTCCTGGGGCTACTACACCGCCGACGGCAAGAATATGGAGAACCTGGGCATTCCGCCGGATATTCAGGTAGAGAACACGCCCGAAGACATCGCCGCCCATCGGGACCGCCAGTTGGAGGCCGCCGTCCAGACGCTGCTGCGTGCGCTTCCGACGGGTACCGACACAACGGCAAAGGCAGGGAGCGGTGTCGGCGTGCTCTCCAGCGCCAACAGCAACCCCAACGGCGGCTCTGCCGCCGTCCCGCCGCCCCATCACAGCAACTAAAACCGCTCGCTACGCCCCTAAATTACCTAACCCCCCCTCCCCCTTCCCTACTGCGTTCGCTACGCTCACAGGGAAGGGGGGCCTCAGCTTCTCTTCCCCTACAGCCCTCACCCCCTGCCCCCTCTCCCGCAGCGTGGGAGAGGGGGCAGGGGGTGAGGGTGTCCCTATACCCTACACCCTATCCCCTATACCCTGCACAAGGGGCCGGGGGTGAGGTCTTTAGTCACCGCAGGCCACACAGCCGGGTACAGAACGTACCCAGCTGATTTATCTATCAGGCAAGAGGGATGTCGGCGGCGAGCAGCGCGGCGCGCACCGCCTCTCGCACGCGCATCTGCGCGGCGGGAAGGTCGCGCGGGTCGGAGACGACGGCAACGCGCACCGTAATGGAAGTGGCGCTGAAGGCGGTGATGCCCAGCACGCGCGGAGGGTTTTTCAGATAATGCGCCTCAGAGTTGGCAAAGAGAGCCTCGCCCGCCGTATTAATGGCTTTCACGACCTGGTTGAGGTCGGCGGCGGCGCCGACGTTGACCTCGATGAAGTCTTCCAGCGGATAGCGCGAGAGGTTGGTGACCGTGCCGATGTCGCCATTGGAAATATGGTGCAGGCGTCCCGTAACGTCGATCACGCGGGTTACACGCATTCCCATCTCCTGCACCTGGCCGGTGATCGCGCCGATGGTGACCGTATCGCCGACGACGAACAGGTTATCTATGACGATGAAGAAGCCGGAGATGACATCCCGCACCAGTTTCTGTGCGCCGAATCCGATGGCAAGCCCAAGCACGCCCGCCGTCGTGATGAACGGCATAATGTTGAAGCCGAGCGCCTGTAGGAAGAGAATGCCGAAGAGGAAAAACAGAACGTAGCCTACGACGCTGCGGAACAACCCTTGCAGCGTTTGCAGGCGGGCCGCGCGCTCCTCTGACAGGCCGATGCGGGACTCGTGGGACAGTACACGCTCCAGTATGCTATCAATGAGGCGAAACAGCAGCCAGCGCAGAAGCAGATAGGCGAGGACGACGCCGACAGCCTGAAGTAGCGAATAGAAGCTATGCTCGGTGACCGTGTTCCAGATGTTGAGCCAGAACTGCCGCTGGAAGAAATTGGGCGGCGTATCCTTATTCACCGGGCCAGACCCTCCTTGCGCCGCGCCGCCTCCATCCGCCAGAGAATAGCCTCCAGCAGCCCGGTCTTATCCGCGTCGGCGTCTTCCAGGTCAAGGCGGGCCGACTCGCGCCACATCGCGGCCTTGCGCGTATTGCGCTCGTCGGTGGGGATGCGCGCGGGCAGCGCATCGTAGGGGCGCAGATCGGGCGCGGCGGTCCAGACATCCAGAATGGGATCGGCCAGGTCGTCATACTGGCTCATCGGCGGCAGATGCAGCAGGCGCTCGATAGTGGCATAGAGGCCGGCCTGGGAATAGTGGTGGGAGGTGATCGCGCCGGGGCGCACCCATGGGCTGGCGATAAGCAGGATGTTGCGGTGGGCATCCACATGGTCGCGCCCATCCTGGCTGTCGTCCTCGCAGACAAAGATGGCGGTATCGCGCCAGTAGCGGCTGTGGCTGATAGCTTCGATGATTCTGCCGGTCGCCACATCGTTATCGGCGACCATGGCACGGGGCGTGCGGCTGCCCAGGCGGGCCCCGGCGGTGTGATCGTTGGGAAGCCAGATATAGGAGAAGGCCGGGAAGAGGCCGCTCTTGAACTCGCGCAGCCACTCCTCGGCCCGCTGCGTATCCGGGTACTCCAGATCCCAGCCGCGATAGTGGGGATCATACTTGTCGGCGAGTCCCGGCAGCGGCCTGCCGCCCTTGCCGATGCGCACGACATCACCGTACATCCGGCAGGAGACGCCGTGGCGGACGCAATGGTCTAAGCTGTAGCCGAGGGCCGGGTAGGAGATAGGCGAGAGAGGGGAGTCGGCCAGGCGCCCGCGCGGGGTATAGTAGGCCATCCAGGTCTTCTCGACGTAATCCGGGCAGTTGGCGCCAAGCGTCCACTGGTGGCCCTGCGCGCTGATCTCGCCATCGCTATAGAAGTTATCGCCGGTGGCGAAGCGGTCAGCGAGCGCATGCAGGTTGGGCGTGACCTCGGCCCCGAACATCGTCAGGGACGGGTCGCCGTTGCCCTGCGGGCGGTCGCCCAGCACCTGATCATATGTTCGGTTCTCCCGCACGATCAGGACGCAGTGCGTGATAGGTGGGAGGCGCTTATCCGCTTGCGACCCTGCTCTCGCTCCAGAGAACCTAACCCCCCAGCCCCCTTCCCTGGGAGGGAAGGGGGTAACCCGGCTTCTCCCTTCTCCTGTTCTTGAGTAAGGAATGCTCTGACTTCTGCTCTCCCTTCTCCCTTGCAGGGAGAAGGGTCGGGGATAAGGGGAGATAGAGGAGGACGGAAGAGCCTGAGAGTGAGGTGCTCTCCCCTCCCCTGTTCTTGGGGGAGGGGTAAGGGGGTGAGGGCTATATCCGTTATTGCGTGCGACCTGCTCCAGGCCGTTCTTGGTTGCCTGGGTGGGGATGGCCGAGAGCGTGCCGTTCATCATGTGGCCGATATAGCCACCGTTCGCGTTGGGGCCGCTGCCGACGCCCTTGCTGTTGATGACGTAGAGGGTCTGGCCATCGCGCGTGCAGAGCAGGTTGGTTGGGTACCAGCCAGCGGGATAGGCGTTTTGCGGCTTGCGGGTACGGGTATCGTAGGCGACGACGGCGTTGTTGCCGGCGAGCGCAACGTAGAGGGTTTTGCCGTTGGGGGAAAGGGCCAAGCCATTAGGGATGCTGCCGTAGGGCGCGTTCGGGTAGGGGCCGACGGCAATATCGGCCAGCTTCCTATCCGCCGCCGTATCCAGGATAGAGACGGTATCGGTATTGGCGTTGGCGACGTAGGCGCGCTTGCCGTCGGCGGAGACGACGACCGCGCAGGGCAACCCGCCCGTGGGAATAGTTTTGAGCCGGGCGCGCGTGCGTGTATTTAGCACGGAGACAGTCCCCTCGCCCCAGAGCGTCACGTAGGCTTTGCGCCCGTCGGGAGTGAGCGCGATGGCGAAGGGAAGCAGCCCCGCCGTGATCCGTCCCGTTTCGGCGTGTCTGACCGTGTCCAGCACGGCGACGCGCGTGGAGAGATTGCAGGTGACGTAGAGCGTCCTGCCGTCCGGGGCCAGGGCCATGCCGGTCGGATAGCCGAGGATGGGAATAGAGGGCGCGGGCGTGAGTTTACCGTCCGCAAAGGAAAACTCCAGCACCGCCTGCGCGCCGCCGCCTGCCGCCCAGACCCGCCTTCCATCCGGGGAAACGACCACGCCGTTGAAGACGATCCGCACGGGCAATGTCTGTCGGATCCTGCCGGTTGCCGCCTCGACGACTTGCAGCGATTGCGGCCCCGCGCCGTTGTTGACCACGATCAGGTACTTGCCATCCGGCGTGGCGGCCAGGCCGAGCGGAAAGTTGCCGAGCATGGTCTGCCTTCCGGCGGGCGTAATCAGGCGCCCGTTGGGCAGTATCCAGGTTCCCGGCTCTGCGGCGACCGGGCCGGTGGGACGATCTCCGGCGGGCGTCTCGGCCCAGGCAGGCAGGCCAATAAGCAGCGCAAGCACGATACCAAGCAGGCGCAACAGTTCCTCCCTCCAACGCGATGTTCGGGCTTCATCTTAGCAGGCGCAGAGGGGCCTGTCAAGGCATCGCCGCTCTTGTTGCTGCGAATGGATTCGCCTGGTTACAAGGGTCGAGAACGGAAAGGCCTAGGGCCGGCCCAAAGCTATTCAGTTTTCCTTGCGTGCGGCTAAAGCCGCAGCAACAAGAGCACAAAGTCGCCCTCCGGCGACTGCCCTCACCCCCGCCCCCTACTGCCAGGGGCGGGGCTACAATGGTTCGCCCCTCCGCCTTGCGATCCACGCTGCGGCAGAGGGAAGCAACGAACCCGCGCAGGCGGGTTTAGTGCCTTGGTTGCCGCGAATTTATTCGCCCGGTTACAAGGGCCGGCCTATCTCTATAGGATTCCAGGGCAGCGGCGTCGAAGAGCGATGACATCCCGAAAGGACAGGAGGCCGCTATATGGACAAGCGCGCGGAGATGCTGATGTGCCTGGTTTTGCCGATGCCCGCCTTGCTCTTCGTCCTGGGCACGACTCCCCTCGTCCCTCTCAACGGCGGATTGGACACCGACGGGCGCTTCTACGCAGCGATGGCCCTCCGCTCTCCCGGCGAAAACGCGCATCTCGCTCCCTGGTGCTGGCGGATTCTGACGCCTTGTCTCGCCTCGACGCTGCCCTTCGGGCTGATCGCCAATTTCAAGGTGCTGGCCTTCTTCTCGAACTGGCTATCCCTGGTATTGATCTATCTTCTCCTGCGCCGGATGGAGAGGCCGCGCTATGCGGCCCTGTTAGGAACGCTGCTCTACGCCGGGGTTTTCTGGACGCTCAAGTTCTCCTTCTATTCGCCCACCTACATTGACTACCAGACCCAGACCTTTCTCCTGGCTGCCCTCTATCTGATGGTCCGGCAGACATACGGGCCGATCCCTATCCTGCTGGCCGTCGGCGTGCTGCAAAAGGAGACCCTGCTGCTGCTGGGGCCGGTCGTCTACGTGCACTATGCCCGGACGCACGGCTGGGGCAGCAAGAGATCGCTGCTTTACCTCACCGCCCTGCTGCTCTTGCCGTTTCTGGCGCATCAAGCCGTGCAGAGCGCGATTTCGGCCATCAACCGGTATTCGGCGGTGGATACATATCTGGAGAACCTGGTGGATCAGACCACTTGGCTTGGGTTCTGGCCCCGCTTCCTGCTGGAAATCTGTAGCGGACTGGGCCTGCTGCCCTGCCTGGTACTCTATCGGGCGAGAGAGGCGGCCCATTTCCTGCGGCGGCAGCCCGAATGGGCGTGGCAGATCGGGATTGGCGTCGTGCTGCTCTTCGGCGGGATAGATAAAGCGCGCCTGTTTCTCTTTATGCTGCCCGCACTCATCGTGGTTGCGGCGTATCTGCTAGACCAGCTACAGCTACTCACAAGCGTCTCTGGCCGCGCCTGGATCGCCATCACGGTCTTGCTCCATCTCTACATCGGCCACTACCTGACGCCGATGGGGACGTTCGCGCGGTATCTGGCGCGCATGGTTCCCATCCACGCGACCACTTCTGTTGTGCCCACTCTTCTAGAGTATGGGACGATTCTGCTGATCTGGGCCAGCCTGACGGCGCTCCTGGCGCGCGGCAAGCAGCCAGCCGCAGAGTTGGCGTGAGGATCAGAGGGGCTCGACGCTAACCGGCCTCTGGGCCGAGGGATCGATCCGAATCGGGTTGCGGAGGGGCCTGCCGTAGCCCTCCACTGCCACCGCCATGACATCCCCATCGGCCAGCGCCACGCCCGCCCCGAAGCTGAACGCTCCCGTGCCGAAGAAGTGGATGTGCGCGTCACCGGGCCGACGGTGCTGCGGGTATTTGAAGTGGTGGTGCTCCAGGTTGGCCAGCGTGTGCACCATATGGGCCTCGCCCGTCGCAATAGGATGCGACCAGATCACCTCTCCGTTGCGCTCGATGCGCACGGCGCCGGTGATCTCATCGAAGGGCGCGTCTACCGCCAGTTCCGGGCCGAGAGAGCAGGTGCGCAGCTTGGAGGGAGCCAGGTAGAGATAGTTCTTCTTCTCCATCTGGTGGTCGGAGAACTCGTTGCCGATGGCAAAGCCGACGCGATAGGGCTGCCCCTCCGTCCCGATGAGATAGGCTCCGGCGATCTCCGGCTCCTCGCCGCCGTCGTCGGCAAAGGCGGGCACCTCCAGCGGCTCGCCGTGCGCCCGCAGGATCGTCCCACAGCCTTTGTAGAACCACTCCGGCTGCGCCCCGATCTGGCCCGGCTCCGGGCGGCCTCCCGCCACGCCCCACTCATACATCCGCATGCTGTCGGTCACGACGGGCGGCCCGGCCTGGCCGGATTGGTGCATGGCATCCCGATTCACGGCGCCCTGCCGGTGCGTCAGTCCCGTGCCGCTCACCAGGCAGCGTGCCGGTTCGTCGGGATGGTCAAAGGCCGGAAGCAGCCGCCACTCTGAGTTCCCGGCATAGATAGGATCGTAATCCAGAGCCTGGTCGGACAGGTCGGCGGCGACCACCTCGGCCAGCCGCTCCCGGCGCTCGATGGCGGCCAGCGCGCATTCATAAATCGTCGCATGACGCCCCAGAAGCCACAGCCGCTCCCCTTCCACGACGGCAACACGCCTTCCCTGGCGCGGATGATGAAGTTGAACCAGTCGCATCCTACCCTCTCTTTGAGAGCTTACCTATCCACCGGCGCATCGGTTGCCTGCCGGCTCTGCCGACGATACGCCCGCCACGCCTCCCAGGAGTCTACGCTGGCCGGGTTCCGTCGGCTGCGGGCGACAAAGCCGGGGAAGCGGTCGAAGAGCCAGGCCATGTCGTAACCGGTGGGGCTGTAGCGCAGGTCAATGCTCCAGCGCACATCTTCGGAGTGGTTCCTCAGTGAGCCGTGAAAGGTGAATCGGCTGAGTATCACGACGTCTCCCACGCGCATCGGCAGGGTGATCGGCGGCTGGCCCATCGTCTCGACATCCTCCACAGGAACCAGAAACGGCTCTTCGGAGCGCATCGGACGCTGGCCCCATTGGTGGCTGCCCGGAATGACCTTCAAGCAGCCGTTGTGCTCGTCCACGTCAATCAGGGGAACCCAGACCGTCAGAATGGGGATGGGAATCGACGCCGGGCCATAGTAGGCGCTGTCCTGGTGCCAGGGGTAGGTGATCAGTTTGCCGCCGGGCAGCTTGGGGCGCACCCAGTAGTCTCCGTTGACGGTGATCTCCGGGCCGATCAGCGATTCGACCACATCCAGCAGGGGAGGATAGACCAGCAGATCATAAACGGCGCGGCTGAAGACCTCGTTATTCCAGATGCCCAGTTCTTCCCCGGTCTCGCGGTGCATAGCGGCCAGGCGGCGAGTGAAGGGAGCCTCCGTATAGAGCGACGTGATCCGGCCCTCAGCATAGAGCTTCTGCGCCTCTCGCTCCACCGCCTTAGCGATGGCGCGGCGCACCGGCTCCAGGCTCGCCTCGTCAACCACGCCCGGCACGACCACGTAGCCCTGCTCTTCAAAGTGTTGCCGTTGCTGTTCCGTTAGCGCCATCTGTAGAAACTCCCCGCTATTTGAGCAGTTCCTGCCAGTTCTCGACTTCGAGTATCCGCTCGACTAACTGCTCCAGTGGCTCCAGCGATGTAATGGCTGCAACAGCCGCTTGCGTCTGAGCGTCCGGCGGGCCGAAACGTTTGCTTCCTAACCGTAGTACTAAAGCCTATCTGACAAATGTCATCTCAACCAGAGGACAATCGCCGCCAATGTCACGAAGGCCAAGTAATGGCTCGCTCGCTTGTTATAGCGGGTTGCCACTCGGCGCCACTGTTTGAGACATAAGATACAGCGCTCTACCACGTTGCGCTCGCCATAGCGCTCCGGGATAAAGACCACCGGACGCCCACCGGCCCGCCCCTTCTTGCGGCGGTGCGCGATCTGGGCGTCGCGTGCGGGGATCAAATGCCTTATGCCCCGCCGACGCAGCAGTAGGCGACAGCGGGGATAACTGTAGCCTTAGTCCGCTTTCAGACCAGGGCGCGCCGGTTCGATCCACCCAAAGGATGCCGTTAATCACCGTGTGATGGTCTTTATCAGGATGGCCTCGCCGTCCCGAACGTTGCGGGGGCAGCAAGGGGACAAGACGCTCCCACTGAGCGTCGGTCAAGTCACCACGAGCCAGGAACGTCTTACCTCCGAGAGGATATTACGAGATTCAGGCTCGATTTGTCAGATAGGCTTTAGAAAACATCAGAAGTATGGGCATAGGATACGACCATGCAATTACAGAGTCCTGCCAGAAAAATGGAGACAGGGCTGCTTTCCGTCTCCGGATTATTACGAGATTTTGCTGACCATTCGACCCAGGCGTTTCGGATCATCTTGGTTCTATTGGCGGTTTAGGCATTCTTATAGGTTTCCTCCATCGCCGCTAACTCCGTAATGGTCTTGGTGTGCAGGCGGGCCATGCCTTTCAAGCCTTCCAGCATCTTGCCCCGCGTGCTGTTGCGCTTAGCTTCTGGAAGTGTCGTTCTAGTAAGCCGAGAACCCGATGCCGCAGTTCTATAGAGGTGGGTGGCATAGCGGTATAATAGTCGTAAGCAAGCAGCAGGCAGGAGGGTATAACCGATGGGCAAGCATCTGAGCGATACGGAAATCAGCAAGCGCGGACATAGACTGTACGAGCAGGAACTCCGCCAAAAAGTGCAGACCGAGGAAAATATCGGTAAAATTATCGTTTTCGATGTGGAGACTGGACGTTACGAGATAGACGCCGACGGAATCTAGGCCAACAGACGTCTGCGCGCGCTACCCGGAGATCGATCCCTAGAACCTCGTTGCTATTCGTATTGGATATGATGCCGTATTTGCTGTAGGCGGTACGCTGACAAGGATTGCTGAAAAGCGAACGACAGAGTTTACGGGAGGCAGCCCCGCACGGAGGTGCCGTTAATCCTTGCGGGGCCACGAACGTTACCGTCTAGCTCAGGTAGCGGGCAAACCAATCGAGGGTGCGCTTCCAGGCCAGTTTGGCCGCTTCGGGCCGATAGCTTTCCCGCGTGTCGTTGTTGAAGGCATGGCCCGCGTGTTCGTAGACGTAAATCTCGGCGACCTGGCCGTGATCTTTCAGGGCGGAGCGGAGCTTGGCAGCCTCCGAGGGAGGAATGCCCTGGTCTTCGGCGCCGAAATGGCCCAAGAGCGGCGCGTGCATCTTCTCAACCAGGTCAATGGGATGGGCCGGCTGATTGGCCGACTTATCGCCGGAGATGCGGCCATAGTAGGCGACGGCGGCGTTGAGGTCGGGAGCGTTGGCGTCCAGCAGCATGCTGATGCGCCCGCCCCAGCAGAAGCCGACCACGCCGACCTTGCCATTGGAGTCGGGCCGCCCGCGCAAATAGCGCATCCCCGCTTTCAGGTCATCCATGATCTGGCTGTCCGGGATTTTGCCGACAAACTGCATGAGGGGGCCGAAGCCTTCGGAGGGGGAAGGCGGCGAGCCTTCGCGGGTGAACAGATCGGGAGCGAGAGCGGTATAGCCGGCCTGAGCCAGCCGACAGGCAACGTCCTTGATGTGATCATTGAGGCCGAATATCTCGTGAATGACGATGACTGCGCCGCGCTTACCCTCCGTCTTGGGCGTTGCCAGGAACGCTTTGATGGCGGTCTCTTGCTCCCCGATCTTGGAGGGATAGGTGATGTCGCGCTTGTCCAGGTTCTCATCCTCCAGGGCGCGTTTAGGCCGGTCCGCATCCTGCGCCGCCGCTTGCGGGCCGAGCACGGCAGCGGTGACCACGCCTGCCGCGCCGGCGCCCGCGCGTCCGAGGAACGTGCGGCGAGTCAGTTGATCCAGCCTGGGATCGAGCGCGGGATCGATCTCCCGCATTGCGTCATCCTGCGTAAGCGGGTTGTGGTTACTCACGGCCAACACTTCTCCTTTCGCGTTGTCAAAACGTCTCTGCTTTCGCGCCGATGGCCCGGTTCTCCTGCATGAAGGGCTATTCCGTTCCCTTCTCTCAGGAACAGAAGAAGTGGGAGCCAGGCAAATCAATATAGGCCGCTCCCCTCCCCTGTTCCTCACCGTCTTAAGCCCGCGCGCCACGCCTGGATAGTCGGTTACGGCCAGGCGATGCCCAACGCCTCTGCCGTCTGGGGGCCGCAGACGCCGTCGTCGGCATGGGGGCCGAAGGCATGCGTCTGGAACTCCAGCAGGGCGCGCAGGCTGCGCGCTCCGAAGTCGCCATCTACCTGACCCTCATAGAACCCTTTCTGCCGCAGCGCCTCCTGCACGCGCTGCGCGCGCGTCCCCCACGAGCCGAACCGCACCCTCTCCATGCCTTCCTGCCCCGCCACCGCCAGACGGCGGGCGTCCGCGCCGTTGATAAGCACGTAGCCGAAGGTGTTCTGGCTGCACGCATAGGCTGCCGCATGGAAGGCTTTCCAAGGCCCGGTGCCGGGCTGATCGCCGCGCGCCGGGCACTGCGGAAAGCCCACCACGACCTGGCAGCCCGCGCTGGCAAATCGCTCGGCCTCGACACCGGCGCACCAGGCCGCGTGCAGGTTATCGCCCGGCAGGTCAATATCTACCGGATCCTCCAGGCCATAATCCAGGTCATCGGTCGTGCGCCAGAAGGGCCGGACGCTCGTCTGCAAGAAAGCCTCATGGCGGCGGGGTGTGCTTGCGCGGTGGATGCCCTTGCGGTAGTCGGCAAAGTAGCCGGTCAGCAGCTCATTCGCCCCACGCCCGCCTCTGGCCCGCGCCTTCTCGATATAGACGCGGTGCGGCACGGTGGAACCGGGATAGACGGCAAACGTGCCTTCTCCGGGCAGCCACTGGATCAGCGTGCAGCGGGGATGGAGATGATCCACTTCGGCGGCGGTCAGGGCATGCTCGGCGCGAAACGCCTGATCAAAGGGATGCAGGGGCAGGCAGCCGCGCAGGCCGAAGAAGATCAGGCCCTCGGAATCCACCGGAAACTCGTTTAAAGCACATAGCTGCGCCAGATGCGCCGTCGTCAGGGTGTACATAGCGTCCTTTCCTTTCTGAAACCAACAAAAACGCGCCTCTCGCAGCGAAGAGGCGCTCTTAATCTCCGTGCCCCAGGAAGGCTAAATACGAGTTGAAAAGGGATGCTTTGGATAGATTCCGCCAAAAACAGGCAATTACTGTAGGTATTTGACCGGCCAAAACTCTTCCAAAAAAAGTTCCCGTTTCCCTTGCGGGGCGGGCAGAGAGAGGTTATAATAGTAGTGTTAGAACTAATCGGTTCTAACAAGGCAAAATACCACCCTAACGGAAGTGACCAGGGATGACGGGCCCCGCCAGTAGCCGAGAGAAAATCTTGCAGTGCGCTAAAGACCTGTTTTATCACGTCGGGTATCAGTCTACCAGCGTGGACGATATCCTCCGGGCGTGCGGTGTGGCAAAGAGCAATTTCTATTATCACTTCAAGACCAAGGAAGATCTGGCCGTTGCCGTGCTGGAGCTGCGCATCGCGGAATACGAGGCGCTGATACTTGGCTCGCTGCAAAACCCTGTCCTGACCCCGGCAGAGCGCCTGCGAGAGTTCTTTGACCGGGTCCATCAGGCGCAAGCGAAGATTGCGGCGCGGTCCGGGTGTCCTTTCGGCAACTTCGCGGCGGCGCTGCCCAACCCGGAGAAGGATGCGCGCTATGAGCGCTTTCGGCTGCGCCTGGGCGAGTTCTTCCGCCGCATGGAAGCGGCGATGCAGGATTGCCTGGCCGAAGGCGTGGAGCGCGGCGAGTTCCGCAGCGACCTCTCTTCTCAGGAGATGGCGGCGTTTCTGGTGGCAGTCGTGCAGGGCCTGCTGATCCTGACCAAGACGTACAAGGATACTGCGCCGCTCATCACGGGGTTTGCGGTTGTACAGCAGTTGTTGCGCGCCAAATAGCCTCTTGATTGAAACCGCGCTCCTCACCGGAGCGTCCAAAGAGTAGCAGCCCAGGAACTGCCTGGCGTCACGCATTGATAAAAAGGACGTTTGTTATTGTAACCAAAAGTAGGACGAACTATTCCGCCCTAAATCCGGCACAAAGAGTTAGGGAGTAGATGCAATTTGTTGCCTATCCTGCGTCAATAGCATTACATGAGGCGCTTGCAAAGCACTTTCCCGTTTTTTTGTGTTTTTTTGAGTAATAGGACGTGAACGCATCGCAGGGTTAGGGTTCTCGAAGCATTTTTGTTTTAGAGGGAGACAGCGAAATGAAACTCGAAACCATCGCCTGGCAGCCCCAGGAGACAGCGCAGGGCAGTGACCATGCCGAGTTTGAGCGACTCGTGGAACGCACTCACCGCCAGGCGTATAATATGGCCTATCGTATGACCGGCAACCATGAGGATGCGGAAGACCTGACCCAGGAAGCGTATCTGCGCGCCTATCGCTCCTTCCGAACTTATAACCGGCAGATGCCCTTTGAGAGCTGGTTCTTCCGGATTTTGTCGAACCTGTTCATCGATCTGCTGCGCCGCCGTCCCAAGCAGAAGCCGCTTTCGCTGGATCAGCCGATGGAGACGGACGAGGGCGAGGAGAACCTGCTGCTCCAGATTCCCGCTGAGGGAAGCGATCCGGAGCGCAGCCTGATGGAGCAGGTCATGGATGAGCGCCTGCAAAAGGCCCTGGCCGCTTTGCCGGAGCCGTTCCGCATCGCCGTACTGCTCTGCGATGTGGAGGGCAAGTCCTACGAGGAGATCGCTCAGATCATGAACTCGTCCATCGGAACGGTGCGCTCGCGCATTCACCGGGGACGTCTGCAACTGCGCCGCGCGCTGGAAAGCCCGAAAGCGACGCCGGCCACGACCAGGTCCTCTGTCCGGTCTTTATCCCGCCGGCGCCAGGAGCCCGGCCTGCTGGCAAACGCCGCGTAATGCGGCGGCCTGTCCCTCCATCCCTTCGATCAGGAATTCCGCCAGGCAGGGCGCGCCGGGCGATGCGGGCATGAGCCGGCATAGAGCGCACGCGCGCAAACAGGCAAGGTTATTTTATCCAGCCGATTCCCAAATGGAGAATCGGCTGGATGCGTTTGGGGCATCGGCCCGGGCAGGACATTCCGGGCGCGATGGAGAACATGAGGCTGCTGTCCCGGTTGATGATAAGGCCATGTCCGAACCCCAACGCCAACCTCACCCCCTTTCCCAGAGCGCCGCGCCGCCGGCAGTTCGCACGGTGGTCAAAGCACGCGCGCAGCGCGGCGTCACGCTTCGCGCTGTGGCTCTGGGGGCGCTGCTGACGCCTCTCAACGCCTACTGGATCGTGCGCCTGGAGCGAGTGATGTTCGGGCCGTATCCCTCCACCATCTCCCTGTTTGCCAACGTCGTCTTCCTGCTGTTCCTCTTTATCGGCCTCAAC
>DASRGZ010000213.1:0-20372 GCA_035650735.1 Chthonomonadaceae bacterium
GGAGGAAGGTTTGAGAGTTCCACTGGCCGACTTGCCCACTCAGTACCAGCGCCTCAAGGCAGACATCGATGCCGCTCTGCTTTCAGTCCTGGAGAGCGGACACTTCCTCGACGGAGAGCCCGTCCGCCAGCTCGAACACGAGATTGCCACTCTCTGTGGAGCGGCGCAGGGCATCGCCGTCGCCTCCGGCACCGATGCCCTGCTCCTGGCGCTTAAGGCCGCTGGTATCGAGGAAGGCCAGGAGGTGATTACCTCCCCTTTCACCTTCGCCGCCACCGCCGAAGCCATCGCTCTTTTGGGCGCCCGCCCCGTCTTTGTCGACATCGACCCCTGCACCTTCCTGCTCGACGAAGCGCAGATTGAGGCGGCCCGGACGCCTCGGACTAAGGCTCTGCTGCCCGTGGACCTGTTCGGACAGATGGTCGACAGACAGGCCCTGGAGGCTCTTGCCAGCAAGCATGGGCTGGCGGTGATCTACGATGGGGCGCAGGCCATTGGAGCCAGGCAGCAGGGAGGCCCGCTGGCCGCTTGGGGGGAGGCGGTCACCCTCTCGTTCTATCCGACCAAGAACCTGGGGGCCTATGGAGATGGGGGCATGGTGCTGACCAACTCTTGGGAGCTAGCCGCGCAGGTAAAGAGCCTGCGCTCGCATGGGGTAGGAGCGGGGGGTCGGTATGGTTATCATGAGCGGGTGGGCTACTGTAGTCGGTTGGACAGCCTGCAGGCGGCGGTGTTGTTGGTCAAGCTCTCGCACCTGGCGGCCTGGACCCAGCGGCGCAGGGAGCATGCGGCCCGCTACCAGGCGTTATTGTCTCCCTTGAGCAAGCAGGGGTTGGTGTTGCCTGGGTGTGGGGTAGGCAACTACCATGTCTACCACCAGTACACCGTACGGCATCCGCAAAGAGAGCGGCTGCAAGCTTACTTGCTTGAGCAGGGGATAGAGAGCAAGGTGTTCTATCCGTTGCCGCTGCACTTGCAGGCAGCGTTTAGGTCTCTGGGTTACCGAGAAGGCGACTTTCCGCAGGCAGAGCAGGCCGCCAAGGAAGTGTTGTCGCTGCCCATCCATCCCGAGCTAACGAGCGGGCAGGTGGAGTATGTGGCCGAGCAGATACACCGCTTCTTTGAGCAGGCAGGCTAGCCCCTAAAGGACCGGGCTAAGGGATGGGCTGCCCGCGAGTTCCCCTATACGCTCTGCGCCAGCAAAGTCTTTCTCTTCTCCCAAAAGCCGGGACATCGCCTCGATTTTCCCAGTAAATAAATCGGCTGGCACGTTTTGTGCTTTCTTGCGTAAAAGACAGGGCACGCATTGATCTGCCTATAGAGCGCTATCTCTTCTACACCGACAATAACGGCAGGTGGTTGTCGGACAGGGCGAGCCGCATTGCCCTCAGAGGAGATGCCGCCGCGCCGCTGCCTGTCTCCACAGCGCGCTCTGCGCCGCGGTCGGGAGACGCGCACCAACACCTTCAGGAGTAGAAGTGGCATGAAAGCAATGATATTGGCCGCCGGTGTCGGCTCACGCCTCGATCCTCTCACCCGTAATGTCCCCAAACCCATGGTTCCCATCGTTAACCGCCCCGTCATGGAGTACCTGGTGGAACTGCTGAAAAAGCATGGTTTCGACGAGATCATGGTCAACCTGCACTACCTGGGCGACCAGATCCAGGACTACTTTGGCGATGGCTCAAAATGGGGCGTCAAAATCTATTGGTCGTGCGAAGATAGGCTCTGGGGCGATGCGGGCAGCGTCAAGCGAGTGGAGGGTTTTTTCAAAGACAATACCTTTATTGTCATCGGCGGCGATGACTTGACCGATATGGACCTGTCGCGCCTGATCCGCACGCATAAGGACAAGCGCGCGCTGGCCACTATCGCGCTCTCCCTGGTGGATGATCCGAGCGAGTACGGCATCGTCCTGATGAACGAGGACAGCCGCATCACCCGCTTCCTGGAAAAGCCCAAGGGCGAGGTCATTTTCTCTAACACAGCCAATACCGGCGTCTACGTCTTCGAGCCGGAAATCTTTGAACTCATTCCACGCGGCGTCTTCTATCTGTTCGGCAAGCAGGTGTTCCCGCTGCTGCTGGAGCAGCGCTTGCCGCTCTACGGGCACCTCACCGCCGCCTACTGGAAAGATGTCGGCAACCTTAAGGTCTATCAGCAGACGCACAAGGACGTTCTGGAAGGACGTGTCAACATCGAAATGCCTTTCGCCGAAGTGCGCAAATACGTCTGGATGGGCGAGAACGTCGAGATCGATCCTACGGCGGAAATCGGCTATCCGGTCGCCATCGGCAACAACGTGCGTATTCTGGCGGGCGCGAAGGTGCTGGAGAACACGGTCATCGGGGATAACTGTGCGGTCGAGGAGGGCGCTTCGGTCAAAGATAGCATTCTCTGGGACGGCGCGGTAGTCATGCGAGGCACGCATCTGGAGCGCTGCGTCGTCGGCAAGGACTGCCACGTCAAGACCGATGCCGCCATTTTTGACGGCATTATCGTCAACCCGCAGCGTCCCGCCAACGCCAACGGGAAGTAATCGCCCTCACCCCTAACCCCTCTCCCACGCTGCGGGAGAGGGGAGAGTACCTCACTTCCTGGCCCTTCCCACTTCGGGAGGGGTTTTTTGCTGCAACGCTTAATCTCAAACCACGGTTCGTGTGACGTGACCTCAGGCTTGAGGTCACGCCAAAACCGGGCATTGACATCTATACCGATCTGTTGTATGCTTTGTAATGGATGTAAGTCCCATTCGCTTGTTCTGAACGCAGAGGCCGTATCGGCTCTCAGGGAAGGTTATTAACCATGTCGCAGGTTGTTACTCTCCGGCTGCCGGATGAGACCGCCGAGGAGATTCGGCGGATCGCCCAACGCGAACGACGCTCCTTAAGCGATGTCGGCGCCCGCATGATCGAAGAGTGGGTCCGACAGAACCGTTTTGCATATATCGAGTTCCGCTCCTTTAACGGTGAGCGCCACGCCTGTCTCAAAGGACGCTTGCAGGTCTGGCAGGTGATCCGGGTGGCACAGGATTATGGAATGGATGTGGAGAAGACGGCGGCGCACCTTTCCCTTTCGCCGGAGCAGGTACAGGCAGCCCTGAATTATTATGAAACCTATCCGGAAGAGATCGAGGCCGCGATAGCGGAGAACCAGGCGATGACCTATGAACAGATCAAGCGCCTACTGCCTAACGCCCAACTGTTCGAGGCATCGCTTCCCCATGAGGAGACCTCCTAGTGGCTCTCTCGCTGCTCCTGGATGAACATATGTCACCTGATGTGGCGGCACAAATTCAAACTAAGCGACCGGAAATACCTGTGACCAGCGTGCTGCTATGGCGTAACGGGGCGCTGCGGGGACAGCCGGAGGAGACGGTACTGCGCACGGCGGCGCAGGAGGCGCTTACCCTGGTCTCTTACGATGTGAGCACGATAACGCCCGTGTTGGTCGCCTGGGGCTCTGTCGGCGAGGAGCATAGCGGAGTTATTTTTATTGACGAGCTTACCATCTTCCAGGGAGACATCGGGGGCCAGGTCGCCGCGCTCATAGAGCACTGGGAGGCTACCCACACCTGGGAGTGGAAGAACCGGGTGATGTTCCTGCGCGCGACGAGACGAGAATAGAGTGGTATAGGCGCAGTCACCAGGTAGTAACGGATTCCACAGAAAAGGTGTGACCTCAAGACTTGCCAAGTAGGTTTGATTGCGTTAAAATGGGGCGCTGTCGCACCGTACATCGGAAGGAACGCCTCTTGCCATGGCTCTGGATACGCTCGCCCCGAACTCTGCTGCTTTCTATTTCGTCGGAGGCAACCTCCCCCTTGATGCTGCCTGCTACGTCACCCGCAAAGCCGATGACGAGACCAACCCATTGGTGACGGTGCTGCACCTTTCGGGCATTGTCAAGGCCGAGCAGGGCAGGCTCAAGGTCCGCAACCGGATTTATCAGCGGGTGTTTGACCGCGTGTGGGCCGAAGCCAATATGCCCGACGTTGAGCTAAGGAGGCAACGAGAAGCCTACCGGCGTGGCGTGCTGCGAACGATAACTCTCTCCGGGATCATCATCGCCATTATGTGTGTGCTAATGGTGACGGCAGTCAGATACGCCAG
Organism: Chthonomonadaceae bacterium; assembly: GCA_035650735.1. GTDB lineage: Bacteria > Armatimonadota > Chthonomonadetes > Chthonomonadales > Chthonomonadaceae > DASRGL01. The sequence continues at coordinate 4,113 of DASRGZ010000213.1, forward strand.
ACGCGCTCTTAGTGCTGAGAAGAACGCAAAAGCGGAAGCAGAGAATACAAGCCGCTTGGCAGCGAATGCCAACCGTTTGCTCTACATTGCGGACATGAACCTGGCACAGCGGGAATGGGAAAGCAACAACGTAGGGCATGTACTGAGCATATTGGAAGAGACACAATCGAATGAGAATCGCAACTTTGAATGGGGTTATTGGAACCGCCTCTGCCATCTAGACCTGAAAACCCTCGAGGGACATACAAAAGAGGTCACTTCGGTGGCCTTCTCTCCAGACGGCAAGCGGATCGTCACCGGCGGTGGGGACACCACGGCTAAGGTCTGGGATGCTGCCACAGGAAATGAACTGCTCACTCTCAAGGGGCCGGACTATGTCACCTCGGTGGCCTTCTCTCCGGATGGTAGGCGGATTGTTACCGGCTGTGGGAACAAGACCGCCAAGGTGTGGAATGCCACCTCTGGTAAAGAATTGCTCACTCTTAAGGGGCATACCTTGCCAGTTACCTCCGTGATCTTCTCGCCAGATGGCGGAAAGATAGTTACCGGAAGTCTAGACAAGACGGCTAGGATCTGGGATGCTAACTCCGGCAGAGAACTGCTCACTCTCAAGGGGCATACTAGCTGGGTTCTGTCTGTGGCCTTCTCTCCGGATGGCAAGCGCATTGCTACGGGTAGCGATACCACAGCCGAGGTCTGGGATGCTGCCACAGGAAAGGAAATATTCTCTCTCAGGGAGCATACAAGTAAAGGGCATATTGGGGGCGTTAACGCCGTAGCTTTCTCTCCAGATAGCAAACGGATTGTCACAGGCGACTATGACAACACAGTCAAGGTCTGGGATGCTAACTCCGGTAGAGAACTGCTTACGCTCAAGGGGCATACAGGCCCGGTAGACTCAGTTGCCTTCTCCCCGGATGGCAAGCGCATTGTTACCGGCAGTGCTGATGGTACAACAAAGGTTTGGTTCTCTACGCCCTGAAATCAAGCGGTCGCGCGCAAGGAAAGCCGGAGCGTCAATAGCCATGCCCGTCGGACTCCGCCGTGACCTTGCCCTGGAAGGAGCGGAAGAGGAAGATGAAATAGCCAATTGCCAGGAGAATGGCAAGCACCCACCAGATAAGGCCGACGCGCAGGCCGGTTGTGCCTGCGGCCCCATTGAAGGCGGTGATATTGTAGGCGCTATCGAGCGTGGAGACCAGCAGGTTCGGGTACAGTCCCGCCGCCGTCGCGCCCAGCAGGCTCGCGATGAACACGGCAGAGGCAAGAAAGGCGTGCAGCTCGTTCCGCTGCCGGATGCGCAGGAACAGCACGACCAGGCTTGCCGCCACCAGGAGGGCCAGGAGCCAACCCCAGGGACGCGCCAGGAGGTTCGCGTAGAGGGCGGGCTGCACCCGCGACGTGGCAAGCGTGGTGAGCACGCCCAGGATCACCACGACCACCCAGAGGCGGGGCGCAATGGCCTGGCTGCGCGCCTGCACCGGGCCGGAGGTCTTCCAGGTGAGATAGAGCGCGCCGTGCCCGGCCAATACGCTCAGGGCAAAGAGGCCGACCAGCACCGTGTACCAGTCCAGCACGCCCGGCTGCGGCCCCGGAACAAAGTTGGTAAAGAGCGGGCCGGTGAAGTAGCCGGAGGCGTCCAGCGGCACGCCGCGAATGACGTTGCCGAGCGCCGCGCCCAGCACAATCGCCATCAGAGTCGAAGAGAAGAAGAACATCCCGTCCCAGAAGCTGCGCCAGAGCGGGTTCTGCTGCTGCGAACGGAACTCGATGGAGATGCCCCGCAGCACCAGCAGCCAGAGGACGATCATCAGGGGCATGTAGAAGCCGCTGAAGCCCGCCGCGTAGACGCGCGGAAAGGCGAAGACCAGCACGCCCCCGGAGGCGATCAGCCAGACCTCGTTGCCGTCCCACACCGGCCCGATGGCCGCCAGGACGGTGCGGCGCTCCGCGTCCGTTTTGGCGACGGCCAGATGCAGGATGCCCGCCCCGAAATCGAAGCCGTCCAGCACCACGTAGACGGCCAGCATCAGCGCGATCAGCGCGAACCACACGGTCTCCATGTGCGCCTCCTATTCCCCTGCCGGCTGCGGCCCGCCCGCTGCGCCGGAGGGCTGCGCTTTCCCCACATCCAGGCTTTCCGCGCCGTGCGCTCCCGTAACCTCCGGGCCGCGCTCGATCTGGCGCATAATTAAGAAGAGAAAGAGCAGGCCGAGCGCCATATAGAGGCCCATGAATCCCAGCGTCGTAAAGGCCACGTTGCCGCCGCTGACGGCGGGCGAGGTGCCGTGCGTTGTCCGTTGCAGGCCCCAGATGAGCCAGGGCTGCCTCCCCAGTTCCGCTGTCATCCAGCCGGCGGTGGTGGCAATATAGGGGAAGGGAAAGGCTAGCATCAGGGTCCAGAGCATGGGCCGGGCATGGTAGAGCGTCCCGCGCCAGAGCAGGAGGGCGGCAACGCCCATCAGGGCGATGAAGATGGTTCCCAGCCCGACCATGACATGATACATATAGTAAAGAAGCTCGACGTTATCCGGCCACTGATCTTTAGGGAAGTCGTCGAGGCCGTAGACGGTCGCGCCGAACGAGCCGTAGGCCAGGAAGCTCAGGACGCCGGGGACGATGATGGGGTTCTCCAGAGTGCGGCGCTTGACATCCGGCTGCCCGATGATAACCATCTCCGCCGGGGCGCTGCTGGCGAATTTGCCCTCCATCGCCGCCAGCGCGGGCTTTTGATACTGCGCGACCAGCTTGCCGTGCTGGTCGCCGGTCGGGAAAAGCTGGAGCAGGCAGAAGATCAACCCGACAACGACGCCGACGCGCAGAAAGAGGCGCGCGTGCTCCTCGTGGCGGCCCATGAGGGTGTAGAACGCGCCGACCGCGCAGACCACAAACGAGCCGGTGATGACCGCCGCGCTCATGTTGTGCGCGTACTGCCAGAGCGCCCAGGGATTAAGCAGATAGCCCCAGAAGTCGGTCAGTTGCAGGGCGCCGTTGGGGCCGACGGAATGCCCGACCGGGTGCTGCATGAAGGCGTTGGTGGCGATGATGAAGTAGCCGGAGAGCCACGAGCCTAAAAACACCATGACCGCCGCTGCCATGTGCCCCTTTGGTCCCAGCCGCTTCTCCCCGAAGAGGAACATTCCCAGAAACGCGGACTCGGCGAAGAAGGCGAACATCCCCTCCATCGCCAGGGTCAGCCCGATGACCCCGCCCGCATAGTCGGAGAAGCGCGCCCAGTTGGTGCCGAACTGGAATTCCATCGGGATGCCGGTCACCACGCCGACCGCGAAATTGATGCCAAAGATGCGCCCCCAGAAGCGCGCGGCGTCGTTATAGCGCTCGTCTTGTGTTTTGAGGGCGAGGGCTTTAAAGAGGACGATGAGCAGAGCCAGGCCCATCGTCAGTTGCGGGAAGAGATAGTGAAAGGTGATGGTGAAACCAAACTGGAATCGGCTCCACGTCAGCGCGTCCATATGGCGTCTCCCTTTCTCGTCCTGTGCTGCCGGTTCTCCTCCCATTATGACAGCAGCAACGCGCACAAGGCTATCCCCAAAACGGCGGATTATGCGCCAGTTCTACGCAGAAAGAGAACAGCACCCGCTGACTATAGAATAAAATCCCCGCACTGTTTTCAGCAAATCGCTTGACATCTGCCCGCTTGAGGTTTATAATAGTAACCACTCAAGTAGTTAACATTGACGTGAACGCGCAAAGATTACGATGCGGCAAAGGTTTGGCTGCGACAACCCTGGACACCAGGAAGGCGCTCGTGGTGGGCCTCTTGAACGCACACAGGTTACGATGCTGGAGAAGCTGCGACAACTGGGATGGGGTGATTACGAGGCGAAGGCGTATCTGGCGCTACTGGGCCATCATCCGGCTACCGGCTACCGCGTCGCCAAAGAGTCGGGGGTGCCCACGGCCAAAGTATATGAGGCGCTGGCGCGGCTGGTGGAGCGCGGAGCCATCCGCCTGCATCCCGGCGCGGAGGGCGAGGCGGCCCAATACGTCCCCGTTCCCCCAGAAGAGGTCATGGCCGGGCTGCGTGCCCGCCACGCCCGCATGCTCGATGAGTTGACCCGCGAGCTCGCGTCCCTGTTCGCTCCCTCCGCCGCCGCGCCGGAGGCCGCGTGGCTGCGCGGGCGCGCGCCGGTCCTGGGCCGCGCCAACACGCTGCTTGCTGCTGCCCGGCAATCGGTCGCGCTGGCCCTGCCCTGGGGTTGGGAGAGCGCGCTGCGGGCCGGGCTGGAGACCGCACGATCCCGCCGCGTGCGCATGGATCGCGTGGCGCTCTCTGCGGAGGGAGCCACAGGGCAGACCGAGCCGGGCCTGCTCGTCCTGGTCGTGGATGGCAGGGAGACGCTGATCGGCACGCTCGGCAGCCCGACCGATGACGCCGCCGCCGAAGCCCTCGCCTCCCAGGCTCCCTTCCTGGCGCGTCTCGCCGCCGATTACGTGCGCCTGCGCCGCGCCCTGGCGCTCGTTCCCGATGCTGTTGCGCGCCTGCAGCGCCACGACGACTGGCTCGATTGGGAGGAGGCCAAACAGCGCCGCCTCCTCCAGCACACGGCCCTGCCGCGCCCTGACCGCGTCGGCGGCTCACCCAACTAAGAGTCTCTCCCAATAGGGAGGTTCTCCCCTGCCGGCAAAGCGCCTGAGGCGAGAGTCCCTAACAAGAAGTCCCACTAACAAGAAGGAGGAACACGCCTTGTCCACAGAAACCGTCGTCACGGGCGAAGGCAAACTGCCGACCGTGCCCCATGACGTCAAAGACCTCAGCCTCGCCGCCAAAGGCAAGCTGCGCATCGAGTGGGCCGAGATGGAGATGCCCGTCCTGCGGCTCATCCGGCAGCGGTTTGAGAAAGAGAAGCCGCTGCAAGGGCTGACCCTGGCAGCCTGCCTGCACGTCACCACCGAGACCGCCAACCTCGCCATCACGCTTCAGGCGGGCGGCGCCAGCGTCTACCTGTGCGCCTCGAACCCGCTCTCCACGCAGGACGATGTCGCGGCGGCACTGGTCGCTGAGTACGGCATTCCCACCTTCGCCATCAAGGGCGAGGACAACGAGACCTATTACAAGCACATCCATGCCGTGCTGGACGCCAAGCCCAACATCACCATGGACGACGGCGCGGATACCGTCGGCGTCATTCACAGCGACCGCAAGGACCTGATCCCCACCATCATCGGCGGCACCGAGGAGACGACCACGGGCGTCATTCGCCTGCGCGCGATGGCGGCGGAGGGCGTGCTGGCCTACCCCATCGTCGCCGTCAACGACGCCGACACCAAGCACCTCTTCGACAACCGCTACGGCACCGGCCAGAGCACCGTGGACGGCATCATCCGCGCCACCAACCGCCTGCTGGCCGGCAGCAAGTTCGTCGTGGCCGGCTATGGCTGGTGCGGGCGCGGCGTAGCCCAGCGCGCGCGCGGGCAGGGCGCGCAGGTCATCGTCTGTGAGGTGGACCCGATCAAGGCCCTGGAGGCGGTCATGGACGGCTTCGCCGTTATGCCCATGGAACAGGCCGCCAAGATCGGCGACCAGTTCTGCACGCTCACCGGCGACATCCACGTGCTGCGCCAGGAGCACTTCGCGCTGATGAAGGACGGCGCCATCATCTCCAACTCCGGCCACTTCAACGTCGAGATAGACATTGACGCCCTGGAGAGCCTGGCCGTCTCCAAGCGCACCGTGCGCGACTTCGTTGAGGAGTACACCCTGGCCGATGGGCGGCGCATCTACCTGCTGGGCGAGGGCCGCCTGATCAACCTGGCTTCGGCGGAAGGCCATCCGGCAGCGGTGATGGATATGTCGTTTGCCAACCAGGCGCTGTGCGCCGAGTACATGGCCAAGAACGCTCAGAGCCTCAAGAAGGCGGTCTATGCCGTGCCCAAGCCCATTGACGAAGAGATCGCGCGGCTCAAGCTGGCGAGCATGGGCGTCTCCATTGACACGCTCACCGACGAGCAGGTCAAATACCTGGCTTCCTGGAACCAGGGCACCTAAACCATCTGCTTGTTTTTGCGTTACACCTGAGCAGAGACGCAAGAACGCCCCTTTGCCATTGGGCATGGGGGCGTTCCTGTTTTGGTTTGGGAGCCCTTCCGTTCGGGTCCCCGATCCTTACTGTTAGGGCCGCGCCTGCGAGGATTCGGTGTTGTTGCCTGCGGCGTTCTTATGGCCGTGACGCCTGCCGTGCTGCTGCCGCAGCTCCTTCATCTTCTCCTTCTGCTCGGGGGTCAGGATCGCGGCGATCTTCTCCTGGGTCTCCTTGCGCAGCGCCTGAAGCTTGGCCTTCTTCTGCTCCGGCGTCAGGGAGTTGTCCTGCCGGATGGCCCGCACCTTCGGGCGCTGCTCCTTCATAATGGATTTGATCTGGGCCTTCTGGGCGTCGGTCAGGTTAAGCTTTTTGGCCAGGCCCTTCATCCTCATGCCCATGTGGCGCTGCTGATGCTGTCCCTGCGTCTGCCCCGGCTCCTGCCCAGCCATCGCCGGCTGACCGAACACCGTAAAGGCGCCGAGCGCCAGAGCCGCCGTCGTAATCAACATAAATCGCTTCACGTCTGTGATCTCCTATTTTGTGTCCTGTCGTTATGTCATGAGGTAAGTCTGCGCTCACCCTCTGCGCTTACAGACGCAAAGTTGGGCCGGGAGTTCATTTTGCGGCGCGGGCTTGCCGGCATCCGTTTCGCGCAGGGAAATGGCAGGTATTTCAGCGGGCGGCGGGCGGAACCGTGGGTGGCTGCTCGCGCTCCGGCTCGCCAACGCCGTTGCCTGCGCGCTCGGCCAACTCCGGCCCGGAGAGACGCGCGGCCCCGGAACGCCCACCGTAGAGCGCGCGCCGCTTCCGCTTGCCCAGCCAATCGTCGAAGAGGCTGTAGAGGGACGGAATCACGATCAGCGTCAGCACCGTCGAGATGAGCAGGCCGCCGATGACCACAATCGCCATTGGCGCGCGAATTTCAGAGGCCCGCCCGATGCGCAGCGCTACCGGAAGCATACCAACGATGGTGGCGGTGGTCGTCATCAGGATGGGGCGCAGGCGTGTGGCGCCCGCCTCCTCGATGGCGGCGTTGCGCTCCAGGCCGCGCGCCCGCAGCGTATTGGTGTAGTCGAGCAGCAGGATCGCGTTGCGGCCCATGAGCCCGACCAGCATGATGATGCCGATAGCCGCCACCAGCGAAAGCGTCTCGCCCGTCAGCACCAGCGCGCCCAGCGCGCCCACCAGCGCCATAGGCAGCGTGAACATGATGACAAAGGGCGTGCCCAGGTTATTAAATAGCGAGGCCATTACGATATAGACCAGCAGCACCGCCATGATCAGCGCGCTGGCAAAGGGGAGGATGTTCTCGTTGAGGGTTTCGGCCTCGCCGCCCCATTTCACGTCTATGTCCGGGTGGGGCATGGCATCTATCTCTCTCTGGATGACCGCTTCCACGTTGCCCAGCGGGGTATTCGGCGCCAGGTTGGCCGTCACCGTTACCATGCGCTGGCCGTTGTAGCGGTCAATGTTAGTCGGGCCGGTCGTCAGCGAGATATGGGCGACGTCGCCTAGCGTCACCGGCTGGCCCTGCGCGTCGTAGCCGACGAGGATATTCTGCACGTCCGCCGGGTTGTCCCGCTGGAGGTTTTGCAGCCGCACGCGGATCGGAAACTCCTGCCCGCCCTGTCGGAACACCGTCTCCGTGTTGCCTGAAACCGAGTCGCGCAGGATCGCGCCCGCTAGCCCTGCAGGAACGCCGACCTGCGCCGCCGCCTGTCGGTCTATGTCCACGCGCACCTCCGGCCTGCCGCTGCGCACCGAAACGTCCGGGTCGAGCACGCCGGGCACGGAGCGCATATGCTGCTGAAGCTGGGCGGCAAACTGCGTCAGGCGCTCGATATCCGGCCCGCGCAGTTGAATTTCGACCGGCAGCGCGATGCCCACCACCGAGCGCACCGCCGCCGTCGTCACCCGGCCTCCGATCTGCTGAGCCAGAGGCTGCAATTGCCGCCGTAGCTGCGTGGCGATGTCCTGGTCGGAGCGGGCACGGGTTGCGCCCCCTGCCCCGCCGGGATGCAGCAGGCGATCCAGCAGGCCCGCCTTCTCCTTCAGGCGCACGTTGATCTGGGCGAACTGCGGCCCCTGCTGCGGGATGGAGCCAAAGCCGCCGAGTATCTGCCCGACGTTGGTGCTGGTCGCCTCCACATCCGGCGTCCCGACGACCTGCTGCTCGATGCGGCGCGCGGCGGCGTCCGTTGCTTGCAGGCTTGCGCCGGGCGGCATCTCAATGTTGACCGCGATCTGGCCCTGATCCGTGCCGGGCAGGAACTCCGTGCCCAGCTTAAAGAAGGAGACGACGGAGATCCCCGCCAACGCCGCCACGCCCAGCCCGATCACCAGCCAGCGCCACCTCAGCGCCCACCGGATGACGCGCCGGTAGATGCCTTCCAGCCATCGGTAGAACTGCTCGAACGGGGCGAACAGGCCGCGTTTGGCCTCTACGTCCTCGCCGGATTTGTACCAGCGGGAGGCCAGCATCGGCGTGACGGTGAAGGAGACGACCAGCGAGAAGAGCGTCGCCGCCGCGATGGTCAAGCCGAACTGCTTGAAGAAGCCGCCGACGACACCGCCCATGAAGGCGATGGGCACGAAGACCACGACGTCTACCAGTGTGGTGGTGATGTCCGCAAAGCCGATCTCGGTGCGTCCGTTGAAGGCGGCCTCGGTCGGCGTCTCGCCGTAGCGCAGGTGGCGCGTGATGCTCTCCAGCACAACGATAGAGTCGTCTACCAGGATGCCGACGGAGAGCGACAGGGCCAGCAGCGTCATCTGGTTGAGGGTGAACCCGGCAGCCCACATGACCAGGAACGTGGCGACGATACAGGCGGGAATGGCTAGCGAGACAATGAAGGTGCCGCGCAGGTTATGCAGGAAGAAGAGGATGACGACCATCGCTAGGATGGCGCCCAGGATCAGCGTGCCGTTGACGTCCTCCAGGGCGGCGCGCACCGTCACGGCGTCGTCGCGCAGCGTCACGCGCTTGAGGTCCTTGGGCAGGGAAGGCTCCAGTTGCCGGAACGCCGCGTTGACCTGGTCCACGACCGTGATCGTGTTGGCATCGGTGGCTTTGGTAAGGACCAGGCTGACGCCCTCGCGGCCGTTGATGCGGTTGATCTCGGTGCGCTCAGCCTGCCCATCGGAGACGGTGGCGACGTCGCCGACCGTCAGCGCGGGCTCCGGCAGGGCGGCGGGCTGGAGGCCGGCCTGCGGGTTGGCGGCTGCCGCCTGGGCCTGCCGCTGGGCGAGTTGGGGAGCGAGGATCTGGGTGTTGCGGATGGCGTCCAGCGAGGAGTAGGCCCCGATCAGGCGTACCTCGGTTGCGCGGCTTCCTTGAGCGATCTCGCCGCTCGGTACGTTGCGCCCGGACGCCTTCAGGGAGTTGACCACGTCCTCGATGGTCAGGCCGTACTGCGCCAGCCTCTGCTCGTCCACGGCGACGTGGATCTCGCGCTGCACGCCGCCGACCACGCGCACGGTCGCCACACCAGGGACGCGCTCCAGGCGCGGAACGATGGTGTTGTCGGCGAGGGCGCGCAACTGAGCGAGCGTTTGGGAGGGGCTTTCCAGGCCGATATAGAGGATGGGCAGCGCATTGATATCCAGCTTGGCGACGACGGGCGGGCGCGCTTCGGGAGGCAGTTGAGCGCGCACGGCATCTACGCGCGCCCGCACCTCATTGGACGCTACGTCCAGGTCAGTGCCGACCTGGAGATCCATGCTGATGATGGAGACATTGGGCTGTGAGCTAGAGTAGACGTCCTTGACCCCGCCGACCGTGCCGACCGCCTCCTCCAGCGGCTTGGTGATCTGGGTTTCGATCTCGGGCGGCCCGGCCCCCGGGTAGATGGTCGTGACCGTCAGCGTGGGGATGTTGACGCGCGGGTTGAGTTCAGCGGGCAGGCGAAAGTAGGCCTGTAGCCCCAGTACCGCGATTGCGGCCAGCGCCATCCAGATCAGGATCGGTCGGGAGATAGCCAGTCGCGTTAACCACATAGGATGGTTACCTAGCCCCCGGCTTTAATAGCCCTCACCCCCTGCCCCTACTGCCAGGGTCGGCCCTGCAACGGTTCGGGCCACTGCCAGGGTCGGCAAGGGTACGGCCCTTGCCTCCGCCTAGCGATCTACGCTGCCGGGAGAGGGAGAGCAACGGCAAGGCATAGCGGAGGAAACCGCACGTAGCCGCCGGTCGGCCTTCCGTATCTTTAGCGGGCAAGGACGGTGATATGCGCCGTCTGGCCGGGGCGCAGCGCCACATTGGCAGTGCGGAAGCGGAACCGGACGCGGAAAGTGCGCCCGCCCGGCTCGGCGACGCGCGCAATCTCGCTGAGGGTGGTGGGGAAAATCCGACCCGGCTGGGCCTCCACCGTAATCCGCGCCGCCTGCCCGACGTGCAGCCGGGCCAACTGCCGGGCGGGGACCAGCGCCTCCACATACAGGCCGGCCAGAGAAACGACCGTCACCAGCGGTACGCCGGGCTGCGCCGTCTCGCCGACGTGCGCCGTCACGCTCGCCGCCACGCCCTCCAGCGGGCTGACCAGCCGGGCCGTGCGCTGCGTGGCTTGCGCCCCCACCACGCCCGCCCGCGCCTGCGCCAGCGCCGCCTCCGCCGCGCGAATATCCTGATCCGCCAGGGCGAGCGTCTGCCGCCGCGCCCGCAGGGCCGCCTGCAGGCCCTCCTGCGCCTGCCGCACGCCCGCCTGCGCTGCATCCACGTCCTGCTGGGCCAGCGCGACACGATAGGAAGGGCCGTTCCCCGGCCCCGCCTCCAACCGCCGCACCTGCGCCTGCGCCGTCTCCAGATCGGACTGCGCCACCGTCACCTGCGCCCGCGCGCCCTCCAGATCGGAGCGCGATACGCCCCCAACTTTAGAAAGCTCCTCCAGGCCGCGCAGGTTTTCCTGGGCGCGCTCCAGAGCCACCTGCGCCTTGCGCACGCCCTCTTCCGCCGCCGCGCGGTCGGCGCGCGCCTCATCCCGGGCCGCATCACGGGCGAGGATCGCCTGCCGCAGCTTCGCCTGGGCCTGCCGCAGCCCGGACTGTGCCGCCGCCACGTCGGAGTCGGCCTTGACCTTCTGGGCTTTCCGGCCAACCTGCGCCTTGCTCAATTGCGCCTCGGCGGCGGCGACGCCCGCCTGTGCCGTGCGCTCCTGCGCCGCAAATTCCGACGCATCCAACTGCACCAGCAGTTGCCCGCGCCGCACCCGGTCGCCCTCCTGAACATAGACGGCGGCGATACGGGCCGGCTGGCGCACCGAAAGCGCCGCCTGCGCCCCCGATTGCACCGTGCCCAGCAAGGTCAGCCCGCCGCGATCCACCGCCGTCCCACCGGCCTCCACTGTGGGCGGGTTCCCCGCTGCCGGCGGCGGGGCCGTTGTCTCTTCGCCGGTCGGCGATGGCTCTGTGGGCGCGGTGGCGACCGGCTGCGCCTGCGTCGGAGGCGGCTGTTGGCTTGGATTCGAGCGGCAGCCCGGCAGGAGACCGATCAGGCACGCCAGGAAGAGAACCGGGAAGTGGGGTCTACCGGCCATGGCGCGCTCCTCTTGCCGGTCGAGGGCCAGGCGCCTCCAGTCCCGGCAGCGCCGCGCCCTGGGCATGGTCAAACTCTGCCGCCGCCGTGTGGAGATCATAGAGCGCCTGTAGCTCCCGTTCACGCGCGGCCCGGACCTCGCGCTGCGCCGATTGGACCTCGATCACCGTCCCGCGCCCAACCTCATAGGCTTTTTCGGCCACCGTCGCCGTCGCCTGCGCCCCGCGCACCTGCGTCTGCGCTAGCGCCATCCGCGCCTGCGCCTCGCGCATCTTCTGCCACGCCTGAGTCACGTCCAGCGCGATAGCCTGTCGCGTATCCTCCAGCAGCGCCTCCAGCCGCTGCGCCTGCGCCTGCGCCTCGCGCGTATCCAGCTGCGCCTTGCCGCCGTCTAGAATGGGCCAGCGCACCTCCAGCGTCGCCGCCAGATAATGCTCATGGACGAATGCGCTCGGGGTTTGTTCCGTCATCTGGCCGCGCACGCTCCATGCCGGCTGCGACTGTACTCGCGCCAGCGACACGCCCGCGCGCGCCGCCACCAGATTCTGCTCCAGGGATACCAGCTCCAGGCGGTTGCGCAGGGCGGCGGCGATGGCGGCCTCGGGCGCCTCCGGCACGACCGGAAGGGCCGCTACCGGCTCCAGGCTAACCGGCGTCGAGAGCGGACGGCCCAGCGCGCGGTTGAAGGCCAGCCGGGCCAACGCCAATCCACCCTCCGCCTGCGTCACGCCCGCCTGTGCCTCCGCCACCTGCGCCGCGACCGTCTCCGCATCTACCGGCTTGGCAAAGCCCGCCGCGATCTGGCGCTGCACCAACGCCTGATAGCGCTGCGCCGCCGCCAGGCCGTCCTGCGCCGTCCGCACGCCCGACTCGGCCCGCAGCACATCCAGATAGGCCTTCCGCACCGACAGCGCCAGGTCGGCCAGCGCCTTGCGGTAGTCCAGCGCCGCCGCATACGATTGGGCCGCATAGCGCTGCCGGGCCGCGCCCAATCCAGGCCGGTAGACCACCTGCTCCAAAGTCAGATCCAGCCGGGCCACTCGCTCCGGCAGCACCACCGCCTCGGTCTCGTCCGGGCGCGGGAAGGTAACGCGCGGCCCCTGGAGCGTGCCGGAAGCCGTCGCATTCAGCGTTGGGCGTGCCACCGGCTTCTCTCGATCCGCCTGCGTCTGCGCGGCCTCCCAGGCAAACCGCGCCGCCCGCGCCTGCGGACTCTGCCGCAGCGCCGTCTCTACACTCTCCGCCAGCGTCAGCGGTTTCGCCGCCTCCTGCGCCCCCGTCACCGACGCAATAAAGAACAAGAGAAAGAGAATATAAACCACCCGCTGCGCTAGAGCCACGGAGACACAGAGGAAACACGGTGAAAAGACACAAGCAAAAAACCCTTTGGACAGGATGAACGGGATGAACCGGATTTCCAATAACCGCCAAGCCTCAGGTCTGTGGGTTTGTCTAATCCTGTAAATCCTGTTAATCTTGTCTAATTGTCTTTGTTTTTCTCCGTGAATTCTCCGTGTCTCCGTGTCTCTGTGGTTCATTCGCGTTCTTCCGGCAGGGTTTGCAGGAAAGTTTCGAGGAAGGCGGCCAGATTCCTTGCTGCCCGTGCCGAACGCAAGCCCAACCGCGCGAGTGCCGGGATCTTCCAGGGGCGGAGGAGGGTTGCGTGCAGCACGGGACCCGTGTACACGTTGCCGTCGGGGTCAGCAAGGGCATTGAAATCCAGCGGCATCGCGTCCTCCGGGCCGTCGGTGATGGCGCGCACGGCCAGCCAGGGAATGCCGTGCGCCTGAGCTACTCGCGCCGCGCCCGCCGTTTCCATGTCTACGGCGAGGGCGCCGGTGCGCCGGGCCAGAGCGCGTTTTTCCTCGGGAGAAAGCAGCACGCGAGCGGCCGTGACCAGCGTTCCGCGCCGCAGGGAAAGGCCAGACAAGCGAACGGACTCCGCTGCGCAAAGCAGATCGGAGTCCGCGGAATAGATCGTTGCGGGGGTGTGGGCGTCTTCCGACTCATCCATCACCCTATCGGCCAGGACAAGCGTTTCCGGGCGCACTCCCTGCGCCAACCCGCCAGCAAACCCACAGATAAGCAGATACTTTATGGCGTCCGGATGCGCCGCAAAAAGCTGGGTCGCGGCCCGCGCAGCGTTCTGCGCTCCCGCTCCCGAACTGGACACGATGACGCGGCTTTCTGGAACGCGCCTTCTTTTCTGGAAAGACCACGCCTCCTCCGGCAAGGCAAAGAGGAGACAACCCTTCTGCAAAGGGGCGGCCTGCGGCAAGGGTTCCTCCGGGCCGGTCATGGCTTTCCTATTCCGAGGCCGTGACGGCCTCGGCGGGTTCGATGTCGGCGGTGAGCACCTTCACCTTGACGGCCTCGACCAGGTCTTCCGGCGTGGAAAGCCCGGAGGCGATACCGATGAGCTCGTAGGACGTGAACGCCTCGACCGGCAGTTCGTCGGCGTTTTGAACGTGGATGGTGTTCGGGTTATAATGGCGGCAGAGGGCGGCCAGCTCCATGGTGTTGGCGCTGGTGCGCGATCCGACCACGATCATCAGCTCCACCTTCGAGGCCAGATCCACTGCATCGTCCTGCCGGTTTTGTACCGGGCGGCAGATGGTGTTGATGATCTGGATCTCCTTGCACATCATCAACAGCTCGTTGACGATCTCGCGGCAGAGCTCCAGGGCGTGGGTGGTTTGGAAGATGACACCGACCTTGCGCATCAGCTTGCGGCTGGCTTTGGCCTCGCGCAGCTCCTCCACGTTATCAACGACGAGCGCGGGATGCTCCAGCGCGCCCAGAATGCCCTTGATCTCGGCGTGGTTGCGGTCGCCGACAATCACCACCTGGCAGCCGCGCGACTCCAGGGTCTTGGCCGCCTCCTGCGCCCTGAGCACGATAGGACAGGTGGCATCCACGACCTCCAGCCCGCGATCCCGGGCCTCCTGGATTCTGGCTTTAGGCAGGCCGTGGGCGCGAATGACCATCGTGCCCTGCTTCTGGTCGGCGTAGGTGTCTACCTTGCGCAGGCCCTTGGCCTCCAGCTCATCCGTAACACGCTTGTTGTGAACAAGGTCGCCGAGGATAAAGACGTCGTTGCGTTCGGCCAGCGCCTGGCGCGTCAGGTTGATCGCGCGCTTGACGCCGAAGCAAAACCCGACCTCCTTAGCCATGATGACCTTGCGTTTGGGTTGGCTCTCCACCCTGCTATCCTCTCTGAAAGACGGAAAGATGAAAGAGACCTCGCTTTGTTCATCCTTCATCCTTTGTGTACGTATGCTCCTTTGTGTACGTATCCGTGCTCACGGAACCAGGCCACCGCCCGCGCCAGGGCGTCCCGGACGGGCGATTGCGGCAGGCCCAGCTCCCGCACGGCTTTGGAGGGATCGAAAAACATCTTGTGCCGCGCCATTTTCACTCCCTCGAAGGGATGGAGGGGCGCGCGATGCAACACCCGCTCGGCAAACACGTTTTCCAGACCGACGGCCAGCCACGCCACGGCATAGGGCATGCGCGCCTTCGGCGCGGGCAGCCCCGTAATCCCGGCCAGCAGATCCAGCATCTCCTTGAGAGTCAGATTCTGGTTCCCCAGTATATAACGTTGGCCGGTGCGCCCGCGTTCCCGCGCCAGCAGCATCCCCGCCGCCACGTCGCGCACGTCAATGAGGTTCAGACCGGTATCCACATAGGCGGGCAGCTTCCGGTTCAGGAAATCCACGATGATCTGGCCGGTGGGCGTCGGCTTGATGTCGTTCTCTCCGACGGGCGTGCTGGGGTTGACGATGATGACGTCTAATCCCTTCTCCACGAAGGAGCGCGCCTCCTGCTCGGCCAGGAACTTCGAGCGCTTGTAGTGGCCGATCATATCCGCCTCGGAGACGGGCGTTTCCTCCGTTCCGGGCGTGCCGTCGTGCGGGATGCCGAGCGCGCCGACGGTGCTGGTATAGATGACTCGTCCGACGCCCGCCTCCAGCGCCGCTTGCAGCAGATGACGCGTGCCTTCCACGTTGGCCCGGTAGAGCTCCCGTGGGTCTTTGGCCCAGAGCCGGTAATCGGCGGCGACGTGGAAGAGCGCATCACAGCCGCGCACCGCCTCTCGCAGCGAGGCGGGATCGGTCAGGTCGCCGCAGACGAACGTGACCAGGCGCGGATCGAGGTCGGCCAGGTTATCGCGGCGACTCTGGGGGCGCACCAGCACGCGAACTGGCTCCCCGCGCGCCACCAGTTGCCGCGCCACGTGGCTGCCTACAAACCCCGTCGCGCCCGTCACCAAAGCAAGCAAGGTTCTGTCTCTTCAAGAAACTTCTAAACTCATGTTACGCAACCTGACTCTGCCGGGCCATGAATGACCCGTCTGGCCCGCATCCAGCCGGGCACGGAAAGTACCCGTCTGGTGGGCGGCTTTGCCGCCAAGCGACTGCAAGGGACGGCGCTACCACTGCAAGGGTCGGAACTACGCACGCTCGACTGCCAGGGACGCCGCTCAACGGTTCGCGGCTCTGCCTGGCGATCTCCGCCTGGCGACACTCGCGCCTCTGCCTTGCGACTGCGGACGGAACCACCCGGCTTGGCAGGGCGTCCGCCAGGACGCCTGGCCGTAGGCCCTCCAGACGGGGGTTTTCACCCCCCGGCGTGCCGGGGCGGCTATGCCTGCGGACGGAACCACCTGCCTATCGGGAGGTTGCT
>DASRGZ010000214.1:0-8312 GCA_035650735.1 Chthonomonadaceae bacterium
TCAACATGGGACGATAAGCCAGCCCTGGCTGGAGGAACAGTTTCACCTGCTGCTGCAGCGGCTGCTCCAGGCCCACCGCAATATCTACCGGGAGGTGGAGCGCTTACCGGCGATACGCCAGGCGACACGCCTGGAGCTCTATCGTCGGCTGCACCGGGCGAAAGATTACCTGGATGCCAGTTGGGAGACTCCGGTCACGCTTGCTGAAGTCGCCAACGTCGCCTCGCTCTCTCCGCATCACTTTCTCAGGCAATTTCGCGCCTTGTTCCACGAGACCCCGCATCAATATCACCGGCGCAAGCGTTTAGGGAGAGCCCGGCATCTTCTTGTCACGACGGAACAACCGGTAACGGAGATCTGCTTCAGCCTCGGCTTTGAAAGCCTGGGATCGTTTAGCTGGCTGTTCCACCAGTACTTTGGCCTCTCTCCCCGGCAGTATCGAGCGGAACATGCGCGCCATGCGCGCATCCTGAAGCTGGCGGTTGAGGAGCCTATCGGCGCTTCCGAAGCGAACGCCGCTCCTCATGCGGACGCCAGCGCCGACTCTGGCGCGCGTGGCGATTCTAATTGCTATGAAGATGTAGGAAAGATCGGGGCCTGATGGCTGCCCAGCTAAAGCGCGAGGGGTTCCCGTGATGTATTGGATAAAGCGGCGCAATGGGAAACCAGCCTCCTGCCATAGGGCATGGAGGCTTTTCCTTTGCTCCAAGAATTCCCTGCCTGCTGACAAGCCTGTAGGAGGTGCGTCGGCAGCGCCGGAATGCGGAGGTCGAAGAAAAAAATGGGGCCGTTCCTACGGCCCCAAGGGAGGGTATTAGTATTCACGTTCTCTTTCAGGAACGTACCTCAAACGCCTCTATTGTACTGGATTGTCTGGCAGGAGGCTTCTCTAAAGTTGCTAACTTAATTGGAATAAGAGACCTCTTGCCTGCGTGGGCTCGATTACATTGGATCGAGATAGAATTCGGATTGTCCAGGAGGAGGGAGGCAAGAGGTCTAATAAGAGATAGCCGGAAGATGTCGAACAGCGCACCTATCGTGCCGTAATAGAGAGAAACAACGAGGCAGCGGGGGAGGGAACGGGTATGGATATTGCGCGCGCCCTATTGGATCAGGTCAGCGAGGAAAATCTGCGGCGGAATCTGTTTTGCCTAGCCAAAGATCCGTTTCCCTACCGTAAGCTCAACTATACCCTGCCGGGCCATCAATGGAGCACGCTGCACGAAGTGGATGCCTGGCTCACAGCGCAACTGCACAGCTACGGCTACGCGGTGGAGCGCGAGGGCTGCGCGGTACAGGCATTCGGATATGACCCGGCCAAGCCGCTGCACCATCGCTACGCCCCGCCGCCGCCCGGTGCGCCCGTCCATATCGCCTACAACCTCTACGCCCAGAAGGTCGGACGCCGTTATCCTGAGGAGATCATCCTGCTGCTGGCACACAAGGATTCGCAAAGTTGGGTGGACTCGCCGGGTGCCTATGATAACGGCGTCGGGACGGTCGCCGTGCTGGAGCTGGCGCGCGTGCTGGCCGAGTACTCAAGCGAGCGCACCATCCGGTTCCTATTCTGCAACGAGGAGCATACGCCCTGGACGAGCGTGACGGCGGCGGAGAATGCCCGCAGGCGCGGCGATAACCTGATCGCCGTGTTCAATCTGGACAGCCTGGGCGGCAAGTCTGACGAGGAGATCGCCGCCGGGCGCAAGACCAACGTGACGCTCTATACCGTTCCGGAAGGCAGGCGGCTGGCCGACCTGATGACGGAGGTCAATGCAGCCTACCAGATCGGCCTCGACCAGAGCGCGCAGCAGCGCGAGGCGCCCGGCGACGATGACGGCTCCTTCGTGAAAGCCGGTTATGGCTGTACGGTGATGAATATCGGCTCGTATCCCTATGCGGATGCCCAATATCACCTGGAAGGCGACGTTCCGGAGCGCGTGGACATTGTCAACGTCCGCATGGCCGCGCAGGCCACCCTGGCCGCCGTGCTGACGCTGGACCGGTGACGAGAAGAAGAGGCGACAGAGTTCTCTGCTACAAGTTGCCGGCAGGCTGAACCCTGCCGCTGTGGGGCCTGCGGCCAGGTGCCCGCCTACGCGGGGACAACCTTTCGATGGGCTCTTTAGTGTCCCCGCTGGGGTCGCAAGGCGGAGGCGCGAACCATGGCAGGCGCGACCCTGGCAGTCCATTGTAGGCCCGCCCCTAGCAGTGGCGCGAACCGTTGAGCGCCGACCCTAGCAGTCACTGGGCGGAACGCCACCCAGCGAAGGGCTTTAGCCCGTCGTCACGAGTAGCGGCCTCAAATTTGAGAAAAGCCGCCGTCCAGCGTATAGCCCTGCGCGGTGATCGCGCTGGCCGCATCGGAGCAGAGAAACAGGGCCAGCCAGCCCACTTCCTGCGGCGTCAGCAGGCGTTTGAGAGGGATCGGGCGCAGGATGACCTGCGGCAGAACCTCCTCAACCGGCAGGTTATGGAGCTTAGCCAGGTCGGGTAACTGCTTCTGCACCAGCGGAGTATCCACAAAGCCGGGACAGATGGCGTTGCAGGTGATGCCGTAGGGCGCGGTCTCCAGAGCTATCACGCGCGTCAGGCCCAGCAGGCCGTGCTTGGCGGCGACGTACCCCGACTTGTGCGGCGAAGCGATCTTGGCGTGGACGGAGGCGATGTTGATAATGCGGCCAAACCGCCGCGCTTTCATGCCCGGCGTCACCGCCTGGCAGAGCAGGAAAGGCGCGACCAGCATCACCTCCAGCATACGCCGGAAAACCTCCGGCGGAAAACTCTCCAGCGCGGCGACGTGCTGAAATCCGGCGTTGTTGACCAGGATGTCTACCGGCTCGCCCTGCACCCTCTGCAAGAACGCCACTGCGGTGATGTCGCCGGGAAACGGCTCTCCGTCCAGTTCCTGAGCGGCCTGCCCGGTGCGCTCAGGGTCGAGATCGTTCACCAGCAGGCGCGCCCCCGACTGCCGGAGCACTCTGGCAATGCCGTAGCCGATGCCGGAAGCCGCTCCCGTTACCAGGGCTGTTCTCCCGCTCAAATCCACGCGCAGGTTCACGCCATGAGCCGCCTCTGCCATCTCCTTGCCTCCTTCCTCACCCATCGCCAAGAGAGCCTACCGTCCTGCCGGCGCCCACCGGCAGGACGATCCCAATCAGCCTGTCACTCTATGCCTGTTCGGCCTGGACGGGATTGGTCAGCACGCCGATCTTCTCGATCTCGATGGTGACGGTGTCGCCAGGACGCAGCCAGCGCGGCGGCTTCTGCGCCATGCCGACCCCGTGCGGCGTGCCGGTGAGGATGACGGTGCCGGGCAGCAGCGTCGTGCTGCCGCTGAGGAAAGCGATGAGCGCGGGCACATCAAAGATCATGTCGTTGGTGTTCCAGTCCTGCATCACCTGTCCGCTGACGATGGCCCGGATCTGGAGCGTGTTTGGGTTGGGTATCTCGTCGGTGGTGACGAGGCAGGGGCCGATAGGCGCGAAGGTGTCGAAGGTCTTGCCCCGGCACCACTGCGAGCCGCCCCATTTGATTTGCCAATCCCGCGCGCTGACGTCATTGGCGCAGGTGTAGCCCAGCACGTAGTCGAGCGCGTTCTCCCGCGTCGCGTTCTTGCAGGTCTTGCCGATGACGACCGCCAGCTCGGCCTCGTAGTCCACCTCGTCGCTGCGGTGCGCCATCGGTAGCAGGATGGGATCGCCGGGGTTCTGTGTGGCGTTCGGCGCTTTCATGAAGAGGATAGGGTACTCCGGGATTTTCGAGCCGCCCTCCTCGGCGTGCCGGCGGTAGTTGAGGCCGATGCACAGGAGCGCGGTGGGAGCGACGGGAGCCAGCAGCTTGCGCACGTCTGCCGCTTCGTCCGTGACCCGGTACTGGCCGAAGAGGTCTCCCTCCATGCGCCGGGCCGTCCCATCTGCCTGCTGTGCGCCCAGGTGCGCGCGTCCCTGGCTGTCCTGATAGCGTATGATTTTCAACGTTGTGTCCTCCGGTAGTGATGTGCTGTCGTTGGAGCATGGACGCGGTATCGTTCGCTATGACCGGCAGGCGACTCC
Organism: Chthonomonadaceae bacterium; assembly: GCA_035650735.1. Taxonomy (GTDB): domain Bacteria; phylum Armatimonadota; class Chthonomonadetes; order Chthonomonadales; family Chthonomonadaceae; genus DASRGL01. The sequence continues at coordinate 4,053 of DASRGZ010000214.1, forward strand.
TGCCCGATTTTAGTGGCGGAAGGGATGAAAAGGTCGGGCGGATTACCTTTTGATGCTCCTCTTGATGCTCCTCAACCTATCGGGCAAAAGAAAGGTTACCCAACAGCCACACAAGCAGGAACACTGCGGGGGGAGGGGGAATCTACTCCATACAACATTACGCTGGATAAGCGCAGCGGGCAACGTGTAGGAGGAGAGGACAGCCTCCGGAGGTACGAGGAGAATGAAGCTATGGAAACTCTATCTGAGAGGCAACGGGAAGCGCATCCACGAGCCGCCGCTTGCCATTGCCGCGTCTGCTGAGGAAGCCCTGTTAGGTGCTCGCCCGCCCGAAGCCGAGTACTCCTACGAGGCTGAGGAGTGGCAAGAAATCTCCGAGTACGAGCGGGTTATCCTGGAAGAGCAAGAACGCGCTGAGAATATCAAGGACGCGCAAATCCGGCAGTTTTACGAGGAGAACGTTCACGGCCTTCGCCCCACCTTAGCCCACATCAAGCGCGGAGATAAGTGAAACGGAGGCAAAATGGAGGACACATCAGGAAAGAAGCCCGACCTGCATTTCACTCCGCAGCAGATAGACGCGACGGAGGCGGCTCGCCAAGCCGCTGAACAAAGCCGCCAGCAAGCCGAGCAGGAGCGCAGCTTTGCCGAAGAGCTTAGGCATGGCGGAGAAGGCTTCCGGCAGCAGATGGAAGCGGAGCGATAGCAGCAGGAAAGCAATCGCAAAGAGCAAGAGTTAGACCGTATCCGTGAGGAGAACCAGTGGGCTTTCGCGGAGGTGGAGCGCGAGGCCCACGAAGACCAACGCCAATTAGCCGAAGTGCAGCGCCAAGCCGCCGAAGCCCTCCGTGCGGCAGCAGAAGAAGCACGGGCAGGGGCAGAGACCCTGCGGCAAGCCGCCGAGGGAGTGCGCGCTATAGGCGAGGAAATGCGGCAGGCATTCCAAGAACTGTTAGAACAACTGCAAAAGCAGCGTCAAGCCAAGTAATTTCCCTATCCAACAAACCTTCGGATACTGTTGATTGGCCTGTTGTCGGCCACGTTCTTGATATAAACCCGGCCTATGTGGTGCGCGGCCCCTGGTATGAGGACTCAATGGCCCTGGAATCTGAGGGGCAAACCTGCCGATAACAGATGTGTGCGCTCGGAGAGACTTGAACTCCCGGCCTACAGGTAAAGCCGCAGGCTTCCCCGACGCAGGAGGGGCGCTACCTTTGACCTTGACAGAAGAGGCGGGTTGTGTTAAAATAGAGGGGAAAGAGGTTTCAATAGTCCAATTGGCAGGTTGAAGTCTGGAAAATTGGTCTGGTGAATAGTTGCAGCATAGTGCTGTGGACCTCTGCGCTCGTAGCTCAGCGGATAGAGCGACAGGTTGCGGACCTGTAGGCCGGGAGTTCAAGTCTCTCCGAGCGCATGAATTCGTCTAGAAATCGAGAAACGCCCTTGTCTCTGCTCCGGCAAGCGGGGCGTTTCTTGGCTACAGGCCCTCTGCGGGAGCGCGGCATGGTTCCGTTCTCTGGCAGGCATCGCTGCTATCTATCCGTGCCCTCGTAGCTCAGTGGATAGAGCGCCTCCGTCCTAAGGAGGGCGTCGGGGGTTCGATTCCCTCCGAGGGCGCTTCGCTGCTGCACAGCGTCTCCGGCATGCCGGAGTAGAAGCCCTGTTCGATTCCCTCCGAGGGCGCTTCACTATGTTCGCCATCGCGGAGAGATGTCCGAGTGGTTTAAGGTGCGGCTCTCGAAAAGCCGTGAGGTGGCAACACCTCCGTGGGTTCGAATCCCACTCTCTCCGCTCCCCTCTTTCTTCCCGGAACAAACCCCCGCAGCCGCAGCGCGTTGGTGACTACCGACACGCTGCTCAATGCCATCGCCGCCGACGCGATCATCGGAGACAGCAGCCAGCCCGTCAGCGGGTAGAGCACGCCCGCCGCGATGGGGATGCCTAGCGTGTTATACCCGAACGCAAACAGCAGGTTCTGCTTGATGTTGCGCATGGTCGCCCGCGAGAGCGCGAGGGCGTCGGCCACACCGTTCAAATCGCCGCGCATCAGCGCCACGTCCGCCGCCTCGATGGCGATGTCCGTCCCCGTGCCGATGGCGATCCCCACGTCCGCCTGCGCCAAGGCCGGCGCGTCGTTGATGCCGTCGCCGACCATCGCCACGACCTGCGCTTCGGCCTGCAGCCGCTTGACCTCCTCGGCCTTATGCTCCGGCAGCACCTCGGCCAGCACGCGATCCACGCCGACCTGCCGCGCCACCGCCTCCGCCGTGCGCCGGTTGTCGCCGGTCAGCATCGCCACCGTCACGCCGTCCGCCTTAAGCCGCGCGATGGCTTCGCGGGCCGTCGGCTGGATGGGGTCAGCCACCGCGAGCAGGCCCGCGATCCGACCGTCTACGGCGACGAGCATCGTCGTCTTGCCCTCTGCGGAGAGCCGCGCCGCCTGCTCGTCGAGTTCCGCGCACCGAATGATTTTACGCTCGGCCAGCAATGCGGCGTTGCCCAGCAGCACCGTATGCGCGCCCACGCGCGCCTCGACCCCCCGCCCCGCAATCGCCTGGAACGCCTCCGCCGCCTCCGCTTGCAGACCGCGCTCCAGGGCGCCGGCCACAATCGCCGCCGCCAGCGGATGCTCGCTGCCCCGCTCTGCCGAGGCCGCCTGGCGCAGCAGTTCGTCCTTCGAGAAGCCGGGAAGAGCGATCACGTCCGTCAGAGACGGCTTGCCCTCCGTGATCGTGCCGGTCTTGTCGAGGATGACCGTATCCACCCGATGCAGCGTCTCCAGCGACTCGGCGTCTTTAATGAGCACGCCCATCTGCGCGCCGCGTCCCGTCCCGACCATGATGGCCGTCGGCGTCGCCAGGCCCAGGGCACACGGGCAGGCGATGATCAGCACGGCGACAAAGGCGGTCAGCGCGTGCAGGAAGCGCGGCTCCGGCCCCAGGACGTACCAGCCGACGAAGGTTGCCACCGCCAGCATCAGCACCGCCGGCACGAAGTAACCCGTCACCACGTCGGCCAGCCGCTGGATCGGGGCGCGCGAGCCCTGCGCCTGCTCCACCAGCCGCACGATCTGGGCCAGCGCCGTGTCTCTGCCCACGCGCCGCGCCTCCATCGTAAAGGCCCCGCGCTGGTTCATCGTCGCGCCGAAGACGGTATCGCCCGCACGCTTCTCAACCGGCAGGCTCTCGCCCGTCAGCATACTCTCGTCCACCCAGGAAAAGCCGGAGAGGAGGACGCCGTCCACCGGGATCTTCTCACCGGGCCGCACCAGGATAGAGTCGCCCACGCGCACCTCGGCAAGCGGAATATCCTGCTCTTTGCCGTCGCGGATCACGCGGGCCGTCTTGGGCTGAAGCCCCAGCAATTTCCGAATGGCTGCGCCCGTGCTGCGCTTGGCCCGTGCCTCCAGCATCCGCCCCATAAGGATGAGCGTGATGATCACCGCCGCCGTCTCAAAATAGACTCCGGCGTTCAGGGCGTGCGCGACAAAGAAGCCCGGCGCGACCGTGACCGCCAGCGAATAGGCGTAGGCGGCGAAGGTGCCGACCGCGATCAGGGTGTTCATGTCACTGGAGCGCTGCTTCAACGCCCCCCATGCGCCCCGGAAGAAGCCGCTGCCCGCCCAGAACAGTACCGGCGTCGTCAGGATAAGCTGCGCCCAATTCCACCAGGGCTGCATCGTGAGATGCATTGGGAACAGGCCGATGTGCGGCCCCATGCCCAGGATCAGCACCGGCAGGGTCAACGCCAGCGCGACAATAAAGCGCCGCCGCAGTTCCTGCGCCTCGGAAGACGCCCCGGCGACCATCTCTTCCGCGTGCGCGCCGGGCCAACGGCTTTCGTCCAGCACCTGCGCCTCGTAGCCAACATCATCCAGCGCGGCGACCAAGTCTTCCGGTTTCGCGGCGGCTGCGTCGAAGGTGACGGCGGCGCGCTCGGCCAGCAGGTTCACGTTCGCCTCTTTCACGCCCGGCACGCGCTCCAGCGCCTGCTCCACCCGACCGACGCAGGAGGCGCAGACCATGCCCTTCACGCGGAGGTCGCATCGCTCCAGGGCGGGCTGGGCTTGCGTGGGTACAGTCTCCGCCGCGTTCGGCTGGGCGGTGGGCGCCGCCTCCTCTGCCGGAAGCACCACTAACTGGCCGCGATACATATTCATGCCGCAGGCGAACGTGTAGGTGCCCGGCTTATCCGGCGTAAACTCGACGATGGTAGTCTGGTAGGCCGGCAGTTCTCGGCTGATATGGAAATCCGGCAGCA
>DASRGZ010000215.1:0-90058 GCA_035650735.1 Chthonomonadaceae bacterium
CGCTTTAAGGCATCTCTTATGGCACAATAACGGGTGAGGTTGTCGCTCATTTTAGGTTCTCCAGTGTCTGTGGTAAGCACTAGAGTACCCAATGCGGCAACCTCTACGCCCTCCTTCCAAAAAGTGTACGGCAGTGAAGAAAGGGAGAGCACCGATGCGTCCCTATGGAGAGGATGAGAACGCGGCTCCGGATGAGGAGCAGATCATTGAGGAGTTCCTGGGCGAGCATCCCCGCGCCCGTGAGCTGCGCCTGATGCGCGCCGCCCTGGAGCAGCGTCGTGCCGCCTTTGAGCGCGACCTGGAGCGTGCCGCCGGTGAATCGGAGCGCGCCAGCTTAAAGGCCAAGATCGCCGAATTAAATAAGCAGATTGAGGTGCTGCGGCAGGAGGAGGCCATCACGACCTTTGTGGAGGACTCGGTGCGCGTCACGCTGCACAAGCCCTCCCTGGAGGATCTGGAAGAGTAGGCCTAAAGTGAGTAATCTGCCGGGCGCCTGGTAAGCTGCTCTTGAGATCACGGAACCTTCGCCAATGCGCTGGCGTCTGGCAAATGCAACTCACGCGGTTCTTTTTTTCGTTCGTTTGGTTGCCTCTGTCCAGGCTGGACAGGGGCTTTTTTATGTGGGGGCAGATGGCGCGGGAGGATGGGAACGAAACGCACGGGCTCTGCGCTAGAATAGAGGGGAGAAAGGAAGGCTAGGAGTGAATACCCCTGTGCAAAACTGTCCTGAATGCGGCGCGCCGCTTGCCAACGATACCTCGCGCTGCTCCCAATGTGGCTGGTCCGATCCGGTCGCCTACCGCCGTGCCTCCACCCGGGCTTATCTCTTCCTGATGATCCTGATGCTGGTTCTGGGCGTGGGCGTGCTGCTGCTGACCCGGCATCTGATGCAGGGAATTCCCTCCGTGCCGTGAAAAGCGCCCGGTTTGCCGCAGGAAAGAAGAGAGCGTCTGGCGAAGAGATCACGCGCAGTTGAGACCCCTTCGATAGGGTAGCCGCAGCCGTGATCTTTCTTTTCTTGCGCATCCTCTTCAATCTCAGCTTCGCCCAGCTCCTGAAACTGGCCCAGGCGCGCGACGGGCAGATACTCCCCGCTGCGCTGGTCAACTACCTGGTGGCCGCGCTTCTGAGTGGGCTAGGCATCGCGCTGCTGCGTCCGCCCACGCCGCAGGGCATCAGCCTCGGGCTGGGCGTGGCGAACGGCCTCACCTACGCGCTTTCCCTGCTCAGCATGGAGACCGCCCTGCAAGCCAGCGGCATCAGCATCACCGTGGCCGTCCTCCAGCTTTCGGTGCTGGTGCCGACGCTCGCCTCCATACTGATCTTCCAGGAGCGGCCCGACCTCGGGCAAGGTTTCGGGATCGCCGCCGCCCTCCCCTCCCTCTGGCTTCTCTCCGGCTCTCGCGCCGTCCCTGACGGCCCGCGCATTCCGCTGCGCAAGGCCACCGCCGCCCTGCTTTCGCTCTTTTTGATCACCGGCGGCTCCGGCGTCGCCATGAAGGCGTTTGAGGTCTACGCCCGCCCGACGGATCGGCTCGCCTACTCCGCTGCGCTGTTTGCGACTGCGACCCTGGTTATCGGGATCGCCGTCGTCAGAGAGGCGCGCGCCTGGGGACGGCTGGCCTGGCCGGTGGGAAGCCTGATAGGGCTTTCCAATCTGCTCCAGTTGGAGGCGACATTAAAGGCGCTGGCCCTGCTCCCGGCCATTCTCGTCTTTCCCATCAGCAGCGCGCTGACCGTCTCCTTCAATACCCTCCTTTCCGTCTGGCTCTGGAAAGAGCGCTTGAACTACCGCTCTCGGCTCGGGATCGCGCTGGCGGTTCTCTCCGCGATCCTGATGAACTGGCGCCGCTGATATGCTCGCATGATAGCCACTCGCTCACGGGTGGGCTGCCAGAAGGCTTCACAGGCGCTTGAAACCTGGGAGTCGGGAACCAATCCGGGCGCATTTCCGTTAAAAAGCTGAATATTCCTTCCGCTTGTGCGCCAAAGTAGGGCATAATAGGATCTATGCAATTCGCGTGGCAGAAAAAATTTAATCTGGCCCTGTGGCTGATGGCGGCGCTCTGCATCCTGGCCGGGCGCGCGCCAGCATACGCCTCCTGCCATGCGATACCGCCCTCCGCTCCGGCAAAGTCCTGCTGCGCGGCGGCAGGGCAGTCCTGCCATTGCCCCCTTGCATCCCCGACGGCTCCAGCATCGCCGGCCCATCCAGGCGGGATGGAATGCTCCTGCCTTATAAACCCGTCCCCTTCTGAGTCGGCCCCGCCGTCGCAGGGCGTGCGCCTGGTTCTTCCTGCCGTTCCCGCCGTGTGTCCGTTTTGGCGCATTGCCGCGCCGGAGCATCCCGTTCTGCGGGAAACGGCTTTGCTGGCCGCCCCGCGCGGCCTCGCCTTTGCTCCCTCCCCACCGCGCGCCCCGCCTTTCCAGGGATGAGTCTGACTCGGCCAGACTGATGCTGCCGAGCCAATAGCATCACTTGACCCTGGAAAGGAATATCTATGTTTCCCCGAAACATCTATGCTTTTGTGGCCCTCAGCGTGGCTATGCTTCTGTCGGGCGTCTCCGCTTGGGCACAGCAGGCCGCGCCCCATCCCACGCAGAAGGCCGGCAAATATGCCGTTGAATTACGTATCCCGGCGGAGGGACTCTATGCCGACGAAGAGACCGATATCGAGTTCCGCGTCACCGATACCAGCCAGGACGATCCCGTTCAGGGCGCGCCCCCGGTGGTGAAGGCTAAAGTCAGCGCGCGCCTCACCATGCCCTCCATGCCCTCCATGCCGGCGCAGACGCCCAAGACGCACAGCGAGGGCGTACCCGGCGACTACGGCGTGGTCGTCTACTTCCCGCACGGCGGCGAGTATCATCTAGACCTGAACATCACCCCGCCGGACGACAAGCCGTTCACCGTCTCCTTTCAGGTTCCGGTGGATGACGCTGATGCGGTCAAGAAGCGTCCCCCGAAACCCCGGCCCTACACGCTGGAAGTCGTCCCGGCTCCGAAGACAGTGCGCGCCGGGCAGCCGGTAGACCTGACCATCCTTATCCGCAGCCGCGACACCAGGCAGCCGGTCACGGATTTCGATACCGTCCATGAGAAGAAGATCCACTTCATTATCGTGTCGCGGGACCTGAGCTTCTTTGCGCACGAGCACCCTGAGTTGGGCCTGGACGGCAAGTTCGCCCTGCGCTTCACCTTCCCGACGGGCGGCGAGTACCGCCTGTTTGCCGACGTGGCGCCCCACGGCGCCGGCTCGCAGGTGCTGATGCAGCCGCTGAAGGTGGAGGGGATGCCGGCAGCCGGTGTGCCGACTCTCAAGCCTGCCGTATTGATGGAGCCGGTAGGCGGCGTGCGGGTCACGCTGCAAACGGACACGGCGGCGCTGCCGTCCGGGCGCACGATTCCGCTCGCCTTTGCGTTGCAAGACGCAAAGACCAATGAGCCGATCACCGACCTGGAGCCGTATCTGGGCGCGATGGCGCATCTGATCCTGATCCACCAGGACGGCGCGACCTTCGTTCACTGCCATCCCGACGAGACGGAACCGGCCAGCGGTCAGAACGGCGCCCTGACCTTCCAGGCGCGCTTCCCCAAGCCGGGCGCCTACCGAGGTTGGCTCCAGTTTCAGCGTCGCGGCCAGGTGCTGACGGCCACGTTTGTCGTGGCGGCTAGGGAGCGTGAGGGCAAGCCATGATGGGAAGAAGACGGTATGGGAGAGTCCTGACGCTCTTCCTGATCCTGGCGATGGCAGGCGCGGCGATCTGCGGGGCCGCCCATGAGGACGAGAAGACCAAACACCTGCCCCCGACAAAGGCCAGGCCCGAGCTGGAGGCCGCTCGTCGGCAGATGGACGCGGCCAAGACGCAACTGCTCGCGCAGAGCAAATACGCCTGCTGCATCAAGGCGCCTGCCGGCTCGAAGGTGGCGGGCTGCGACCTCTGCGCCAAGGAGAACGGCTCGTGCCAGTGCGGCGTGAGCCTGGCGCAGGGCAAGGGCGTCTGCGGCGAGTGCCTGGGCGCGTGGCAGCAGGGACGGGGCGCGTTCCCCGGCGTTCATCCCAAGAGCGTGACGCTGCTGGCCTCGCCGCATCAGAAGAAGGAGGGCGAAGCTGCGCCTCCGCCGCCGGAACTGGCGCAGGCGCGCGAAACCCTGAACCACGCAAAGCGCACGCTGGTTCAGGAGGGACGCTATGTCTGCTGCGTCGGGCATGGCGGCTGCGACGAGTGCGCCTACGAGGCGAGCTGCCCCTGCGGGCGGCAGGCGCTGCTGGGCCAGAAGGGCGAGGGCATCTGCGCGCAGTGCTATGATGGCTGGTATGCGGGCATCGGACGCCTCTCCGGGTTGACGGCCCAGGAGATGAAGATGAACCCGATGCAGATGGGTGGGCCGCACGGGATGCACGGGATGATGGAGTTTGCCGGCGTCCCGGAGACGCAGGAGGCATCGGGAACGGCCTGGCAGCCGGCTAGCACGCCGATGTATGCCTATCACTGGCAGTCGGGCCGCTGGTCGCTGATGGCCCACTATAACGCCTTCCTGGCCTACGACCGGCAGGACGGCCCGCGCGGCGATTACCAGTATAACTCGATCAACTGGGCGATGCTGATGGCGCGGCGTCCGGTGCGCAGCGACGAGCTAATGCTGCGGGCCATGCTCAGCCTGGAGCCGCTGACGGTGACGCCCGCCGGCTATCCGCTGCTGTTCCAGACGGGTGAGAGCTATGCCGGCAAGCCGCTGGTGGATCGGCAGCACCCGCACGACTTCTTCATGGAGTTGGCGGCGCGGTATCGGCACCCCATCGGCAGCAACAGCGGCGCCGTCGTCTATCTGGCGGCGGTTGGAGAGCCGGCGCTCGGCCCGCCTGCCTATCCGCACCGCCTCTCCGCGATGGACAACCCGGCGGCCCCGATCTCCCACCACTGGCAGGACAGCACCCACATCACGCCCGGCGTGCTTACGGTCGGAGGATGGGTTCGCAACCTCCAATTAGAAGGCTCGATCTTCACGGGCCGCGAGCCGGACGAGCACCGCTGGAACATTGACCCGATGCGCTTCGACTCCTATTCGGGACGCCTGACCTACAATCCGGGCCGGAACTGGAGCCTGCAAGCCTCCTACGGCTACCTGCACAGCCCGGAGCAGCTGCATCCCGAGGACGACTTGCGCCGTACCACCGCCTCGGCGGTGTATGTCGCACCGCGCCGGGACGGGGGTTTCTGGGCGACCACCTTCGTCTGGGGACGCAATAACATCCATCGCACCAACGCCGATTCCTTGCTGCTGGAGTCGAGCCTCAACCTGGCCAATCGCAACACGATCTTCGGTCGGCTGGAGTACGTGCAAAAACCCGGCGAGGAGCTGAATCTATTGCCGGCGGATAAGAAGTTCGAGATCGGACAGTTCACGCTGGGCGCGGTCCACGACTTCACGCCCAACCGCACCTACCAGATGGGCATTGGAGCCTCGGTGACGTTCTCGGCGTTTCCGGCCTCGTTAGAGCCGATCTACGGCAGTTCGCCGGTATCCTACTGGCTGTTTCTGCGCATCCGCCCTGCGCCCATGCGGCACGGCGAATGAAGGGGATCGGGCGCTTCTCTCCGGTTGCGGCCCTCACCCCCGGCCCTTCTTGACCTAACCCCGTCCCCCACTGCCAGGGTCGGGGCTGCCATGGTTCGGCCCTCCGCCTCGCGACACGGCTCCGCCTTGCGATAGCCCTCCGCTTAGCGATCCCCAAGAACAGGGGAGGGGAGAAAAGAGTCGGAAGGCCGACTTCGTGCCTTTGTTGCTGCGGCTTGAGCCGCCCGAAATGAAACCAGAAGAAGGGCAGAGGATCAGTGAAACCGGGGGGACGCCGGTTCGTAGAAGGCAGATAGAAGGAGAGACAAGGAGGAGGCAGATGGGCAGGAAACTCACGCGGCGTCAGATCGTAACCGGGGCGGCCCTTGCGGCGGCAGCAGGCGCGGCCAACGGCGTCGGGCGCGGGCTATCGGCGCTGGCCAGCGTCACCCTGGGGCCGCGCCCGCGTCAGACCGGCGGCGATGCGCTGGTAGTGCTCTTTCTGCGCGGCGGCGCGGACGGCCTCAATATCGTGGTCCCGCACGGCGATGACGGCTACTACCGCCTGCGCCCTACCCTGGCTCTGGCCCGCCCCAACGACCGCAGGGAGCCCACCGCTGCGCGAGTCCTCGATCTGGACGGCTTTTTCGGGCTGCATCCGGCCCTCGCGCCGCTGCTGCCTCTCTACCAGGCCGAACAGTTCGCCGCCGTTCATGCCGTCGGCTCCGGCGACCAGACGCGCTCCCACTTTGAGGCAATGGCGACCATGGAACGCGGCCTCGCCCAGCAGACCGGCACCGCGAGCGGCTGGCTGGCCCGCCACCTGGCCTCTACCGCCACCGAACACGACTCGCCCCTGCGGGCCGTCGCCATCTCCGAAACCATGCCCGACTCGCTGCGCGGTGCCACGCATGCCGCCGCGCTCACGGCACTCACCGATTTCCGGCTCGTCGCTCCCAGCGCCCTGCCGACCGGCAGCGGCGGCAAAGTCTTCCATGCCCCGCCGCCCGCCCGCGCGGAAGCCCTCACGGAGACCCTGCGCGCCCTCTATGGCGATACGCCGCCGCACGCCGCTCCTGACATCCTAACGAACGCCGGACGGGAAACCCTGGCGGCGCTGGAGGCGGTGAAGCGATTGGATCCTGCCCACTACCGGCCCGCGCCCGGCGTCGTCTATCCCAACAACGAGATCGGAAACGGCTTCCGGCAGGTGGCGTGCCTGATCAAAGGGGACGTCGGCTTGGAGGTCGCCTGCCTGGATTTTGGCGGCTGGGATACGCACGTGGCGCAGGGGCGCGACTCCGGCTGGCAGCCAGCCCGCCTGGGCGACCTGGGCCGAGCGCTGGCTGCCTTCGCCGCCGACCTGGGGCCGCACCTGGCCCACGTCACCACCGTCGTGATGACCGAGTTCGGGCGGCGAGCTTACGAAAATAGCGGCCTGGGCACCGATCACGGGCGTGCCAGTTGCATGCTGGCGCTGGGTGGGGGCATCACGGGCGGCAAGGTCTATGCGGCGTGGCCCGGCCTGGCCGACTTCCAACTGGAGGGCCCCGGCGACCTGCGCGTCACCACCGACTACCGCGACGTGCTGGCCGAAGTCCTCACGCGCCGCCTGCGCAATCCGCACCTGGACGCCGTCTTCCCAGACTACACGCCCCGCTTCCCTAACCTGACGCACCCAGTGTGAAAGATTCCAATAGGATGAACAGGATTTTGCAGGATTTACAGGATTAAGGGTAGACACTCCCAGCCGTGTAGATCAATCTCACGCAGCCTGCTGCTGAGGAGATACGTCCACACCGTTGGGAGGGATTACCGGATTAAGACAGAAGCCTTGAATCTAAGAGGAACAGAGGCATAGGTACTCGGTTGGTTAGGTAGGTTTTAGAAATCCTGTTTAATCCTGAATCATCCTGTTCATCCTGTTGAGGTTGTTGTTTTTAGCCGCTGGGAGTTCTGGCAGGTCTGGCGGGGTTGGAGGATTTCTCGAAGCGGCTGAGGTTCTTACGGGCCAGCGCGTTGCCGGGGTCGGCCTGTAGAGCCTTTCGATAGCAGGCGACGGCCTGTTCCGTGTTGCCCTGGAACTCGTAGGCGACGCCCAGGTTATTGAGCGCATCCGCGTAGCGCGGATTGACGGCGACGGCGCGCTTGAAATAGTTGATCGCCTCGTCCAGCTTGTTCTGTTTCTGCGCCACCAGTCCCAGGCCGTTGAGGGCCTCGGGGTTGTCCGGCGCCTCTTGCAGCGCGCGCGCATACTCCTCTTGAGCGCGTGTCAGACTATCGGCATCGCCCTTGCGGAAATAATGGCTCGCCAGCGCGCAGTGCACCTCCGCAACACGCGGCCCATGCCCGTTCTGCCGGAGTGCCGCCTCCAGCGCCGCCACCGCTCCCTCCGCATCCCCTTTGCGCTGTAGGCTGGAGCTGAGGTTGATCCAGTGCGACAGATCGTTAGGCGCCAGTTTGGTTAGCGCCTCGAAGGTTTTGGCCGCCTGATCATACTGCTTGAGTTGAAACTGGATCAGGCCCAGGTTATTGAGGGCTTCCCGACTCTGCGGATGGATCGTCAGCGCCCGCTGGTACGCTGCCGCCGCCTTTTCCAACTGGCCCTGCCGCGCCAGCACATAGCCCAGGTTATAGGCCGGATCAAACTGTTTGGGGTCGAGCCGCGCGGCTTTCTCAAACTGCGCGGCAGCTTCGGCATTGCGGCCCATGCCCGCCAGCGCCTCCCCGTAGACCTCTCGCATCCGATAATTGTTCGGGGCCAATTGTACGGCCCGTGTGAAGGCGGCCCGCGCCTCGTTCGCAGCTTTTTCCGCCGCCGCTTTGCTCCGTCCCGTCTTGCGCGCCAGTTCCTGCGATGCCAGCCCCAGGTTAAACCAGAAATCCGCCTGGCTGGGCAGCAGTTGCGTCGCCTTCTGGTAGGCGGCCACAGCGCCGGCAGCGTTGCCGGAAGCCTGCAGCACAAAGCCCAGATTCAGATGGGCGTAGGGGTCGTCGGGCTTGAGGGCCACCGCGCGCCGATAGGCTGCGATGGCGTCAGGCAGGCGCTTCATCTTGTAGTAGACGCTGCCCAGGTTATAGTAGGAATCCGGGGCGTTGGGCCGCAGCTTCGCCACAGTCTGGAACTCGCGCACGGCGTCCGTGTAGCGTTTCAAGCCATCGTAGACGTTGCCCAGGTTGGTGTGGGCGTCCGCCGAGTTGGGGTCGAGCGCGACCGCCTGCTCCAGCGGCTCCAGAGCCTCCGTGAATCGCTGCTGCTGCAGCTCGATAAAGCCGATCCAGTTGAGGATCGTGGCATCATTGGGGGCCAGCTTACGGGCGGCGGCAAACTCCTCCAGCGCCTCGCCGGGCTTGTTCTGGTTGTAGAGGGCGATGCCCTTATCAAAATGGGTCTTCACATCATCGGCAAGGACGGGCCTGCCGGATAGCAGGAGCGCGGCTCCCAGCAGAAGGCCGGAAAGCGCGCGTTTCCACAAGGCGGGGATACGTGCGGGGTGTGACATGGCGCAACTCCTCCATACAAACCGAGGGGTCCGGCGTGTCCGGGCCTTTCGCCCGGCAAGGGACTCTTTCATAATGCCAGTTACGGCAAAGGAGGACGCTATTCCTGCCTGCGGATCTCAGCCTGCGCGCGCCGATAGGAGCGCATTGAGAGCATCTGAAACGTTGCCCCCACCAGCATGATGCCCAGGCAGGTCAGGAAGGAATGCGTCCAATCTTTGCTCAGCGCCAGGAACAGCGGCATGGCCAGCAGCGGCGCCAGTGTGCCGCGCAGGCCAAAGAAGGTGGAGTGCAGCGCCTGATACTGGGCCGCGCGGCCCGGCTCGGCGAACATCAGCGTGGTATTGAGGTAGCCCAGGTCAATGCCGAAGCTGGCCGCGCCGCTGGCCGCCGCCGCCAGATAGAGCCAGGTCACATCGGGGGCAAACGCATAGATGAGCGGCGTCAGGCAGATGAGCAGGCTGGAGAGCAAAACCGCCGCCAGCGAGCCGTACCGATCCATATACCAGCCCCAGAAAAACAGGCTCACCAGCGAGAGTCCGCCCGCAATATTTTGCAGCGTGGCGATCTGGGTCGGCAGGATATGGAAGCGGTCTACCTGATAGATGGGATAGAAGGTGTTGGCGACCAGGTTACCGAAGCCGGCAATAAACACGCTGGCCGTGAACCAGCGGTAGCCCCGGTTATGGCGCAGTATGCCGAACGTCTCCCGCAGGAACGCCCCGACGGGCGGCGGCGCGGTGGCGTGCAGCACGGGCAGCAGCCGCAGGCGGCTAAATGCAAACGCCGTGCCGACGCCGAAGAGGCCGCCGAGAGCGAACATCCAGCGAAAATCCAGCCCGCCATGCTCCAGCCAGTAGCCCATGACGCGGGCCGTCAGCAGCATTGCGGCGACCATCCCCACGCGCACGTAGCTCATCAGCCGGCCCCGGTGCTCGTCCGGGTAGATCTCTTTCATTACGGCGGTATAGGCCGGCGTGGAGACGGAGAAGAGGATGGGCGTGGCGCAGATGAGCAGGATAAACATCTCCCGGCTGGCCGGCCCGCGCACCAGCAGCGGCGTCAGCAAAAACAGGCCGCGCGAGAGCACCCAGGTCAAGGTGACGAAGGGCAGCTTGGATCGGCCCTCCATCTGCCGCGCCCACAGGATCGCAAACAGGTAGCCGATGGCGGGGGCAGCGGTAGCCAGCCCCATCTGAAAGCCGGTGGCGTGCAGCTTGCCGCGCGCCAACTGCAAGGCAAACGTCCACACGCAGCCCTGGTAGATGCCGGAGCAGATTCCCGCCGCAGCATCCCAGCACCAGTTATGCCAGACCGCGTCGGGCACGAAGCGGCCTAGATGGCGGCGCAGCAGGCCCAGGCGCAGCAGAACCGGCGGGGGCAGTCGGTCGCGCAGGGCCTCCAGCGGCGGCGCGCTGCGCGGCTTGATGGGCGGTGGCGGCGATGTTGTGGACACAGGCATACAAAACCTCAAGCCGGAATATCCCGGCGCTGAAAGATGAGGGCGCCGAGGAGAAACACGGCCACAATATACAGGGCGACGTAGACGGCATCCAGGTGCGCGAAGTTCAGGTGATCGGCGCCCCACTGTCTCAAGAACAGAGGAGAGCTCCAGGTAAACCGCTGCGGCGGCGTCATAATCACCTGCTCCGTCAGGCCCTCCACCCACCAGCCGACATAGCCCTGCGGCACGACCAGCCCGGCGAACCGCGCCAGAACGCGCAGGGAGTGGACATCGAACGTGTTTCCGAGCGCATAGAAGATCCCGTCAAACCAGGCGAACGCGCCCAGGGTGAAGGCCAGCGATGTCCCGAACAGGCGCGGAGCGAAGGTTGACAGAGTCAGGGCCAGCGTCGAAACCAGCACGGGGAACAGGCACAGGTATACCCCCGCATCCAGCAGGGGCATCAAATCCCGGTGCGTCTGCCAGGAGAGCGAGGCCCAGACCATCGCCGTCCACACCAGCACGCTGCCGCAAAGAATGACGTTCAATCCGATCCATTTGCCGAGCAGCACCTGCCAGCGGGTGATCGGCTTGGGCAGGATGACCGCCAGCAGCCCGCGCTCGATCTCGCTGGATACGGCTCCTCCGGCCAGCAGGATCGCGAAGAGCGCGCTCAGGGATTTGATAGCCGACAGGCAGAACGTTGCGATGAAGCTGGTCGCCAGGGCATACTCTGTCGCAAACCAGGCCAGATCGCGGTGACGCACGACCATCGCATGCTGTAAACTGACGCGAATGCGCAGCAGCAGCAGCGAGAGGCCCAGCACCAGCAGCCCCATCAGCAGCGCTCCCCAGAGCGTTCGCCGCCGCACCGCCTCCTTGAGCGTCAGCCCCGCAATCGTAAAAACTGCCATTGCCGTCTGTCTTCCTTCCCTGCCGGGGACGCCGTTCGCCTGGCTTGCCTTCCGACGGCCCTTATTGTACGGCTTTTGCAGGCGCGGCGTCAACGTCTGGCCGGTAGCCAGACGCGAAAAAGCAGGAATTGGCGAGCAAAAAGCGAACATTGGCTATGTCTCGATGCAGACGGCTTCCCTGCCACCGACCGCGTTGCTTGCAGGAAGCCTCATTTAGAGCGAACAGGAGACAGGCATGAAACGAATGGCTCTTTTTGCCGCAATCGCTGCGGTCGGACTCTGGGGACTTTCCGGCTGCGCCCGCCCTCAGCCCGTCACGATGGCCCCGCCCGTCGGCGGCGGGATAGCGCAGGGACAGGTTCCGATGGCCCCGCCCCCAAACGCGGGCGTCTATTCCTGGCTGGATGTGCCGCAGGGCCAGCAGGTTCCCGTGCAGCGCGTCGTCTTCGACCAGGGCGGCTACCAGATCTACGCGGCCACCGGCGAAACCATCGTCGTGCCGTTTGCTAACCAGAACCTCTACGTCATGAAATTCGGGCGCACCTACGGCTCGACCATGTACTTTGTCAACGAGGGGGATGCGCCCGTTCTCTACTTGCGCCCCGGCGACTTCCTGGAGAACGCGGCGGCCCAGGGCGCTCGCTGGTACCCCATCCCGGACAACTACCCGTATACGCGCCCGATGTACGTCAGCCTGGCCCCCACCTGGGGAGATTACGTGGCGATGGGCTGGTATCCCGGCATGGTCACCTACGGCGGCATGTGGAGCTATCGCCCGTTTGCGGCCTCCTTTGTCTGGATGCCCGGCTTCAGCATCAATATCGGCGGAACACGCTACCCCAATTACGTCAGCTATCGGACGTATTACACCTCGCACCCCGGCTATATCCGCAACCGTGTCGTCTATAACAACTACACGACGACACGCACCGGCTCGTTCGGCGCAGGCCGCATGAGCCGCCAGACCGGCTCCTTTCACCCGAATCGCGGCTTTGGCACAGGCGGGACCTTCGGCGCGACGGGCTTGACCGGATCGTTCGGAATGGGACGCCGCAACGCCACCTTTGGCGGCGGCAGCACATTCGGAACCCGGCGTTTTGGCGGCAGCGCTTCCGGTAGTTTCGGCGGCTCCTTCCGCAGTACAAGCCCCCCTTCCAGCAGTTCCTTTGGCGGGACACGCTCCTTTGGTGGCGGCGGTTCCTTCGGCGGCTCCTCTGGTGGCGGCAGACGCTCGTTTGGAGGCTCCTTCGGCTCTGGAAGCAGCACAGGCAGCAGCTTCGGCAGCTCGTCCGGTTCCGGCAGTTCGTTTGGCGGAGGGCGCAGTTCCTTTGGCGGCAGCACTTTCGGCGGCACTTCCGGCGGACGCCGTTTTGGCAGCGGCGGCTTGTTCGGCGGCGGGCGCTCCTCCGCAAGCGGCGGCTCCTTTGGGGGGACGCGCTCCTATGGCGGGGGCGGCGGTTCCTTCGGCGGCGGTTCCTTTGGTGGAAGGCGCTCGTTTGGAGGCTCCTTCGGCGGGCGCCGCCGTTAAATCGGCTGGCCCGCCTTCCTTCTGAGGAAAGGACTCACGCACTCCATGTCATCCTCCCCTGCCCAGCCGTCGCATCCCTTTGGGGACAGCCGCTGGCCTGTCTTGCTGATACTATTGCTGGTCATTGCGGGCGGCATCGTGGCCTACCGCTACTTCTTCAACCGTCTAGGCGAGGCTGCCGTCCAGATGATACCCGGCGACGCCATGCGGGTCGTGACACTGGACACGAACGCCTCGCCGCAGCAGGTGCTCGTCTTTAGACGGATCGACGACGCCTTCAAGCGCGAGAAGGTAGATACCGGCTTTGACGACATGGTGACGAGCATGATGCAGAACTCGCCCGTCGCCAAAGAGATTCGTCCCCTCTGCGCCAAAAGCTTTGCCTTCGCCGCGCTGAATACCGGCGGGCCGGGCAGCGGCCCGGACTTCGTGCTATTCTGTGCCCTGAAAGATCCCGGAAAAGCTGCTAACGTCCTGGCGAAATACGGGCAGAAGAGCACCCAGGACGGCCTGGACTACTATCAGCTTAAAAAGGAGAACTCCTGCGCCGCGATACTCTCCAACTACCTGGTCGTCTCGCAGAAGCCGGGAGCGCTGACCCGAGTCGAGCAGGTACGGAAAGGCGAAGCGAAGCCGGTCGTGTCGCTGCCGGAGTATCAGCAGGCCCGCGCCGCGCTGCCCGCCGACGCCAACCTGATGGTCTTCGTCTCGCCGAGGGCGCTCTCCAAAATGCAGGAGGCCGGCAAGTCGCGGGGCGTCAACCCGCTTCCAAACACGCGCTGGATGGCGGTGGGCGCGGCAGTGCATGACAAGGGATTGGATGCAGTCTATCGTGTTCCGCTGCCCTCCGGACAGGCGGCTGGCTGCCACAGGCTGGAATGCCCTCCACCGACCAGAGTCATGCTGTAGGCAAAGCCTTGAAACATGCCACCAAGCAACTCGACTCGGAAAACGAGAGGCTGGACCGGGCGAAACGGGCCATGGAGCGCTTTAAGCGCAAAAAGCACGTCTCCGATATTACTATGAGCGCGCCAGAGGCAGGAATGGTGCTAAGCGGTCCCGCTCCGCAACCCAAACCGCCGATAGAAAAGTGGGCCAAAAAGAAAGTCGGTAGTTTACGCCCAGGTCGGCCAGGCCGTTCTGCTGGCCTCTTCGCAGAAGAGGCTGGACCGCGCGCTGGCGGCCTACAATCGCGGCGCAAACTCCCTGGCCGACGACCCGGCCTATGCGCAGATGCGCGCCATGCTCCCTCAGGGCGCGCAGGACGTGCTGCTGGTCAACCTGCCCGGCATCATGAATGCGCTGCGGCCTACTCTGGCGCGCTCGATGGGCAAGCCGTCCGGCTCTTCCTCCGTCTCCGTAGACGATATCGTGCAGATGTTTGGCCCGACCAACGGCGGCATCGCCGGCACCCAGAAATGCGATGGCCAGGAGATGACCCTGACCTTCTTCCTGCCTATAGACTATGACCGGCTTATCCATGTCATCGGCCAAATGACCGGCCAATCCGCCAACGGCCCATCGCGCGGCGGCAGCCCGAACGCCATGCCCACAGCAGGCGGCGGCAATCTGCCCTAGCGCAAGCACTTCTATCTAAAGAAAGGGAACAGCAGCCATGAATAATGTGGTATTCAGTACCGGAGGCGATTGGGATACTACCACGCTCTACAATAACGGCGAAGAAGTCCTGGCGACCCAGCTTTTCGTGGAATTGCATGCGGGTCGGAATGAGTTCGGCGAGCCGGCCATGGGCGGCATCAACACCGGCGGCGAAATTACCGCCATCATTCGCCCGCAATATAATCCTAATGAAGAGATCGGTATTTTCCCCGGACGGCTGGAGATGAATTTTCCCGGCCACTCCATTGTCATAGAGAACACGCACCCTGGTTTCGCGTTTGAGTTTACCCGCGTGTGGTACAATGGCCGGGATGTCACAAATAACGTCATGGATGTGTACGTAGACATTAACGCGGCGGATAACATCGTCAAAGCCTATATCACGCTCTATAGGCCCCACTGGCTTTCCGCAGACGAAGTGGCTACGTACAACATCCTGTGAGTCGCACCTCGCTTCCCGTTCCTTCTTGCAGAGGAACGCGACCCTGCGCATGCGCTTGAGGATTAACGTAACATGAAACCGTGTGTCAATTCCTGGCTGCCTCGTCTGGCCCGGCTTGTCCTCGTGGGCCTACTGGCCGCGCTGCTGGCGATGAACATCGACTCCGCCTACGCCCAGCGCGGCAGATTTGGCGGGGGCTCATTTGGCGGCGGGCGCTCTTTCGGGGGCGGTTCGTTCGGAGGGGGCGGCAGTTTTGGGGGCGGTCGTTCCTTTGGCGGGGGCGGCTCCTTCGGTGGCGGCTCCTTTGGAGGCGGACGCTCCTCCGGCGGCTCGTTTGGCGGCACGCGCTCCTATGGGGGAGGCGGCTCCTTTGGCGGCGGCAGCTTGTTCGGCAGGAGCCGCTCCAGTGGCTCCTTTGGCGGAAACCGCTCGTTTGGCGGCTCCTTTGGACGCAGCGGCTCGTTTGGCTCCTCCGGCGGCTATACGCGCTCTTCAAACACGTATACCTACCGGGGCATCACCGCGCCCGTCCGCTCTTACGGGGGCATCAACCACTTCAGCTTTTACTGGACTCCCGCCCCGCCCTGGTACTATTGGACGCCGTTCCATCCCGCGTTCTACTTCTATCCGCCCGTCTACGACGGCGGGTATTGGTACCCGGGCGGCTTCAACTGGGGCCATTTCTTCATTGGCCTGATCGTCTTCGCCTTTGTGCTGTGGCTGATCAGCCGCCTCTTCCGACCCAAATACGTGCGCTACACGAGCTACTGAGCTTTGCCGGCCCGCAAGTACCGATCTGGGGGCGGCAAGCCCACTCGTTTACGGGTGGGCGGCTACTCTCTTTGAACAGGGAACGAGAAAGGAGCCGCCGTGTTCGGCAGACATCCGCAGAGTCCGAACGGCTCTGCCCCACCTTACCGTGCGGCCCATGAGGTCGCTAAAATCCAGGGCGGCGGACTGGTGCAGGTCATCGTCACCAGCCTCACCCCGATGACCTATTACCTGTTCCTTAACGACCAGGCCGTCTCGCAGATGGATATCGAGAGCCTGTCCGTCTCCATTGAAGCGCCAGAGGGAACGGGCAACGGAATCGTGCGCGCCACGCTCTCGCGCTACGTCGGTACCGTCACCGGCCAGAAGACCCTCCAGCGCACGGAGTTGTTTCCCTGCACCCTGGAGATCGTGGCGCTGGGACGGCGTATCTCCGTTACCTGCATGCGCCCCGACTCCCTGGAGGGCTGCTGGATCAGCCTGGGCCTCGCGCCCGACGGCACCGGCTCCGACATCACCGGGGCCAAAGCCCTGCGATTCCTGTTGACCGAAGGCATCCTGGATGCGAAGCTAACCTGGGAAGACGGTCAAACCGAAGACCTCCTGCCCCAAACGTAGAGGCTGTGACAGAGAATAGGGGATAGGGTTTAGGCCCTTCTACCACAGACGTAGAGGCTGTGATATAATAGCGATAGAAGTCACAAATGGGTGTGGACGGGCCCTTGCTGGCCCTGGTTGGGAGTGTTTGTCGTCCCCGGTTCCGAGTTGCCAACGGCCCTTGTCGAGCCGTTGCGCCTATCGAGCCGTGGGAGAAAGGCGATGCACTGGCAATGATGTCCTGCAAACTATCCGGTTCACGGTCGACCCATAGAGCGCGAAAGACAACTCGGCAACGGGTGCGCTCCCTGGGATGGCCCCTGGCCCTGGCTCTGGTTCTGGCCGCAGGCGCGCTCGTTGGGCCGCGCCCTGCCTGCGCCGATCAGGGGACAAGCGCCGGCAAAACGACGGATGCTAAGGACAAAACCGCCGCGCCCGTCCTCACCGAAGACCCGGAAGTCCGGCTGGGCCGCGAAAGTGCGGAAGAGAACGATAAACAGGTCAAATTTGTCACCGATGCGGCCCTGGTTGAGCGCGTCAACCGTATCGGGCAGGAGATCGCCGCCGTCGCCAACAAAGAGGCCATTCCGGCGCTCTGGGGCGACTCCAAGCTCAAGAAGTTCAACTACACCTTTAAGATCGTAGATGATAAGGATGTCAACGCCTATTCCCTGCCCGGCGGATTCATCTACGTTGACAAAGGCTTGCTGGACTTCGCCCACTCGGACGATGAGCTGGCCGGCGTTCTGGCCCACGAGATCGCCCACGCCGCCCACCATCACATGCTCAAGCTCCTCCGCGAGCAGAACAAGATTGATCGTGTGCTGCTGCCGCTTAAGCTGATCACTCTGGCCGTCGTGCTTGGCGCCCGGGGCAACGCCAACGACGCGCAGGGCATTATGCTCGGCTCTCAACTCTATACCATCGCCAAAATCAACACCTACGGCATTGAGGCCGAAAAGGACGCCGACCAGACGGGGATTCGCCTGCTGACGCACACGCGCTACAATCCGGTCGGGCTCTATAGCTTCATGCTGCGCCTGGCGGTGCGAGAACAGCAGCGCGGCCCGGTCGAGCTGGGCATCTTCCGCACGCACCCGCCCGGCCCCGAGCGCGCCGAAGCCGCAAAAAAGCTCCTGGAAGAGTTGAATATCCCAATTCACCTCAGCGAGGTCGATCCCAGGCTCAGGCCGACCGTCACCCTGACCAAAGACGCCAAAAGCGGCGCGGAACTGGCCGAGATACGGATACGCGATATCGTGCTCTGCCGTGTGGCTGCCGCCGACGGACTGAGCGCCCAGGAGCGGGGCGAGCGCATCGCAACACGCCTCAACAGCCTGGTGGATGCCAACCTCCAGCCGTTTGAGATCAAGACCAGCCCGGACCAGACTCGCGTTCTGGCGCGCGGCTTCACCATCCTGACCCAGGACGACGCTGCTGCCCAGCAGAAAACCGTTCCAGCATTGGCCCGCGAGTTTACCGACGCGATGTCTCAGTATCTCCTCAAACAGCAGTTGGAGTCCGGAATCTAGCAGGGCGGCCAGACCCCGGGCTGTTCCGTTCTTGCCCTCATTCCAGAAGCCCTCACCCCTCCCCCTCTCCCGCAGCGTCGGGAGAGGGGAGAGACCTCACCCCGGCCTGCGGCCACCCCTCTCCTTCGCAAGGAGAGGGGAGAGGTAGAGTTGGCTTCTGCTCCCCTTCTCCCTGCAAGGGAGAAGGGACGGGGATGAGGGTAGAAGGGAGAATGGAAGAACCCGGGAGTAAGAGAGGCTCCCCTCTCCTTGTGAAGGAGAGGGGCCGGGGGTGAAGTCTATCTAGACTCCAACCCGGCAAGAAAATGGCATCGTTGCGGTTGAAAAGGAACGCAGAATCGTATATAATATACTGATAGCAGTAAGGAAAGCGAGGAGAGCATGAAGCAGGGAATCCATCCAGAATATAAGACCGCGCGCGTCGTGTGCCAGTGTGGCAACACGTTTGAGACCCGCTCCACGCGCGATATGATCCGCGTCGAAATCTGCTCGCAGTGTCATCCGTTCTACACGGGCAAGCAGAAGATCGTGGACACCGAGGGGCGTGTCGAGAAGTTCCTCCAGAAGTACAAGATGAAGCAGAAATAGCGGGGGCTGCCCTCGCGCTGCGCCCCTCCGCAACGGAGTAGCGCAAGAAAGCAACGGGCGCTTCGGTGCTGCCTTCCGGTTTCTGGGCGCGTTTCCTTGCCGCCGGTCATTCAAGACCTTGTATGCAGGAAGGAGACGCGCCCTTCGTATAACTGCTGCCTTCGACCTGAGGAGAAAACTTGATGGACGCTAAGCGCGATAACGCCCCCCGCGCGGCAGGGACCAATACTGCGTTCCTGCAATATGGAGGACAGGCCGTCATTGAGGGCGTGATGATGCGCAGTCCTCACTACTTCGCCGTCGCCTGCCGCAAGCCGGATGGCTCCGTCGTTACGAAACGTGAGGAAGTGGACAAGAGCATCATCGGCAGGCTCAAATGGCTAAACAGGCCCTTCCTGCGCGGCACGCTGGCCCTCATTGATGCCATGGCCCTGGGCACGCGCGCCCTGGCCTTCGCCTCCAACGTCCAGATGGAAGCCGAGCAGCAGAAGGCCCAGGCCAACCAGATCCCTCCTGCTTCCGACCGGCTGCGCGAGACCC
The DNA here is from genome assembly GCA_035650735.1 of Chthonomonadaceae bacterium. Lineage (GTDB taxonomy): Bacteria > Armatimonadota > Chthonomonadetes > Chthonomonadales > Chthonomonadaceae > DASRGL01. The sequence continues at coordinate 19,038 of DASRGZ010000215.1, forward strand.
TTGCGGAAGAGGGCGAGGTCGCCGCCGCCTCCATCGTTAACGGCCCGCCCGTCCTCGTGCCGGAACAGATGCCCAAAAGCGGTAACATCAACGATATTGCCATCGGCGGCACCATCGCTTTTAGCTTCGTCTTCGGCATCGCCCTGTTCGTGCTGCTGCCCACGGTGCTGACCCAGTTGGGCAAGAAAATCGGCCTCTTTAGCATTACCTATAACCAGACCCTCTGGCTCAACATCGTGGATGGCCTGATCCGTATGGCGATCTTTTTTGGCTATATTGGACTCATCTCGCTCATGCCTCAGATCCAGCGCGTTTTTCAGTACCACGGCGCGGAGCACAAGGCCATCAATACCCTGGAGGCGGGCCTGCCGCTCACGCCCGACAACGCCCTGAACGCCTCCCGCATTCACCCGCGCTGCGGCACCAGCTTTATCTTCATCGTGCTGGTGATCAACCTGATCGTCTTTGCGTTCCTGCCGCGCCCGCCCCTCTGGATACGCTTCCCCATGCACCTGGCCATAGTGCCCCTGGTCGCCGGGATCGCCTATGAGGTCATCAAATTCGCAGGCAAGTTCCGCCGGAACGCGCTCGTCATGGCCGTGCTGGCGCCGGGCATGTGGTCGCAATACCTGACGACCCGCGAGCCGGACCGCGAGCAGGTGGAGGTGGCCCTCACGTCCCTGCGCGCCGTGCTGGAGGCGGAGGGCCATTCGGTCTCGGACGCGGGCGTTGTCGGCCTCGTCCCCGCTCCCAACCCGCTCGAACCCGAAGCCGTCACCGCATAACCAGGAAGAAGCCCTCACCCCCAACCCCTCTCCCGCAGCGTCGGGAGAGGGGAGGCGGCCCCCACCCCCGACCCCTCCCCCAATTCTAGGGGAGGGGAGAGGCCGGGTCATCCCCTTCCCTCGGAGGGTCGCAAGGTGTCGCAAGGCGGAGGGCTGTGGCAAGGTGGAGGCGCGAACCATTGTAGGCCCGACCCTGGCAGTGGCGCGAGCGTGCGCAGCACCGACCCTTGCAGTGGGGGACGGGGGGTTTAGGTTAAAAAAGGAGGCATCGATGGGACTACCCCCTTTGATCCCGCGCGAAGTCCTGTTTGGCAATCCGGAAAAGTCACAGCCGCAGATCTCCCCGGACGGCAAGAATCTGGCCTACCTGGCCCCGGATAAAGGCGTGCTCAACGTCTGGGTGCGTACCCTCGGCCAGGAAGACGACCGCGTGATTACCTCAGACAGGAAACGCGGCATCCATATGTTCCTCTGGCAGGGAGACAGCCAGCACATTCTCTACATGCAGGATCACGATGGCGACGAGAACTTTCATCTCTACCAGACCAACCTACAGACGCATATCACCCGCGACCTGACCCCTTTTAGCGGCATCCAGGCTCGGCCCGTTGCCGTGGACCCGCATTTCCCCGACCAGATGCTGGCGGCCCTCAACCTGCGCGACAACCGCTTCCACGATGTCTACCGCATCAACCTCAAGAACGGCGCGGTGGAGATGGATACGGAAAATCCAGGGGATGTCGTCAACTGGGTCGTGGACAACGCCTTACAGGTGCGCGTTGCGCAGGTACAACTGCCCGACGGCGGCACGGAGCTGCGCCTCCGTGACGAGCCCACTGCGCCCTGGCGCACGTTCCAGAAATGGGGCCCGGAGGAGACGTTCGGCGGCGTGGCAGGATTCTCGCCGGACAATCGGCGCGCGTGGTTGATCTCCAGCGTGGACGCCAATGCCGCGCGCCTACTGGAAGTAGACCCCGCCACCAATGAAAGCAAGGTCGTTGCCGAAGATCCGCAGTATGATGTCAGCGGGACATTGATGCATCCCGACACCCATGCGCTCCAGGCCGTGCGGTTTGTCCGGGCGCGGCGCGAGTGGCAGCTTGTGGATGAATCGCTGCGGCCCGATTTTGAGGCGCTCCAGCAGGTACACGACGGCGACTTTAGCGTGGTCAGCCGCGACCTGGCTGACAAGACCTGGATCGTCGCCTATCTTCTGGACGACGGCCCGACCTACTACTACGCCTATGATCGCGCCACGCGGAAGGCGACGCTGCTCTTCAGCGACCGCCCCGCCCTGGAAAAATACCAACTGGCGAAGATGCAGCCCATCTCCTTCACGGCGCGCGACGGCATGACCATTCACGGCTACCTGACGCTGCCGGTCGGCGTGGAGCCGCCCAACTTGCCGATGGTGCTGTTTGTGCATGGCGGGCCGTGGGGACGCGATGTCTGGGGCTTTCACCCCTTCGTGCAGTGGCTTGCCAATCGCGGCTTTGCGGTGCTTCAGATCAACTTCCGGGGCTCGACCGGCTACGGCAAAGCCTTCCTGAACGCCGGAGACCGCCAATGGGGCGCCGCCATGCACGACGACCTGATTGACGGTAAGCGCTGGGCAGTGCAGCAGGGCTACGCCGACCCGAACAGAGTCTGCATTATGGGCGGCAGCTACGGCGGCTATGCGACCCTGGTCGGTCTGGCCTTCACGCCCGACGAGTTCGCCTGCGGCGTGGATATTGTCGGTCCCTCCAACCTGGTGACGCTCATGGAGACCATTCCGCCTTACTGGACGCCGATGCGGGCCATGTTTAAGAAGCGGGTCGGCGACCTGGAGACCGAGCCGGAGTTCCTGAAGTCGCGCTCGCCGCTCCACAAGGCCGACCAGATTCGCGCGCCGCTGTTAATTGCCCAGGGCGCCAACGACCCGCGCGTCAAGCAGGCCGAAAGCGACCAGATCGTGGAAGCCATGCGCAAGAACGGTAAGCCGGTAGAGTATCTGGTCTTCCCGGACGAGGGGCACGGCTTCGCCCGCCCGGAGAACAACCTGACGTTCGCGGCGGCAGCGGAAGCCTTCCTGGCAAAATACATGGGCTGCCGCGCCGAGCCGCCCTCCCCGCAGGAGAACGCGGAAGCCCTTCGCCGCTAATATCCAATCCGGTGAATTTCTTCCCATATGCGCTGCACCTTGAGGTAGCCATACGATAAGTATTCCCTCGGACTTGGTATAAGGACAGAGCGAAGCGCCTGCCAGAATTCTTCCGTTTCTATAAGTGTAAGGGAGAGATGTGGATGCGTGATGGCGAGTACGTAGATGGAAAGAAGCATGGCCTCTGGGTATCCTACTTTGCCAACGGCAACAAAATGAGCGAAGGGACCTATCGCAAGGGCAAGAAGGAGGGTCGCTGGGTTCAATACTGGCCCAACGGCAACAAGAAGAGCGAGGCGACCTTCGTGGATGGCAAGTACACGGGCTACTACGTCTGCTACTACGAGAATGGCAACAAGCAGTGGGAGGGCTACTACAATCCCATCCGGGGCAATTCGGCAGACGGGACGAAGGAGGGCGCCTGGCTCACTTACGACAAGGAGACGGGCGAGGTCAGCCGCCGCATTACTTACAAACGTGGGAGCCGCGCCAAGCCCGATGAGTACCCGCCTTTTGAGGACGTTCCACAGATCGGGCCGCCGTCCGAAGAATAGTCTCGATCTGTCAACATTTGCTTTTCCAACTTGAGGAGGCAAAGGAGAACGAATGCCGACACCGACCAGCCAACAAGCGAAGGCCGACCGCTTTCGCCAACTCCATAACGGCCCGGCCATCCTCGTCCTGCCCAACGCCTGGGACGCCGCCAGCGCCCGCCTCTTCGAGGAGGCCGGCTTCCCGGCGGTCGGCACTACCAGCGCCGGTGTCGCCAACTCCCTGGGCTACCCCGATGGGCAGTATATCCCGCGCGAGGAGATGCTCTTCGTGGTGCGCCGCATAGCCCAGACCGTCCGCATTCCCGTGACCGCCGACATCGAGGCAGGCTTTGGCGCAACGGTGGACGAGGTCGTAGAGACGGTGCGCGGCGTGCTGGAGGCGGGCGCGATTGGAATCAACCTGGAGGATAGCGAAAAGGGCGGCGAGAAGCGACTGTTACCCATTTCCGATCAGGTCGAGCGGATTCAAGCCGTCCGCGCGCTTGGTAAGGAGATGGATGTGCCGCTGGTGATCAACGCCCGCACTGACGCCTATCTCGTGCCCCTGGAGCCTGCCGTCCGCTTCGAGGAGGCCGTTGAGCGCGCGAACGCTTACCTGGCCGCAGGAGCCGACTGCGCCTTCCCCATCCTGGTCACGGATGCCGACACCATCGGCAGGCTTGTCCAGGCCATCCAGGGGCCGGTCAACATCCTGGCCGTGCCTGGCGTGCCCCCTGTTAACGAGTTAGAACGGCTGGGCGTTCGGCGTGTCAGCATGGGCGCGGGGCCGAGTCGGGCGACGATGGCACTCACGCAACGGATCGCCGAGGAGCTGCGGGACAGCGGAACCTACCGTGCGTTCCTGGAGAGGATGATGCCCTCAGCGGAGGCCAACAAGCTGTTCGCACGGAGTGAGCCGTCATAGGAGGAACTGCCATGCATCGGATGCTCCCGAGCGGCACCTATTACGGGCACAACTACCGACAGCGGCAGGTCGGCGACTTCCTCTTCTCTGAATCCCGATACGAGGCAAGCCGGGCTATCCCCCCGCATGCCCATGAGAGCGCCTTCTTCTACCTCGTTCTGGATGGGGCCTGTCTGGACACAGTTAACGGAGGCGAACGGCAGGCGGCGCGCTCCAGTCTGATGTTTCATCCCGCCGGAGACACGCACGCAAATATCTGGTCTCCATCCGGGGGCGCCTGCTTTCACATCGAGATCCTGCCGGCGAAGTGGGTACACTTGCAGGAGCGCGGCACGACGCTCCGCGATAGGCTGTACTGTGATGGGGGCATGGCAGCGTGGATCGCGGATCAAGCATTCCGAAACTTCCAGCAGACCGACGCTGCCTCCGTACTTGCTCTAGAAGGGCTCACGCTCGAGCTCATCGCCGAAATCGTTCGCGCACAAATGGGTTCCACGGACTCGACCCCTCCGCGCTGGCTGCGACGGACGCATGACCTCCTCCGGGAACGATTTGATGAGAATCTCTCCCTGGAGGAGATCAGCCGGGTAGTGGATGTTCACCCCTCGCATCTGGCGCGGGCTTTCCGGCAGCACTACCACTGCACCATCGGAGACTTCGTACGCCAGCTTCGTATCGAATTTGCTTGCCGTGAGCTCCTCGGATCGGATCGACCCCTCATTGAGATAGCGCTGGAGGCGGGCTTTGCCGATCAGAGCCACTTTGCCAGGGTCTTCCGACGCTATACTGGACGGAGCCCGACAGAGTACGCCAAGCACTTCGGAAAATGCAATACACGAACCAGGAGATGCTAAGCACAGACAAGACGGACGGCCATCCGGTATGATACCCTACAGGCAACACCTATTCGATATGGATGGAGGAAGCCATGCATCGGGTACTCTGGCGGATACTGTTGGGGGTCCTCTCTTGCTTAGCGCTGCTGCCGGTCGGCGCGTCCACGGCGGCGGATGGCCCCGACGCGACGGCACAGGCGGCTCCCAAGCCGCTCGGACGGTTGGTGGACATTGGGGGCTACCGCCTTCACATCCATATCACGGGGACCGGCAGCCCCACAGTCGTCTTACTCTCAGGGATGGGCGATTACTCCTTTGTCTGGAGCCTGGTCCAACCCGGAGTTGCTTCCTTCACGCGCGTCTGCTCGTACGACCGGGCGGGCGAGGCATGGAGCGATCTGGGTCCGGTCCCGCGCACGATGCGGCAAGAGGTCTATGAGTTGCATCTCCTGCTGGAACGGGCCGCTCTCCGTCCGCCTTTTGTCCTGGTGGGCGCCTCCTATGGCGGGCTGCTCGCGCGCTTGTATACCGATCAATATCCGGACGAGGTGGTCGGGATAGTGCTCGTGGACAGCACGCATGAGAACACGATCCTGAGTCTGGGACATATGGAGAACGGTCACTTTGTAGCGAAGCTCGTCCGTATACGGGAATCCAGTCAAGGCCGTCCCATCCCCCCGATCCAGACAATGCAGACCAGTCCGCCCAAGCCTCCCACCCAGGAGCAGGTCCGTGGCTGGGAGGCGTTCCAGAAGCAGATGGGTCCTCCCAGGATCGAGCCGCCCTTTGATCGCCTGCCGCCTGCAATCCAGCAGCTTGAACTCTGGGCGCGCTCGCATCCGAAGCTTGCTGCCGAATCGGATAGCTATATGGGCGAGGAGTTCCAGGCTCTCTATGAGGCTCGAAAGAAAGTGGAGCATCCGCTCGGAGACAGACCACTGATCTCTCTGCGCGCCGGCACTCAGGACTGGACCCCAGACCCCAAGCTCCTGGCAACCATCGGCATGACCGCGGAAGACTGGAAGAAGGAGGCCCAGGCGAAGTCAGCAGACCTGGCGAGCCTCTCCAGCAATAGCCGCTGGTACGTCGCCGCCAAGAGTGGGCATCACATCCATCTGGAGGACCCGCCGCTGGTCATCTGGGCGATCCGCCGGGTAGTGGAAGCGGCCAGGCATCGTTCCTCGCTCTAGATGAGTACTCTCTCCTATTAGGCGGACGGGGTAATGCCGGGTCAGCATCGCGACGCTTCCTGCTGTCGAATGTGGGCGTCTGCAAGATGTTGAGACAGGGTAGGAGATGGGCGGGTGGAAAGGGAATAGAATAGCAATACCCAATTTCCCAAATCGTAGACAACGCCGGAAAGGATAAAAATCCATGGCTTGGCCCGCTCTGTTCCGCCTGGTTAAGCGTACCGTCCTCTCACTTGCGCTTCTGGCCTTCGCTTCTGCACTCAGCCTTGCTCAGCAGCCTGTCCCGCAGGACACGCCTGGGTACAGGGAAACCCCTGAGCAGTTCGCCAAGCGGACGCAATGGTGGCGGGAGGCGAAGTTCGGCATGTTTATCCACTGGGGCATCTACGCCGTGCCTGCCGACTCGTCGCAGGGCATCGCCGAATGGTACTTCTCGAACCACACTTCTCCCAATGGCGAACACCTTCAAGTGCGCGATTACGAGAAGTTCGCCGGCCAATTCAACCCGGTTCGCTTCGACGCCCGGAAATGGGTCCAGGCCGCCAAAAACGCCGGGATGAAGTATATCGTCATCACCAGCAAGCACCACGACGGCTTCTGCATGTTCGATAGCAAGCTGACCGACTACACCATCGTCAAGGCGACCCCGTATAAGCGCGACCCCATGAAGGCGCTGGCCGCCGAGTGCCGCCGGCAGGGGATCAAGCTCTGCTTCTACCACTCCATCATGGACTGGCACCATCCGGATTACCTGCCGCGCCGCCCGTGGGAAGGCGCCAACCGTCCCGCAGAGGGCGCCAGCCTCGACCGCTATATCGAGTATATGAAGGGCCAGTTGCGCGAGCTGCTCACCAACTACGGCCCCATCGGCATCCTCTGGTTTGACGGCGGCTGGGAGCACAACGCGGACGAGCTGCACTCCCAGGAGGTCAACGCGCTCATCCGCTCCTTGCAGCCCAACATCCTCATCAACGACCGCAACCACCTGCCGGAAGACTACTCTACCCCGGAGCAGACGATCCCGGCCAACGCCCTGCCGGGCGGACGGCTCTGGGAGACCTGCATGACGATGAACGATACCTGGGGCTATTCCAGAAACGACCACAACTTTAAGTCCGCCGAAGACCTCATCCACAAGCTCTGCGATATTGCCAGCAAGGGCGGCAACTTCCTGCTCAACGTGGGGCCGACGGAACTGGGCGAGTTTCCCCCGGAGTCGCTGGATCGCCTGGCACGGATCGGCCAGTGGATGCGGGTAAACAGCGAAAGCATCTACGGCACGACGAAAAGCCCCTTCCGCAAGCTGCCTTTCGAGGGCCGCTGCACCCAAAAAGGCAACACGCTCTATCTCCAGGTGTTCCACTGGCCGGAGAACGGGCTGATCCTTCCCGGCTTGAAAACCGGCGTTAAGGAGGCCCGCGCGCTCGATGGTAGGGAGCGCCTCTCCTTCAGCCTGCTCCACGAGAATCCAGGCTTTGCCATCAGCAAGCCCAGCAGGCTTGACCCCGTTGCCACGGTTATCAAGCTGGAATTGGCCGGGCCGCCCGAAGTGGAGGAAATTGCCAGCAGCATCGCTCCCAACCGGGATGGCAGCTTCACCCTGTCTGCGGCGGATGCCACCATCCGGGGCACTGCCGCCCAGCTTGAAACTAAAGACAACATTCCCAACATCGGCTTCTGGACAGACAGCAACGATACAGTGGAGTGGACGCTGGCAGTACCGAAAGCGGGCGATTACACCGTAGAGATCAATTACGCCTGTACGCCAGAGAATGCGGGCAGCACTTATCGCGTACAGGTCGAGGGCGCGCAAGCGGGCGTCGAGGGAACGGTCTTAAGCACAGGCGATTGGGCGGCATTCCGGTCGGAGAGTCTGCCCGGCACAGTGCGCCTCTCTGTCGGGGGCCAGATCGTGCGCGTGAAGCCGCTCTCCATGCCGCACGGCGCCGTGATGAACCTGCGCTCGCTCACTCTCAAGCCCGCCCCTTAAAAAACCTTTAAGACAGGATGAACAGGATTTACAGGATTAGGAAAAGACAAGCGAGCCTTGCTTCTCTGAGTTGTTGAAATCCGGTTAATCCCGTTAATCCTGTCTAAATGGCTTTTATCTTCAGCCTGTAAATCCTGTCAAATTCTGTTGAAGCGGTTTACGTATTTATAGATAGGATGGCAATCGAATTTCCCATATACCTGGATCATGCGGCAACAACGCCCGTAGCGCCCGAAGTGCTGGAGGCGATGCTGCCCTATTTTAGCGAGTACTACGGCAATCCGGCCACGCTGTATAGCCTGGGCATGGCGGCGCGGGAGGCGGTGGAGAACGCGCGCGAGATCGTGGCCGAGACGCTCAACGCCTCGCCGGAAGAGATCGTCTTTACCTCGGGCGGCACGGAGTCGGACAATATGGCGCTGCGCGGTGTGGCTGAGGCCAATAGTGCGCGCGGTCGCCATATCCTGACGACGCCCATCGAGCATCATGCCGTGCTGGAGCCGCTGGAGCTGCTGGCGCGACAGGGCTTCGAGGTAGAGTTTCTGCCGTTGGACGCCGAGGGCCGGGTCGCCCCGGCGGAGGTCGCCCGCCGCATTCGCCCGGATACCCTGCTGGTCTCCGTGATGCACGCCAACAACGAGATCGGCACAGTAGAGCCCATCGCCGAAATCGGCGCGATCTGCCGAGAGCGCAGCGTCCTGTTTCATACCGACGCCGTACAGACCTTCGGGAAGCTGCCCCTGGACGTGCGCGCCATGCGCATCGATCTGTTGAGCCTGTCGGCGCACAAGCTCTATGGCCCCAAAGGCGTCGGTGCGCTCTATGTACGGCGCGGGACGCCCCTGGCGCGTTTCCAAGCGGGCGGGGAACAAGAAAAAGGGCGTCGAGGTGGAACTCTAAACGTACCCGGAATCGTAGGTTTGGGAAAAGCTACGGAACGGGCGCGTGCCGAGATGGACTCGGAAGCGCAGCGTCTCTCGGCGCTGCGGGATCGGTTCCTGGAGCGGTTGAGGACGGCGATTCCCGGCGTTCATATCAGCGGCAGCCGAACGGAGCGTCTGCCCAACAACCTCCATTTCTGCGTGGAGGGCGTAGAGGGCGAGCCGATGCTGCTGGCGCTGGATGCGGCGGGCATCTGTGCGGCGGCAGGCTCAGCCTGCACCACCGGTTCTCCCGCGCCCTCGCATGTTCTGCTGGCGCTTGGAATGCCGGAAGAGCTGGCGCGCGGGGCGCTGCGGCTGACGTTGGGCCGCGCGACGACAGAAGAGGCGCTCGATTATACGCTGGAGACCTTGCGCGCCCTCGTCGCCGACCTGCGCGGGCTGGCCGGCTTCGGGGGAAGGCCGGGCGTATTGGCAGGCACTCTGTAGGCGCATTTAGCGATTACAAGCGAAAAATGCCTCTACATGAAGAGACGCGCACGCCGAAAACTTTTTATGTATAAATGGGGCATACGTGGCGCCAAACCGCTTGACAAACGAGAAAGGGTGCCTTATAATACGCACATACAGCAATTTTTCCAACCTGTCGCAGACGACTTTGTGAACAAAAGAACAAAATAGCACGCCCCGTTGGTGTTTTTCCAGCCTGTCTTTTGTGCGCTCGTTGCCCTGGGCGACACGGTTGACTCCCCGCAGTCGTCGCAGGGATTGGGAAAACGAAGCCAAACCGCCCAGGCATGTAGCGGTTGATGCCCATCAGGATGTACGGAAATGGCTTTCGTCTCGCCAACAAGCCTCCCCAGGCAGATAGAGGAGCCGATGCGAAACCAAAACCGCCTGGCATTCCACCGGATTTAGCGCTGATGCGGGACTGGGCCTGTGAAAAAAGGAACATAGTCGCAGCGAAGGACAATGGCGCCACCGATTCCGCCCTGATTTGCGTGGAAAGAGAGGGGTATCTTAATGAGTAGCAAGAATGCTATTCTGGAGAGACAGCCGGGCCGGGAGAAGTCCCGCGATCCCCATTTGGGTGTCGGCACGTTCCGACCGGAACTGCCGGAAGAGGATGTGGACGAGACCTTCGAGAAGGAACCAAACGACGACCTGCTGCATCTCTATGACAGCGACATCGCCGCCGGCAGCGTCGCCCTTCAGGAGGAAGTTTTGAGCGCTTCGGCGTTGACCGAAGCCGAGGATGAGGAGATGGAGCCGGTCTCTCGGGCTAGCCTCCTGGCCGATGAAGAGGAGCATCCCCGCCATGACGAGAGCCTCCAGCTCTGGATGAGCCGGGCGCGTGGGGCGCAGCTGCTCACCGCCGAGGAAGAGATCCGGCTGGCCCGCGCCGTCCAGCGCGGCGATAAGCAGGCCAAAGATAAGCTGACGGAAGCCAACCTGCGGCTTGTCGTCTCCATCGCCAAGAAGTACAGCGTGCGCGGCATTCCTCTGCCTGACCTGATTCAGGAAGGCAACATCGGCCTGATCCGCGCCGTCGAAAAGTTTGACCCCGACAAAGGCTATCGCTTCAGCACCTACGCTACCTGGTGGATCCGCCGCGCCATCGCCCGCGCCATCATCAACCAGGGCCGCACCATCCGCATCCCCGTCTACGTCGCCGAGATCATCCACAAGCTCGTCAAAGCCTCCGGTCGCCTGCGCCAGCAGCTCCATCGCGAACCGACCGTCGAGGAGATCGCGCGCGAGTTGGAAGTGTCGGTGGATCGCGTCAACGAGATCATGCGGATCGCCCTGGAGCCGCTCTCCCTGGAAACGCCCGTCGGCGAGAAGGACAACAGCCAGTTGGCCGATTTCATCCAGTCACAGACGGCCATCTCGCCCTCGGAGGCGACGCTGAACCTGATCCGGCGTGAGCAGATTGATGAGGTCTTGAACAAGCTGACCGGGCGCGAGAAGGAGGTACTGCGGATGCGCTTCGGCCTGGACGACGGTTATGCGCGGACGCTGGAAGAGGTGGGCCTGCGCCTGCGGGTCACCCGCGAGCGCGTCCGCCAGATCGAGCTGCGCGCCCTCAAGAAGCTGCGCCATCTCAACCCGAATGAACTTCCTCGCCACTGAGCGCGCTTTGCGTTCTCGCTCCGTTTGCATACGGGGTGGCCTGGATGGCCACCCCGGTTTTGTTTGCGCCCTATCCTCCCGCGCGTCTGCCACTGCTCCTGATTTGATGGGAATGGCCGCCCCGGTTCTGTTGGCGCAGTTCTAAGGCTCCAGCAGGAGGACGGTGGCGGTCTCGCCCGCCGGAATACCCGGCGAATCCTGCGGCACGATGAGCAGGGAGTTGGCGCGGGTCATCGAGTGGAGAATGCCGGACCCTTGCGCGCCCGTGGGCCGCGTGACAAACCGCCCGCCCTCGGTCGCTGTGACGGCGCGGACATATTCACGGCGTCCGGGCGCGTGGGGCACATCCTCCAGGACGACCGCCTGCACCTGCGGCCGCGCCAATTCCGACTCGTCCCGGCCCGCCATCTTCCAGAGCGCCGGGCGCACGAAAAGCTCGAAGGTCACCATGGCGGAGACCGGGTTGCCGGGCAGGCCGAAGAAGAGCGCCTTCCCAATGCTGCCGAAGGCCAGCGGCTTGCCCGGCTTCATCGCCACCCTCCAGAGGTCCAGCCGTCCCAGCCTCTCCAGCGCGGGCTTGACGAAGTCGCGGTCGCCCACCGAGACGCCTCCCGCCGTCACAAGGACATCCGCCCCGCCGACCGGGTCGGCGCAGGCGCGTAGCGCGGCTTCGGTTGCGGCCAGATCGTCGGGGATGTGGGTGATGGAGTGGAGGACGGCCCCGGCCTCGCGCACCAGCGCCGCCAGCGCATAGCGGTTGCTGTCGCGAATTTTGCCGGGCGGCGGCGCCACGCCCTCTTCAATATCCACAACCTCGTCGCCGGTGGAGATGACGGCGACGCGCGGCGGGCGCACGGTCGGCACGGAGGCGCGGCCCATCGTCGCCAGCATGGCGATCTCGGCGGCGCGAATGCACGCTCCTGCCCGCAGCACAACCTCGCCGCGCCGCACGTCCTCCCCCGCCTGGCGGATATGCTGGTTGGGCTGGGCGGCCTCCAGAATGGCGACCTGTCCCGCTCCCGCCGGGCGCGTGTCCTCCACCATCACCATCGCGTCAGCGCCGGGCGGCATCGGCGCACCTGTCATGACGCGCGCCGCTGTGCCCTCTGTCACCGTCTCCCGCGCCAGTTCCCCGGCAGGCACGTCGGCCAGCGTCCGCAGGAGGACCGGCGCCTCGGGCGTGGCCCCGGCGGTATCGGCGGCGCGCACGGCATAGCCGTCTACCGCCGAGTTATCAAAAGGTGGCACGTTGATATCGGCGGCGATGTCTTCGGCCAGCACGCGGCCCAGCGACTCCAGCAACGGCACGCGCTCCGACGGCAGCCGCCGCGCGCTCCTCAAAATCGCCTCTAGCGCTTCCTCAACAGTGAACATGATGCCTCGCTCCTCTGGCCCGCATCCCGGTTCTGGCTCCTCTTCTTCGCAAGGAGAGGGGAGAGCAGAAGCCGGGTCACCCCCTTCCCTGGTAGGGAAGAGGGACGGGGTTAGGTCAATCCTGGAATGGCGCTTGCATGAATAGTGGTTTTGCGCTACAATACAGTCTACCCGTATTTCTGGTAGTGTCCCTCTACAGAGTTGATAAGGTCATCGGCGACGAAGTATCAACTCTCTATGGGTACACTACCGTATTTCTCCTGACCATGAAACGCCGACACCACATCCAACTGATCAAAGCCCTCTTGCTCCTGAGCCTGACGCTCGGCGGGCTGAGCCTGGCCGCCAGTGCGCTCTCCTGGCACGGCTTCACGTTCGTGGAGTGGTGGCGTGAGGGCCACTCCGGCCTCGTTCTCTGGAAGGCGGACACGGGGCAGAAGTGCGTCGCGCTCACCTTCGACGACGGCCCCGACCCGCGCTACACGCCGCGCATCCTGGCGATCCTGCGCCGGTACGGAGCGCGGGCGACGTTTTTTGAGGTCGGCAGGCAGGTGCAGGCTTACCCGGCGCTGGCCCGCGCCGTGGCCGCGCAGGGGAACGTCATCGGCAATCATACTTACTCGCATCCCTATCTGGATCGCAAGCCGGGATGGGAAGTGGCCCAGGAGATCGCTCAGTGCGACTCCTGCCTGGAGGCCGTGCTGGGCCGACATAGCTATCTCTTCCGCCCGCCGCGCGGCGATTGGAATCCGACCATCTTCCGCGAGGTGCGTCGTCGTGGAGACCATCTCATCCTCTGGACCTTCGCCGTCGAGCACCGCGAGGCGCGCACGCCCCAGGCGATGGCGGCGCGCGCCCTGCGGCTTGTTCGGCCCGGCAGCATCCTCCTGATGCACGACGGCGCGGATAGCACGCGGGAAAAGACCGTGCAGGCGCTGCCGCTGATTCTGGAAGGCTTGCGGGCGCGCGGCTACCGGTGCGTTACCGTGCCGGAATTGCTGCGCATTCGCGGCGCTTCTCCCCTGCCGGCGATAGCAACATCTCAGATAGGAAGCAGAGGAGGCGCAGAGTGAGGCTTACCCGGTGCATGGTTGCCATACGCCCCACCTGGTCTGCGCGCTCCTGTGACATCACGGCTGCCCCCCGCCCTCACAAGCAAGGAAAATCGTCATGAAGTCTACACACCTACTCTGGCCCGGGCTGACAGCCGCCGCGCTGTTGCTCGGCGCCTCTCTCCGCGCCGATGTCGTCAAGCTCAAGCCGGTTCCCTCCGTCTGGGAGAAGTCAAAACAGCGCCTTCCCTACGGCAAACGGCTGATCTTGACCGATGCTCTGCCCGACTCCTTACAAAAGCTTCCCGCCGACCTGACGGCCCCTCAGTATCAGGTGCTTACCCTCGGCCCGAAGGAACACCCGACCTCTGTGGCCGTCGTCGTAGACGCGCCGGACGGCAGAGCGCCGCGCCTGTTCGTGGACGCTAACGCCAACGGCGACCTGACCGATGACCCGGCCCTGGAATGGACCCGGCAGGAGTCGAAGGGGCAAAATGCCGGAAGCCCGACGCTCTATAACAGCAGCGCGACGGTCTCGGTCTGCTATGGCGAGGCGGCGATCCCGCTGCATCTTGCCTTCACTCTGTACCACTATGAACGGTCGGAGGAGAGCCAGGTGGCGCGCAAGGACGTGCTGCTCGTTTCCGTCGAAAGCGGCTATGAAGGCGAGGTGACGCTTGGCGGCAAGACGTACCCGATCCGGCTGGCCGATACGGCGGCGACCGGCGATTTTCGCGGCAACACGGCGGGCGGAACGTCGGGCGTCTTGTTGCTGATTGACGTCAACGGCAACGGCGTCTTTGATGCGCGCGGCGAGTCGTTTGACATCGGGCAGCCGTTCAACATTCGGGGCATGACCTACGAGATCACGGACGTGAGCGCCTCCGGCGACACGCTCACTCTCCGCAAGTCCCAGCGCAGCGTGCCGGAAATTCCGCCGCCGCCCGATCTGCGGCCCGGCCAGAAGGCCGTTCCATTTGAGAAGAAGACGCTCGATGGCCAGACGGTAAAGTTCCCCGTCAGCTACAAAGGCAAGCTGGTGCTGCTCTACTTCTGGGCCAGTTGGTGCGGCGATTGCGCGGCGGAACGGCCCAACCTGAAAAAAACCTATGAGACGTTCCACGCGCAGGGTCTGGAGGTGCTGGGGATCAGCCTGGACGAGGCCAATGCCGCCGCGCAACTGGCCGCCTTTCTCAAGGCGAACAACATGCCCTGGCCGGAGGTCTACGACGGAAAGAAGTGGGAGGCCGACATCGCCCAGCTCTATTTCATCAACTGGATACCGAGCGCCTTTCTGGTGGACGGCGATACCGGCGAGATTCTGGCGGCGGGCGATGACCTGATGGGGGAGCGTCTCTCCGAAACCGTTCGGAAGGCGCTGGCAGCCAGAAAGCAGAAGCCTACCCTGTAAGGCTAGGGACACTGCCGCATGCGGGAAACACAGCAAACCGGCTGCGCTGAGAAAGGGATCATGTCCACTTTTCATATCACTGGAGGAGACAGCAAAGGCAGCAAAACCTCACGCAAGCCGCAGAGGAGGCATGGACTGCCAGCTTTGCCGTTTGCCCTCGCCGCGCATTCTGTCCTGCCGGCGCGCTTCGACCTGTATAGAACGCTGCCTCTTGCCTGTCTACTTACCGTTCTGGGGCTGGCAGGCTGCGGTGGCGGACGAGGCAACACGAGCGGAATATCCCAGTACGTCGCTCATTTTCGCGAGTTTCCGGTGCCGGTAGGCAGCAATGACCCGACCGCGACGATTCCGGGCTCCTGGCCGGACGACCTGCGAGGCGACGACCAGGGAAACATCTGGTTTGCCGAGCATCATTCCAATGAGGTCGGGCGCATGTCGCCGACGGGGACCTACACGGGGTTTGCCGTGCCGACCCCCAACAGCGAAATGGACGGTATTGCCGTAGATAGCGCGCATGGGCGGGTTTGGGTGACGGAGACCGCCGGAAACAAGGTCGTTCGCATTGAGATGGCGACGGGGCAGGTGACGGAAATCCCCGTTCCCACGCCCCATGCCGACCCGGGCGATCTGGCAGTGGCCCCCGATGGCACGGTCTGGTTCACCGAGGGCTATGAGGGCGGCATGGGCACCGGCCGCCTGGCCCGCATCGATCCGGCGGCCAACCAGATCACCGAAATAGCCCTGCCGGGGCCGCGCAACGGTCTGGATGGGATCACGCTCGACGCCTTTGGGGCCGTCTGGTTCGTCGAGATCAACGATAACCGCATCGGCCGCTATGCCAGCGGGCAGTTTCGCGAGTTCGCACTGCCGCGTCCGGGCGTGCTTCCCACCAACCTGGCCGTAGACACGCAAGGCCGTGTCTGGGTCACGGAGCAGGTCGGCAACGCCATCGCCATCTTGAACCCGGTCAACAACTCCTGGCAGGAGTTGTCGCTGCCCACGCCTAACGCCCTTCCGTCAGGCATCACCATTGATCGGAGCGGCAACGTCTGGTTCACCGAGTTTCAGGCCAGCAAGATCGGCCTGGTTCTTGCCGGAACCACCACCGTACTGGATTTCGCCATACCCACGCCCAATAGCGGCCCGGAGGATGTCTTTGCTGCCGCCAATAGCACAGTCTATTTCACGGAGCAGTACGCCAACAAAATCGGCCAGATCACCGTCTCCCGCCAGCCGCTATCCCGCTAAAACCTAATTTTCAACAGGATGAACAGGATTTCTAAAACCCAACCAACCGAAGTCCCTATGCCTCTGTTCCTCTTAGTTTCAAGGCTTCTCTCTCGAGCCTTAATCCTGTAAATCCTGTTGGAGGTTTTTCGAGTTCTGGAAAGGAGCATTGCGAGCATGCCATTGTATGCCGGTGTCTGTGAGACCAATATCACGCCGCCGCCCGGTGTCTGGATGAGCGGTTACGCCGGACGCCCGACGGGAGCCGTCGGCATCCACGATGAGCTCTACGCCCGCGCCCTGGCGCTGGACAACGGGCAGCGGCGGGTCGTACTGCTGGCAATGGACCTGATCGCCCTGGATGAAGACCTGGTCAAGCGCATTCGGGAGGGCATTGCCTCGCAGGCGGGCGTCGCGCCGGAAGCCGTAATGCTCCATTGCACGCACACGCACGGCGGCCCCAGCGTGCGCAGCTACCGGGCGATGGGCACGCGCGATGGCGCTTATGTAGATATCCTGGCGCGCAAGCTCATCGGGGTAGCAAAACAGGCGGCGGAGAGCCTCCAGCCCGCTCATCTGACCTATGGCGAGACCTCCGCCCAGATCGGCGTCAATCGGCGTCAGACCCTCCCGGATGGACGCGTTATCCTGGGCGCGGACTATGGCGGTCCCATTGCGCCCATCGTGCAGGCCCTCTGCGTCAACGGGGCGGACGGGCGTACCTTCGCGCTACTGTTCTGCCACGCCTGCCATCCTACCACGATGGGCGGCGAGAACCTGCATATCACCGCCGATTGGCCCGGCGGCGCCGTCGCCCACCTCAAAAAACGGTTTCGCGCCGAGGGGGTGGAGAGCGGCATCGCAGAGGAAGCGCTGCCGTTCTGCCTGCAAGGCTGCTGCGGCGACATCAATCCGCTCCGGCGCGGCACCTGGGAGGCTGTAAACGCCAACGGGCGTGCCATCGCTGATGCCGCGCACACCGCCCGCTGGAACGCGCATGGCCGTCTGGACGAGACGCTGGAAGCGGTGGAGGAGACGGTGGAACTGCCGCTGCTGCCCCCGCCGGCCCTGGAGGAGTGCGAGCGGCAGATAGCGCAATGGGAGGCGACCCTGGAAAATGATCGCGCCGCCAACGCTCCCGCGGGCCGCATTCTCTTCGACGAGGGGCGGCTGGCCTGGGCCAAAGCGGCGCGGGAATACGCCTTACGTTCCGATTTCGCCGAGAAGCAGCCGTTCACTATTCAGAGGCTGACGCTGGGCGGCGTTCACCTGCTGGGCTTTCCCGCCGAGATGTTTGTACAGTACCAGCAGGATTTCTCGGCGCAATCTGCCGCGCCGGTGCTTTCGCTGGGCTACACCAACGGCTGCTGGAACTATGTGCCGACCGCCGCCGAATATGCGCGCGGAGGTTATGAGGTTGACGATGCCCATAAATACTACGGCACGCTGATGTTTGCGCCGGAGTGCGAGCCGATCTTGCGCGCCGCCGCCTACCGGCTGTTGGGCATCGCCGATCCCGATAGGACGCCCTACCCCCTGCAAAACGGGCGTCCCCGTTGAGACTGGTCGCCCGGCCTTACAGCCCATTCCTTTAGGGATTGCCGTCCGGGCGAATAAATTCGCGGCAACCAAGGCACGAAGTCCGCCTGCGCGGACTCCATCCTCCCCTCTCCCGCAGCGTCGGGAGAGGGGCCGGGGGTGAGGGCTGGAGTGTCCGTAGGGGGACTGCGTGCTTTTGTTGCTGCGGTTTCAACCGCCCGCAGAGAGGTTCCGGGTCGGAGGCGCGCAGAGGAGGCGCAGCAGTGGGTGCAGGCAGGCAGGGCCGCGCGCCACAAGCGAGGACGGGGACGGATGCGACTCCTGCACCTGCGTCAGAAAGACGCCCGCCGCGACTGCACCCATGGCCGACATCGCCGCAAACATCCATCCCATGCCGAAATGCCCCGCTATCCAGCCGCATACGGCCGGGCCAAGCGCGGTCGCCAGTCCACCAGCCGCCGCCAGGCGGGCCTGGGCAGCGCCCCGCTCCCACTCGGTGGCCGAATCGTTGACGAAGACGACGGCGATAGCGCCCATGATGCCGAAGTTGAGCCCATGCAGCGTCTGCACCAGCAGCACCCAGAGCGGGCCGGTGGCCGGAATATAGAAAAGCAGGCGCAGAGGCATTACCAGAAAGGCGAGGGCCAGCGCAGGACGACGCCCATAGGTGTCGGTGAAGCGGCCCACGCGCGTCATCACCAGCACCTCACAGACGACGCCGGCGGCAAACGTCCCCGTGATCCAGAGCGGCGAGGCGTGGAGCGATTTCAGGTACAGGCTCAGGAAGGCTGAGGCGCCATACAGCGCGAACTGATACAGGCAGAATGCCAGCAGAAAGGCGCGCAGATTGTGCGGCAGCGGCTGACGCTGTCGGGAGGGGGAATGCGCCTGGAGCGGGGCCGCGAGCGCGTTCTTGCGGTCGGGGACGAAGAGGGCCGCGGCGGCGATGGCGAAAAACAGCAGCGGGCCATAGGCAAAGACCGGGTTCAGCACCTCCCGGCTCAGGGCGGCGCCCGGCCCCCGCACATGACTGACCAGCCAGCCGGTCAGCAGCGTCACCAGAATATAGCCGACCGAGCCCCAGACCCGATAGCCCGCATAGGTCCGTCCGCCGCCGGCAGTCCCGCCGACCATCCGACCCACCAGCACGCCTCCCACCGCATTAAGATACATGGCGCCGTTGATGCCGATAGCGGAGAGCAGCAGGAAAGCGGCCAGGCCGTGTGCGGCGCGGTAGGAGAGATAGGCCAGCCCGGCGCTGAGAGCCGCCAGAGCCATGAGCGGGCGGCGGGAATCCAGGAGGTCGGAGAGGCGGCCCAACAGCGGCTGCACCAGCAGGGCTAATCCAGCGCCAAGCCCACTGACAAGGCCGATCTGCCCCCTGGTCAGCCCTCCCGCCTCCAGGTAGAGCGGCACGAACGGCTGTAGGAAGCCCACCGTCGCCGTGATCAGGAACATGCACAGGACGAGCGCAAAGCGCCGCCAGCGAGGCGCCGGAGCAAGCGTGGCCGGGGTCATGCGGAGGCGGTGCCCTCCCCACAGATCGGAAACTCATCGCGCGTCAGCGGCGTGCCGTCGGCCAGGTGCAGGTAGTTGGTGCAGGGATGGTTGGGCGATTGGGCGTGATTATAGCGCGTCCCGTCCGGCATATAGATGATGACAAAGGCTCGGCGCTGCCGGTCGGTGACGTTCTGCGGCGTCATATGGTAGTTCAAGCAGTGATGGAACATGCACTCGCCCGCCTTCAACTCCACCGGAACGGCCCGCTCCGGGCCCCACGTCCGCACCTCCTGATACAGGCTGCCCGGCTCACCCGGCCCCAGCGGCGCAGGCGAAAGGTGGATGTCTTCCGACAGGTCACAGCCGACCGGTTGGAAGCGCGGGTCGCGGTGGCTGCCTGGGATGACGTGCATGCAGCCGTTGGCGACCGTGGCATCATCGAGGGCCAGCCAGCAGGTGATCATCGTGGGCCGATCCAGGGGCCAGAAATAGAAGTCATGATGGCAGCTAAAGTGAGCGTTGTCGCCCGGCGGCTTGGAGATCACCTGATCGTGCCAGAGTCGGATCCGGTCAGCGCCCATCAAATCCCGGATGGCCCCGGTGATCTTCGGGTTGTGGATGACCTCGCGGTACTCCGGGACCACCTTCCACATGTTCACAAACTGGTGAATGGCGCGTGCCGGGCGCTGCCCGCCTGCCTTTAGGTCGGCCCTGCGGTCGTGCCCATAGGCGAACTCAGGCGGCCGGCCGCTGTCATCCTCCCGCTCCTGCTCCTCCCGAATCACCCGATCCAGGGCGTCGCGCAGCCTCTGCACCTGATCCTCAGCAAGAACGCGGGTGAACTTCAGATATCCGTTGCGGTGAAACTGTTCCACCTGAGCCGGAGTTAATATTTCCATAGCGATCCCCCATAGCGCCGCAGCGTGCGGCTCCCTGATAGGCTATGCGCGGCTAAATTCTCCGGCCAGGGGACGCTTTCCTGCATGGAATTGAGCTTTACAATGGCTGTTAAACCCGGCCCTCTATATTGCAGGAGACGCAAGACGCTCTGTCGAAGAAGTTTGGTGTATCCGTCCACTCCTCTGCATTGCCGGAGGAACACGCCATGCCCGAACGACCGCGCGGAACCGTTACGTTCCTGTTTACCGATGTGGAGGATAGCGCCCGGCTTTGGGAGCAGCATCCCGAGGCGATGCGCGAGGCGCTGGCCCGGTACGACGCCATCCTCCAACAGCATATGGAAGCCAACAACGGCTACGTCTTCAAGACCATCGGGGATGCCTTCTTCGTCATCTTCGATACCCCACAGGAGGGCGTTGCCGCCGCCGTCGGCGCGCAATGCGCCCTCCACGACCAGGACTGGGGCGCTATCGGGACGCTGCGGGCGCGCATGGCTCTGCACACGGGCGTGGCCGAAGAGCGCGACGGCGACTACTTCGGGCCGGCGCTCAACCGCGTCGCCCGCCTGCTGGCGGTCAGCAACGGCGGGCAGATATTGATGTCACAGGCCACCTGTGAGCTGGTGCGCGATTCCCTGCCGTCAGAGGTCCGCCTCTACGATCTTCACCTGCACCGCCTCAAGGACTTACAGCAGCCGGAGCATATTTTCCTCTTGCTGCACGCGACGCTGCCCGCCGAGTTTCCGGCCCTGCGCACGCTCGATACCCTCCCCAACAACCTGCCCCAGCAGTTGACCAGCTTTATCGGGCGCGAGACCGAGATCGCTACGGTCAAGGGGATGCTGGCAGCCTCCCGCCTGCTGACTCTGACGGGTTCCGGCGGCTGCGGTAAGACGCGCCTGGCGCTGCAGGTCGCCGCCGACCTGCTGGAAGAGTATCCGGAGGGCGTGTGGCTGGTGGAGCTGGCGGCCATTACCGACCCGGCGCTCGTGCCACAGACGGTGGCGGCAGCGGTGCGCGCGCGTGAGGAGCCAGGCCGCCCCCTCATCGAAACTCTGGCCAACTTTTTGCGCCCGAAATCGGTCTTATTATTGCTGGATAACTGCGAGCATCTGGTGGCCGCCTGCGCTCAGCTGGCCGAAGCGCTGCTGCGAACCTGCCCGAAACTGCGCATTCTGGCGACCAGCCGGGAGGCGCTGGGCATCCCCGGCGAGAGGTCCTGGCGTGTGCCCTCGCTGGCGCTGCCCGACGCCCTGCACTTGCCGCCCCGGGAGGCCCTGGCCGAAAATGAGGCCGTGCGCCTGTTTGCCGAGCGCGCGGTGACAGCGCAGCCGAGTTTCGCCCTCACCGAGCGCAATGCGGCGGCAGTGGCCCAGATCTGCGTGCGGCTCGACGGCATTCCGCTGGCGATAGAGTTGGCAGCCGCGCGGGTCAAAGTGCTCTCCGCAGAACAGTTGGCCCAGCGTCTGGATGACCGTTTCCGCCTCCTGACCGGCGGCAGCCGCACGGCGCTGCCCCGGCAGCAGACGCTCCGGGCCACCATTGATTGGAGCTATGACCTGCTCTCGCAGGCCGAGCGCACGCTGCTCAGACGCCTTTCGGTGTTCCTGGGCGGCTGGACGCTGGAGGCGGCGGAGGCGGTCTGCGCGGATGCCTCTCATGCCCCCCCTCGCGCCGCAGCAATGGGCGCAGGGGAGCACGCAGCGGCCCCATTAGAAGCAGGCAGCCGGGAGAACGCGGGCGGGCCGGTCGCGGCGGAGGCGGTGCTGGATCTGCTGTCCCGGCTGGTGGATAAATCCCTGGTCCTGGTTGAGGAGAGCGCGGAGGCAGAGGCGCGTTATCGCCTGCTGGAGACCGTACGGCAGTATAGCCGCGACCGGCTGATGGAGTCGGAGGAAGCCCGGGATCTGCGCTGCCGACATCGGGATTGGTTTCTGACGCTGGCGGAGGGGGCGGAACGTAGACTGCGCGGCCCGGATCAGGTCGCTTGGCTCAATCGGCTCGCTCAGGAGCACGACAACCTGCGGATGGCGCTGGAGTGGTGCCGGGCCGAAGAAGACGCCGGCGCGGAGGCGGGCCTGCGACTGGCCGGGGCGCTCTGGAGGTTCTGGCGGGTGCGCGGGTATCTGAGCGAGGGCCGGGAACGGCTGGAGGCCGCGCTCGCGCAGGCGTCGGCTTCAGAGCGGACGGCGCAGCGGGCCAAAGCGCTCTATGGGCTGGCGGCCCTGGCCTGGGGGCAGGGCGACTACACGAGCGCACGCGCCTATTTTGAGGAGTGCCTGGGTATCTGGCGCGCGCTTGGCGATAAAGAGGGCATCGCCAGCGTCCTCAACGGCCTGGGCCTGCTGGCCACCGATCAGCAGGACTATGTGGCGGCGCGCGCGCTTTACGAGGAAAGCCTGGCCCTGTTCCAGGAATTGGGCAATAAGCCGGGCCTCGCCCTGCTGCTTAGCAATCTGGGGTTGGTGGCCTGGCATCTGGGCGATTATGCCGAGGCGCGCGCCCTCACCGAGCGCAGCCTGGCCCTCCACCGGGCCATAGGGGACAAGGGCGGCATCGCGCTGGCCCTGACCAACCTGGGCGTGATCCTGCGGGATCAGGGCGACTACGCGGCATCTCAGACCTATCATGAAGAGAGCCTGGCCCTCTTCCGCGAATTGGGCAACAAGCAGGGAATCGCCCACGCCCTGATGAGCCTGGGCAACCTCGCCTATATTCGGGAGGATTTTGCGACGGCTGGCCCACTCTATGACCAGGGCCTGACGCTCTTCCAGGAGTTGGGAGACAAGCCCCATATCGCCTTCTCGCTGGGCAATCGAGGCAACATAGCCCGCCAGAACGGCCAGTACGACGAGGCCGCCGCACTCTATCGGCAGGCGCTGGCGATCTGGCGGGAGCTAGGGCATAAGCAGGGCCAGAGTGGGCTGCTCCAGGAAATCGGGCGCCTGGCCCTGGCGCGAGGCCAGGCCGAAGAGGCGGCGCAGTTGTTCGGCGCGGCGGAAGGCTTACGGGAGGCGATGAGCGAGAAGCTCTCTCCCTACGAGATCGCGGCAGAAGAGGAGGCCAAAGAGAGCCTGCGGGCCTGTCTGGGTGAGGAAGCCTGCGCGGCGGCCTGGGCGCAGGGCCGCATCCTGTCCGCAGAGCAGTCCTATCTCTACGCCTTGCAGAAGGTCCTTGCCGTCTGATACCTCGCTCCAGGCTATCGGCGCGCTGACAACACGCAAAGGAGAGGCATTGAGGACAAAAGCACGCATTCGCCATAAAAAGCAAGAGCGCATCCAGCGGCAGGCTGCCGAGCGCATCCTTCAGGGGCTGAGCGCCGATCAGCGCCGCATCCTGAGGCTCTCGCAGGAAGGCTACGCACCCGGCGAGATCGCCCGCGAGCTGGCGCTGCCACTGGAGTACGTAACGCACTTCATGACGGGGCTGGTACAGCGGCTCACCCAGGAGGGCCTGATCCCCTCCCCGGAATGGCGAAACGTCCTGCACTGGGCCGGCGAGGAAGGGCTGCTGCCCGCCGAATAGCCCTGCGGAGAAGGTTCGGTTCCCGGCTCCTTTTCCGGCAGGCGAACAGGCATCCTTAATCCGCTTCCGTTTCGTAATAATTTTCAAACTTTTTGCTCTCCTTGGGCTGAAACTATTGACAGGAGGTGGTCTGTTTTTCTATAATATGATCGTCTCGCTCGAAGTCCCATCCTGTACCTGCAAGGCAAGACCACGCGCAGCCGACACTCTGCCAAGCGATTGTGGACAGTTACGCCTAGCAATTATCTGTATACCCTCGGGCGTTTCACAGCGACGGTATCTCTTGCTGTACCGGGATTTCCTTTGCTTACTGTCCCCGAAATTGGCGGGTGCCCAGTCGCTCCGCTACCGGCATTTCCTGGCCGGATCGATCCGGCGTTGAAAGCCGGCGTAGCGGCGAAAAGGCCGAGAAGATGCACTGGCGTTTTCCGCGCGCCGGAAAACGCAGACACCGCGTGAGGAGTAGGTACATTATGTGGCAACGATCTGAGCACGATCCAACTGGAGAAGAGCTGTTCCTGGCCGGCGAGAAAGTGCGGCCGGGAATCTACCGACAAGTGGGGGGGGGCCGCGAAGTCCACCTGGAGCAAGAGGATTTTCTTCCTGCCAGCCTGGATGGGCGGGTCGCCTGCTACAAGCGAGTCAAGAACACCTGGGCCCAGATATTGGAACGGACTCCTGCCTGAGAGGCCCGGTCGTTCTCAATAGCACGCCATTATAACCCCCGCGGCCTATGATCGGGGGAAACCAAGGAAGGAAAGGTGAACACAAAAGGCCGGCCTGGTCTCAGGTCGGCCTTTTGTCGTCGCTGCCTGGCGGAGCCTGGCCCCGCTACTTGCGCGCCCGCTTGATCGTGCAGCCGAACGCCTGCGTCTGTGTCTGTGGCGGCTCCTTGCCCGCTAGCAGGGCGTCAAGCGCGTCGGCCAGGTAGTGGGTCTTAACCTGGCTAGCATCCTGGCTATCGTCAATCGCGCCGTGATAGCGGGCGACGCCGCGCCCATCCAGCACCCAGATTTCGGGCGTGTGCTGGGCCGCAAAGCGGTCGGCGATCACGTTGCGCGTATCTTTGAGGATTGGAAACGGAAAGCCGTGCGCCCTGGCGTTTGCGGCGATCTGGGCGGGCGTCTCTCCCTGATTGGCATTAATGCCCAGGAAGCGAACGCCCTTCGGCCCATACTGCTGGGCCAGTTCCACCATCCGTGCGCTGTAGGCGTTAGAGACCGGGCAGGTGGTGGAGACAAACATCAGCACGGTCAGCTTATGCCCGGCATCCGTGGAGGTGACGGGCTTGCCGTTGACGTCGTTGAGGGTGAAGCTGGGAACCGGCTGGCCGATCTCAGCCTTCCAATCCCCCTTCAGGGCCATAAGCAGCGCGATGCCGTGACTGCTGAGAATGCCTTCGGGGCTGCGATCAAAGCGCATCGCACGATCAATGTTCTTGATCCGGCCGTCCGGCCCGACGATGAAGGTAACGCGGTCGGCGTATCCATTTTGATTCAGCACGCCGTATTCCTGGCTTACCTTTTTGTCGGCGTCGGCCAGGATGGGGAAGTTGAGATGGTTCTTATCGGCAAAGGCGCGCTTGGACTTCACATCCTGCACGCTGATGCCAAACACGATGGCTCCTTCGCGCTGGAGCTGAGGCAGGTGATCCCGCAGGGAACACATTTCCGCCGTTCATCCAGGGGTGCTATCGGCGGGATAGAAGGCTAGCACGACCGTTTTGCCGCGCAGGTCGGCCAGGTGGTGAACTTTGCCGTCCTGGTCGGGCAGGGTGAAATCGGGGGCCATCATGCCGACCTCCAACTCCGCCGGAGCGCCGTTAGGAGGCGCAGCCTGGGCGGGCGGCTCCCCGGCGCGGGCGATGAGGCCGGCAGCCGGGATAAGCAGGGCCGCCAGGACCATCGCGCCGCCTACGCCCCGTCGCCAGCTATATCTTCGCATTACGGCAATCTCCTTTCTTTTCGCGTTTCTTATTCTGGTAATCCCTCCCAACGGTGTTGACGTATCTCCTCAGCAGCAGGCTGCGTGAGATTGATCCACACGGCTGGGAGTGTCTAGCCTTATTCTAGTTTCACCAACATTTGCGGGTTTTCCGTACCCGAGCATTAAAAATACCCGTCTCTTAGCCCTCCAATGCGTACTCGATGGCCTGCTCCCGGGAGAGGGTGCGACCTGCGGCAAAGACGGTGGCGAAGGCAGGTTCGCCAAGTGCCTGCCGGACAACAGCCAAGTCACGGTCATGCTGGGCACGAACGCTGGGCGCGACCGGAATACCGCTGGCCTCGCCCAAGACCTCCGCTGCCCCGTAGAGCCGTGCTGCCCGCTCAGGCTGTGCTTGCAGGGCTGCCAGGGCTGCAAAGGCTTTCAAGCACTCGACCATTCCCCACTTATGTCCCAGTTCCTGGCGCAAGCGCAGGCTCTCCGTCAACAACGTCTTGGCGCGCGCAGGTTCTGCCTGGGATAACGCCACTTTCCCTAGCGTTTCCAGGCAGAGGGCCTGTCCCCAGGTATCCCCTTCTATCAAAGTCATACTTTCCTCACACAGGGTGCGTGCCTCCGTGTAGTGGCCCTGATCATAGAAAACGC
Source organism: Chthonomonadaceae bacterium (assembly GCA_035650735.1). Classification (GTDB taxonomy): domain Bacteria; phylum Armatimonadota; class Chthonomonadetes; order Chthonomonadales; family Chthonomonadaceae; genus DASRGL01. Next base: position 45,570 of record DASRGZ010000215.1, read on the forward strand.
CTCCCTGATAGGCCAGCGTCCAAGCCACCCCCATCTTGTCTCCCAATTCCCTGTAGATCGCCAGGCACTCCTGCAAAGCCTGCGTTGCGCGCGCATAGTCGCTCTGCTGCCAATGCATAAAACCCAGATCTTGCAGCCCACCAGCCATCCCCCCCTTATCTCCGAGTTCCCTCCATAAGGCCACGCTCTCGTCCAGGAGCGGTTCCGCGCGCGCATAGTCCTGCTGATAACCCGCCATACTCCCTGTGGAACGCAGCACCTCGGCTCGCAGGGAAGCAGATAGGCCGCTGCTTCGTTGCAGCGCTCGTTCCAACCACTCCCGTCCTTCGCTCCAATAGCCGCGCAGATACCAGAAGTTAAACACAGAAAATGGATCATGGGCAGAAAATAACCTTATCACCAACCCTAACAGGGCTTCGGGGGCGTCGGCATCGTCCAAGCACCGGGCCAGGACGCTTCTCAGGTTGTCGTGTTCAGCTTCCAGGCGGGCCAACCATGCTTTCTGGTTCGAACTGGGTGCCTCTGCCAGTGCCAGAAAGTAGTCGCGGTGCCTGTCTCGTACCTGGGACGCCTTGCCGCTCTCCTCCAACCGCTCCCCTCCATACTGCCGCACCGTCTCCAACAGGTGATAGCGCGCCTGCCCGTTCTGCTCCTCCACCAGCACCAGCGACTTCTCCACCAGACTGGTCAGCAAGTCCAGTACCTCCCAGGCTTCTATGCCCTCCCCGCAACAGACCGCCTCCGCTGCTTCCAGCGTCCAGCCGCCCGCGAAGACCGACAGACGGCCAAACAGAGCCTGTTCCGCCTCCGAGAGCAGGTTGTAACTCCAATCTATGGTCGCCCGAAGCGTCTGCTGGCGCGGCAAGGCCGTCCGGCTGCCCCCCGTCAGCAGCCGGAAGCAGTCATCCAGCCGCTGGGTCACCTGTTCGACCGTCAACGCCTTTATCCGCGCCGCCGCTAACTCTATCGCCAGGGGAATCCCATCCAGGCGATGACACACCTGCGCCAGCGCGGGCGCATTCTGGTTGGTCACGGCAAAGGTGGGCACAACCGCCATCGCCCGGTCAAGGAAGAGACGCACCGCCTCGTACTGGCTCAGGTGGGGTAGCGGCGGCAGCCGATTCGTGTCGGGCATCCTCAAGGAGGGCACGCGATAGGTCTGCTCGCCGGTGATCCCCAGCCCTTCACGGCTGCTGGCCAGGAGGCGAAGATGCGGGCAGGCATGCAGCAGGCTGTCGGCGAGGTGAGCACAGGCAGCCAGAAGGTGTTCGCAGTTGTCCAGCACCAAGAGCAGTCGCCGAGGCTTGAGATAGTCGGTGAGCGTCAGAAGGAGCGTGCGGCCCGGCTCTTCCCGAACGCCCAGCGCCGAGGCCACCGCCTGGGCAACCAGCCCTGGGTCGGATAGGGGGGCCAACTCCACCAGCCAGACGCCTTCCGAGTACTCTTCCAGCACGTCGGCGGCCACCTGAAGGGCGAGACGGGTCTTGCCGCAGCCCCCAGAGCCGGTCAGGGTCAGCAGACACGTCGTCGACAGCAGGCGCTTGACCTGCTCGATCTCCTGCTCTCTGCCAATGAAGGAGCTCAGTTGCCGGGGCAGGTTGTTGGGCAGGGCATCTAAGGACTTGAGAGGCGGGAAGTCGGATGGAAGGTCAGGATGCAGCAGCAGGAACACCTGTTCGGGTCGGGCCAGGTCGCGCAGACGCTGCTCTCCGGCATCTTGCAGATGCGCTCCCTCCGGCAGAGCGTCTCGAACCAGGTCATAGGTGGTTCGGGAGATCACAACCTGTCCACCGTGTGCGATAGCTCGCAGTCGAGCGCAGCGATTGACTGGCGCGCCGTAGTAGTCTCCCTCCCGCAGGTCAGCCTCGCCGGTATGGACAGCCATGCGGACGCGCAGTGGCATCTCGGCGGGCCACAGTTCAGACAAGAACGCCTGCTGGAGAGCGCAGGCGGCAGTGACGGCATCGGTGGCGCGGGCGAAGACAGCAAAGAGACTGCCCCCTTCTCCCCGACTCTTGACCAACGTACCCTCGTGCTGCTCGACAATAAAGGCGGCGAGGGCGTCGTGGCGGGCAAGGGCCTGGCGCATCGGCTCCGGTTGCTGCTCCCAGAGTTTAGTGCTGCCCTCGATGTCAGTGAGAAGGAAGGTGATCGTTCCCGTAGGCAGGCTCATTACAAGATTCTCTATCGCCAACTTCACCGCCGGCCTTTGAATGGGTTGATATACAGGTCGTCCTGGCACTCGACTCCGACCTCGAACTTGCAATCCGAGCGCGGGTAGGCGATGCAGAGCAGCACGTAGCCCATCGCCACCTGCGCCGGTTTCAGCGCCTCTCCCTCCGACTGGTCTACCTCCCCTTCCAGCAGGCGGGCCGCGCAGGTCACGCAGACGCCGAAGCGACAGCCATAGGGCAGGCGCAACCCGGCATCCTCCAGGGCATCCAGGAGGTATTCGCCCTCGGCCACTTCCACCACCCGGTTATCCCGGTTGACCAGCGTGATTCGATGCTTCTTCATGCCTTTTAAACCACCCGCTGCGCTAGAGGCACAGAGACACAGAGGAAAAACTAAAGACCTCAACAGGATAAACAGGATTTACAGGATTAAGGCACAAGACAGAGGTCTTGAAACCAAGAGAAAAAGAGGCATAGGTATTCGGTTGGTTAGGTAGGTTTTAGAAATCCTGTTTAATCCTGAATCATCCTGTTCATCCTGTTGAAAGGTTTTTTACGGGTGGTGAATTCTAAATCCAGATGTCGGAGGTGCAGTCACCGCCGGGATAGCGCATCTCATGGGCGCGGGCCGGGCCGCCAGGCTCCTTGCCGAAGTCCACGTAGAAGTTCTCGTTGATCTTCAGGCCGCCGTTGTCCGTGTCGCAATCAATCTGGAGCATGTAAGAGCCGGACTTGGCCATATCGGGATAGAACTGGTTGTCCCAGGTGCTGAAGAGCGAGTTGGTGACGTAGAGCCGCTTGCCGTCCAGGCTAAGCTGGAGCATCTGCGGCCCGCCCTCCAGCTTATGGCCCTGCACCGTGCCCGCGTTGCCGAGCAGTCCGCCGCACCAGACCTGCCCCGTCAACTTCGGATGGGCGGGATCGCGGATGTCGTACTGGCGGATGTCGCCGTGCAGCCAGTTCGAGCAATAGAGGTAGCGGTCGTCCATCGAGAGAAGCAGGTCGGTGATCAACGACGGGACGGGGATCGGCCAGCCTTCGACCTCCACCGACGGTATATCAATGACCTTTTCCGCCTGCCACTCGCCTCCGTCCTGCTTGGAGAAGTGCCACATATTGCTGCTGAGCGCTGCCGCGACGTATCCGTGCGTGCTGTCCGGATTGTGATGGAAGCGGACTTCCAGCGGGATCATCCCCTCCTCGCCCAGGTCCACGCTCTTAATAATCTCGTGATTGTTCCAGTCCCAGAAGTGAATCTGATGACCGTACTTCCCGGCAGCGACATCGTTGAGGTCGAAGCCGGGATAGTAGGTCTTGGGCGCGCCCCACTCGCTGCTAACCATGACGTTGTGACGGGGCTGATACCAGAAGTCGTAGTTGAAGCGCATCCCGTCCATCTTATGTTCCCAGCGGCCCGCGATGTCAAATTTATCGTCCAGCAGCAGGAAACCGCCCGGCCCGTTGCCCTCGCTGTCGCCCAGCATCGAGAGCATCACATGGCCGTCGGCCAGGCAGTGGACGGTGTGCGGGGCCGTGAGGTTGACTTTAGACTTGACCTCCTCCGGCTCGATGACCTTGTGGAGTTTGGGGGCGCGCTCATCGGCGGTATCTATAATGTGGACGCGGCTGGAGCGCTGGCCGGGAACGACCAGGAAGCGGCGGGATTTGGTCTCATCGCCGTAGCAGGAGCTACAGGCATTCCATCCGAAGTGATGCAGCTCATCTCCGATGTTAGGCATGGGTGTGCGGTGAATGACCTGGGAGTAGGTCGGGGAGCTGGGGTCTACATCTACGGTCGCCAGGTAGTCCGGCTCTTCGATCCCGGTTCCTGTGTAGAGCGCAATCGTGTAGAGTACTTTTTCGCGCTCCGCCTGCATCGCCTCGGCAGGCGAGGCATAGCCGGGACCGCAGCAGGCGTGGGCTTCGTGACCGGTCGCATGCATCTCAGACATGGTTACCCTCCTCGTGAGGCAGCGGCTCCTTCTGGGGAGTTCACAGGCAGGCTGCCGGATGATCTTGACCAAGTACATGTACGAGGTCATTCTAACATAGGGCTGTACGCGCGTCAAGGAGTTTCGCGGCAGGCTAAACCCTGTCGCCTTTGCGCAGGAATCGCCGCGCTAAACCCGAAACTCAATCCAAAAGGAGGCCATAACATGCCAAGAGCCATCGGGCGGAGTTGCCTGCTCACTGCGCTTGTGCTTGTCCTGGGAAGCGCCGCAGAAGGCGCAGTGGCGGTCAAGCAGATCACCTACCACGGCTGGCCGGGGGCCTATCAGCTTTCGAACGGGACGGTGGAGCTCGTCGTCGTGCCCCAGATCGGGCGCATCATGCGTTACGGCTACGTCGGTGGCCGGAATATGCTCTGGGAGAACCCCAGACTGCGCGGTAAGACAGCCGACCCGGCGCAGGCCGCCAAAGAGTGGCCCAACTTCGGAGGCGACAAGCTCTGGAACGCCCCGCAATCGAGGTGGAACTGGCCGCCCGACCCGGACATTGATAGCGCCCCGCAGGCGGTGCGCGTCTTGCCCAACAATCATCTGCTTCTTACCGGGCAGTCCAGCAAACAGTTCGGCGTCCGCTTCACCCGCGAGATCGCCCTCGATCCGACGGGCACGGGCGTCACGCTGACCAACAGGATGGAGAACACGGCGGATAAGGACGTGGAATGGGGCGTCTGGGAGGTGGCACAGGTGGATTCGCCGGACGTGGCACGCCTACCGTTCTACGACAAAGGTAGGAATCCGAGCGGCTACTATATCTTTAAAGGCAGCGAGCCGGCCCCGGATAGGGTGCGCGTGGAGGGCAAAGAAGTCCTGTTTCGGCGGCATCCGAAGCGTTCCGGCAAGATCGGCGCGGACTCGCCGGAGGGCTGGATTGCTGAGGATAAAGCGGGCCTGCGGATGACGGTCTCGGCGGCCTATGAGCCGGGCCAGAACTATCCGGACGACGGCTGCGGACAGGAGATCTGGTCGAACCCCGATCCGGATCGCTATATGGAACTGGAATTATTAAGCCCCATTCGGACCCTCCATCCCGGCGACGCCATGACCTTTGAGACGCACTGGCGTCTGGAGCGGATAGCGGGCGGCTAAGGGCCTCTGTCTCTCCTTATCACCCTAGCCCTCCATGTGCGGGGCGCACCACCGAGCATGAAAACACTCTCCCCTCCCCTGTTGTTGGGGATCGCCAGGCGGAGGGGTGTGGCAAGGCAGAGCCGTGTCGCAAGGTGTCGCAAGGCGGAGGCAAGGGCCGTAACCTTGCCGACCCTGGCAGTGGGGCGAACCGTTGTAGCCCCGCCCCTGGCAGTGGGTGGCCGAAGGCCGGGGTGGGGGCCTATTTTCACCCTAGCGACTTGAGCGCAGAGGCGAGGAAATGCACACCGCCGAGGTGCCGCAGCAGGCCGTCCGGCTGATCGCCCAATCCACCGTGCGGCCGCAGCGTGGTGAGCAGGAGTCGCCCGCCGCCGGGGAAGGCCGCTTCCGTCAGGTAGTCGGTCACGGCGAAGGTGCGGGCGTCCACCCGGCGCAGCAGCGGGCGGAAGGCGGCCTCCGGGAAAGCGGCGGCAAGGGCGTCCGGGTCGAGCGCGCAGTCCGGGCCGAGGCCGTAGAAGTTGAGGTCGGTAAAGCCCTCGTGCGGGAACGCATTCCAGAACGGGCGTGGCTCAAACAGCTTCATCGCCTCCCGCCAGAAGGGACATTCGACGACCGGCAGCCCGCCGCCTCTATCCACAAAGACGAAGGCGCGTCCGCCGTTGCGCAGGAAGTCCGCGATTTCCGGCCTCCAGCGCGACGCGACGAGCATGGAAGTTCCCCGTTCTGGAGCGGAAGGCGATTGGTCCAGATTTTCCCACTGCGCGCCGTACCGCTCCAATCCGGCCAGGCGGTTGTCCGGGTCATAGGCGGCCCAGGCAGGCAGCGCGCTCCAGTCCGGGCGCGGCACGATCCAGAGCGGCCACTCGTTTTCTATTGTCTCCCCTGTCTCCAGCCGCACGGTAACACGCAGCAGCAGGCGCGTCATCGCAGCAACGGTGGGCGCTTGCAGTTCCACCAGGCCCAACTGCCGCACTTCGCCGGACACCAGGGAACTTCCTATAGCCTCCGCCAAGATCCCGGCTGCGATCCGCCTGCCGCTTGCTTCCCGCAACTCCCACCGGGCCTCGGCGACTGTGCTCTCTAACCCATAGTGCGAGATGCCGATACGCGGCAGGAGCGTGTCGCCGCTCCAGTGATTCCAGTGGTCAATATAGGAAGGGCGGTCGCCGCCCGCAACCCAGTTGCGCCGCCGATGCCAGCCGAGAAAGAGAACGGTATCGGCGTTGAAGCGGCGGAACTCCTCCGGTGTGTAACGGAAATCACCGAAGTCGTCGAACATCCCGGCGATGGAGATGGGCGTATCCCGCAGGCCCGTGATAACATAGCCGGACATCTCCCGATAGGAGCGCACCAGTTCGACCGTGAACTTACGGTGCAACAGAGTCTGCCGACGCTGGCTCTCCTTTAACTCCTCCCGCCGAGCGAACAGGTTGTGCCGCTCCATCTGCGCCCACTGCCCGGTGATATTCATGTCCCAGCGCGCGCCTTGCGGGTTGCGGCGCGGATCGGCGACGGCCCACCAGGGCAGTTCCCCGCCGTTGGCCTCGCGCAGCGCGACGAAATCGCGGAAGGCGTCGGCGTCGCAGAACTCTCCGAAGAGCCAGGGCTGCGCGGGCCGCCAGCGCGGCAGGAAGTAGTCGAAAGTGTTGCGGAGGAACGGCAGGTCACAGTAGAAATGATAATCGTAGTAGTCCGCGTACTCTTTGAGCAGGCCGCCGTAGCACTCTCCACCGCCGCTGTTGTCGCGCACGAGCGGACTTTCGGTCAACTCCTTGACACGGTCATACAGCTTGTGCAGAAATTCGTCGCCGCAGGAGGCGGACAACTCACAGCCGAGCGTCCAGATAACGATACACGGATGGTGCCGTACCTGCCGCACGATGGCCTCGTACTCCCGCAACGTATGTTCGCGCTGTTCGGCGCTCATCTCCGGCAGCCAGAGCGGCAGTTCTAGCCAGACCAGCATTCCCATCTCGTCGCACAGGTCGAGATAGGCAGGCGGCGGAACCCACAGACAGCACTTGACGCCGTTGTAGCCGAGCGCGCGGATCTTCTCCAGTTCGGCGCGCATCATCTCGACGGGCGGGTTGCAGTGCAGCGTTTCGGGATACCAGCCCCAGGAGAGCGGCATACGCGGATAGAAGGGAACGCCGTTGAGGAGCGGCGTGTCGCCTTCCACGCGCACCTGCCGGAAACCAAAGCGTATCTGGCCCTCGTCGCTCCGTTTCCCATGATGGTAGAGCCGCACGACCGCCGTGTATAGCGCTGGCGTTTCGGAGGACCAGTTTTCGGCGGTGGGCACGAGAGCGCACAGTTCCCCGTCGGCAATCTCCCCCGTCGGTTCCGGCGCGTTCGTCTCGGCCCAGCCTACTCCTGTCTGAATCTTCTGTCCCTGCGCATCTAAAATCTCTAGCTCGTACCGCTCGGATTCATCGTAGGGCAGCATCCCCTCGTCCTGTTGCAATACGACCATGCCGTTATCGGGCCGCGCCAACAGACGCAGCCCTTCGGGAAGCCGGACGGGGCCAGTCACCTCCAGGGTCACATCCTGCCAGATGCCGCCGAACAGGTAGCCCCAGACGTAGGGCAGGAATCCGGCGGTCGTCTGTTTTGTCGGGTAGGTCAGCCCGCCCGGCTTGATAACCCGCACCAGGATTTCTGCCTCCGCCGCGTCGCCGACCGCCTCCGTCACCTCCAGCGTGAAAGCATCCCACGCGCCGATGTGCGCGCCGACCTCCACGCCGTTGACCCAGACTGTGCAGGCGTAGGAGACGGCCCCGAAGCGCAGCCAGAGCCGTCGGCCTTCTCCCCGCCACGCTTCAGGAATCTCCACCGTGCGCCGGTACCAGCCCGGCCCCTCCCAATCGTGCGGCAGACCGAGATTTTCCCAGCAGCCAGGGACGGCCAGCGGCTGCCAGTCATCACGGTCTTCGGGTCGAAACTGCCAGAGGCGGGAGAGCGATATCGAACGGTCGTCAGGACGTATCACAAGCCAAAAACCCCTTAACACGGATGGGACAGATCAAACGGATACCACGGATTCCAGGCCCTTATCCGTTCTATCCGTGTCATCCGTCCCATCCGTGTTTATTTAGATAACCCAAGTTGCTACCTAGGAACACGTTTGAGAGAGAATCGCTCTGGAAACCGGCTTTTGCATCACCGTTTGCCTTCTCGAAGAGGCAAGGTAGCAACTTGAGTTAGATAGGTTTGCCGTTGCGGCGCAGAGGCAGTTCGGCGAAGGCGCACTTGTTGCCCCAGCGATCCAGCGTCTCCATCGTCTTGTACTCGTTGATAATGGCCGAGCGGTTGCGGTCGGTCGTATTGGGCGAGGCGCGATGGACGATGAGGACGTGGATGATGGCGACAGAGCCGGCGCGCACGGCCACCGGCACAGGCTCTCTCCCGAACTCCTTCACCTGCTCTTCCGAGATGGCGTTGTGCTCGTCGTGCGGCCACTCGCCCTGCTTGTGGCTGCCGGGGATCACCTCGGTAGCCGCCGCGCCGACATCGGTATCATCCAGATAGAAGAGGGCGGCGGCGAGATCGGGCGACGTGTGGTGCTCATAGGGCCAGTCTTGATGCCATATCTGATGGGTCTGATAGCCCGGCGGCTTGATGCGCGCCTTGCCGTTATGGAAGTTGATGTTGGGGCCGAGCAGATCGGCCATGGCGTCCACCACGCGCGGGTCGCGGATATTGTTGTACCACCAGTCGCCCGCTAACGGCGTATCGAAGATCATCCAGACGCGGCGCGGGTTGTCCGGATCTATTGGATACTTGCCGGCCTCTTCGGGCGGCTCATACGAAAACTGCACGCCGGGCCGCGCGCTATCCGGGTCACGCAGCAGCGCGCGCATCTGCCGCCGCGCCTCCGCCAACTCCGCCTGCGACCAGACATTCTCGAGCACAAGATAGCCGTTCGCATTAAAAAACGCTTTCTGTTCCTGAGTGAGCATCCCCATCTCCCATCGTGAAAAAGGCCCCTACCCCCATCCCCTCCTCCAAGAACAGGAGAGGGGATAAGCATTTGCAGGGAGGCCATATTATCTTATTCTGCTTTGAGCCAGCGATTGAGCCATTCCAGATTGCGGCGCAGGCGGTCGAGGCGTAGGTTGGGCGGGCCGTTGCGAGACAGGCCGTGCGAAGTCTCCGCCGGATAGCGCACAAACTCGACCGTCTTGCGCTGGAGGCGCAGGGCCGCGAACAGCTCCTCCGCCTGCCCGACCGGGCAGCGCAGGTCGCCGTCGCTATGGATCAGGAGCAGCGGCGTCGTGATGCGGCCCGCATAGGCTAGCGGCGAGCAGCGCCACAGATCGGAAGGGTCATCCCAGGCATTGCCCTTGAAATAGACGCTATGCCGCCAGGGAAAATCGTCCGTGCCGCTCATGCTGTGCAGATTAGCGACGAGGCGATCCGCAATGGCGCAGGTAAAGCGGTCGGTATGGCCGACGGCCCAGGCCGTCATAAAGCCGCCGTAAGAGCCGCCCATGATGGCCGTGCGGTGGGCGTTCACATAGTCCAGGCCGGTAGCGTAGTCCGCCGCCGCCATGATGTCGCGGAAGTCCGCCCCGCCCCAATCGCCTTTGATGGCCTTTGTGTGCGCCTCGCCATAGCCCTTGCTGCCGCGCGGATTGGTGTACAGGACGACGTAACCCTCCGCCGCTAACCACTGCAACTCGTGGAAGAGCGTGTTGCCGTACTGCATATGCGGGCCGCCATGCACATAGAGGACGAGCGGATACTTCTGCGTCGGGTCGAAGTCCGGCGGCCTGAGAAGCCAGCCCTGCACCGTGCCCCCCTCGCCGTTCGGGATGCGCAACCGCTCCGGATGGACAAGCTGCACCTCGTTCCGCCATTCCCGATTGAAGGAAGTCTTCGTGATTTCGAACGTGCGAATAAAGCGCCTGCCGGCCTCAGCCTCTATCCCCGTTCCGTCCTGCCATTGGAAAACGTAGAGCTCCTGCGGCGTCGTGGAGGAGGCGAGCGTCACCGCGAACGTGCGGTCATCCGAGGCGACATCAAAATCGCCCATCTCGGCCTCAACGGTCACCAGCACCGGATCGCCGCTGCCGTCCGCCTCGACAAAGTAGAGCTGGCAGTTGCCTAGCGCGCTAAAGGGGAAAAACAGCCGCCTGCTGTCGGAAGACCATTGGATCAGATCGCCCGTGCCGACATCATGAACATCCGAGAGCGTGAGATAGCCGACCGTCCTATCCGTAGGGCCGGTCAGGTCCAGGGCCGCCTCGCCGCCCTCCGCAGACAGGACAAACAGCCGCTGGTTGTTCGTTCCCCATTGATCCTCCGGGTCGGGATTGCCCACGTAGGCGAACATCCTTCCATCCGGTGACCAGGCGAGCGCGCCTTTGGGGCCGGGCGGCGAGGGAATGCGCGTCAGCTCACCACCCGCGACCGGAACCGTCCATATCTCGTCCCGCTCCGGCTCTATGTCGGCGTCGTCGCGGCGGTCGGAGAGGAAAGCAAGCGTCTGGCCGTCCGGCGACCAGACCGGCGCACCGCAGTTATAGTCCCCGATGGTCAGTTGGCGGGCTTCGCCGGTCCGGGCGTCCGCCACCCAGACCTGCCAGTACGAGTCGTCATAGTAGCCGAAGCCGTCCAGCCGGTAGTACAGGCGCTTATGCACGCGTGGCGGGGCCGGAAGCTCCTTCTTCTGGCGCTCTTCCGTGACCTCCTTGCGGTAGGCTTCGGGCGTCTCGCGGAACAGGAAGGCGATCCGCGTGCCGTCGGGCGACCAGCGAAGGCCCTGGATGCCGCCCTCTGCTTCCAGCTTCGTCAGGGGCTGCGCCTCCCCGCCGTCCGCCGCGATCACGTAAATCTGGCTCTTGGGCTTTTGCCTATCCGAGAGGAAAGCAAGGCGCGTCCCATCGGGCGACCAGCGCGGGCTGCTATCGCTCCAATCCCCGCCCGTGAAGCGGCGCGGCTCCCCGCCCTCCCTCGGAACCATCCAGATTTCGCCGCGATACTTATTCTTCTCGGCGTCAATATGCTTTACCACACAGGCCACGCGCTTGCCGTCCGGGGCGATCTGCGGGTCGCTCACCGTACGAATTTGCAGCAAATCTTCCGCCGTTATTTTCCGAGCCATGGCGACCTACCCTCCTTAAATCCACCACCCGCTCAAACTTTCACCCCGTTATGGGCGACCAGAATGCGATCCTCGACCGTAGCCCCGGTGGAGCGCAGTCGGGTGTGGGCGTGGCAGTACTGCATGATATAGGCTTTGCGCACTTCGGAGGCGGTCCGGTTTGGGCCGCTCTTGTGCAGCAGCAGCGAGGAGAAGACGGCCATGCTGCCCTTCCGAAGCGGAACCGGGACGCCGGGGTCGGGGCCGTCGTAGCCCACCTTGCCGATAGGACTGTCCTTGTGTGGCCGCGTGCCGTTCTTGTGGCTGCCGGGCAGCACCCAGATGCAGCCGTTCTCCAGGGTGGCATCGCTGAGGGCCAGCCAGCAGGTAAGATACTGCTCCGGATCGATGGGCGTATAGCCGTTGTCCTGGTGCCAGGGAAAATCGCGGGGCGTTTCCGGATGCTTATACACCGACTGGTTCCAGTAGAGGCGCACATCCGGCCCCAGCAGTTCCGCCGCCAGCAGGGCCATCTTCTCCTGTGTGGCAAAGGCGCGAATGGCGTCGTCATGCTCGGCCAGGAACGCCGTGAACTGAATCTCGTCGGCGCGGGAGATGCCTTCCGTACCCTTCTCGCGCAGGCGGGCGTTGTGCGCCTCGGTATATTTTTCAATGACCGCCGCCAGTTGATCCATCTCTTCCGCCGTAAAATAGTCCTCCAGGATAAAAAATCCGTCTTTGTCCAACTGCGCGCGCTGCGCTGCCGTCACAATGGCCATCGGTACGCTCCTTATATAAATAGAATTAAGCCCTTCCGTTTGTCGTTGCGGCCCTCACCCCGGCCTGCGGCCACTCCTCTCCCACGCTGCGGGAGAGGGGAGAGACCTCACCCCCAACCCCTCTCCTTGCGAAGGAGAGGGGAGAACAGAAGTCGGGTCACCCCCTTCCCTGGGAGGGAAGGGGGTCGGGGGGTTAGGTGCCCGAAGGTAAAGAGGAATCCGCTACCCCGTTTGGCGAACGATGCGAATACGCGAATAGATAACCCAAGTTGCTACCTAGGAACACGTTTGAGAGAGAATCGCTCTGGAAACCGGCTTTTGCATCACCGTTTGCCTTCTCGAAGAGGCAAGGTAGCAACTTGAGTTAGATAATTTGCCAACGAGAAAGGAAAGACCTGCATGTGCCGATGGATCGGCCTCGTCCTCATGGCTTTTGCGCTCGCTATCACGGCGACTGCGGCACGCGCGCAACGGCCCAACGATAAACAGCCCGACACCTTCACCTTCCTGCATATTACCGATACGCACCAGACCGCCGACGGCAGCACGGAACCCCTAAGAAAGCTCGTCGAGGACGCGGCCCGGATGCCGACCCCGCCCGCCTTCATCATTGATACCGGCGACATCACCGAGGCAGGACGGCCGGAGGAGTACGCCCGGTTCAAGGAGGCGATTTCGGGCCTGGAGCCGGCCAAGATCGGCTTCTACGCCGTGCCGGGCAACCATGATGTGCGCTGGAGTCCCGATGGCAAGGAAGGCTTTCAGAAAGCCTTCGGCAAGCTCTATCAATCCTTCGACTACGGCGGCGTCCACTTTGTCCTGCTCGACACCACCGTGCCGCTGGAGCATTGGGGCCACTTTGATAAGCCGGAACTCGACTGGCTGACAAAAGACATCAAGCGCGTGCGCGCAGAGACGCCCGTGATGCTCTTCATGCACCACTGGATCGGGCGGGACACGCCCAGCACGCGCATGGTGGATAACGAGTACGATATCTGGCCGATCCTGCGCGGCCACAACGTCGTCGCCATCTTTACCGGGCACGGGCATCAAGACCTGGTCTGGAAGACCAACGGCGTCACGACCGTCATGGCGCGGGGGCTCTACCAGGGCTCCTACGACCGCGTTACCGTCGAGCCCAGCACCATCACCATTGATCGGATCGTCCGTGAAACGCCCGACCAGCCCGTCCACGTCGCCACTATCCCCATCTCGCGCGGAGCCCATCCCTCCGTGCTGCGCGTTGGCTGGGACGACCCGGACGTGCCCTTCCTGGAGCGCCGCCGCCCCTCGGCCCTGCTTGAGCCGCGCGCCGTCACCGACAATCCGGATAAGGAGCGGGCCGAGTACCGCATTGACGATGGCCCCTGGAAGCCGATGACCAAAACCCCGAGGGACATCTGGCACGATGAGTTCCCGACAAAGGGCATTCCCGTCGGCGTTCACAGCGTGGATATTCGCCTGACCACCAGCAACAACGTTACCTATGAGGGGGAGCTTATTTTTGAGGTTGAATCCCCGGATAAGGACACGCGCAAGTGGGCGATCAACCTCGACGGGGCGATCCAGTCGAGTCCGCTGCTGGCCTCCGATCAGCTCTATGTCTCCTCGGAGGATAGCCGCGTCTACAGCCTGGAGCTAGAGCGGGGCAAGAAGCGGTGGACGTTCGGAACGAAGGGGCCGGTGATCGCCTCGCCCGTTCTCGCCAACGGCACGATCTATATCGGTTCCACCGATCACACCTTCTATGCTCTGGACGCCCAGACCGGCAAGCAGCGCTGGAAGTACGATACGGATAGCCCCATTTTCGCGACGGCAGCGGTGGCGCAGGGAATCGTGTGCGTAGGCGGCAACGGCAAGATCTTCGGCCTGGACGCGGCTACCGGGCAACTCAAGTGGCAACAGCCTGCCGGAAGCTTCTTCCAGTCGCAGGCCGCCACCGACGGCAGCACCTTCTATCTCGGTGGCTGGGATAACACCCTCTACGCCCTGGACGCGCAGACTGGCGCCCCGAAGTGGAAGGCGCCGATGGGCCGCACGGAGGGCGGGAACGGCACGCTCTCCTTCTACTTCTCGCCCGCCATCGCCTCTCCCTCTATAGCGCACAACCGCGTCTATATCTGCTCCAACGACGGCGTGCTGCACGCGGTCAACGCGGCCACCGGCAAGGACGACTGGGCGGCCCGCGCTCCCGAAGGCGGAGACACCTTCGGCTACTCGTCCCCAGTTGTCTCGGGCCTGGATATCTATGTGGGCGGGCTGGGCCAGAACGGCGACGTCTACTGCCTGGATGCGACGAACGGCAACCTCCGCTGGCGTGCCTCCATCGGCCAGACCATCTACGACTCCTCGCCCAAAGTCGCCCCGGACGGCAAATCGCTGGCGATCATGGGCGTGCGCGGCAAGGTTGCGGTGCTGGATACGGCTACGGGCAAGCGTCTGTGGGGCTATGAGCTTGGCCCTGGCAACATCTTCTCCACGCCGGAGTACGACGGCCATATCGTCTACACGACCACTATGGCCCATGACGTGCAGGCGCTCATCGTCGAGGGCGCACCGGCCCCGGCCCGCGCGCAAGCGCAGGAGTCCCATGCGACACGGCAGCCTGCCAGGCGATGATACCTGCGCATGAGGAGGGCCGCAGCCTTGAAACGCGCTTTGGTCTCTCTGCTGGCGCTAGCGGCGCTGGCTTGCACGGCGTGGGGGCTTTCCAGAGGCGCCTCGCCTCCCGGCGAGCGCTCTGCCAGAAAATCCCCGCGCTCGCCTGTAGCCGCTTTGGTCGTGCCGCCGAAGCATCCGGTCAGCCCGGACGAACCGGCGGCCTATACCTTCTACGAGCGCTTCTCCCCGTAGAGCGCGCTGGAGAGCTTTCGCCAGCTAACCGAGAAAAGCAAGGGACACATTCCGGCCAAAACGTGGCCCAAGATCGACTCTACCGGCTGGGACGAGCAGTATCTTGCCTTCCCAAACTGGACGGGCGCTATCGAGGGCACGCTGCGCAAGCAGGAGTACCAGATACGCGCCCTGGAATACGCGCTGGCACAAAAGCAGTTTGCGGAGGGAGAGATCGGCAGGGCGGCGCTCAAACAGAAAGCGGCGCGCTATCGCAAGGCAAAGCGCGCCTTCGAGCGGTTCTGGAACTCCTTCAGCGTTGCCGATTGAGAGGACAGACAGAAGCCCCTGGCAGCCCGGCTGCCAGATGCCGACGGAGAAAGAGTATAACGGGGCTGCGCAGGGCTGGTTGGTTCTGGATTAGTGCTGCGCGGTATGCGGGCCAACAAAGAGTTGTGGGTTCTGGTCGAAGCGCTCCTTGCAGGCCGGACAGCAGAAGTAGTAAGTTTCTCCCTGATAGGCGCTCTGCCCTGCCGCCTGATCGGGGGAGATCATCTTTCCGCACACGGGATCTTTGACCATCGTAATGCCTCCATCCCTACATATTGCTTCCTAACGGCCCAGGAACGGCAGAGCATACCCTTTCTCGCCATCCCCAGCAGCCCTCACCCCCTATCCCCCTCTCCCAGCGCTGGGAGAGGGGGATAGGGGGTGAGGGCTGCTGGGGACGGGGGGTTAGGTGAACCGAGAAGGGGAAAGAGGAAGCCCGTAACGCTCTACTCGGTTGCCTGAACGGGCACGTTTTGCGCCTGTGTTGTGCCGGCCTGCTCTGCCGGGCGCTGCTCGGCGCGGCCTGCATGCTCGGTTGACTGGGCACCCGCCTGTGACTGCCCCGCGCTGGAAGCGCCGGCCTGCTGTACCCCCTCGGCCTGCACGCTAATGGGAATGCGCTTGCTCGTGGGCGCCTGGCGCTTGGGCAAGCGAAGCTCCAACATGCCGTTGCGGAAGTTGGCCTTCACAGCGTTGGGATCGATCTCGGCAGGCAGCGTGGTGGAGAATTGGAAGCATTCGATGCCGGAAAAGCGGCTCTGGCGGTGCTGGACATAGGGCTGCTGCTGTGCTGGCAGGTTGGCCTGCCCCGCTGCCGACGGCGTGCCTGTCTGCGTTGTGGTCTGCGTCGTGCCCTGGGACTGTGTGCCCTGCGGCGTCTGGCCCTGAGGCTGCACGTTTACCGGCTGCCCCTGCCCCTCGAACTGGGAGCGGCATTGAGCCGACAGAGCGATGCTGTCTTCCGTCGCCTCGATATGAATGTCCTTGGGATCGACTCCGGGCAGCGCCGCCTGAATGATATACTCGTTATCGGTCTCATAGATGTCCACATCCGGCTCTGCGCCGATAGCCTGCCCGCCCCAATTGGCGCTCCAGTCCCAGGTAGGAGCGCCGAAGAAGCGGCTGAACAGCATATCCATGCGGCGCTGCATGTCCTCAAATTCACCCCAGGGATCGAAGCGAGACAACAGCGTGGCGCCGGATGGACGCGCCGGCATCCCTTGTGGACGGCGCGCAATCGCGCCGGGCCAATTTTGACGGTTGTACCACATGGTATCTAACCTCCTTTGACATGCGGCTTCCAGGCCGCACAGATTGGATTAGGGCCGATTTTGCTCCCTGCCGTTCCGGGTACGGCGGCGTCAGGATCGCGCCTATAAGATACGCAGCAGTCACCGAGAAGTTTTCAGGCGGGCAGCAAAAGTTGGCGCTCTCAAGGCAGGGGCGAGAGGGCTTCCTCTCCAGGCGGCAAGCAAGCCTGATGCGTAGGCTACTCCCTGCGGAACCTTCTCTGGCCTCCTCCGTCTTACTACCGGGCGCGGAAAATAGATTAAGCGCCGGCCTGCGGCATAGGTCAGCGCAGGGAGGGATTCCAGATGCAAGTCGAATTAGGAGCGCGCGTGCGCTCCAGCGATAATCAGGACATCGGAACGATCAAGCACCTGATCCTGGATCCGAACAACGGGCGGGTGAAGGCAATCGTGGTGGAAAGAGGAGTTTTACTGCCAGAGGATACCGAGATCCCGGTGGAGGACATACAGTCCGCCGATAGCAGCGGCGTCCATGTGAGCTACACCGCCGCACAGACCAGGGATCTGCCGCGCTTCGACAGGAGTCTCTACACGGAAGCGCCCGGAGAGCAGACGCATCTCTATCCCGGTTGGCCGGCGGGAGGTATTCTCTGGCCCTCCTACTATCCGGCCATGACCTATGGGCCGGGCCTATATCCTTCAGCGATCCCGGTGGAGGTCAAGGATGCCGACGCTCCGCAATCGCGGGAAGAGGCGCAGATATTAGAGCAGGTGGAGAGGAGCAACGCCGTCATTGAGGCCGGAGACGACGTGATCAGCCTGGATGGGCAGAAGCTCGGTCAGGTGCATAACGTGATCTTCGATCCGCAGACCGGCCAGCCGATCACGCTGGTGATCCGCAAGGGATTGGTGTTCACGGATCACGTAGAGCTTCCGGCCCAGGCCATCGCCTCGGTAGAAGACGGCGTGGTACGCCTTAACCTCACGAAGGTGCAGGTCGAGGCGGCTAAGCGCGAGCCCGGCGTTCCGGTCTTCTAGCGCCGCTTCTATCCCTTCCGACAGGTCACGGGCGGGTGATCTTCTTGAGGGCGCGCAGCCAGGCGTCCTTTTCCGGCCCCCAGGGCTCGCCCCGGAAGCGATAGTCGTTTTTGCGGATAATCTCGTCTAACTCGGCTTGCAGCGCGGCCAGGCGGGCGGCCTCTAGCTGCCGGAGGCGGGCGGCGTGCGCAGGCGCGGCCTGCCGCATCACCTGCTCGGCGTGCGCCACGCACAGTCCGCTGCCCGCCTCCAGCGCCTCCCAGACGCGCGCCTCGCCCAGCCCGGCTGCCAGCGCGCCCGTATAGCGCCTCTCCGCCTCCTGCGCGTCCGCACAGGCCGGGCACGGGGCAGAGGGCACGGGAGCGTGGCGCGGCCATCCCCACCGCAGCCCCTTCCTGCCGCCGGTTTCGCCCGCCGTCCCGCTCTCCCACCGTTCCTGCGTCAGCCGGGCCAGGTCGCTATAGAGAATGGCGACGCCCAGCGCATCGCCCAGCGTTGCCAGCAGCGCCGCATGTTCTCCGCAGAAGCCGCGTGCCCGCCGCAGCTCCTCGCGCGCCCGGGGATCGTTGACAAACTCGGCGAAGAAGGCGCGCACCGACTGCGCGATGCTGCGCGCGACCAGCCGGCACACCGCGCACGTACTCTCTGTTCTGGAAGAGGCCGAGAGGGAATCGGGGGAGGGAGCGCTAACACGCGGCCCGATATCGGCAGGTCCAAGCGGCAGCAATGCGGTCAAAATTTCGTGGAGGGTCGCTTCGGAGGAACGTTCCTGCTCGGACGACTTCGCGCTCACAAACCACCTCCTGCCCCTTCTCACGAAGGCGGGAAACCGTTCCCTGCGCTTAGATAGTGATGCGCCAATCTTTGAGGGGCGGATTGGGCGCGCTCTGCTCCCGAGAGGCCGCTTGCCCGTCGGCGGCTTCCTGCGGCTGGCTTTTGGGGGAAGAATCCGGGCCTGGCGCTTCCGCCGAGGCCGACGCGGAAGGCTGCAGCGCAAAGTCCTCCCTCCGGACCTCCGGCGCCGGGTTAGCGGGCTCCGGATCGCCTGGGGCTGCCTCCGCTCTGCCTGCTTCGGGCGCGGCAGAGTCCGCATCCGCGGCGCTGACCGATGGTGGCGTGACAGAAGTGCTAGCAGCCGCCAGGGCAGGGCCCTCCGACATGGGGCCTTCGGGCGGGCGCTGCGAATCGTCCAGAATGGCCGTCATCTCGGCGGGCGTCAGCCGCGCGATCTGAGCCGGCTCCGAGGTCATCTGCAGGGCGCGTACGCTATGCCGGAGCTGCGTCAGCTCCGCACGATGGTACTGCAAGGCCATATTCATGGCGTCCAACTGGCGCGCATTGGCCTCTACCTGCCCATGCATGGCGCGGAAAGCCTGTTCGGTCAGCCGGCGGGCTTCCGCCTCAAAATTACGCTGCTCGACCTCTATCTCCCGTTCCAGGCTGGCGATCATGGCTTCGCGCTCGCGTCGGGCCTCCTCTAGGGCGGTGATCTCCTTCTCCAGCTGCTCGTTGCGTGCGATGAGGGCCTCCACCTGCCGATGATACTCCTCCTGCCGCCGCAGCTGCTCGGCAGCCAGCTCGGCATGCGCGCGCGTCTGCTGCTGGGAGCGCGCCACTTCCGCGCCAGCCCGAAACATCAGAAGCACGATGCAGAATGCCGCCACATCGGCCAGCCAGAGCAGAGGCGTGTTCTGCTGCACTAGCAGCCAGTTGCCGAGATAGCGGCTATCCAGCCCGGTCTCCACCAGGCGGATCAGGCTGGCTGCGCAGATCAACAGCAGCGCGATCAAAATGCCAAACACGGTATAGATGGCAAAACGCTTGGCCATGGTACTTCTGGACCTTTCCGGTACGAACGCCCATGCGCACCCGTCCTGAAACCTGTCCCTCCGTTCGACGGCGACGGCCTCCATTCCTGCCACAAATCCAGCATTCCGTTCTCCCATACGACCCTCACCCTGGCCCTTCCTAACCGAACCCCCCGGCCCCCTTCCCTATGAGTGCAGGGGGTGGCCCAACCTGGGCAGGATTTGCCTGCCCAGGCCGCGAATGGGAAAGGCATCCAGGTAATCTCTCCCGCTCTTGTTTCTCTCCATATGGATAAGGCCAACCGATGGGACGCCGCAGGCGTGTCGCAATCTGGCTTGCCGCTCTGATGGGAATGCTGGCAGGCGGTTCGCTTCTCTGGCAGCGGTTGCGCGCGCCGCGGCCCCCACTGGAGGTCGCCCTCTGGTACTGGCACCAGCCGTTCCGCCTTCCGCCCGCCGAGGCCGCCCAGCTCCGTGCCCTAGGCGTGCGCCAGTTGTTCGTGCGCGCCGGCACCTTCCGCAAGGAGGGAAATGGAGCGCGTCTGATCCTGGCGCAGCAGTGGGCCGGCAAGGCCGACGGTCTCGCTATCCACCTCGTCTTTAACTTCGATTACGACATTGTCCGCCACTTTGGCGCGCTCTCCAACGAGGCCCTCGCCGCCGCCATCCGAGAGGGCGTGCGGCGGGAGCGCGCCCGCGCCGAGCGGGCCGGAATCCACATCGCTGGCGTGCAGCTTGATTTTGACTGCCCCACGCGCCGCCTGTCCAAGTACGCAGAACTGCTGCGCCAACTCCGCGCCACCCTTTTGGGTTCTGGCGCATTCAGCATCACGGCGCTGCCGACCTGGTTCACCGACGGCGATGTGCAGCAGGTGCTCAACGCCGTGGATTTCGTCGTGCCGCAGTACTACGAGGCGCAGATTCCCAAGACGCTTGCGGAGTTCAAAACCGTATCGCGGCTGCGAATGGCCGAGCGCGGGTTGGCCTCTCTAGGGCGAACAGGACGTCCCTTCTATGCCGGCGTGCCCGCCTACGGGCACGCGCTGCTCTACGACGACCGGGGCAGCCTGGCCGGCCTCTACCGCGCCCTCAGCGCTCTCGATGCCGCGCACCATCCCTCCTTTCGGCTGGCGCGGGCGTTTCCCGCCGACTCCAGAGGCAGGCCGGCCACGCCCGCCACCTACATCGGTGAGGACATCTACGATTTCGTCGCCGTCTCGCCTGCGCGCGATGGCCGGGGCAAAGGCTACCATCTCGTCTACGACCTGCCGACGCCGGCGCTGGTCGCGCAGCATCTCGCCCTTGTCCGCGCCCAAGGTCCCGCCAACTGTCGCGGCATCATCCTCTTCCGCTATCCCGAATCGGTCGGCGCAATGACCCTGCCCCTCCCGGCCCTTGCCGCCGCCATTCGAGGCGAAACGGCCAGGCCCTCTCTGCGCGTGCAGATCAAGGCGGCCAGCGCGCCGTGGGAACTGATCGAGACCGGGCGCGACGCCGCCCGCGCGCCAATAGACCTCACCCTCGCCGTGACCAATACCGGCACGGCCACCACCTTTCTTGCTCCCGACGCCATCACGCTGACCCTCCACTTCGACCGTCCCGGACTGGAGGAGGCCGATCCGCGCGACTTCGACTCGCTGGAAGCCTTCTTTGACGGCCAGAGCCGCCCGGCATCTTCCGCTGCGGTTCCGCCACTGCGCGCCAGCCTCCCGCGCGCCAACGGCTTGCGGCTGCGCAAATTCCAGCTTGCGGCGGGCGAGACGGCTAGAATAGGCCCGATCCGCGTTCCCGCCGACGGCGCCAGGCAGGTCTGGGGCGCCTGGAGCGCGACAGGGCCGGGAGGATTTAACGTCGTGCGCGGCGACATTCCGCCAACGCCGCTGGCTCCAGAAGCCACAAACCGGGAAAAGCCGGACAGCGCCGCCGCTCTCCTGCCTTGAGGATAAGCCCATGCCCATGCGATCTCTGCGCGTTCCTCGTTTTCTGCCGCTCGTCCTTGTCGGCCTGCTCCTCGCCGCCGTGCTTGCGCGCGCCTGCATGACGGGGGAATTTAACTCCGTCCATTTCCACAGCGGCGCGCCCGACTTCGGCATTCCTCCAGCGCGCGCCGAGCTTAGATGGCGCGGCGACTATGATGACCGACCGCTCAGCGACAATGACCGTGTGATTAATGGCTACGACCGGCGTTGGGTCGAGTTGACTTACGAGGGCTTTGAGAAGCAGGCCGTGGCACAGCGCGACGCCCGGCTCCTGCTCCTGATGGCGGCGCGGCACGCGGAAAAGCGGGGACAGTGGGGCAAGGCGCTCCGGCTCTACGCGCAGGTGGGACGGAAGTATGGCTGGGACGGTAACAGCCGGGACCGGGCGGAAGTCTTAGGGCGCGTCGCCGCCATGAAGCTCCCGCTGCCGCCCGCGTTTGCGAGCGCGCTGCGCCTCTATCTGGACGGCATGGGGCACGACGACGCAGAGCGGAGGACGGAGGCGCTGGCCGCCTTTGAGCAGGTCTACCGCGATAGGGCGGCGGGCTTCCTGCGGGAGCACGCCCTCTATCAGCAGGCGTCGCTGGCGAAAGAGTATTTTGACTACCCGCGCGCCATCGCCCTCTACCGGCGATTCCTGCGCGAGTTCCCGCGATCCCCCAAGCGGGAGGCCGCCCTGATCATGATGGCGCGCTGCGCTATCCTGCCCGCCACGCCTGCCGGGCGCGATCTGCCTGCCGGCAAGCAGGCCCTCGCGCAGTTGCTGAAAGAGTTTCCGCACACGCGCTTTCGCGGCGTCCTTCGCGGGCTGCGCGCGCGCAGCGCCTTTCTGGAAGGGCGATGGACGCAGGCGCTACAGGACTATTTCGCGGTCGGCGACCTGGAGTCGGTGGAGATCGTGCGCAAGGCCATGCTGCCGAACGCCCAGGGCGATGTGCGCGTGCGCCTGCTGGAGGGCTATCTGCGCCGACTGGCCCGCGCAAAGAATTTCTTCACCTACGAGCGCGCCGTGATGGACATCGAGCGCACACTCAAAGCCTTCTCTCCCGCCGATGCCCGCGCATTCAAGCGGCACCTGTTCCGCCGGGATGACCTCATCGCGCCCTACCTCTATTATCGCCTCTATCATTCCAACAGCAAGCCCGCCGACCTGGCCCGGCTCGCAAAGTTGGCCGACGCGATCACAGCACGGCGCTCCTCGGCGCTGCTGCCGCCTCTGGTGCGCGTCCGGCTAGCGGAGGTCTACTATCGGCGAGGGCAGTACGACCTGGCCCTGCACTGGGCGGAGCGTGCAGTTTATCCACGTCCGTGGGATCGCGCCCTCTACGTGCGCGGGGCCACCCTGCACAAACTCAAGCGCTACCGCGCCGCTATCGCAGACTTCGCCGCTCTGCTGCGCCGCTTTCCCAAAAGCCCGCTGCGGCGCGGCGCGCGCGAGGAGCTGGCCCTGCTCTATGAGGCCACCGGCGACTACGGCAGCGCGCTGGAACAGTATTTTGCGCTCGACTACCGGATGGACATTGCCTACCTGCTCGACATTCGCATGACGCCCCGGCAGATAGAGGACTTTCTGCGCAGCCGGGCCGGACAGTCCCGGCGCATCCTTACCACCGAGGATTGGCACACCGACCCGCCCAGAACCTACCGCTGTACGCAGCGTGACCTCCTCCTCTACTCGCTCGGTATCCGCTACCTGCGGGACGAGAAATGGCGGCAGGCGGCTTACTGGCTGCGGCTCGTGCCTTATAAAACCTACGTGGCATTCAGCGCAGGACGCAAGTACCGGGAGTACAATGCGGACACGCCCAGCCCTGAGCCGCTCACCGCCGTCCGCGACCTGAGCCGGCTTGAGCGCGACGTGGCTGCCGCCAAGTCGGACAACGCCCGCGCCGCCGCGCTGTACCGTTACGCCACCTACTACTCCACGCACGGCACGCTGCTGCTCTATAACCCGGCCCTCTGGAACTTCCAGCGCGCCTATGGCTTCAACTTCTGGTGGAACCCCGATCCGCTCAGCCGGGAGGATAAGGCACTGGTACGGGACTATATGTACCGGCATGAGGTCTACGCGCGCTCACGGCAGATCTGCCTGGAGATCGCGCGCCGGTATCCCCACTCGCCGACGGTCCCGCGCGCGCTCTACCGCGCGGGAGCGGCCTCACGCCGCCTGGCCGAGTTTAACCTGTGGTGGGACGAAGAGAACAAGCGCCATAGCTTCTGGAAGGAATCCATTCGCCTAATGAAACAGGTTGCCGACCGTTATCCCCGGCACCCGCTGGCAAAGCACGCGCGCAAGTACGCCCGTGTCTTCCATGAGGAGTGGAAAGATCGCTTTTAGCGACGGAATGGAATTCCTTCGCTGTAGGGCCCTCCGGGCCGTGTGTCCCTGCGGGACACTCTCTCTGTCGGCAGGCGGTACGTGTCCCGAAGGGACACACAGACGTAGGCTCTAAAGCGAAGGGTTTCTAACCCGTCGGAAACAAGTGTCTGGGACAACCGCTGAGAGGAGCCTACTCCGGCGCGAGGACATACGGCGCCTCTTTATAGAAGAAGCGCAGGCGCCGGCCCCCGTCTATCCAGCGGAAATCATGCGGGGCCGGTTTGTGGTCGGCTTCGGTTCCGGCGCTCTGGCTGCCGATCTCGCGCATCTCCTTCCCATCCAGGCGGCTGATCCATAGGCTGACGTCAAGCTCGGCGCTCAGCCCTTTCTTCAGGGCCGGGAAATACCGCGCCAGGAACTTCCGGAACGTCGGCTGGCGATGGAACACAAGCCCCCAGGCCACGCGGTCGCCCTGCGGCGAGGGCACGATCTCCGTTACCTCCGCGTAGCGCGGCAAGGAAACGGCGAACTTGCGCTCCGGCATCGAATTGGGATAGATTCCCATCTCGAACAGGGTTATCTTCTCTCGATTGGAACCGGGCTGCGCATCGGCGGCAATCAAGCGGTAATCGGGCGTGACGCAGAGGAGAGAGGACGGCGGCAGGAACGGCGATGGGAACCGGAGGCCGTTCGGGCGCGTCGAAGCTATGCAGGCTGGCCCACCCCTGACCTGCTGATAACTCCAGCCACCGCCGTTTATCCGGCAGTCATACGTTTCCGTAGGGCGGGAAGACCTTCCAGACCTCTCGATCCCCGAAGGGGAATTCACGAGGGTTAAGCGGAACCGTGTTTCCGGAGGGCGGGAAGACCTTCCCGCCCTCCCGTTGGTCCATGTGCCGCACAGGCGTCGCGCGCTCCACAAGCGAGTGGCTGCGCGATACAAACGCCAGCGTCAGCAGGCTCACCGCCCCGATTCCCGCCAGCGCCCAGAGCCACCGCTTTCTGTATCTGCCCATTTTGTGCGACCTCTCTCTCCGCGGCCCTAGCGTCGCAGGAGGGGCAAGGAAGCCGGCAACGTCCTATGGCCCCTGCTTGAGCTTGTTGCGATAATGTTCGCGGAACTTGGCTACCTTCGGAGCGATGACCGCCTGGCAGTAGAACTGCTCCGGGTTCCGCTCGAAATAGTCCCGGTGGTAGTCCTCGGCAGGGTAGAAGTTGGTGAACGGTACGACCTCGGTCACGATGGGAGCCGGCCAGATACGGGCCGCCTCGATCTCCTTGATGACCTGAAGGGCCGTCTCTTTCTGTTCCGGGCTGTGATAGAAGATAGCCGAGCGGTATTGCGTTCCTACGTCGGCCCCCTGCCTGTTGCGGGTCGTCGGGTCGTGGGTGGTGAAGAAAATCTCCAGCAGATCGTGATAGGAGATCACTTTAGGATCGAAGGTTATCTGAATGGCTTCCGCGTGCCCGGTGGTTCCCGTGCAGACCTGCTCATAGGTCGGATGGGCGGTCTGTCCGCCGGCATAGCCAGGCTCGACTTTTTCCACTCCCTTGAGATCGCGGAAGATCGCTTCCGTACACCAGAAACAGCCGCCGGCCAGGGTGGCTATCTCCTTACCTGGAGGCACTGAGAGGGGTTGCATAGATTGTTGTCTCCTCACGCTCTTGTCTTGTTGTTGGGCAGGCTGCTGCGAGGCGCAGCCGGTGAGCGCGCCTGCCAGGCCGCTCAGCGCCATCGCGAACAGCAGAGCGCGCTGAAGGACCAGCGGAATAGCGATCCGGTTATACAGAGGCAGCCGCGCCCAGCTTTGCTTCCTCATTGCGCTGAATCCTCGCCTTCGTGCCGCCAGCGTTAATAGATGGCCCACAAGCCCGGCGTCGCCAACTCCACCAGATTCTGATCGGGGTCGCGGAAGTAGAGGCTCTGCCCACCCCGCCCCCAGTGAATTCTGCTTTCAATTGCGATCGCACGCGCGGTCAGATGCTCTTCCCAGGCGGTCAGGTCGGCGGCGGGAATGGACAGGGCGAAGTGGATCTGGCCCGCCGCATCGTGGGGCGGTATCACCCCGCCCGGAAGGGGCTGCGGGCTGCGCGAGGCCCCCTTCTTGAACAGCAGGAGCACCTGCTTGCCTGCGACGTTGAAGGCGCAGAGCCGCTCATCCGCAAATAGGCTCTCGAAGCCGAAGAGGTCTTCGTAGAATCGCGCGGCGCGATCTAGGTCCTCGACATAGAGCGCCGTCTCTAATACTCCGCTTACTGTGGGCATCCTCTTCCTCCCGAAGAGCCGCGGGCGAGGTCTATTGGCGATGAGGGCCATCGCCGCAGGGCGCCCCTACACCCCACACCCTACACCCCACACCCTACACCCTACACCCTATACCCTACACCCTAACGAGGGGCCGTGGGTGGGGGCCTCAGCCGCCCGAAGAGGCATTCCTCTCCTGCCAAAGCAAAGAGGACTCCTGCCTTCGTCTGGAGGAGTCCTTCGCCAGTACCTTTGATAATTCCTGTTTAGCGCGTGCTGAGGGAGACAGGGACGATGGGCTGTTTGGGAGGTGGCCCTGTCGACTCGCGCACTACCAGCTCGACGGCAAAGATCACGGTGTGAGAGTCGGCGTCGTCGCCTGGAGCAGCCAGGGCAGAGGGCGTGTTCTCCTCCGCTGCCGGAACCTCATCCGCATGAATTTGCGACAGCAGCAATTCGACCGCGCGCCGCCCCATCTGGCGAAATGGCTGGCATACGGTGGTAAGCGGAGGACGGGTCATGCGCGCCATCATCGTATCGTCAAAGCCGACGACGGAAATATCGTCCGGGATGCGGATGCCATGGCTTGTCAGCACCTCCATACAGCCATAGGCGATGGCGTCGCTGGCGCAGAAGATGGCGGTCGGCAGGGGAGCAGAGGCGCATCGCTCCAACAGAGCGGACATACTCTGGCGGCCCGAATCAATATTAAATTGCCCGGGGACGACCAGCGAATCCTCAAAGGCTATGCCGGCTTCTTCCAAAGCGCGGCGATACCCGGCAAGCCGCTGCTGCGCGCCGACCAGATCCAGGTTGGCGGCAAAGTGCGCAATACGCCGATGCCCCTGCTCCAGCAGGTGCCGGGTGGCCTCGTAGCCGCCTCTTTCGTTATCCACATCCAGGTTATAGGCGTTGGGCAAGGCGCTGTTGCTATGGAGGGTGACGAAGCGGGTATGGTGCGCGAGCGCTTCGGCAAAGGCGGCGTCGAGATGCGGGCCGATCAGGATCATTCCATCAATACGCCCGTCGCAGAATTCCAGCAGGCGCGCCTGGTCCCGTTGCCAATCGAAAACAGAGAACACGTTGGCGCTCTGGCCGTGCTCCGCCGCCGCTCCAAGAATGCCGTTTAATACCTCTAGAAAATAGAGGTTAACGTCGCTGCTGTCAATGGTGGCGGCCACGCCGATAGTATCGATCCGGTTCCGGGAGAGCCCGAGGGCGAGGGCATTGCGACGGTAATGCAGGCGCGCGGCGGCTTCCAGAATTCGGGCGCGGGTCTTCTCCGAAACGCGCGTCGAGGAGCGCGCCCCGTTGAGCACGACGGAGGCCACCATCGCGCTGACCCCGGCCTCACGGGCGACATCTTCCAGTGTGGCGGCAGTGCTTCGTTTCATGCCCGTATTTTACCCGGATTTATGGCTATGCGCCACAGACCTAACGCTAAATCATAAAAATTTAGCGTTAAATCACTTGCGCGAATCCACAAATATGGATTATACTAAAATCACGCTGGCTGCAACCTCTGCAAAACTAATTTGCTGTAGCGGATTTTGTTAAGGCGCTAAAAGGCGCCAAATCCATGAACGACTCGAATTCAAAGTATCTCCGTCGTTCCGCAAATCGCTGTGATTTCGCCAAGTTTCAATGGTTGAAAGGAGTGTCTTTTGATGCCTCGCCGTATGCGCGCGTTTACCCTGATTGAGCTGCTTGTCGTTATAGCGATTATAGCGATCCTAGCCGCGATCCTCTTCCCGGTCTTCGCTCAGGCCCGCGAAAAAGCTCGCGGCATTAGCTGCGTATCCAATTTGAAGCAGCTGGGCACCAGCGTGCTGATGTATGCCCAGGACTATGATGAGACCTATCCAATGGCCGTGCAGAACGACTGGAACGAGTCCTGGCCGGTCAAGGTGCAGCCTTACGTGAAGAGCTTCGATGTTTTCCGCTGCCCCGACGATGGCGACCGGGCCGTTGGCGCTGCCGATGGCTCGACGCCCTGGCTTACCACCGATTGGGCCGGAATTCCTATCTCCTATACCGCCAACGGCTATATTGGCTGGAACGGATCATCCAACGCCACATTTGGCATCATGAGCATGGCCCAATCCTCCTGGGTCAACCCGGATATAATCACCCTGTCCTCGGTTGGCCGGCCTGCCGACACGGTCCTGCTAACCGAGAAGCATAACGCGGACGTGCGCAAAGCGGGCGGCTGGGGCAACCTGAGCTCTTTCGCCCCCGGCTGCATCATCGTGGGGCTGGATAACTGGGATACCCTGGCGGCTAACGAGCTTCCCGATGGCACGCGCGATCCGAACGCGAAGTATCCGAGGGGACGCGACGGCTCGGTTTCGGCCCATCACACGGATATGGCCAACTTCACTTTCGCCGACGGCCATGTCAAGGCGATGCATCCGTATGCGACCCGCCCGAAGGGCGGCGGTGGACAGACGCCCGAGCCGACCGATATGTGGGACGCGCGGCGCAACTAGATTATCTCTTCGCCCGCCGCAGAGCGTAAGCCTTTGCGGCGGGCCTGGAAAGGACTCGAACTCGACGATGAGCAGAACTAAGAGGCTTTTTGCGGCGCTGGTTGGCGGCGCGTTGCTGCTGCCGATTCTGGCCGGATGCAGCGCGAAGGCGCCGGCGCTCACCAAGGAAGAGCAATCTCAGTTCAAAGGCGGACCGATGCCGGCCTCGGCAGTGCAGGGCATGCAGCAGCGGCTGCAAAAGGCCCAGCAAACCATGCCTGCCAATGCCCCGGCGAATGCCGGCCCGCAATAATCGTTTCTGTGCGCGAAGGGTCACTCCTTACGCCTGACAGCCTCCGGGGTCGTCTCGGAGGCTGTTCTTTTGCCTGGTGCTAATCAGGAACATCCCTCTTGATCCCGACCGGTTAAAAGGGCGGCGTGAATCCCTTTGTCTGGGTCAGGCAGGAACGTTCCTGCTCGTGTAGAATAGGTAACTCAAGTTGCTACCTTGCCTCTTCGAGAAGGCAAACGGTGATGCAAAAGCCGGTTTCCAGAGCGATTCTCTCTCAAACGTGTTCCTAGGTAGCAACTTGGGTTAGGTATTCTGCTGCGGTCATGGTCGGATAAAGCCTGCCTCTGTCGGGGCGCTCATTGCAAAAGGAACGATTCTTGCAAGGGACGCTCCTTGAGAGGGGTATTAACATGGCAGTTGTATCGGCCAAAGTAAGAACCTATAAAATGCTCGATGCCTGGCGCGGTTTTGCCAGCCTGTGGGTGGTAATGATTCACGCCTCCAGCGCCTTTTTGCCTAGAGATCCGCAAGGAGCTATTCGCCCCCTCTGCGCCTTTGCGATGCTGGGTTACCTGGGCGTCCAGGTCTTCTTTGTCGTCAGCGGGTATTGTATCGCCAACTCCGCCTCCGTTGCGCTGGAGCGGGAGAGCAAGAGTGCGCCCGTCCGTTTTATGCGCGCCCGGCTCCGCCGCATCTTTCCGCCCTGCTGGTGGTCGCTGGTCTTTTTCGCCGCCGTCTCCATCCTGGCCCGGCGCATGGTAACTTCCGGATGGGTCGGCTCCAGCGTCCTGGCCCAACAGGATGTGCTCCACCAGAAGCCGCTCTACTTTATCGCTAACCTGACGCTGACGCAGTGCCTCCTGAAGCAGCCCTTTCTCTCCTCGCCCTGCTGGACGCTCTGCTATGAGGTCGCCTTCTACGGCATCGTCGGCCTGGCGCTGCTTCTGCTGCGCGGGCGCAACCACCAGACTCTGCTGACAGCGCTGCATATGGTGACCATTGCCGCGCTCTGCCTGCTGATCCTGGCTCCCGCCTACCGCTTCTATCCGCTCGATTTCTGGCCCCAGTTTGGCCTGGGCATTGTCGTCTATGACTGCGTGACCCAGCCCCGGTCCCGCCGCGCCCGGCTCCTGGCCCTGGTGATCGGGCTGCAAACCCTGCTGCTGGGCTTCCAGCGCAGCTTTCCTATCAGCGCCATGGGCTTTCCCAGCGCGCAGACCTATCTCTTCTGCCTGGGCTTTGCCGTCACGCTGCTCCTCGCCTATCCTCACGATCAGCGCATAAGCCAATGGCCGGGAGTGAAGTGGTTGGGGGCCATCGGCGTCTTCTCCTACAGCCTCTATCTCATCCACTACCTTCTGGTCGGCTGCGTCAGCCAGATAGTGAAACTGGCCGGCGTCCCCCAGAGCCTCTACCTTGTCTGCTGGCTGCTCGCTATTCTGGCGGCTGTCGGGACAGCCCGCCTCTTCTACGAGTATTTTGAGCGCCCTTACATGAACAGCCAGCGCAAGCCGCAGCGCCGCAAAGTGCCCCTGGCGGAAGCCCTGCCCGAAAAAGCCTGAGCCGCCGCCGGAAGCCAACCGGCAAAACGCGAAGCTGTGCCTTTGCTGCCTATCTCAAAGAGGCAAGGGAACCGCTGGGTTGATAAATTCTTGCCTGTAGACCAATTTTAGGGAACACTTCCGCGCCGTGATTCGGTCAAGAGGGCAGAGCGGAAAGATGCCGCTCTGCTTTTTTATAAGCACTGGTTAATGTTTCAAGAATAACCATCCGATCATACATATGCAATATCAAATTAGAAAAA
The DNA here is from genome assembly GCA_035650735.1 of Chthonomonadaceae bacterium. Lineage (GTDB taxonomy): Bacteria > Armatimonadota > Chthonomonadetes > Chthonomonadales > Chthonomonadaceae > DASRGL01. The sequence goes on from DASRGZ010000215.1 coordinate 76,069, forward strand.
GAGTATCGCAAACCCAACCGGGGGAAATAACAATGGCTTATTCAAATACAACTCCTATGAAAGCGTCCGTTCGGCGACCGGCCCCGGCGCATGTATTCCAGATTGCGCTCATGTGGATGCTCTATCTTTTCTCGCCGGTATTGACCCAGCTTCATTTCGAAAGCGGGATGGGGATCGTTTTGCCGGTGGCGCTGCTCTCCAGCTTCGCCTCCTTCGGCATAGCCGTCTGGCTGCTCTTCCAGCGCAGCCCCGCCGACATGGCGCATGGCGTGTTCAAGCTAATGCTAGATGCCGTCGTTACCGTCGCGCTGATGATTGTGCTCCTGCGAAGCGGCTTTCTGGAACACATGCTGCGCGGCATCGGCTACTAGACCCCTTAACACGGATGGGACGGATAACACGGATGACACGGATAAAGCCAATCCGTTGAATCCGTGGCATCCGCCCCATCCGTGTTTTATCTAAAGCCGCACGGCCACTTAGCTTTCCAGCACGTCGGTGGCCTGCGCCTGCCAGCCGTCTGCCGTGCGCCGCAGCCGCCAGGTGGCGATCCGGTAGGGAGCCATCGGGCTGAGCGGGACATTGGCGCCGAGCCAGGTCAACTGCGGCTTGGTCGTAGCGCCTGCCGTCTCCTGGAGGCGCAATATCCACCCCTGGCCGTCCTCGGCGGGCTTGAGCGCCAGAATACGCAGCGAAGAGGGCGACAGGGAAGCCAGGGAGCCGGCGCGCGGCAGGTCGCCGCCCTTGGCCGGCACGAGCAGAACGACGGGCGGCTCCTCCAGCTCGCGCGCCAGCACGGGCAGATTCTCGTCGCCGGGCGCCAGCAGGAACCGGAACCGCAATTCCCCGGCATCCGCCGCCGGAACCCACGGCTCTTCCTCCGGCCCGGCCTTGACGTCCGTGGCGTAGCGGCCTGAGCGCACAACCGTCACCTGCAGCGCGCCCTCCTTGCAGTCAAAGGCGTACAGGGCGTCGCTGGCAAAGCCGAAGTCTCCCTGCGGCCCCTGCACGCGCACCCACCGTCCTCCCGGCACCTCGCCGAGCGGCCCGCGCGCAACGCTCCCGCCTGGCACCTCAAAGGTCGCCTGATCGCCCAGGGGAAACACCAGCTTCAGGCGGGCGGCCCGCTCGTTCCAGAACACCCGCGCCCGCACATCCACGGCGTCCCGCCCCCGGCTCAGCAGGAAGGTCAGATCCAGCCGCGAGTTATCGCCCCGCAGGCGCACCCAGAGCGCCGCGCGCTCCGGGCCGATCTCCAGCGCCTCCACCTGCGTGATCCGCCACTGCGCGCGCACCGTGGAAAGGTCGAGCGACTCCGGCTCCTCGGCCATGCCGCCCCAAGAACCCCAGGGATCTTCGACCGTGATCGCCGAAAGGCCCCCACCAGTGAAAATCGGCTTGCCATGCCGCAAGATCGATACCGAGGTCTCGCCGGTCGCGGCCTGGACGGCGTAGAGGCCGTTCTCGATCCTTCCGGGCTGCGGCATGGAGGCGACAGGCCCCGCCGGAGCAGGCGGCGGCTCCGCGCCCTCCACCCAGGCCATCTCGAAGACGCTCCAGCCCAGCGGCGGCAGCTCCACCGGCACCAGGGCGCGCTTCCGCCACGCCATGTTCGTCATCGCCGCCCCCTCGGTGGCGATCAACTGGAAAGGAACCCGCTGCCGATCCGGCCCGCGTATCTCCACCGGCAGCTCCTCCGCCCGATTTGCGTAGGCCCAGATGGGCCGATAGTCCAGGTTCGCCTCCATCTCGATGTGGCCCCGGTAGGGATGGGGATGGGGGTTCCAGGCCAGCAGAACGGCGGCAGACGGGTGATCGCCCTCCGGCTTGGGCGTCGTCGTATCCACGCGCAGGGCCAGGGCGTCGAGAGCGTCCAGTTCCGCCTGCTGGCTTTGGTGCTGCGCGACGCCCAGCCAGGCCAGTTGGTCGTCAAAAGCGCGCTCGATGCTGGAGCCGGGCAGAATGTCGTGGAACGAATTGAACAGCACCGCGTCCCAGGCTTCGCCCAGATCGGCAGGCGGGCGATCCAGCGCCGCGCTCACTATCGCGCTCGTCCGTTCCGCGCTCGCCAGGCCCGCCTCGGCCTTGCGGTAGGCGAATTTAAACCGGGCTATGGAGGCGTAGCAGCCGCGCAGGCAGAAATTAAGCTCGCCCCTGTGCGTCGGCAGGAACGCCTCTCCTTTGCGCGCGGCCTCCTCATAGAGCGCATCAAAGAAACCGTGCAGGCCGGAGTGGATCACGCGCGCCTGCGGGTGCCGCTCCTTCCAGGCGCGAAGGTCGGCCAATTGGCGGCGCGTCGGCCCGCCGCCGTGATCGCCTACGCCGTAGAAACAGCCGACGTTCTCCAGGTCGCCGCTCTGGAGCAGCGCCAGGCAGCCGTCCAACTTGCGCGGCATCTCCTCCCGCTCCGCGCCGTACCAGCCCACCGGTATGCGATATCCCATCACGCGCGAGCCGCCCGGCCCCTCCCACCAGAAGGCGGGCTTCTCCAGATGCAGCTGTCCCTCGCCCGGACGGCTGAAGGCGTAGCCTTTGATCCCGACGGCGGCCAGTATCTCCGGCAGCCCGGCGCTGTGGCCGAACGAATCCGCCGACCACGCCACCCGCACCGTGCGCCCGAAACGCGCCTGGAAGTAGCGCTGGGCGCGCGTGAAGTGACGGGCATACGTTTCGGTTCCGGTTAGATTGGTGTCCGGCTGGAGATACGTGCCCCCGACCACATCCCAGCGCCCTTCCGCGACGTACTTTTGTATGCGCGCGAACGTCTCCGGGTCGTGCCGCTCGATGTGCTGGTAGATGACGGCCTCGCCGCGAATGAAGGTCAGGTCCCTCTCCTCGTCCATCAGGTCGAGGATAGCGCGGGCGGTAATGATGCCCTCGTTGAGGCCCTCGCGCCAGTCCCACAGCCAAACGGGATCGAGGTGCGCGTTGGCAATCAGATGGATCGTTGGAATGGTCATCGTGGATACCTCATACTCGGCGTTTTGCAGAAGGCTCTACCTCAACCCTGGCCTTTCTCCCGGTAGACCTAATCCTCGGCACCGGTTGCCAGCCTATAATTCCCTGCCACCCCACGCATTCCTGCCGGACTCTCTTGCCGCAAAGAGGAATCGGCTGTCACGATGTGAAATAATGCCCGTTGAAAGACCTGCGGCGCATTCTTCAGGCTGCGGTGTGCTTACCAGGCGCCGCTGCCGAGAAAGTGCTCGGCCCAGCCTGCGGCGTATTCCTTGATTGCGGCGTGCTGACAAGGAAATCCCACATGTCCGTTCATCCCAAGCGTTCTCAATCCGATGCGCCTTCTGCTTCGCCGACCGACTGGGTAGGGCAGTCGTCTTCCGGCCAGGAGGCCGTCGTCTCGGCGCTGGCCCGTCCGGCGCGCAGCGTGACGCCGCGCATCCTCCTGCTGGGCACGATCCTGATTTTTATCAACTGTTACTGGGTCATCGAAGTCGAGGGCATCTGGCATACCAACCACGCCACCGCCATGTCCCTCTTCTGGAACACGACCTTCTTCCTGCTGCTCCTGGTTCTGCTCAATATCTTTATCCTCAAGCGGTTTCTCCCGCGCTTTGCCTTCTCCCAGGGGGAGCTGATCACCTGCTACGTGATGATGACCATCGCCTCCGCGCTGGCCGGGCACGATTCGCTGCAATTGGGCATCCCGGCGGTCGAAGGCTTCCCCGCCTGGTACCAGCAGCAGCAGCCCTCGCTCGGCTGGGATAAGTTCAACAGCTTCTATCCCGATTGGGCGATGGTTAAAGACCCGGAGATACTGCGCCCGCTTTATGAGGGGCTTGGCTCGAACATCCTCTACACCAAGCCCCACCTGATGGCCTGGGCCGGGCCGGTGCTCATCTGGTGCTGCTTCATCCTGGCGCTGGGCACGGTGATGATCTGCCTCAACGTCATCCTGCGCAAGCAGTGGATGGAGCATGAGAAGCTTTCCTACCCTATCGTGCAGTTGCCGATGGCCATGACGCAGGAGGGCGGCACGCTGGCCTTTTTCCGGCATAAGCCCTTCTGGCTGGGCATCGTCCTGGGCGCCTCGCTGGACATCTGGAACGGGCTGGCCACGCTCTATCCCTCCATTCCGCTCATCGTCGTCCGCCACGACCATCCCAGCCGCAACCTGGGCGTCTTCTTCCAGACCTATCCCTGGAACGCTATCGGCGATATGCCGATGCCGCTCTACCCGTTCATCATCGCCCTGGGCTACTTTCTGCCGCTCGACCTGTCCTTCTCGCTGTGGTTCTTCTATCTCTTCAAGAAGGGGCTGCTGGTCCTGGCCGCGATGCTGGGCGTGGAACCGGGCCGCATGAGCACCTTCCCCTACCTTAGCCAGCAGTCGTTCGGGGCGTGGTTTGCCATTATCGGCGTGGCGCTGTGGACGGCGCGCAGCCACTTCAAGCAGGTCTGGCACAAGGCACTGCATCCCCAGAATTCAACGCTTGACGACAGCCAGGAGCCGATGAGCTATCGCACGGCGGTGCTGGGCATCCTCGCGGGCATGGGCTTCCTCACCTGGTTCTGCCTGAAAGCGGGAATGACGCTTAGCATCGTCCTGATGTACTTTGGGTTCTTTTTCCTGCTCTCGGTGGGCATCACCCGCATCCGCGCCGAGCTTGGCCCGCCCGCCCATGAGATGGCCGGCAATATGAACGGCTCCTTCTTACTGACGCTGTTTATGGGCACGCAGGGCGTCGGCTTGCCGAACCTGACGATGATGAGCATGTTCTGGTGGTTCAGCGGGCGCGGCTACCGCACCCACCCCATGCCTTGCCAGTTGGAAGCGATGAAGATGGGGCAGCAGGGCCGGGTAAACATGCGGGGCATGGGCTTTGCGATGATGTTCGCGATGTTCGTGGGTGGATTGGCGAGCTTCTGGGCGGCGCTGCACTTGCAGTACGGAGCGGGCGTCAACATGATGACCGAGCACAACTGGGGCGAGTTCCAGCAGGTCAAGTCCTGGGCCGATTCGCCGGTGCAGCCGGACTTCTGGGGCCAGATTTGGGTCGGCATCGGGGCGTTAGCAGCGCTGGGGATGATGTGGATGCGGTTGCGCTTCCTCTGGTGGCCGTTCCACCCGGCGGGCTACGCTATCGCGCTCACCTTCGGCGCAGAGTACTACTGGTCGTGCCTGGTCATCAGCACCCTTCTAAAGTACTTCATCCTGCGCTACGGCGGCTACAAGCTGAACCGGCAGGTCATGCCGTTTATGTTCGGCATCATCCTGGGCGAGTACGGCGTGGGCGCCTTCTGGAGCCTGCTTTCCCTCTTTCTGAATCACGGGCGCTTTATCAACATCAAGACCTACGATTTCTGTCCGGGTTAGCCGCCGACTCCTGTCCCTATTCCAGTGAAGGAAAGACCAGATTTTTGGACAGGATTTACAGGATTACACAAAGACAGAGAAGCCGGGCTTGGGTTGGTTGGCAAGGAGTTTCAAAAAATGGCAACAGCAGCAAAGGGCGCTTCCCCTCCTTTGCTCACCTATGAGCAGTACATGGCGGAATTCCTGACCGAGCCGCCGACCATGCAGCCGTATGAGATCATAGAGGGGATACGCCATTTCATGAACACGCCCAACTGGCGGCATCAGCGTATTGTGCTAAATATTGCGGAAGCGCTGCATCGTTATGAGGAAGAGAGCGGCAAAGGGGTGGTCGGTCTCTTGCCTTTTGATGTTATTATCCGCCGTGTTCCCCGGTTGCAGACGCGCCAGCCGGACGTATTTTTCGTGAGCCATGAGCGCCTTGAGCAGGGTGGAGGCGTTCCTGCCGCAGGCCCATTGGAAGTCGGGCCAGAACTTGTGGTCGAAGTGCTCTCGCCAAGCGAAACGCCGTGCAGCCTTCAAGGTAAACTGGAGGATTATCGCAGCATCGGCGTGCAGGAATGCTGGATTGTCAGCCCGGACGCCGAAACCGTTCAGGTATTGCGCCTGGCCCCGGAAAAGATCGAAACGGTGGCGACCTATGCTTATGACCATACGCTTCACTCCGCGATCTTTCCTGATCTTTTGTCCTTGCCGTTGCCGAGATTTTCCCCTCCTGAAGGGGAACCTGGCAACGCCTATCTCTAATCTCCTCTTGAGGATACGAACGCATGGCAATCGCACAGCCGCATAAGGAAGCGGCGGGCATAACGGGGACAGGAAGCACCCTCGCGCCGGAGGGCGCGCAGAGGATGGCGCGCAGCCGGGCCGTGACCTGGCGCTCGGTGCTGCTGGCCCTGATCCTGTTGCCCATCAACTCCTACTGGGTGGTGCAGATGGAGGTCGTGCGCTACTCCGCGCACCCGACTACCATCTCGCTCTTCTTTAATACCATTTTCATTCTGCTCTGCCTGACCGTCCTCAACCGTTGCGTGGGCCGGTTTGCGCCGCGTGCTGCCCTTCAGCGGGGCGAGCTCCTGTTGGTCTACGCCATCCTCTCCATCGGCTCCTGCGTCTCCGGCCACGACATGCTCCAGGTGTTCGTGCCGATGCTGTCCTGGTCATTCCGGCACGCCGATAGCTCCAACGGCTGGGCCACCCTCTTCAACCAGCGCCTGCCGAGCACCCTCTTTATCAAGGATGAGGCGATCTATAGGGGCTATTACATCGGCAACGACACCATCTGGAAGTGGCACTACATTCAGGCGTGGCTGCCTGTCGTGCTGGCCTGGACGCTGTTTGTCTCGCTGCTGCTGTTTGTCATGCTCTGCATCAACGCCATCCTGCGCAAGCAGTGGACCGATAACGAGCGGCTGACCTACCCGATTATCCAGTTGCCCCTCCAGATCACCAGCGGCCAGGCGTTTGAGCGCAAGGGCCTGTTTCGCAACCGGCTGTTCTGGGCCGGGTTTGTGGTGGCCGGGCTGATTGACACCATCAACAGCCTCAACTACTACTATCCCTCCATCCCCACCATCCTGACGCCGGGCTTCGGCCAGAGCTTCCTGGACATCGGCCCCTACGTGGTCAACAAGCCCTGGAACGCCATCGGCTGGACGCCGCTCTCCTTCTATCCGTTTATGATCGGGCTGGGGATGCTAATGCCCCTGGACTTCCTGTTCTCTACCTTTTTCTTCTATTGGTTCTGGAAGCTGGAAAAGGTAGCGGCGGTAGCGATGGCCTACGACCAGGACCCCCGCTTCCCCTACACCGAGAACCAGGCGTTCGGCGCGTATATGTCCTTCTGCCTCTTTTCCGTCTGGATCAGCCGGGGATATCTCAAGCAGGTGCTCTGGCGTGCCCTGGGCAAAAAATCCACCCTCGACGACAGCCAGGAGCCGATGACCTATCGCTCCGCGTTCCTGGGCATCCTCGTGGGTGTGGGCGGGCTGATCGCCTTTGCCGTCTACCTGGGGATGACCTGGTGGATCGGTATTATTTTCTTCCTGATGTACTTCGCGCTGGCCCTGGCGATCACACGGATGCGGGCGGAACTGGGCACGCCCGTGCATGACTTGCACTTTACCGGCCCCGAAATGATCATGACGCGCGTGGCTGGCAGCAAAGCCTTCGACGCCGAGAACCTGACCGTCTTTGCCCTCTTCTTCTGGTTCAACCGGGCCTACCGCTCCCACCCCATGCCCCATCAACTGGAAGCCTACAAGCTGGCCGAGCAGACCCGCAGCGACTACCGCCGATGGACGGGAGCCATGCTCGTCCTGGGCGCGATCTCGGTGTTCGTAGCCTTCTGGGTCATCCTGTACCTGATGTATCACTACGGCGCGGAGGGCAAGTCTCGCATCACCTTCGGCCAGGAGCCTTTCGATACGCTGACGGCCTGGCTCAAGACGCCGCAGGTGGGCAAGTTCGGAGAGTTCATGGCGATCTGGGTGGGGTTCGGGATCGCCTTCCTGCTGCAATGGCTGCGCGTGCGCCTGCCCTGGTGGCCCCTGCATCCTCTGGCCTATGCCGTCACCTCCTCCTGGGAGATCAACCTGGTCTGGATGCCCCTGTTCCTGGCCTGGATATTCAAGTCCGTGATCCTACGCTACGGCGGGCGCGGCGGCTTCCACAAGGCGCTGCCCTTCTTCTTCGGGCTGATGCTGGGCCAGTTCGTGGTCGGAAGCCTCTGGAACATCTACGGCATCGCCCGAGAGCTGCCCACCTACCAGTTCTGGCAGTAGAATTCACCACTGGCGGCACAGGGCCGCGCACTCGCCAGGGCGGAGTCCGGGTTTCCCGGCTCCGCTTTCCTGTTTTTAGGGCCGGCACGAGGCCGATCGCCCGAACGGCACAGCTTGTACATTGGATTTTTTTTAATGGAACCGTTAAAAAAAAACCTGTCCTCTTGGTGAATTTGGCACGATTCCTGCAGTTCGTACAATGCTGCTCCGATGAGGGATCGAGCCATTAACCCCGCATCTACCATCCGACTACGCTGGTTGGCTTTCCCCATGCCTGGGCTTTGTCTTGGAAGTTTGGAGTGCAGCGCCCTGCCGCGCCAGTGGCTAACTTTAAGGAATAGGGAATAGGTAGCTATGCTGGAAGAAACGACCTCAGCCTCCAACGAGATCACTCTACATGATATACTGGAACTCCTGCGGCGTAGAAAAGGAACCGTTATACAGACGTTCCTCTCCGTACTGATAGTCTGTTTGGTTGTTACCCTGCTCTCCAAGCCCGTGTACCGCTCCACCGCTCAGATCCTGGTCGAGGGGAAAGGTATCACCCTGGCTCAGGTCAATACCGAAGATCCTCTGGGTAACCTCTTCCTGCCGCCCACCGGCCATGACGTTGACACCCAGATCGCGGTGCTGCAGAGCCGGTCTCTGCTCAACGATGCCTATCAGGCCGCCGGTCTGCAACCGGACGCGGTGCATCTGGATGTCAAACAGGTGAACACTACCGATGTGATCGAGCTGGCTGTCGAATCGACGAATCCTGATTACGCCAAGCGCTTTGCCACCGTCCTTCCCAATGTGTATCTCAAATATGTCACCGGTAACCGCCAGGAGGAGGTGACCAAAGCCCTGGCGTTTGCGAGCGCTCGCCTGGACGCGGAGAACACCAAACTCCTCCGGGCGGAGCTTGCTCTGGCGCGCTTTAAGAAACGGCGGCACGTATCTAACCTGGATGCCGAGCGAAATGAGCGCATTAGCCGGGCGAGCGAAGCCGAGGCTGAGATGCGCCGGGCAGAAGCCACCGTAGCCGATCACCAGGCCCAGTTGGATGCCCTGCTCGCGGCGCGCAGAGCCCTGCCCGAATTCCTTGAAACGCCGACCACCTCGAGCAATACACAGCAGATCGATCAGCAAAAACAGAAGATCGCCGACCTGCAAGCGGAACGCGCGGCCAAGACCATCCTCTTTAAGCCCAACAATCCCGAGATCCAAAAGCTCGATGCCCAGATCACCGAGCAGCAGGCCCGCCTGAACCAGATGCCGGCCATGGTCACAACCGTCACGCGCGCTCCCAATCCGGCCGTCGCCACGCTGGATAATCAGATCACCCAGGCGCAAGCCGCTCTCACGGGAGCCCAGGCGGTGCTGGTCGAAGCCCGCGCCCGCGCCGCCCACATGACGACCGATCTGGATAAATATAGCGACATCGAGCGCCAACAGGCAGAACTGCAACGCGCCGTCGATCAAGGCCAGAATATGGTCAGCATGCTCTCCAAGAGTGTTGAGGACCTGAACCTGCGGCAGCAAGCCACGCATCCTCCCGTTCTTACTATCACGCCGGCCGAGCCGCCAGAAAAGATCTATCCCAGACCCCTGAAGAATTTCCTTTTTGCCACGCTCATCGGCCTGATACTCGGACTGGGCCTTGCTTTTCTCCAGGATTATCTCGAGGACTCGATTAACACGCCCACAGACGCCCGCCGTATTCTCGAGGCGCCAGCGCTGGGCTACGTGCCTCAGGTCGAAAAGCAAGAGGGATGTCTGCTCATCAATCCGCAGAGCAGTGCCTCCCTGCTGGAAAGCTACCGCATGCTCCGCTCCAACGTCCGGTTCGCTGCGGTGAATGCCCCCATCCGTTCGATCCTTGTGACCAGCACCAGCCCGGGCGAAGGCAAGTCGGTCACGGCCTCCAATCTGGCCATTGCCATGGCCCTGGATGGGCGCCGTGTGATCCTGATAGACACGGACTTGCGCCGCCCAACCATCCATCAGAAGTTCAACCTGCCCGCACAGCCTGGCTTGACGAACGTTCTCGTGGATCACGTGTCCCTGGAGGAGGCACTGTACGAGACCCCGATTCCTGGGCTGCGCGTGCTGACCTCAGGCCCTCTGCCCCCCAATCCGGCTGAGCTGCTCAGTTCTACCCCCATGAGCCAGCTCCATGCGACTCTGAAGGAGATGGCGGATATCATCATTCTCGATAGCCCGCCGTGCCTGGCTGCTGCAGACGCTCCGGTGCTTTCTGCCATGACCGATGGGGTGCTCTACGTTATGCAGCTCGGGCTGGCGAAGCGCTCGGCCGTGCGCCACTCCATTGAATTGCTCGAACAAGCCCACGCCCGGCTCCTCGGGACGGTTTTCAGCAAGATCCAGACGAACGGAAAGCAAAACGGCTATTACTATAGCTATTACAATTACTACCAGCATGGAAAATCGGAGGCTCTCTTGCAACAGGCCTCTACCAGACCTAAGCAGGAGGCGGCTACCAATGAGGCCATCGTTCGCACCGACGGAAACCTGGATAAGCGGCTGTAGGCTGGCCTCTGCCGGAACGCAATCGCTATAACCGCCCCTAGGGTAGCCCTGCCCTAAAGCATAGCTGCCTCTCGAAGGCTCCCTTTCAACCACGGTTAAGAGCGCCTGACAGACTCGTTCCCCCTCTCCCTGCAAGAAAGAGCGTCGGGATGAGGGTAGCGCTTTGCGGCCAGGTTGTGTTTGGCACGAAGTGCTGCGCTGCCAAGAGTAGCAAAATCAACAAGCTATTGTCGGAGGTGACGAAATGCTTGCGGAACGCCCCCCGGTAGCAGTGATTGGCTGCGGCTATTGGGGCAAGAACCTGGTTCGCAACTTTCAACAGCTGGGGGCCCTCGCGCTGGTCTGCGATACGACAGCATTCGGGCGGGCTAAGGCGGCAGAGCTGGCGCCAGAAGCCCGCATTGTCCCTGATGTCAACGCGGCGCTGAGCGCCGATATTGCCGGCGTCGTCATTGCCACGCCAGCAGAGACCCATTATGAGCTGGCCAGGCAGGCGCTGGAGGCCGGAAAGGATCTCTTCGTCGAGAAGCCGCTCGCGCTCACCTATGAGCAGGGAGTCCGGCTTGTTCGCCTTGCCGAGGAGCGCAAGCGCATCCTCATGGTGGGCCATGTGCTGGAATACCACCCGGCCATGGTTCGGCTCCTCTCCTTAGTGCGGGAAGGCGTATTGGGAAAGATCCACTATATCTACTCTAATCGCCTCAGCCTGGGCAAAGTACGGCGCGAAGAAAATATCCTGTGGAGCTTCGCCCCGCATGATATCGCCATCATTCTGCGCATCATGGACAGCATGCCGTTCCAAGTGGCGGCGTGCGGTGGAAGCTATATTCAGCCCAATATCGCCGATGTGACCGTTACCAGCTTGCTGTTTGATAATGGCGTTCGCGCCCATATCCACGTTTCGTGGCTGCATCCCTTCAAAGAGCAGCGCCTGGTGGTGATCGGTCAGCGCAAGATGGCCAGTTTTGATGATGTCTCCAAAAAGCTTGTCCTGTACGACCAGCGGGTGGAGGTCCGAGAAGGACAGCCGCTTCCCATCCAGGGGAGCGGGGAAGAGATCCCGTTTGCCCCCGAGGAGCCGCTGCGCCGGGAATGTGAAGCGTTCTTGCAGGCGATCCAGATGCGCCGACCCCCACTCACCGATGGCGAGAGCGGCCTGCGCGTCCTCCATGTACTGCAGGCAGCCCAGTGTTCCCTGATCATGAACGGCGAGCCGGTCGCCCTGCGGCTGGATCCCTTCCCTGAAAACGGTCTAGGAGCAGGCAAATGAGCGAGCAAAATTACTACGTCCATCCCAGCGCCTTTATTGATATGCCCTGCGAGATCGGGGAGGGCACCAAGATCTGGCACTTCTGCCATGTGATGCCCAACGTAAAGATCGGCGCGCGCTGCATTTTAGGGCAGAATGTCTGCGTTGCCAGCGGCGTGGTGATCGGCAATAACGTCAAAATCCAGAACAACGTCTCGGTCTATACGGGGGTGGAACTGGAAGACGACGTCTTCTGCGGCCCCTCCTGCGTCTTCACCAATATCGTCAATCCGCGCTCGCAGATCGTGCGCCGCCATCTCTACGAGCGCACCCTGGTGCGGCGTGGGGCCACCATCGGGGCCAATGCGACCATCGTCTGCGGCGCTGCCGTGGGCCGCTATGCCTTCATCGGCGCCGGGGCCGTGGTGCGCGGCGACGTGCCGGATTACGCCCTCATGCTTGGCGTGCCCGCTGTCCAGAAGGGATGGATGAGCCGCCACGGCCACCGCCTCCGCATGCGCGACGCGGAGGGCAACCTTGTCTGCCCGGAAAGCGGATGGCGTTATCGGGAAGTCGAGCCCGGCCTGTTGCGCTGCTTAGATTGGCCCGAAGACGAGCCGCTGCCGGCTGCCGTGCCGCTTTCCACGGAACATATGCCCAGAGAAGCCCTCGTCCACATGCGCGAAACTGCCTCTGAGCTAGAACCGACCGCTGCAGAAACAAGAGGACACTAATGGACGCGAACCTGCCATCGGCCACACAGGAGGCACGGCCCGTTCCCCTTCTCGACTTGAAGGCGCAATATAGCGTTCTGCGCGAGGAGATACGATCTGCCATTGACCGGGTGCTCGAATCCCAGCGGTTCATCCTGGGACCGGAGGTGGAGGCCCTGGAGGAGGCCATTGCAGCCTATTCGCAATGCGCGCACGGCATCGGCGTCTCCTCGGGAACGGATGCGCTGCTGGTCTCTTTAATGGCCATCGGCATCAAGCCCGGCGACGAGGTCATCGTGCCCGCGCATACGTTCTTTGCGACCGCTGGCGGCGTGGCCCGCCTGGGCGCGCGCCCGGTCCTGGTGGACATTGACCCGCGCACCTGCAACATGGACCCGGCGGGGATCGAGGCTGCGATCACCGAGCGCACGCGCGCCATTATCCCGGTGCATCTCTACGGCCAGATGGCCGACATGGACCCGATCCTCGAGATCGCCCGGCGCTATAACCTCACTGTGATCGAGGACGCGGCCCAGGCTATCGGCGCCGAGTATCATGGGCGGCGCGCTGGCTCCCTGGGCCATCTCGGCTGCTTGAGCTTTTTTCCCTCAAAGAACCTGGGAGGCTACGGCGATGGCGGCATGGTCGTCACCAACGACCCCGACCTGGCCGACCGCGTCAAGCTGCTGCGCACGCAAGGGTACCGGCCCAAGTACTACAACAAGGCCGTCGGCGGCAACTTCCGCCTCGATCCCCTGCAAGCCGTCGTCTTGCAGGTGAAGCTGAAGTATCTGGATGGCTGGACGGAGGCGCGTCAGCGCAACGCGGCGGCGTACCGCTGCTGGCTCAAAGACGCGGGCGTGGTCATTGAGGATTGGACGGGCGGCTCTCTGGCGGGGCGCAAGGGCATCGTCCTGCCTTACGACGCAGGCTATGGCCGCCACGTCTATAACCAGTTTGTCATTCGCTGCGGGCAGCGCGACCGGCTGATGGCCTTCCTGAAGGAACGCAAGATCGGCAGCGAGATCTACTATCCCGTTCCGATGCATCTCCAGGAATGCTTTGCCGATCTGGGTTATTGGCCCGGACAGTTCCCGGCCAGCGAGCTCGCGGCCCGGGAGACGCTTGGCATCCCCATCTATCCCGAGTTAACCGAGGAGATGGTGGCGACCGTTGTGGACGCCCTAGCGGCATTCTGTCATTTGGAATGGGACAGAGTATGAAGATTCTGGCGGTTGTAGGCGCGCGCCCCAACTTTATGAAGGTAGCCCCCATCCTGGCCGCCGCCAACCAACGGCCCCACCTAAACTGCCGCCTGGTCCATACCGGGCAACACTACGACCAGCGCATGTCCACGCTCTTCTTTACCGAACTCGGA
>DASRGZ010000216.1:0-18328 GCA_035650735.1 Chthonomonadaceae bacterium
CCTCGTGGGGGAGATGCGCGACCTGGAGACCATCAAGCTGGCCATTACCGCCGCCGAGACCGGCCACCTGGTCTTTGCCACCCTTCACACCACCGACGCTCCCCAGACCATTGACCGCATCATTGATGTCTTTGAGCCTGACGCCCAGCAGCAGATACGCCTGCAGGTTTCGATTGTCTTGCAGGCCGTTATCTCCCAGCAGTTGCTGCGGCGCAAGGATGGAACGGGGCGTGTGGCGGCCTTTGAGGTGATGGTCTGCACCAGCGCCATCCGCACCCTGATTCGGGAAGGCAAGACTTACCAGCTCTATACCGACATTCAAACAGGGCACGAGTATGGTATGCAGACGCTGGATGGCAGCCTGCTGAACCTGGTGCGGCGCGGTCTGGTAGATTTTGAGGAGGCGCTGGGCAAGGCGGCGAACCCGGTGGAGTTTTGCGAGCGGGCCGAGCGGTTGGGCCTCATGCGCGAGCTGGCGCAACTGTAGCGGCTTCCCCTTGCCGATGGAACCGGCGTGTAGGCTTGTCCCTACCACCAGGCCTGTGAGGCAGGAAACGACGGCGTCACTGTTGGCGGACTTCGATGCTCCAGTCCACTAGGTCGAGCGTTGGGTCATTGCCGCCGAAGACGTCCGGATCGGCAGGCTCTTCGATCAGCTGGCCGGTGAAATCGCTGTTGCGGACGATGCGATTCTGGGAGACGTCTAGAACCAGGAAGCTGCTCGCCCCGGCTAGCGTGCGCGTATCCCCAAACGAGTCCACCAGCTTGACGACCGGCGTGGTGACATCGCGCGGGACGATATTGGTGGCGACGACGTTGACCTGTAGAAACCGTATCTGACGGGCGCGGTTGGCGGCTTCGGTTGGATCGGGCAGGGGCGCGCCGTTGGCGTCCGTGATCAACTGGGAAAGGTCGATCTCAAACTGAAGCTGGCTGGCCGTGCGCGGATCGGTCGGGTCGGGCAGGACAGCGTTAAGCGGGCGACCTTCATAGACAAAGTTAGAGCGGTTCGGGTCGCCGACGGCGTGATAAAGCCCGTAGCCCTGCGGCTGCAGGTTATCGAAGCGGACGAAATCGGTAAACCCGCTCGTTCCGCCGCCTGAGCCGGTCGCAAAGCCATTGCCATAGGGCGGTATGAGCACCGGCACGGGGCCAGGCGCGTTCTGATCGCCGGCGTTGTTGATCAGAAAGAAGTAGTGGTAGTTGGGATTGACGGGGGAACGGAAGCGCAGCGTGACGATCAGGCGCTTGCCGGAAAGCTGGTTGCGCTCCGGCGGCTGCCGCGCGCAGCCGCCCACACCGAACAACAGGATGAGCGCAGCCAATCCGGCCCACCATCCGCCACGACAACCTCTATTCATGTATCCGAATTCCTTCCAACAACCCTGTTTAAACTCCTCATGTGTTCCCTTTGCTAAACCTGGACAAACTCCAGCTCCAGCAGCCGGGCCATTTTGGCAAGCGTCCCGGCCTGATGGCCCACGCCCAGGGCGACATGGTGGGTCGGGCCCTGGGAGGCCCAGCGGTTCATCCAGGCGGCGACATCGAAGGCGTCCTCCGGGCGAGGGGTAAAGCGCAGGCGAGAGTTGGTGTTGCCGATATGGAGGATGTCTCCGGGCAGCGACCATCCCTCCGCGCAGAGCCACTTGAGCCGCCCGTCGCGCGTCTGGGTCAGGCCCAGGATGGTAACCGGACCGTTACGCACCTGCGCTTCCACGGAGACGCCATAGCCCCGTTTGCCGTGGTAGAGACCCAGCCCGCGCAGCACGGGTCGGCCCTGCGCGATGCCGATGTGGAATGGCCCGTCGTGGCCCATTAAGATAAAGCGCTCGGCGAAGTCCATCGCGTAGAGCTCCGTGTAGCTGCCGCCCGCCCCCAGCGTATCCATTACCTTCATCGCCATGCAGTTCTTGAGGTCGCCCTCGCCGCTACAGGGCACGCCGCGCCCGGTCAGCAGCGAGCAGCCCAGGATCATGCCCGCCGCCAGACGCTCGTAGACATTGCCGTTGACGCCGCGATGATAGTAGGCAAGCCCCTGAAGATCAAAGTCCGCCGCCAGCTTATCCAGGCCGACGGCCACGCGACAGGCCCACTCCATCTCCTCCGGCTTGGGCTTTTTGGCAAGCGGATCGCTGGGGCTGTCCTCGCTCACGTCGAAGATCGCCAGCGCCTCTTCCTGCTTCGCCCGCACTTCCGCCTCCGTGACGGCCTCCACGCGCGCCTCCAGGTCGTCCATCTCCAGAAGCTCGATATGCACGCCAAGCTGGCCTGTGTGCTGGGTGAAGTCGCTATACATGTCCATCATGCCGGGATAGGTGTGCCCCAGGAAGCCGATACGGCTGCGGGAGAGGGTCTTCTGGACGCGCGCCGCCGCCAGCCACTGCCCAACCTCCTCCCAGGCGGCCTTTGCCGCCGGATGGTCGGCGGTGATCTCGTTGGCGACCGCGCCCGGCGTCTGCCGCTCCAGCCCGAGCAGGCCCGTGACCGTGTAGAAATCAATGCCGCACCGCTCGAAGGCGCAGGCGATCTCGGGGACGCAGCACGCCTGGCAGTTGGCAAGCCACTCTCCCGTGCCGGTCTTGAGGTATTCCAGTTGCGCCGTCGGCTGAAGGTTGAGGATCAGCACGGGCCGCTTGACCCGCTGCACCGCCGGCACCACCTGGCTGCTGGTGGAGTAGGTGGTGACGTAGCAGACGACAAGATCAACATCCTCGCGGATGAAGCGGTCGGCGGCAGCGGCGGCAGCCGGCTGGTCGTCTACCATGCCGACGTTGACGACCTCGGCTCCCATCTGCCGCAGGCGCTCGCCGACAAAATCGCCGTAGCCGGCCAGCCGCTCACGCAAGCCGGCAAACTGCGGCCAGTAGGCGGCCAGGCCGATGCTAAACAGTCCGACGGTGCAGCCCTGTTGTGATATGGACATCGCTACGCTCCTCTCTGATGGGGTGAGGTCAGTCAGACGTCAAGAATGTACCGGGCGGCCTCGCTCAGGCGGGCGTAGGTCTCCGGGCGGATGTATTTGCGCTGGTCAAGCTGTTGCGGATAGTCCCGGTGGCAGAAATAGCCGTGCATGGCGCGGCGCGGCCTGTTCGTGCGGTTGGTCGTGCCCCCGTGCCAGGTGTGCGCGTTGATGATAAAGACGGTTCCGGCAGGCGCGGTTAGCTTGATCTCGCGTGGGTGCGGATCGCCAGGATTGACCATCTCATCGCACGGGACTTTGCCGCTGCGGTGTGAGCCGGGCACGACGCGCGTAGCCCCATTCTCCTCGGTAAAGTCATCCATCAGCCAGATGGAGTTGCAGCCGTAGTAGCCGCCTGGCTTCGGCGCTTCGTCCAAGTCCAGATGCAGGTGCTGCTGCCCCTGGCCGGGAAGCGCGGCGCGGCTGTTGAGCGAGGAGAAGTGAAACTCGCTTTGCAGGATGTGCGCGACGGCGGCCAGCACGCGCGGGTGCGTGAAGCAGACCGTGAACATCTCTCCTTTGTTGATCAGGTCGGCCAGGCGGTCGGCTCCTGCTTCCTGGTGGACCTCCTTGCCCGCGTCTTCGCCTTCCAGGGCCAGCAGTTCTTCCATCCGATCACCGCACGCCCGGACCTGTTCCGGCGTCAGGATGTCGGGCAGGAGCAAGTAGCCGTTTCGATCCAGCGTCTCTTTTTCCCCTGGCGTCAGCGTGTCCTCGCGCACGCCGAGCGCATAGAGAGCCTCTTGAATGTTCATGTGTTGCCTCTCTGTTGGTTGGCCGGGCGACTGCGCGCGCTACCCCTTCACAGCCTCCTGGACAACGATACATATAAGCTATCCGCCCTCCGGTTCCCTGCTGTCGCCGCTAAACTTCTCGCAAACAGGAATCTTCTGCCGCGATCACGAAAGGTCTTCTGCACTCCAATCCAGGCATGGGGGCAAGAGGTTAGGTGAAAGGAAGACCGTAATGCAGGCGCCAGATACGCTCGATTTGAGGGATTACGCCCGCCTTGCCATCCGCCACATGGCCGGCAACCACGACCATAAGACGGGCTATCCCTATTTCTATATTAACGTCCATGCTGACGTTCCTTCCGCCAGTCATAATGGCTGGGATTTGATTGACGTTCTCTCCCGCTACATCGACTCGCTGATTCTGGCGCGGGAGATGACCGGCGACACGCACGGCACCGACATAGAGGAACGCTACCGCCGCCTGCTGGTAGAGAATCTAAACCCGACGGACGGACTGGCCTATCGGCCGGAAACGCCCTGGTCGCAGCACGAGGCGGAGATGTTCGACCAGAGCCGCGCCCTGAACGGCCTGGTCACCTGGTACATGCAGGAGCGCAGCCCCGAACTCAAAGGCCATATCGAGCGGATGGTCAACGGGCTTTGGCAGAGCGCCATCCACATCGTCAAGCGCCGTGCCGGGTACTCCTTCTGCTTCTTCCCTTACGCCAGCCGCTTTGAGGAGGGCTGGAACCCGGCCACGCCCGGCGAGCCCTGCTGCTACAACGGCGGGGCGCTTATTCTACCGCTGACCAAATATGCCGAGGTGAGCGGCGACGAGCGCGCCCTGGAGCTGGCCCGACGCTTCCTTCACTACATTGTAGACGAGACCCGTATCTTCCGCCGGGACGGCTCCTTCTGGCCCGATGAGATGCACCTGGCCGCCGGCCATTTTCACACGCGCTCCCTGTCTATGGCGGGCATCCTCCGCTACGCCCTGCTCGTCCATGACCCGGAGCTTATCGCCTGGGTGAAGCGGGCCTTCGATTGGGCCATGACGGTCAGCGGCTCCTTCGGCTGGTTCCCGGAAGGCGTAGGGACGGAAGACTACTACACCACCAAGCACAGCGAAACCTGCAACATCACCGACATGGTGCATCTGGCGATCAAGCTGGCCGAGGCCGGCCATCCTGAGTATTGGGGCCATGTCGAGCGGTTCGTGCGCAACCACCTGTTGGAGAGCCAGTGGACCCGGGAAGACTGGCTCAAGCCGCCTGCCGCCAACGTGCCGGAGGACGATGCCGTCACCACCCGCCGCTGCATGGAGGAGCGCATCCTGGGCGGCTACGCCGGACGCACGCTGCCCAACGAGTTCGTTGCCGACGGCGTGATGATGGGCTGCTGCTGCGGCGCGGGGCCGCGCGCGCTCTTCCTGGCCTGGGACCATATCCTGACTCGTAAGCCCGATGGCCTTTACGTGAACCTGCACCTGAATCGCTACAGCCGGGAGGCCGACGTATTAAGCTGGCAGCCGCATCAGGGCCGCCTGGAGGTTGGGATGCACTCTCACGGCCCGCTGGCTATCCGCGTGCCGGAGGCGGCGCAAGAGAGCGCCCTGAGCGTGGAGCGCAACGGTTCGCCTGCGCCTTACACGCGGCGGGATGGTTATGTTCGTATTGCGGAGGTCGGGCCGGGCGACAGCGTGACCCTGCGCTTCTCGCTCCAGACCGAAGAGCGCCACGAGCGGCTCTACAATTGGCCCTTGCAGATCAAATGGCGGGGCGATACTGTGGTCGCCATGCGCCCGGAGGGCCACCGGCTTCCCCTCTATCGGCGTGAGCCTCTGGATACGGACGCCTGCCCGCAGCGGGAGGTCAGCGAAAACGAGCGCCGCGATCCGGCGGTGCGCTGGTAGGGACTTTAGGGGCGGGGGTTAGGTGTGGCGAAGAAGAGAGATTAGGTGAAAAGTGTATGGAAGTGGGCGTGGAGAACGTAAATAGCCCCGTGCCTGCGGAAGCGGTGAACTACAGCATCGTCGCCGTCGGGCTGTCTAAGGCGTTTGGTGCCAACGTGGCGGTGGATAATGTCAACCTGCATGTGCGCGAGGGCGAGTTCTTCGGCTTTCTCGGCCCCAACGGCGCGGGCAAGTCCACGACCATTAAGATGCTCTGCGGCCTGCTGCGTCCCGACGCCGGAAGCGTCTGGGTGGCCGGGTACGACCTGGCAACGCAGCCGCTGGAGGTGAAGCGGCGGATCGGCGTGCTGCCGGAGGAGACCAACCTCTATGAGCGGCTGACGGGCGAGGAGTTCCTGCTGTTTTCCGGGCAGATGTACGGCCTGCCGCTGGAGGAGGCCCGCCCTCGCGCCGCCGATCTGCTGGAGCTAATGGAGCTAACGGAGGTCAAGGATAAGCTCATCGTGGACTACTCGATGGGCATGAAAAAGAAGGTTGCGCTGGCTTCCGCGCTCATCCACCGGCCCAAAGTGATGTTCCTGGACGAGCCTTTCAACGGCATTGACCCCATCTCCGTGCGCGCCATTCGCAACGTCATGCGCCATCTGACCGAGCGCGGCACGACCATCTTTATCTCCTCGCACGTTATGGAGGTCGTCGAGCGGCTCTGTACCCGCGTGGCTATCATCCATCACGGGCGCATCGTCGGGGAGGGCACGCTGGCCGAGCTGCGGGCGATGGCTCAGGCTACCGGCGACTCCTCCCTGGAAGACATCTTCCTCAAGCTGGTGGGCGCGCAGGTGGGGGAGGAGACCCTGAGCTGGCTCTGACCGATCCGGGACAGGCGGAAACCGGGAACCGGGGATGCTCTGCGTGAAATCCTTTTCCCATTGATGCCTTATCCTTCTCTTCAGGAGAATGCCTTGCAGCCGTTACGCCTGCTCTTCTGGCTCAAATGGAAGCTGATGCTGCGCGGGTATCGCCGCAACCCGTCGTCGGCCATCGGCGCGGTCTTGATGCTGCTCTTCTTCTTCCCACTGGCGGTGGTGCTGGCGCTCCTGTGCGCTGAAGGCTTCACGCAGATGGCCCCGCCCAACAACGCCAACCTGCTGCGCGCGGTGCTGCTGGGAATCTATTTGCTCTGGCTGCTGGGGCCTACGATGGGCTACGCCCTCAACGAGTCCTACGATATTACCAGGCTGTTCGTCTACCCGCTCTCGCTGCGGCAGATATTCGCCGGCGCGATGCTCGGCTCGCTGCTCGATGTGCCGGTGCTGCTCCTCCTGCCGACTCTTATCGCCATCCTGACCGCTTTCACCCGAGATGGGCCGTCGTTTGTCTTTAGCTTCTGCGCGGTCGGGCTGTTCCTGCTGCATACGCTTTCGCTGAGCCAGACGGTTATTCTAGCCGGTGCGGGCATTTTACGTAGCCGCCGTTTTCGGGATCTGGTGACGGTCCTGATCCCGCTCGTCTGGATTCTCTGGTACATCTTCACGCAGACGCTCTCGCGGCACGCTGGCCCTGTGGACTGGACAACCCTGCTGGGCAGCCCGGCCTGGAACATCGTCAACTATCTGCCGCCTGGATTTGCGGCGCGGGCGGTCGTGGCGGCGGAGCGGGGACAGTACGTGGTTGCGGCGGGCTTTCTGTTGGCGCTGAGCGGCGTCACCGTCGGCACAGTCTATCTGGCGGCGTGGCTGCTGCAAAAGATCTATGCGGGCGACATCCTCACGCGGCCTGCCGGGGCGCGCGCTCCTGCGCCGCCGCCCGCTGTCAGCGCGCCGTCCCGTCCCGTCCGCGTCTCCTCCGGCCCGTTCGCCGGGATGCTGCCGCCTGTCCTCCAGGCGGTGATGGCCAAAGAGATACGCTATCTCTTCCGCGACCCCTATTTCAAAATTGTGCTGATGAACCTGGTCTATATGCTGGTCGCCGCCGGGTTCGGCGTGGTCAATACGGCGCGGGACGAGCGGTTCGCCCTCTTGAGCGCGGGGATGGTGCTGGGGGGAACCTGGATGCTGCTGCTGGGGGAGATGCAGGTGATCTGCAACCTCTTCGGCACGGAGGGCAGCGCGGCCTCCCTGCTCTTTCTGTTTCCCGCCTCTCGCCGGCAGATCATCCTGGGCAAGAATCTGGCCTTCTTCGTCGCGCTCTCGGCGATAAACCTGACCTTCCTGGTCATCCTGGCCGCGCTGGGCCATGCGTTTCGCTGGATCGGCCTACTCCTCTGCTGGATGGAGCTGGCGCTGGTGGCCTGCCTGGCGCTGGGCAACCTCGTCTCCGTCTACTTCCCGTACCGGATGGTGCTCAAAGGCTGGCGCGTTCGGCAGCAGTACGCCGCGCGGGGCTGCGGCTACAGCCTCATTTACTTGCTGGTGGTGGCGGGCGCGTTTTTCCTCCTGCTGCCCGTTCTGGCCGCGCTCATCGCGCCGATGTTCTGGATCGAGCCCTGGTGGTGGGCGGTAACGATCCCGCTGGCTGTCGGCTACGCCCTCGGCCTCTACGCCCTTTCGCTCTACCAGGCGGGGCCGCTGCTGGAACGCCGGGAAACGGAGATCATCGCTAAAGTCGCGCAGGAGGATTAAGGTCGTCCCACGAAGTCTAACAGTCCATTATCTGCCCTCACCCCCGACCACTCTCCCAACGCTGCGGGAGAGGGGAGCGGCCCCCACCCCCTTACCCACTGCTAGGGTCGGGGCTGCAATGGACTGCAAGGGTCGGCAGGGCTACGGCCCCTGCCTCCGCCTTGCGGCAGCCTTCCGCCTCGCGATCCCCAATTCTAGGGGAGGGGAGAGCAGAAGCCGGGTCCCCCCTTCCCTAAGAGGGAAGGGGGCCGGGGGTTAGGTTAAACACGAGGGAGAGCAGAAGCCCTGCTGTTAGTGTAAGAGAATTTCTAATCCCTGGAGGAGAAGCCCGATGAGTGAACCCCTGTTTCATTCCCGTTTGCCAGACTATCTCGACAGCCTCGTGCCGCCGCGCAACGAGGTGATGCAGGAGATGGAAGCCTACGCCCGCGAGGTGCGCTTTCCCATCATCGGCCCGGCGGCAGGCTATTTCAACTACCTGATCGCGCGGCTGATAGGAGCGCGGCGCGTTTTTGAGCTCGGCTCCGGCTACGGCTACTCGACCGCCTGGTTTGCGCGCGCCGTGCGCGAGAACGGCGGCGGGGTAGTGCATCACGTCGTCTGGGACGAAGAGCTGTCGCAGAAGGCGCGAGGCTATCTGGGGCGCCTGGGTTATAACGACCTCGTGCAATATCAGGTCGGAGAGGCGGTGGAGACGCTGCGCAACACCGAGGGGCCGTTTGACCTGATGTTTAACGACATTGACAAGCATGGCTATCCGGCCTCTATTCCGGTCATTAAGGAGAAGCTGCGGCCCGGCGGCGTGCTGCTCATTGACAACATGCTCTGGCACGGCGGGATCTTCGACGAGCAGAATCAGTCGCCGGACAAGCTCGGCGTCCAGGAGGTCACCCGTATGCTCACCCAGGACCCCGAGTTTATCACCTCGCTTGCGCCCATTCGCGACGGCGTCATCGTGGCCTATCGCCAGCCCTGACTTCAGAGGCAGGATGCGAGCCTCCTTCAGGAGGCTCGCGCGCCTTAACGTTACTTCCACCGCCCTTCATTCAGAGGCCAAAGCCGTCTGCTGAAGGGAGACGCTTTGGCAGAAAGGGGCACCCCTATGAGGCCGGAGACCGGGTTTGGAGTGATCGGAGTGGGAACCTGGGGCGGGCTGCATGCCAGGGTCTATGCCAGCACTCCGGGGGCGCATCTGGCCGCCATCTGCGATGCCAACGGCGAACGCGCCCGGCAGGTAGGAGAAGCGTGCGGGGCCGCCCGGATATACACCGACTACCGCCAACTGCTAGACGATCCCAACGTGCAGGCCGTCTCCATCGCGCTGCCGGATTTCCTGCATCGCGAGGCGACGGTGGCGGCGGCGCAGGCCGGCAAGCACATCCTGGTAGAAAAGCCATTGGCGACCACCGAAGCGGATTGCCTCGCCATGCTGGAGGCAGCGCAGGCGGCAGGCGTCCTCCTGTTTGTGGATTTCCACAATCGCTGGAGTCCGCTCTTCCACGCGCTCAAACAGGCGCTGGAGGCGGGCGAGCTGGGCAACCCACAACTGATCACCTATCGGCTCAGCGATACGCTCTACGTGCCGACTCAAATGTTATCCTGGGCGCGGCATTCTTCGGTCGCTTGGTTCCTGGCCAGCCACTGCCTGGATACGCTGCTCTGGCTGATGAACGCCCGGGCGTATGCGCGGGGGGAAGCGGGGGACACGATAGAGCGGTTATCCTGCCTCACGCGCTCGCGCCTGCTGGGGCCGGAATATGGCGTGGACACGCCCGATTTCTACCTGACGACCCTGGAATGGAAGTCGGGGCTGGTGGCGCACGTGGAGAATAGCTGGATACTGCCGGAGAGCGGGCCTTCTGTGGTGGATATGAAGTGTCAGTTCCTCGGCTCGCGGGGCGCGTTTTACCTGGACGGCGCGCGGCACGGGGCCATCCAGAAGCATACTGACCGGGCCAGTTACCCGGATGCGTTCGTCACGCCGACCTTATACGGGCGGCCTATGGGCTTTGGGGCCGAGAGCATCCGTCACTTTGCCCAGTGCGTGATGACAGGCCAGCGGCCCCTGGTGGACGGAGCCGACGGCCTGGCGGTGACGCGCCTGATCTTGAAGATGGAGGAGTCGGCGCAGAAGCGCCAGCCGGTCGAAGTCGGACCGCTGTTTGATCCGGAAAGTTGATCGCTAGATTTCAGAATGGGGGTGTCGGCGAAAGAAAGCCAACACGGTTTAGTCATTGGAGTTTCCCAGGAGGAGCGCCCGGAGAAGATGCGACGGATCGGTTTCAGCCTGCTTGTCTTGATCGGTATCGGCCTGTTAGGAAGGGCTCACGAGCCCGGAGCCGCCGCCTCTACAGTGAAAATGCCCTCACCCCCTGTCCCCCTCTTCCACGCTGCGGGAGAGGGGGACCCGGCTTCTCGGTTCCCCCCCTTCCCTAGCAAGGGACGAGCGGATAGGGAAGGGGGCCGGGGGGTTAGGCCCACCGGGGCTGTGGTAAAGTTCAAAGACCTGGGCGATGCGGCGGACACAGACCCCACTTCTCCCATTTTCCTTCCCCAAAACTCCGGTCGGTGGTCCAGCGACCCGTCTGCCGAAAACCCCGACCTCCCGGATGGCTGGGAGCCGTATGCCCTTCAGCGTCAGGGCAAACCCGGCTGGATCACGCTGCGCGCAGTGCTGGGAGACTACTACGGTGATTTCTCTGTCCATACGGACGGCCTTGCGCTTACGGGGGATGGGTACAACGCCGTCGCTCTCTGGCTGGCCGTGCGCTATAAAGATACCGTGCTCTCCCCGGAACGCGATCCCTACTACGGCTCAAGGACGTTCCCCTGGGAAGGAAAATCGGCGGGCGTCTGGGCGTTTACCGGCGTGCCCGATCCGCGCGCCGGGGATGCTCCCTGGGTGCGGCTGGGAGAATTAGGCGGGCGCAACGATAAGGTGTGGCGCACGGCGGTCTATCAGATCGCCCCCCATACGATCCGCGCTGAAAACGGGCTTTTCAAGTTCTCCCTGGGCTACCCGGCGCCGTTCGGTCGCTCCACCCTCTACGGCGACCTGCGCGTGGATTGGATCAAGCTCTCCTCTGCGCCGGTCCGACCCGACCCGGATCGCAGGGGCTTCTTTCCGGCAGCGCGGCCCAGTAAGTTTGCCTCCTTGCCGCGCTCAGGGTTCCTGGTGGACGGCAAGCCCTTCTTCCCTATCATCCTGGATGTCAACGATGGCGAGAGCAGCGCCCGCGAGGACTCGTTCCAGCTCTGGAGGGATACGGGGTTCAACGTCATCGGCTATTACGAGAACGCCGACAGCCAGTATTCGGGAGCCGGGCGCTCTTACTGGGGCTACAAAGACCCCATCGTGGATAACGGACGCCGCTTCATGGGGTTCGGCAACTTTCTGGATGCCTGCCAGCGGCACGGCCTCAAAGGAGCGATCTTCCTCTGGAACTCCATGCGGCGCTACTGGATACTCAACACAAAGGCAGACCGTTGGGCCAGCGATCCGCTTGGCGGCAAAGACTGGCCCAGGCCCGACGGCACATTCGCCGGAATGGCCGCTCAGATCTTCAAGGTGGTGAACGCTTACAAGCAGCATCCGGCCTATTTTGGAATAGACATCAAGGATGAGATCGATCATGAGGCCCCGGAATGGGGAGCCCCCATAGAGGGCATTCGCTACCTGTACGCCGGCATCCAGCGCCTGGATCCGGATCATCCCCAGTGGGTGAATTTGATGGGCTATCGGCGGCTAATGTGGCTGCATAACCAGGTAGCCGACGACGGTATCGAGAGCTTTGATCGCTATCCCGATGGGAAGGAGACGCCGTTCAGCTAGGTCGGGGAGTGGATGGAGGAGATCAAGCGCCAGAAGGGAGACCGCTGCATTATCCCCATTCATAGCATCATGGAGTTCCCGCCGGTGGAGAACGTGCGAACGGCCACCTGGATCAGCCTGATACACGGCGCGCAGGGATTGAACTACTTCGTCTATCAGGGAGGCAGCCTGGACCATCCCGCCTGGTGGCGGGAGATGCAGGCCATGCTCTCCCAGGTCAAGGAAACAACCCCGGCGCTGCATCGCTCGACCAGCTCCCTCCTGGGCTACTCCTGGGCGACAACAGAAGGGTCACGCGACTACTACCATATCGAGCACACGGCCTCTGGCGCGCTGGCAACCGATAACGACAGGGTAGATGCCATGCTGCGCCGTCTCAAGGCAACCGAGCAGCGCTATCTTTTTGCCATCAACACGCGGGCCGAACCGACGCAAGCGGCCTTCCGTGTGAAGGGCTTATCCGCAGGAACGCCCATTCGGGTGCTGTTTGAGAACCGCACCCTGACAGCCACCGCTCAGGGCCTTCAGGACGACTTCGCCGGGTACCAGCTTCATATTTACGTCTGGGGACCGACCACGAGATAGGGTTCCGTCCGCACTTAAGACAAAGAGCACCTAACACAACCCGGTCTAGCCCTTGCCTTATGGGAGAAACAAGGGAGGTTGTGTTAGGCACTCAAAGGAGAGAGATGAAAACCAACTGGAAAGGCGTGTTTCCCGCCGTCACCACCCAGTTTAAGCCGGATCAGAGTCTGGATCTGGCGGCGACGGCGCGGCACCTGGAAGTGCTTATCGAGTCCGGGGTGAGCGGCCTCATTATGCTCGGCTCGCTGGGCGAGAACACCTCCCTGGAGCCGGAAGAGAAGCGGCGCGTGGTAGAGATGGCCGTAGAGGTCAGTGGCGGGCGCGTGCCGGTCTTGAGCGGCGTGGCCGAGTGCAGTACCGCGCTGGCCTGCCGGTATGCCCGCGATATACAGAAATTGGGCGCAGACGGCCTCATGCTCCTGCCCGCGATGGTCTATAAGGCCGATGCGCGCGAGACGGTGGCGCATTTTCGCGCGGTCGCCCGCTCCACCGACCTGGCAATCCTCTGCTACAATAATCCCATCGCCTACGGCGTGGACATCACCCCGACAATGTTCGCGGAACTGGCCGACGAGCCGAACCTGGTCGCCATCAAAGAGTCGTCCGGGGACACGCGCCGCCTGACCGACATTCGCAACCTCGTTGGCGACCGCTACACGCTGTTTATCGGCCTGGATGACCTGGCGCTGGAAGGGGCGCTGCTGGGCGCGGAGGGCTGGGTCGCCGGGCTGGGGTTGGCCTTCCCACGCGAGAATCAATACTTCTGGCGGCTTGCCACGAGCGGGCAGTGGGAGCAGGCGCGGGAGATCTACCGCTGGTACATGCCTCTACTGCACCTGGATACGCAGGTCAAGTTCGTCCAGTACATCAAGCTGGCCTTGCAGGAGGTCGGATTGGGCGCGGAGTGGGTGCGCGCGCCGCGCCTGCCCCTGGAGGGAGCCGAGCGCGAGGCGATCCTCCAGATTATCCGGCAGGGCATTGCAACGCGCCCGGAGGTTCCGGGGCCATGACCGTCGCGGAGGTACAGCGGGTTCGGGTGATCGATTCGCACACGGGCGGGGAGCCGACGCGCGTGATCATCGCGGGCGGGCCGGATCTGGGCGGGGGCAGCATGGCCGACCGACTGAACGTCTTCCGCACGCAGTACGACGCCTTCCGCTCGGCGGTGGTCAACGAGCCGCGCGGCTCGGAGGTTCTGGTCGGCGCGCTCCTGCTGGAACCCTCCGATCCCTTCTGCACGGCGGGGGCGATCTTTTTTAACAACGTGGGGTATCTGGGCATGTGCGGGCACGGCACCATCGGCCTGATCACGACGCTGGCCTATTTGGGGCGGATACAGCCGGGAGAGCATCGCATAGAAACGCCCGTCGGGGTCGTGACGGCCCGGCTGCACGAGACTGGCGACGTTTCGGTTCAGAACGTTGCCAGCTATCGCTATCGGAAAGCAGTGCCGGTGGAGGTGGCCGGACAGGGCCGGGTGGTCGGCGACGTGGCCTGGGGCGGCAACTGGTTCTTCCTGGTCGCGGAGCATGGGCAGGAGATCGCGCTGGGCAACGTCGAGGCGCTGACCGACTTTACCTGGCGCATTCGCCAAGCCTTGCAGCGGCAGGGCGTGACCGGGCGCGGGGATCAGGAGATAGACCATATCGAGCTGTTTGCGCCTTCGCCCAGGCCGGGGGTGCATAGCCGAAACTTCGTGCTCTGTCCCGGCAAAGCCTATGACCGCTCGCCCTGCGGCACCGGCACCAGCGCCAAGCTCGCCTGTCTCTACGCGGACGGTAAAATCAGGGAGGGAGAGGTCTGGCGGCAGGAGAGCGTCATCGGGAGCGTGTTTGAGGGCAGCGTGCGCGTGGTCAACGGCGAGGTGATCCCGACCATTCGCGGCAGCGCCTATGTCACCGCCGAGTCCACGCTAATCCTCAACCCCACCGATCCCTTCTGCTGGGGCATCCGCGAGAGCTAGCCGCTATGCCCATTCTGGCCCCCATCCCCAACCCCTCCCCCAAGAACAGGGGAGGGGAGAGTCAGAGCTTCTCGGCTCCCCCTCTCCTAAAATTGGGAGAGAGGGATAGGGGTGAGGGCCGCAACCGAAAACAAAATGCCCTGAACCAGGAGGCTGCATGTCCGGGTCTAAATCGGTTCTCATTATCGGCGGGGGCGTGATCGGCCTCTGCACGGCCTATTATGCTCTGCAGCGGGGCCACCGGGTAACTGTGCTGGAGCGGGGTGGACCGGGCCATGACTGCTGCTCGCTCGGCAACGCGGGTATGGTCGTGCCCAGCCATTTCGTGCCGCTGGCGGCGCCGGGCATGGTAGGGTTGGGCCTGCGGATGATGCTGCACCCCGAAAGCCCCTTCTGGATTCGCCCGCGCCTGAGCCGCGACCTGCTGGAATGGGGCTGGCGGTTCGCCCGCGCGGCCAACGCCGCCCATGTGGCCCGCGCGGCCCCGCTGCTGCGCGACATGAACCTGGCAAGCCGCCGCTGCTATGAAGAACTAGCGGAAGAGTTCGGCAATGCCTTCGGCCTCGTCCAGAAGGGGATGCTCATGCTCTGCAAGTCCGAGAGCACGCTGCGGGAAGAGGCCCATCTTGTCGAGCAGGCCCGGCAGTTGGGGCTGAGCGCCGAAGTGCTCACGCCGGAGCAGGCGACAGACCTCAACCCCGGCCTTCAGATGGATATTGCCGGGGCCGTCTATTTCCCACAAGACTGCCATCTCGTGCCGCCGCGTTTTCTGTCCGTATTGCAGCAGGGATTGGAGCAGGCGGGAGCCTGCTTTGCCTGGTCTACGGAGGTCACCGGCTGGCGGACGGGCAATGGCCGCGTCCAGGCCGTTCAGACCACGCAGGGAGAATGGACGGCGGATGAGTACGTTCTGGCAGCCGGGTCCTGGTCGCCGGGCCTCGCGCGCGGTCTGGGGCTGCGCCTGCCCTTGCAGGCCGGCAAGGGCTACAGCCTTACCCTGCCCAATCCCCGCCAGAGGCCCGCTACCTGCGCGGTCCTTACGGAAGCGCGCGTGGCCGTCACGCCCATGGGAGAGGCGCTTCGCTTCGCCGGAACCCTGGAGGTTACCGGGCTGGATCCCTCCATCAATCCGCGTCGGGTGGAGGGCATTCTCAAGGCCATCCCGCGCTATTTGCCGCAATTTAGCGCCGATGATTTGCGCGGCGTGCCGGTCTGGAGCGGACTGCGCCCCTGTTCAGCCGATGGAGTGCCCTATATCGGGCGCACCGGGCGTTACGCGAATCTGTGCATTGCGACGGGCCACGCAATGATGG
Organism: Chthonomonadaceae bacterium; assembly: GCA_035650735.1. Taxonomy (GTDB): domain Bacteria; phylum Armatimonadota; class Chthonomonadetes; order Chthonomonadales; family Chthonomonadaceae; genus DASRGL01. The sequence goes on from DASRGZ010000216.1 coordinate 15,920, forward strand.
GCCTGAGCTTAGGGCCTATCACCGGCAAACTGGTGGCGGAAATCCTCTCCGACGAGCGCCCCTCCCTCCCTCTGGAGGCCCTAAGCCCGGAGCGATACGCTTAACGCAGGGAATCGTGAATCGCTTGAACCTGCTCCTGGGCGAGGTGGCCGATGTAGATGATGTCCATAGACGCGCCGGTCGGCAGGGGGATCTGCCAGCGCTGAATGCTGCGCCGAAAGGCCGGCCTCCGGATGCGCCCCAGAAGCGGCCTGGCATTGGCACGCGCCGGGCGCTCGAATAGGCTGAAGGCGGTGACGCCATCCGTATAGCGCAGCAACACGGCCTGGCGTTCCGGACGCGGCTTGGAGCCGGACGAAAACACCCAGACGCCGCTCAGGTGGAAGCCGGGCGGCAGCACGCTCGGCTCCAACGGCGCGAAGGACAGCTGGGGCCGCGCTTCCTGCATGGAGCCGTAGCGCTGCGCGTTGGGCGGGAAGAGGATGTTGGGCGTGGCGGTCTGTAGGAACGGCGGCTCGAAATCTTTCGGGCGGACGTCGGCGGCAGGACCGATGGCAATGCGGATGAAATACGACCGCGAGACCAGCCCGCGCGGCCCGGAGATCTCCTGCTTGAGCTTGATCCCGGTTTCCGGATCGATCCAGAGCTTGCTTTCAAACCCGCGCAACCCTCCGGACGGAGTCGCAATTTCGATGATGGCGGCGTTACGCCCGGCGACGAGTTCGTTGCCAACGGCCATGACTGCGAGCCGCTTTTGCCGGATGGCGTTGGCGATCCGGCGCTCCTGGCCAGATAAGTCTTGCTGCGTAGGCCAGAAGGCGATATCGAGCGTGTTGGTCCGTTTATGATAGTACCGGTACTGATTGGGAGCGATCAGCATCACGTCCCCGGCTAGATTGGCCGGCTCCAGAAAATCCATGCGCACACGGCCGCGTGTATCGCCCCGAATCCACTGCCGCGACATGCGCTCGTTGCGCTCCGTCACCTGCTCGCCCGCGTAGGGCGCCAAGGGTCGGAACATCCGCTTGAGCAGGGCGAGGGCCGCAGGGGCCTGCGGGACGGCGCGCGGAGGCTGGGGAGCCTTCCGGCGCAGGCCGTGCAGCGTCCCTGCCTGCAAGGCATGCTGCGCGTGTCCGCTGCCGTAGCGTGGGAAGCGCGCCTGGCCGTGCGCAAAGGGCAGAGCGATCAGGCAGAGGCAGGCTGCGGCTGTCAGCCAGAATCGGCGCCGCTTCCGTTCTAGATGCCCTGTCATAGCAAAGGGCAGGCGTTTTCGCCCGCCCTCCCAATTGTCCAGATGCCATTGCTCCATAATTCTCTGCAAGACATACCGTGCCGGGCGATGAATGACCCGTCTCTGGGGCGGCTACGCCGCCAACCGTCCTCCGGACGGACCTCACCCCCGGCCCCTCTCCTTACGAAGGAGAGGGGTGGCCGCAGGCCGGGGTGAGGTAAGGCATCCGCCAGGACGCTTGGCCGTAGGCTACACAGACGGGTAATTTATTGCCCGGCTGGATCGACCTCCACATTCGTTTCTTCCAGCGCCGTCTGCGCCTCCAGGTTGGCAGCCGCCGGGTCGTCGAGCGGGTTGCTGGCCGCCAGGGCGACATTGCGCCGTAACGGCTGCTCCACTATGGGAGCCGGTGGCGGGGGAGCCGTCCCCGGATTATTGTCCGACGCGGGGCGCGATACGAGCAGCAGCGCGATCAGCGCCGTCACGGCCATGCCCATGCCCAGCGCCGGAGCGGGGCGACGGCGCAGCGCCTCCAGAACGCGCATCAGCCCATCCTGCGCTGCCGTCAGCAGCGGGCGCGCACGGGGTGCCTCCGGCTCTACGGCATCCAGACGCGCGTGGAGCTTTGCCATAAAATCCGCGCTCGTGTCGTAGCGCGGGGCCGTCCGCAACAGATGCACGGTCGCCTGCATCTCGCGCGATATCCGGGCGCACTCCGCGCACGCCGCCAGATGCTTCTCTACCTGCCATGCCTGGCGGGCCGAGAGCGTATTGCCCAGGTAGTCGGTCAGCAGCGCCTGCGTCTGCTCACAATCCTTATTCTCAAAGGCATAAGAAGTTGCCATGGTTGGTTCCATTTACTATTTACGCGATGCCTTGCAGGTAGGGCGCCAGCTTTTCGCGCAGGGCCGCGCGGGCGTTGAACAGGCGAGATTTCACCGTGCCCAGCGGGCAGCCGACAATCGCGGCGATCTCATCGTAAGGAAGCCCTTCGATGTCATAGAGCAGCACGACCGTGCGCAGCTTTTCGGGGAGTTGCTTGAGAGCCTGATCCAGACGCGCGCCCAACTCCTGGTTGAGCAGGAGCCGCTGCGGGTCGAAGGCGCTATCCGGGATGTCGCGCTCAGTCTGCTCTGCGCCCTCTGTCTCCTCCGAGAGCGAAGCCGTCAGGCCGCTAA
>DASRGZ010000217.1:0-46257 GCA_035650735.1 Chthonomonadaceae bacterium
AGGCGCTTTAAGGCATCTCTTATGGCACAATAACGGGTGAGGTTGTCGCTCATTTTAGGTTCTCCAGTGTCTGTGGTAAGCACTAGAGTACCCAATGCGGCAACCTCTACGCCCTCCTTCCAAAAAGTGTACGGCAGTGAAATTGGCTTTTGCGGTTCACCGCAGGCACAAGCCGCACGCGCTGCACCATGCCCTCAAAGGCAGCTTGCAGGCGCGGGTATCGCTCGCGCGTCGTGATACAAATCAAGGCAAGGCAGACCTTTCGCTGCGTGGGTGCGTTGTCCGGGAAGACAGCGGTGCCGCGCACGAAAACGTTCCCGTTCGGGCCAGAGCCGAAGTTACCTTCTATGGTGCCATCCAGCGCGGGACCGAGCGCGTGCTGAAAGCGATGGGCTGATGAAATCTTGACCTTAGAATTGGCCGCTATAGCCTGCGTTTCTCGTTCAAGCGAGTCAATATCTTTTAGGTCATATCTGCGCTGTCCCTGCCCTATATCTAGCGTATCGCGTTCCCATTCCGCCAGATTTGAATGCTGAATGTGCTGATACAACCAGCGACTAAAACCTGATGGCGGCTTGTGCGTGAGCCTAATTTGCATACCAACCCCTGCATCCTTCGGAGGGGACGGCTGCCAATCCTCCGGGTATTGTATCACAACCGCCAGTCCCGTTTTAGCCAGCGCAGGGCTGGTATAAGTATGCCAGCGCGGGCGGCTCATCCAGATAGCGCCAAGTGTCGCAAAGGCGAGCAGAAGCGCGGCAAGGCTGATAGGCCAGAGCCAGCGAAGGCGCTTCCTGGGCGCACCGGTCTGTTCCATCGGCGTCTGCCCTATTCGCCCGTCCCGGCTCCCGTCTCTTCCTCGTAGCTGAGCGTTTCTGGGGCCGCTTGCTCGTTGAAGGTGCCGTCCGGGGAGCGGGCATCTATGGCGGCAAAGACCTCGCGCGCCGCTGCCAGGCCGTCCCAGGCGTCCGGGAACCCACCATAGACGGTCATATGCAGGATGACTTCGATGATCTCCTTGCGGGTCGCGCCGTTGCCGAGCGCGCCGCGAATGTGGGTCTTGAGGTTGTCCATGCGGCCCAGGACGGTCAGCGCGGCGACCGTGCACAGGCTGCGCGTCTTCAAGTCCAGACCGGGACGCGCCCACACCTGACCCAGCGCAAACTCCGTCACCCACTCGACGTAGTCGGGCGAGAGGGCCGTCAGCAGCGCCGTTGTGGCGTCCGCCGATCCCGTCAGCTTCTCCATGATGGCGCGTCCGCGCGCCTTGCGCGCCGCGATCTCCTCGGCGTCCGTGCGTGCTTGCTCCTCACTCATGTGCCTCCGTACCTCCTGCCTTCATTATAATCTGCCACTAGAAATTGTCAAGGAGGTTTGCGGAAGCTGGAGGGAGGCGGCGCGCGGATTAGATGGGCAGATCCCAGAGCGCCTGCAAGCTCCTGAAGTTCAGGTTCTTGACGTGACCGTCGCCATGGAGCGTATTGAAGCGGCGGTTAAACAGGTCCGGGTTGCTCTTGTACCAGTTCGCGACGCCGATAGCCTGATCGGAGGGGCCGCTGCCGTGCCAGATGCCGGAGCCCTCCATGTAGAGGTTAAGCTCGGCGGGTGCGCGCACCGAATCCTCACCGAGATGCCGGGCGGCGACCTCGGTACGGTAGAGATAGCTGGTGCCGCGCTTGTCGAAGCAGACCGGCGTGCAGTCGAGTTCCAGGCCGGTGAAATCCTCGATGACGATGCCGGTATCGCTGGGACAGTGGAATATCTGGCGGGACTTGACGTAGGGCTGCAAAGCGTCGTGCAGCCAGGGAAGGGAAGGGATCTGGGCCTTGAAGTCGGGGAAGGCGTTCCAGATCTGGGGCGTGTCGCGGTCGGCGGGGTCTACGGCCACCGGATAGAGGCCATCGTTATCGCTGGCGTACATGGAAAAGGCATGTCCCGCCTGCCGCATGTTGGAAAGACAGACGGTCTCGCGCGCTTTGCCCCGTGCCGTCGCGAACACAGGGAAGAGCAGTGCGGCTAGAATGGCAATGACCGCGATCACCACGAGCAGCTCCACCAGCGTGAAGCCTTGATAACACGAGATGCGGCGTACGCGCACCCGGGGGGAAAGGGGAGCCATCCTGATCCTCCTTTATAAAGGTAATACAGGGAATGCAGCCGTTTCGTGTAGTTCTTTAGTTCCGAATTCTTCGGGCCGGCGATCCTTTCCTTCCCCTTCGGTAAAAATCTCAGACTTAACTTGAAAGCAGCACCGCCGCTTCCAGTAGACGCAAAAATAGCCTCCCGCATGGGCAGGAGGCCGCTTCGGAAGCGCTTGTAAAGCGGAGAGAAGGCGTTATAGCTCCGTCTTGCTGAGGATGTCCCCCGTCGGGCTGAACTCATAGACGATGGGGACGCCATTGGGGATATTGAGTTCCAGCACCTGCTCTCTGGTCAGGTTATCCAGGTACATGACGATGGCCCGGAGGCTGTTGCCGTGCGCGGAGATCAGCACGTTTTTACTGCGCAGGACTTCGGGCAGGATCCTTTCCTTGAAGTAAGGCAGCGTGCGCGCCGCCGTGTCCTTCAGGCTCTCGCCGTTAGGCGGCTGCACGTCATAGCTGCGCCGCCAGAGCTTAACCTGCTCCTCTCCAAACTTCTCGGCGGTCTCGGCCTTGTTCAGCCCTTGCAGATCGCCATAGTGGCGCTCGTTGAGCGCCTGGTCGTAATAGGTGGGCACGCCCTCCTGCCCCGCCGCCTTCAGGCAGATGACCAGCGTCTCAATTGCGCGCTTGAGGACGGAGGTGAACGCCTCGTCAATGTGGATGCCAGCGATGCGGATCTTCCTGCCTGCCTCCTCGGCCTCTTTCATTCCCTGTTCGGTCAGCGGCACATCAATCCAGCCGGTAAAGCGGTTTTCCAGGTTCCAGGTGGACTGTCCATGCCGCAATAAAATCAGTTTTCCCATTCGTGCTCCTTATATATTTTTGCCTAACCCCCCGTCCCCCTTCCCTACAAGGGAAGGGGGTGGCCCAGGTGGGTGTGCTCCCTTCTCTCCTCTTTTCTTCCCGGTGAGGAGAAAGACAGAGCTATCACAGGAGTAAGGTACAGCCTTGCTCCACCTCCACTGCCAGGGTCGGCCCTGCAACGGACTGCCAGGGTCGCGCCTGTCATGGTTCGGCGCTCTGCCTTGCGGCAGCCCTCCGCCTGACGACCCTGCGAACGCAGTGAGCGAACTAGGGAAGGGGGACGGGGGGGGTTAGGTGGACTATCCCAAATTTTCCAGCGCGCTGGTAAAATCCGCCATCGTCAAGGTTTTGTCCACATTTTGATCTTTGCTGTCGGCGATGCGGATGAGGGCTTGCAGGCCCGCCTCGTTGACCAGCGCTTTAATGTCGGCGCCGCTATAGCCCTCGGTCTGCCGGGCCAGCGCCTCCAGGTCCACGTCGGGGGCCAGGTTGGCGCGGCGCGTACAGAGGGCAAAGAGCTGCTTGCGCGCCTCCAGATCGGGCATCGGGATCTCGATCTCGCGCGAGAGCCGCCCACCGCGCCGCAGCGCCGGGTCCAGCATATCGGGCCGGTTGGTGGCCCCGACTATAAAGACGCGGTTGTTGGGCGTCAGGCCGTCCATCTCTTGAAGGAACTGATTGACGACCTTATCCGAGTGGATGGCGATGCCGCCCTGCCGTATCGGCAGCAGCGCGTCAATCTCATCTATAAAGATGATGGCGGGAGGATTGGCGCGGGCCTTGGCGAAGAGATCACGCACGCGCTTTTCGCTCTCGCCCACGTACATCTGATGGATGTCGGCGGGCGTGATAGCGTGGAAATTGCATTTGGCCTCGTTGGCCAGAATACGCGCGATGGTGGTCTTGCCGGTGCCGGGCGGGCCTTTGAGCAGGATGCCGGTCGGGGTTTGAACGCCCAGCTGCCGCGCCAGGTCGGGCTTTTCCAGCATATATTGCATCTGTTTGAGCTCGCGCTTGGTGCGGGGATTGAGGACCAGATCCTCCCAGGTTAGCTTGGACTCATCTACGCTATGCAGGGCGCGCACAGCTCCCTGCTCGAACGACTGCGCGAAATCCCGGTAGGTGCTGTTGGCCGGATCTAGCATAGCGGCCTTGCGGGACGCCTCCTCGGCCTCCGTCCTGCGATCCAGGGCGTAGAGCGCCTTGCCCAGGTAGTAGTAGGCGTTGGCGCGGTTCTCGTCCCGCTCGATGACGGAGCGCAGATAGAAAATGGCGTCGTTGAGCCGCTGGCGGTAGGTCTGGAACTTGCGCTTGCCGTCGCGCGCCGTCTGGTCAAAGCCCAGCACCTGCGCGCCATAGGCGACGGCCATATCGGCTAGCGTCGGCTTATCGGCCTCGGCCTGGTTCCACAGGGCCCAGCCGAGCCGGAATCGCGCCTCCACATTTTCCGGGTCGAGCGCGACGGCCTTGCGGAACGCCTCTACCGCGCCGCCCCAATCATAGACGCGGGCGCGCTGCATCCCCCGATGCAGCGCCTCCTCGGTTGTCTCTACAGGTACGTTGGTCATTGCTTTTACTTTGATCTCACCCTGGAAGACCTCACCCCCGGCCCCTCTCCTTCTCAAGGAGAGGGGAGAGTCCGCTCCTGGCTTGACCGTTCCCCCTCTCCCGGCGCTGCGGGAGAGGGGGACAGGGGGTGAGGACTATAAGCCAGGTGGTGCGGGGCTATTCCACAAACTCTATCTGGCCGATGGTGGGGATAAGGCCGCGCTCGGCGCCGCGATTCAGGAATAGCTGAATGCTCTGCTTGCCTGCCTCGCCCATATCTACCGTCCACTGGTTGACGTACATGCCGACAAAGGTATCCGCCGTCTCCGTCTGCATGTCGCGGGCAAACTGCATAGCGTGCTGAAGCGCCTTCTGACGGTGCTCCAGCCCATAGAGGATGCTGGCTCGGAGCGCGCGGCTGGCGCGTCGCTGCACCTGGCGCGGCAGATCTTTGCGGATAGCGTTGACCCCAAGCGGCAGCGGCAGGCCCGTCTCCGCTTTCCACCACTGGCCCAGATCGACGATGTTAACCAGGCCCATCTCCCGATGCGTCAACTGGCCCTCATGGATCAGCAGCCCGGCCTCCACCTCGCCGCGCGCCGTCGCCGCCATGATCGTGTTGAAGGGCATGGCCACGTACTCAAACGGGCCAGGCAGGTAGAGCGATAGGGCCAGAAAGGCACTGGTCAGCAGGCCAGGCACCGCTATTTTGACGCGGGAGAGGTCGGACGGTTTCATCGGTTGGCGGGCCACGACCATTGGGCCGTAGCCATCGCCCATGCTCGCGCCGTGGGTCAGGATGGCATACTTATCGTGGACATAGGCGTAGGCGTGCGCCGAGATCGCCGTACACTCCAGGCGGCCTTCCCGCGCCCAGTCGTTAAGAGTCTGAATGTCGCGTAGGATATGCTTAAACCGCAGGCCCTCGGTATCCACCAGGTTCTCCGCCAGACCGTAGAACATAAAGGCGTCGTCGGAGTCGGGGCTGTGGCCGAGTTGCAGGGTTGGCGTGTCTGTCGGGTCCACGTTTTCAGAGGACATCATCGGTTGCTCGCTTTCGCAGAAGTCGCGGCGCTCCCGTTCACCGTTCGGGAACGCCCTCCCTGGCACACTCTATTGTACCTGGAAAAACGCCTGCCAGTCTATCCGCCCGCGCACGGCGGCAGCCCCTCGCGCCGGCCAACCTGACGACGGCAGCGAAGTCTATCTGGCTACGCATGGCGGCGGCGAGGCCCGGAGCCGCTCCACGCTTCCGCAAAAGCGGCAGTGGCTAACCTCTTGCAGGTGAGTGCGGTTCTGTGCAGTCAAGGCAAGAACTTGCCTGCAACGGATTCGACACTCCCAAGGCGAGAACGACTCACTGGATTTTCCGTAACTTAGGTGTGATGATCGCATAGACCTAATTCTCTATACGCAAGCGCAAGACTCGTTCGCGCTTGCCTTCTCTTCCTCGTGGGCAGTACGCGCGACAGCGCAGATTGCGAGGATGGCGATGCACACGCTACGCCTCTACCTGGAGGACATCCAGGGTGATTGGTTTGGCTGGATGGAAACGTTTCCGGGCGCATTCAGCCAGGGGATGACTCCCGGCGCGGCGGCACGCGCGGCGCCTGCCGCGCTCATAGACTATCTGCGCTGGCTGCGCGCCCATGAGGAACCGCTTCCCGAGCACCTCCAGGGGCTGAACAGCGCGGATTTCCGGGTCGAGGTCGTGGAGGTGCAGCAGGCGCAGCAGGCCCCGGATGGGCAGGAGAGGAACGGATTCTTCGCCCCGGACGAACGCCCGGTAGACCATGAGGACCTGGCGCGTTACCTGCGGCTGCTGCGCTATGCGCGCGAAGACCTGCGCAAGGCCGTCGGGGCCATTCCGCCGGATGGCTGGCATACGGCGCCGCTTGGCAGCAAATCGGTCTCCTGTATCCTGCAGCACCTAGCCGAAGCGGAACTGCGCTGCCTGCGGGGCCTGGGCCTGGAACCGATCGCGCCGCGCGAGCCGGAGGCGATAGATTGGATAGAGATCGTACGCCAGGAGTTCGAGCGTGCCGTCTATGCGTTTCCGGCGCACCGACGCGGCGAGGTTTTCACCGTGACGGGAGAACGCTGGACCCTGCGCAAGGCGCTGCGCCGGGCGCTCTGGCACGAGCGCTACCATGCCGCTCAGATTGCCGCACGCTCCAACCCGGTTGAGTTTATGCGGGCGCTGGCCGTCGAAATGCGGCAGCGGGACGCGGGTATCCGGCTATGGTAAACCTTCTCCCCTCTTTTTCCGTTTGCAACCTATGGCTTCTACCGGAGGAATCAGGGTCATGTCCCGGCCCGTATGTTCCTCCGGTTTCTTGTTTGCCGGCAAAACTTCCCCGCGTTTTGAAGCCTTGCACCGGTTTTTTGCGTATCTTAGGGAAAATTCGCGCCCGCGCCGAGCGAACAGACAGCAGGACTCTCTACCTGTCATGCTGAATGGGAAGACAAGGCAAGGGCGCCTGCATGGGACTACAGCCAACGAAACCACGTCGGAACTCGGTAGATGGAGGGAAAATGATGCCAAAACCAACGGTTGCGATCAGCGTGGATTGCGTCTGCGCTGCGGCGGGAAAATGCTACGTTTCGGAGATTGTCGCGGTTGCAGAGCAATTCAACGTTCCCCTGACCTGGCTGCTCGACGTTGCCGAGCATGACCCGATGTCCAACGTTAAGCTTTACCACAATGAGTATCAGCACCGCATCCCCGCCTGGCATGAACTCGGACTGCACCTAACATTCGATACTGGAGCCAGCAATACCGTCGAACGTGGCGACCTCATCCGCATTGGCAAGGACATTCTCAAACAGTTTTCCATCAAACCGACCGCTTTCCGTGCCGCCAACGGCGACCTGGAGCCTGGGGACCTGCGCGCGCTGGAAGACATCGGCATCCTGGTGGACGCCACGCCCGGCTCCAGCGCCGGGCAGCCGGTCGGCGCTCCCAAAACCCCCTACCATCCGTCGTATGAGAACATCCATCAATCGGGCGACGCCAGGCTCTGGATCGTGCCCGTTGCCAACCTGAACGGCGCGCGCGGCTACCTGGACGAGGGATTCGACCGGATCAAGCCCATCATTGATGCGCAATTGGGCGAAGCGCCCATTCTGGGCCTGGGAATGTGTGACTGCGTGGACAATGCGGAGAACCTGCGCCATGTCCTGAGCTATCTCAAGCAGCAGGGCGCTCGCTTCGTTACCCTGACGCAGCTGGTGACCGAACTCTAGCCCGGTCATCTCGACGACGGGCGAAAGCCCTTCGCTGCGTGGTGTTCCGCCTAGTGTCCGCCTACGCGGACACCACCGTTCGGGAGGCTGTTTTGGTGTCCCCGTAGGGGTCGTAAGGCGGAGGGCGGTCGCAAGGCAGAGCCGTGTCGCAAGGTGTCGCTAGGCGGAGGCAAGGGCCGTAACCTTGCCGACCCTGGCAGTGGGGCGAACCATGGCAGCCCCGACCCTTGCAGTGGCGCGAACCGTTGAGCGCCGACCCTGGCAGTCACTGGGCCGTTAGGCCACCGAGCGGGGGAATTCATTCCCTTGTGCTTGAAGGAGTCTGAGCCAGCCCCTCTCTCGCTGCGAGAGAGGGGTATACTTATGCCAGAATTCTCATTTTCCAGGTGGAGGAAACGACATCGTGGCAGAGACACAGGAGAGACCGGTCGCCGTGGTGACCGGCGCCAGCAGCGGCATCGGCGCGGCAACGGCGGTCGCGCTGCATGCCGCCGGCTTCTCACTCGTATTAGGCGCGCGGCGGCTGGATCGGGTCCGTGTGGTCGGCCAGCCGCTAGATGCGCTATGCCTGGGGCTGGATGTGACCGACCCGCAGAGCGTGGAGGACTTTTGCCGCGCCATTCCGCGCGTGAATGTCCTGATCAACAACGCGGGCGGCGCGCTGGGCCTGACGCCCGTAGCGGCAGCTGAGGACGCCGATTGGGAACAGATGTATGACACCAACGTCCTGGGCCTGATGCGGATGACGCGGGCGCTGCTGCCCAAGCTGGAAGCCTCCGGCGCGGGCCATATCGTCAACGTCGGCAGCATTGCGGGCCGGGAAGCCTACGTGGGTGGCGCAGGCTACAATGCCGTCAAGTTTGCCGTGCGCGCCATCACGCAGGTGCTGCGCCTGGAACTGGTGGGCAAGCCCATCCGCGTTACTGAGGTCGCCCCCGGTATGGTGGAGACCGAGTTCAGCCTGGTGCGCTTCAAGGGCGACGCCGAACGCGCCAGGAAAGTCTATGAGGGGCTGACGCCGCTGACCGCCGACGACGTGGCCGACTGCATTGTCTGGGCGGTGACGCGCCCGCCGCACGTCAATATAGATGAGATCGTGGTCAAGCCGCTCGCCCAGGCTTCGGCATCGGTCGTCGCCCGCAAGACGGGATGAGATGGGAGAGGTTTCCATGCTGGACGTTATGGCGCAGTGCCGGGCCGTGCGGGAAAACGTGGGGCTGCTGGATCGCTCCGAGATAGGCAAGCTGGCGATCTTTGGCCCGGATCGCTACACCTGGCTGCAGGGCATGGTCAGCAACGACACGCGGCGTCTGGAGCAGGGCGCGCCCTCGCTTCCCGCCTGCATCCTCACCCCTACCGGCCACGTGCTGACCGACCTGACGCTTATCAACGTCGTCGGCGAGAACCCCCTGGCCCCCGCGCTCGGCCTGCCCGCGCCCGACTTCGTGCTGGCTGTGCTGCCGCGCGAGAACGCGGAGAAGATAGCTACCTTCCTGGATCGCTATATTATTATGGAGGAGGTGGAGCTGCGCGACGTCAGCGAGGCCATCGGCTGCTTCTCGCTGCAAGGGCCGCACGCCGCTGAGCTCTGGCAATCGCTGGCGGGTCGGATGGGTGATCGCGTCGTGGTCGTCGAGGCCGACCCTACCGGCAGCGGCGGGCTTGATCTCTACTTTCCCAGCGCGGAGCGCGAGGCGGGGCGAAGCGCATTGCTTGGCACGGGCGCGGCGGAGGTCGGGCCGGAGGCGCAGGAGATTTTGCGGGTGGAGGCGGGCATCCCGCGATACGGCGCGGAGCTGGATGAGAGCGTCATTGCGCTGGAGGCCAACCTGGGGCCGACCCATATCAGCCTAACCAAAGGCTGCTATATCGGGCAGGAGATCATCGCGCGCATCGACTCGCGCGGCCATACCAACCGTGCCCTGACGGGCCTGCTCATCACCGGGGAAGCCGTGCCCGCGCCCGGCGCCAGACTCTATCCTCTTCCGACTTCCGGGGAGTCGGCGCCGCGCGACGTGGGCCGGATCACCAGCGTCGTCGCCTCCTCGCCGGCCATGGGCGGACGCCCCATCGCGCTCGGCTATGTGCGTCACGAACAGCGCGCTCCGGGCACGCCGCTGCGCGCCGGCGAAGCGCCCGCCGCGCCGACGGTCGAAGTTGTGGAACTTCCCTTCTATCGTAGGCCGGCCTCGTGAGCGCCCCAGAGGAGACCGCCGAAAACGCGCCCTGCGCGGCAACGCCGCCATCGAGCCGGGACCGTTCCACGCACAGCCGCGCCGAAACGCGCGTCGTTTCCCCTGCCGCCGCCCTCGCCCTGGCGGGCATCAACCTGCTCTGGGGCGGCTCTCTGGTGGCGGCCAAATATGCCCTGACGGCCTTCGGCCCCTTCACGCTGACGGCCATGCGCTTCTTTCCGGCAAGCCTGCTGCTGCTGGCGGCGGCCCGCGCGGGCGGTCACCGCCTGACCGTCCGCCGCGCCGATTGGCCCGCGCTCTTCCTCCTCGGCAGCGTCTCCATCGCCCTCACCTACGGCGTGTTCTACATCGGGGCCGACCGTACGAGCGCCACCGATGCCTCGCTCCTCTTTGCCTGCGAGCCTATCCTGATCGCCCTCTTTGCGGGCCTGTTCCTGCGCGAGCGGCTGACCCTGCGGCAGTGGAACGGGCTGCTGCTGGGCGTGCTGGGCATCTGGCTGATCGCCGGGCAGGCGCTTGGCAACCGGATCGCGCTGCTGGCCCTCTGCTTTGAGACCGCCGCCAGCGTCCTTGCCAAGCGGCTGGCATCGGCGTACCCCGGCCTGGTGATCGTGAGCTGGCAGATGCTGATCGGCTCCTCCCTACTGCTTCCGGTAGCCGGATGGGAATTGGCGCATCGCTCGGCAACGCTCTCCTGGCAGGCGCTGGGCGGCTGGCTCTACCTCAGCCTCCTCTGTTCGGCGCTCTGCTACGGCATCTGGTACCACTTCCTGACCCGGTTTCCGGTTTCCGCGATGGGCGTGTTTATTCTGCTGCAACCGGTGGTGGGGCCGCTGTATGGGCGGCTATTCCTGGGGGAATCGCTCAGGCCGGGCAGCGCCCTGGGCGGCGCGCTGGTCCTCCTCGGCATAGCGCTGACCACGCTCGCTCGGAAGCCCTCATCCCCTGTTCCCCCTTGATCTATCATATCTCCAAGGCCGAAGACTTGCGGAGGCGCACCTCGTCCATGCCGAGGGCGATAATGGCCGCGTAGGCAACGATGCCGCTGGCGATCAGGAAGGCGGCGGCATAGCCCCAGATTCCGGCGATAGCGCCCAGTACCAGGGGCGCCGGCACCGTCGTTAACTGCGCCGTCGTCACTGCGCCGAGGGCCATCGCATGGTCGCGTTGCGGCACGACCTCCAGCAGATAGTTCACCAGCAGCTGATAGAGCGGGAAGCGAAATCCCACCAGCGCATAGACGCCCGTAAACCAGGCCCAGTGTCCCCGGAACGGCTCCAGCCCGCCCAGCACCAGCGCTGCCAGCGGCACCATCGCCTCCACCCAGAGCAAGATGCAGATGATAAGGCGGTTGCCCTTCCGGTCGGCGGCGCGACCGAAGATGCTGCTCGAAACCGATTGCCATAGCACCTGAAAGAGGGTCGCCAGCACCAGCGCGCCCTCCGAAAACGTGCCGGACTGCCGCCAGTAGCCGGTATAAAACTGGAGCATACTACCGCTGATGCTCACAGCAATGTTGACTACCATCAGCCGGGCCAGGTTGCGGTTATAGCGAGTCAGAACGACAAAGGCGCGCAGGGTGCTGTAGAGTCCTGTGCGACGGCCAGCCGGAGGGGAGGGCGCCTCCCGCACCCACAGCAGCGAGGCTCCTGCCAGCACAAAGAACAGCGTCGTTAGCGTGAAGGCCAGCGCGTAGTTGCGCGGCTCCGGGAAGTGCCCCTTGCCGATGACCCTGTACAGCAGCAGGATCGCGCCGACGTTGATTACCCCGGAGAGCATCATCCCGACTGCCATAGCCTGGCCCCGCCTTTCTGCGGGAATGATCTTGCCCAGCAGCGCGCCCTGCGCTACCGAAACCGCCCCCAGGAACGTGAAGAAGAGCGAATAACAGAGGCCGAAGACCCAGAGGCTTTGCGCCCTATCGCCGGCGGCGGGCGACCAGAGGTAGATTGTCAGCGCCGCCCAGGACGCAACGGTAAGGCCCCAGAAGAGCAGCACCGCCATAACCTTCTGCCGGAACCGATCCACGATGGGCGCGGCGATCAGCGGGGCCAGGTTTTGGCCGACTTTATTGAGCGAGGCGAAGAGGCCCATGACGGTGGGCGCGGGTGCCAGATAGCTGATAAGCCCGGCCATCATGGTGCTTTCCATCTTGAACTGCCAGCCGATCCGATAGAAAAACTGGTAGGCCACCCAGGCCCAGAAGTTGCGGGGAAGGCAGGGGATCTCCTCCGGTGTGGGAGGGGCGGGTCGTAGGGCAGGCGTGGACAATGGAGAGACGTTCCTTTCCGCGCGATCTGCGCGCGGTAATCATTCTCCACCGGCAATGGGTATGCCTGCTCTCTTTGCTGCAATCAAGGCACCAAGTCGGCCTTCGCCGACTCTTTCTCCCCTCTCCCGCAGCGTGGGAGAGGGGGATAGGGGGTGAGGGCCGCAGGGGATGGCGTCTAGCCCTCCTCTGTCCCTATCGGCACGCCGGAAATGGACATGCGCAGCGGCGTGAACTGGACAAGCTCCGAGCGCGGCAGCCAGACCAGCGTGGTCGTCGCGCACAAAAAGCCTTCCGCGTTCTCGCGAATCAGGCTGAGACAGACTTGCTCTTCGCTCAGGCTCAGCACCACATACTCGCCCGCCTCCGCCGTGGGCAGGTCTTCCTCCAGATAGAGCACATCTCCGGGCTGCATGGCTTCTCCCTCCGCCTATCCCATCGCGCCCGTTCGCTGCCTGCGGCCGCAGCCACCTGCCAGACGCTTCCCGCAACGCACCCCTCCTGGAGGGTAGCACAAAGCCAGTGGAACCGTCAACCCGAAACGGATACGGAGCGCTCAGGCCGTTCCTGGATTGATCTGGCAAATGTCAATTTTTGAAAAGGAAATTTTCTGGTAATCGCTCCCAACGGTGTGGACGTATCTCCTCAGCAGCAGGCTGCGTGAGATTGATCCACACGGCTGGGAGTGTCTACCAATTTTCTATAACTACGCTGTAATTAAGCAGGAAAAGCGGACTTTATCGCGAATCAACACAGCGAGTACACTGCACGCAAGCAAGTTTGTGTGTACACCCCGTCGGAGCCCTGATGACTCCGGGGCGCTCTGGCCTGTTGCTGCAATTCTCCATCCCTAGCAATACACGACGGCAAGCGAGCTATGTGCTGCATCCCGGTCATATCGTGGCGATTTACCACCATTGTTAAACTACATCTCCCTGATTCCACTTCTGCGCTCTTTCCTGACGGGGGAGGAGGAGACGAACCAGCAGATCCAACGGCCCTATATACACTATCCTGCGGCGTCCGACAGCCTGCCTGCTGCGCCGCTCCGGCTAGACAAGCCTCGTTAGTACCTGTGCGGTGACCCTGTTCATTCGTGTGGATACCGTGGAGTACAGCGGAGGAGGATTGCATTCGACAGCAGTTAAGAAAGGAACGATGCAGATGTCCAAGTTACTTTTCGTTCGCTCGGTCTGCCGGAGCGTCGCAGCGGGAATCCTGCTCTGCGCCGCCTGGCCGCTATCGGCGCAAACCCGCCCGGTTGCGCCCGAGGCGGCCAGACCAGCGGGGCTGAGCGCGGCCAATGTGGATATGCACTCCGTCAGCGCCCTCGAACGCCTGCTCAAAGGCCACTGGGCCAAGGCCCACTCCGACAAGGCCAGCAGAAAGCGCGTCGAAGGGGAGCAGGATCGCGACCGGGAGCGGGCCGCAGGCGGCGCGCGCTTCCGGCCCATTATCAAAGGCAAGCACCAGGAAGAGGAAGAGACCCAGGGGCTGTGGCTCCCCGCTCGGCTCTTTTTCATGAAGCAGCGCGCCTTCCCCTTTGACCGGGTGGATTACGAGGCTTATAGCCGTGCCAGACTCCAGCGCGACCATATGCCGGCGGCCAACCTGCAGGGACTCTTCCGCCACGGACCCGGCGCCGCCCCGTTGTCCGGTCCCCGGATGCAACTCAACCAGGTCGGGCCACGCTGGGAATCGCTCGGGCCTGGCGGCTACGATTTCGGCGTTTTGAGCTGGCGCGTCAACGGCATGGGCTTCGACCGGACCAACCCCAATACCCTCTACGTCGCCGCACCCAGTGGCGGCATCTGGAAAACGACCGACGGCGGCAATAGCTGGCGCCCGCTCACCGATGCCATGCCGGGCCTGGCCGCTAGCTGCGTCTCCGTCAGCCCCACCAACCACAACCTGGTGCTGGCCGGCACCGGCGACTATGACGGCGGCAACGGTCCCGGCTTCGGCGTCCTGCGCTCCACCGACGGCGGCGCAACCTGGACCATTATAAACATTGGGTCTGGCAGCGAGGCCATCCATCGCATCACTTTCGACCCGCGCACGCCCTCCAAAATCTTTGCCACCGGCGGGCGCAAGGGCCTCTTCCGCTCGATTGATTCCGGGCGCACCTGGCAGATGGTGATCGGCCCCACGGCCACGCCAACGGCCCCTGCGGTCAACGGCTCTTTCAGCAACGTCGTCTACAACTCCAGCGGCGAAACGATCTATGCCAGCGCTGATGGCGCCGGCATCTACCAGTCTACCAATGGGGGCACGACCTGGATACAGGCCCCCGGCGCGCCCACCGGATCGGGACGCTTCGACGTCGCCTGCTCGACCATTCGCACCCTGCGCGGGCGCAAGACCGTCTACGTCCTCAACGGCGGCGGCGAGTCGGTCTCCAAGGGCGAGCCGCCCGCCGACGACGACCGCGGCACTATCCAGTGGAAGGCGCTGGATGGCTTCCCGAAGACGCCCAAGTTCATCGTCCGCCCCTATTGGGACCAGAAAGGCTACAACTTCTACCTGGCCGTCACCAGACAGGTCGTCAACGACCCGGGCGATCCGACTGCCAACCCTCCCATCCCGGCCAGCAATGGGTTCAAGGACATCGTCTATGTCGGCATGGTAGACCTCTGGCAATCGCAGGACGGGGGCATACTCTGGCAGGGCGTGCCCACCTACCATGTGGACCACCACATGATGTTCGTCAGCCCCTTCGATCCTAACCTCGTCTACGACGGCAACGACGGCGGCGTTTATCGCGTATCCTATACGCCGGGCACCGAGCCGCGCCCGACTCCCATGATTCCCAACCCGCCCATGAATCCGCCCCCCGTGCCTGCGGCGGGCCAGCCACGCTATGGCACCTTCAACTTCATCCAGCCGCTCAACCGGGGGCTGGGCATCGCCCAGTTCTACACAGCGGCCTACGCCGCCAACAATCCCAATCTTATGGTCGGCGGCACGCAGGACAACGGCAACGTGGCGCCCCTCCTTGGCTTCGACAACTGGTTTAACGTCAATGGAGGCGACGGCGGCGGCTGCGGCATCAATCCGGAGGACGGCAACATTCAGTATACGTCCAACTTCACCCCCAAGCTCCTCGATCCGCAGGCCGAGCCGATCTATGAGGTCTACCATACCACCGATGCGTGGAATTCGCAGGAGAATATTGACCTGGATGTCGGAGATGATACCAAGCCCTTCATCCTGGCGGGCGGGATTCACCAGGGCAATCCGCACCTCTTCCTGCTGGCCACCAACCATCTCTATCGCTTCGACGATACCATCGGCGACTGGATCCAGTACGACTTCCAGTTCTCCGACCAGGGCTACGTTCTGACGATTGCCACCACGCCGCTGAACCCGAACTATCTCTACGTCGGGACAACCGATGGCACGCTCTACTTCTCTGCCGACGGCGGCGATAGCTTCTCGGAGATCGGCAATGCCGGAGCGCCCGGCGGACTGCCCCTGCGCTCCATCACCAAGATCGTGGTCAGCCCTAACGATCCGAACCGCATCTTCGTGACCGTCTCCGGCACCGGCACGCCCCATATCTGGCGCTGCGACGACACCACCGCATTCGCTCCCATCTGGAGAGATATTAGCGGCACGGGCGGCAGTTCCCCACTGCCCGATATCTTCACCAACACCCTGGCCGTCCTGCCGGACACTGACGATAGCGTGCTCTTTGTCGGCACCGACGTCGGCGTCTTCCAGTCCGCCAACGGCGGCCAGACCTGGAGCAACGCCACCGCGACGCTGGGCCTGCCCAACGTCATCGTGAATGACCTGACCTATGTGCCGGGAACCGGATATCTGCAGGCGGCCACCTTCGGGCGCGGCTTCTGGCGGCTGCAACTGCGCACCTCGGAGAACACGCCCGCCCAGTTCACGGTGCAGTTCCATTGCCGGGACTGGGTCGGCGACGACACCCAGTTGCCGATCAAGGTCGAGCTACAGCAGGGAGGCATCTCGGTAGTGACCAAGAACGGCACGTTGGCGCGCGACGGCACGTTCGGCTTCACGGTGCCCAATGCAGGCGTCTACGATGTCTACGTGACGATCCCGAGGTTCCTACGCAAGAAGTTTGCCGATCTGAACATCACGGATGGAACGGTGGCCTCCGCGGAGTTCATTGATGGAGACGTCAACGGCGATAACGTGATTAACAGAACGGACCTGTACGCGATAGCCTTCCGCCTCTTCGGTCCGGGCTTCGGCAATCCAGCGCCCGGCCTGCTGGATGTGGATGGGGACGGCTACGTCACATTCCGCGACCTCAACATCGTCGCGACCAACCAGGGCAAGAGCGGCGATTAACAGAGACGACAGCACAACCTCGGGCCCTCGCTGTGCCGGGTACGGAGCGTACCCGTCTGAGTGGTTCCTTCGCAGTGCAGTCCGCAAAAAGGTCCTCCCGGTAGAAACCTGCCGCCGGGAGGACTTTTTCTTTTTGAGCGATTGCGATTTACCGGAGAGGGCTCGGTCTTACTGCCCTCTTTTTTATATTGCTGTCCTTCTATCAAGTCCGAGGGAATACTTATCGTATGGCTACCTCAAGGTGCAGCGCATATGGGAAGAAATTCACCGGATTGGATATTACCTCTCAAAAGGCGCGAAACGAGAGTATCAAACTTAATGCGCAGACACTCAATCGGGGTAAAGTTGTAGGCTGGTGTCTGGACAGGCTGCCTATAAAAAGGTAAAATAACAACGTAGGCCGAATATAACCGCAAAGGCAGTGGAATCTGGCTGGAGGGCAAGCTCGCAAAGGAGAGTCTGCAATGCTCACGATTCAAGGTGGCGGACAGCGGTTTTGCGATGGCATTTCGCGGCGGGAGTTCTTAAAGATCGGCGGGCTGGCGTTAGGGGGCTTGAGCCTGACGGAAATTCTTGCGGCGGAGGCGCAGGCTGGCGTCCGCCGGTCGCACAAAGCCATTATTATGATCTTCCTGCCGGGCGGCCCGCCACATCAGGATATGTTCGACCTGAAGCCGGACGCGCCCGCCGAGATACGCGGCGAGTTCAAGCCGATCAAGACCAACGTGTCCGGCATCCAGATCTGCGAGCACATGCCCCGCCTCGCCACCATGATGGATAAGTTTGCCGTCATCCGTTCCCTGGTGGGCGCGCGGGATGAGCACGCTTCCAATATCTGCTTTAGCGGCTACACGGTGGCCGAGAGCAGCCAGAACCATGCGCCCTGCATGGGATCGGTCATCTCCAAGCTGCAAGGGCCGGTAGATAAGACCGTGCCGCCCTTCATCGGCCTGTCGCCGAAAATGGGCCACATGCCCTGGGCCGATCCCGGCGATCCCGGCTTCCTCGGTTTAGAGCACAGCCCGCTCAAGCCCGACGGGGAGCTTATGGCGGATATGACCCTCAAAGGCATCACGCTGGATCGACTGGCGGACCGCCGCAGGCTGCTTGCCAGCCTGGACCGCTTCCGCCGCAAGGTGGACACGCTAGAGGGGATGGACGCGCTCCATCAGCGCGCCTTCGACCTGCTGACCTCCACCAAGCTCGTCAATGCCCTGGACGTGACGAAGGAAGACCCAAAGGTGCGCGCCCGGTACGGCTACGGCACGAACCAGAACGTGGACGACGGCGGGCCGTGCTGGAACGATCAGTTTCTGGTGGCGCGGCGGCTGGTGGAGGCAGGCGCGCGCTGCGTGACGCTGGCCTTTGGCCGCTGGGACTACCACGACCGCAATTTCGCGCAGTGCAAGGAGCGGCTGCCCAAGCTGGATCAGGCCCTGTGTGCGCTGGTGCAGGACATCCACGACCGAGGGCTGGATAAGGACGTCTCTGTGGTCGTCTGGGGTGAGTTCGGACGCACGCCCCACATCAACAAGGATGGCGGACGCGATCACTGGCCGCGCGTCTCCTGCTGTCTGCTGGCCGGCGGCGGCATGAAGACCGGGCAGGTCATCGGCTCCACGACCCGCTTTGCCGAAGAACCCGCCGATCGGCCTGTCCACTATAAGGAGGTCTTCGCCACGCTCTACCGCAACATGGGGATTAACATCAAGGATACGCCGGTCATGGATACGCTTGGCCGTCCCCACTACCTGCTGGAAGACTACGCGCCGGTTCCCGAATTGATTTAACCGCCTCCCTCCTTCCTAATAAGGATTCCAGGGAGGAGCCATTCCGTTTTCTTTGCGGGCGGTTGAAACCGCAGCAACCAGAGCACTAAACCCGCCTGCGCGGCGTGCGGGGAGAGGAGAAGCCCTCACCCCCTGCCCCCTACTGCCAGGGTCGGCCCTGCAACGGACTGCCAGGGTCGCGCCTGCAATGGTTCGCCCCTCCGCCTTGCGATCAACGCTGCGGGAGAGGGGAGCCTCTCTTCCTCCCAGGTTCTTCGGTTCTGCCTTATCTCCCCTCCTCCCCGGCCCTTCTCCCTCCAAGGGAGAAGGGGGAAGAGAAGTCGGGTCACCCCCTTCCCTTGTAGGGAAGGGGGACGGGGGTTAGGTAAGGGAATTTATTCGCCCGCAATCCAAACAGGGGAAATCCTCGGCGCTGGCCTTATGCCTCGGCTGTTGATAAACTGGCGCCTATGGTGTGGGTGGCTCTAGATACAGGATTTTATCCCGGTAGTCAATAACAACTCGGTACCGCGACAGGAGAGAAAGCCCTAATATCGGGTTTCCCAAATCCGGCTCAAAGGTGGCTGTCACTTTGACCGACTGAGCCCCCAATTGCAGGGTGATAGGAACCATTTGCTTCGTCCCTTTAATCCCTTTTGAGGTATCAAACACCGTTGGCAGCAGGGGAATGAAAACAGAATCATCGGCGGTGCTGAGGATAAAATCCACAGGCTCTCCATTAACCAGTACAGAGATAGACCATCCTCGGACGGTGTCTTTGTGCATCGGAAGCGCGATGGTGCCCGGAGGCGGTTCCACTCTTGGTCGTGAGGGACAGGCATCCGGGAGAAGTCGTTTGCTCTTAAAATCCAGCAGGAGGCGCACGCCTGGATTGCCGGAGGTGTCATCAAAAAACTCACAGCCGATAATCGCATCACACTTGGGCATCGAAGGGGTAAAAAGGTCGGCTCTGTCTTGAACCCTGAACGAGGTATACCGGTAATAGCTGCCCAGGGAGAGACTATCCCACAGATCGTCTGTGATTTCTGGCTGCAAAGCCCTGGCGGTGTCCTTGGCTAGAGGGTGTTATGCTCTTTTTTGCCTGCTTCGAGAGAGGACTTGGAGGCTGATGACCGCTTGGTGCTCGCTAGAAAGCGAGCACCAAGCCTCTAATGAGCGGCTGGCCTATCTCCTCAAGAGGACCCAAGTGCATCCCACGCTCTAGGAAAGAATAGTCTTGCCCTAGATCCAGGACACAGCGTACAGGCTTGCCCTGCATAGGCGCCGTTACCGTCAGACCCGATGCCGCAGGAAGGGTGTAGTCAAACGGGACACTGGTTCTACAGCGACCTCCAGTTATATAGTAGGCTACTGGAAGGAGAGCAAGCGCGCCAACAAGCACGGCGAGGAGATAGATGATACGGTTCATGGCTGGCCTCTGGGATCTGGAGTGCGTGCGGAAAATGAGACAACCTGTTCACGTAGTAGCGGTTGTTACTTGAGCCTCTGCTTGCAGAGATTGCCGGCTTGTTTACACTCTAAGGCGCTTTATCTCTTTGCCGTTGGCGGCGGCAAGGTAGAGAGGCTGCCCTCCAGCTTGCCATCGGCGGCGTTCCAGAGGAGCACCGTGCCGTCCCAGGTTCCGGCGGCGAGTCGTTTGCCATCCGGGCTGAAACAGACGGCGTAGACCCAATCCTTTGCCTGCGTCAACGTCTCTGTGTTGTTGCCGTCCGCCAGCCGCCAGAGGCGCACCGACTTATCTGCCGAGGCGGTCGCGATCGTCTGCCCGTCGGAGGCGAAGGTAAGAGCAAGCACCTGGTTGTCGTGCCCTGTCAGCGTTTTGGTCAGTTCGCTGTTCTCCTGCCCGAAGTTCCAGAGGCGAATGGTCTTGTCGGCGCTGCTAGTCACGAGTTGCTTGCCGTCCGGGCTGAAGGCGACGCCATAAACGATGTCCTCGTGGGGTTGGAAGGAGTAGAGAAGTTTGGCCGTCGCCGCGTCCCAAACCTTGATGCTTTTGTCCGCGCTTGCTGAGGCAAGGTACTTGCCGTCCGGGCTGTAGGCCAGGCCCCAGACCACATCCGCGTGTTCCCGCAGCGTATGCAGGGCTTTCCCGGAGGCGACATCCCAGAGCCGGATCATCTTATCCGCGCTGCCGGAAGCGAGCCGCGTTCCCTCCGGACTGAACGCCAGCGCATTGACGACGTCCGTATGCTCGCTCAGCGTGCGCGCTTCCCGCCCGGCAGCTATGTCCCAGAGCTTGATTTCGCCGGAGACGCCCGGCGTGCCGCCGCCCGCCGCCAGCCACTTGCCGTCTTTGCTGAAGGCGAGGGCATGGATGGCGCCCGCATGGCCCCGCCAGACCCGCACCAACTGCCGCGTCTCCGGGTTCCAGAACTGCACCTGCCGGTACGCGCCGACGGCCAGCGTTTTCCCGTCCGGGCTGAAGGCCAGGGCGTTGACCGGCATCGGCGCCGCAAGGATCGGCATGGCGGGCGTCTGCGGCGCGTTCCCGGCTTTGACGGGCGCATCTACCTTCGCTCCCACATCTATCCACCGCCGTATCCGCGCGATCTCGGCAGGCTTCAGTTCTCCTCCAACCGGCATTTTCGGCTGGAGCGTGCCGAGCAGATATTTGACCAGTCGGCTCTCCCCGCTCTTGCCGGGCGCGATCTCCCGCCCGCCCTTGCCGCCCTGCATCAGGCCGGCGTAGGAGGTCAGCGTCAGCCCGCCGGAAGGGTTCTTCTCGCCGTGACAGCCCACGCACGCTTCTCGCAAGATCGGCAGGATGTCCTTATGAAAGGAGACGGCAGTGGAAGGTTTTGCGCGCGGCTTTCCAGAGGAGAGGCGTGATTGGGCGCGGGCAAAAGGGCAAGCGCCCAACAGGACGCAAACCGCTGCGAGCGTATAGGACAACAATAAGCGCAGGCTGAGGTTATTCATGCGATACTAGATCTCTGAAGAACAGGCTCCCTAGAAGCGGCGGAAGCGGAATCTTCCGCTTTCATCCTTTCCTTAATGGTTGAAAAGGAACTCTTTCGAGTTTAAGAGCGCCCATAGGAGGTCTTCGGCGCCGCGCTGGCGGTCTTTGGCGGCGGCAAGGATATGGACGGCCTTGCGGCTCTCCTCCGGCGTGGGGAAGCGCGCGAGGGAGGCCAGGTAAAGCTCCTCGACGACCCGGCGATCCGGCAGTTTCGACTCTATCAACGCCGCCACGCGCCCGGATTTATCCGAGAGACGAGCGTTGATGCCAGCACTGTTCATCAGATGGAGCACCTGGCCCAGGTTTGGCTCGTCGGAGCGTTCGCACTCGCAGGGAATATTGCGCGCCGGTCGTCCGAAGAGGTCCAGGAAATAGGAGGGCACGCCCGTATCGGGAAGCTGCTCGGCGCGCATCCCCTGCGGGTAGCCTTCGAACTTCTCCGGCACGCCGGTTGCCGCCGTGAGCGCGTCCAGCAGTTGCTCCGCGCCCAGCCGCTTGAACGGGAAATGCGCGTAGTAGCGGGTATCCCGCGCATTGCCGGGCGTCGGCTCCGAAGACCGCTGGTAGGTCTGCGAGCGCATAATCGCGCGCATCAGGTACTTCAGATCGTAGCCGTGCCGGATGAAGTCCTGCGCCAGACAGTCGAGCAGCGCCTCATTGGAGGGCGGGTTGGTCACGCGCAGGTCGTCCACTGGCTCGACCAGGCCGCGCCCCATAAAGTGCTTCCAGAGGCGATTGACGATACAGCGCGCGAAGAAGGGGTTTTGCGGCGCGGTCAGCCACTCCGCCAGGGCCAGCCGCCGGTCGCCCGGATACTCCTTCGGCAGGGGCGCCGCGTCCAGCGCGCAGGGCAGAACCTCCTTTTGCGTCTTGGGGTGCTTGACCTCTCCGGTATCGGACACAAAGACGATGCGTTCTCCGGGCCGCTCTCCGGGCTTGGCGCGAACCCGCGCGAAGAACGCCGCCATCTGGTAGTACTGGCTCTGCTTCCACTTTTCGTAGGGGTGGTTGTGGCATTTGGCGCACTGGATTCGGACGCCGAGGAACACCTGCGAGGTCGTCTCCGCCAACTCCTGCGGGGTCGTGGCGGCGCGATAGTAGTTGGCGGCGCCCTCCGTGTAGGCGCTGCCCTGCGCCAGCAGCAGCTCGCGCGCAAAGCGATCCCAGGGCTTGTTCTCCGCCACGCTCTGCCGGATCCAGGCGTTGAAGGCCACCATCCCTTTCTCGGAGAGCAGTTGCCGGGAGTCGCGCAGGATGTCGCCCCATTTGAGCGTCCAGAAATCTACGTACTCGGTCCGACGCAGCAGGGCATCAATCAGCTTCTCGCGCTTCTGCGGGTCACGGCTGGCGAGGAAGGCGCGCGTCTCCTCCGGCGTCGGCAGCAGGCCGATGACATCCAGATAGGCACGCCGCAGGAAATCCGCGTCCGCGCTGCGGCCGGAAGGCTCCAGGCCCAGGGCGTCCAGCTTCTCCTGCACGAGCCGATCTATCTTCTCTGAGAGGGTTGCGGCGGGCGGGCGGCTTTTCCGGATCGCCACACGGCGCGGCGGGCCGAAGGGGGAGATAACGCGCGCCGTCGTCACCAGGCCCTGATAGCGAATGATGACGGCCCCTTCCCCCGGCCCGACCGCCTTCGCCTCGCCGCCCGGCGTGACGGGAGCCACGGACTCCTCGCTGGCGGAAAAGAGCGTTTCGCCGGTCACATCGCGCTGCCATCCGTTGCTGTAGCACGCCTTCACAATGAACCGCTGGGTCTGGCCGGGGGCCAGCGTGCGGACCTTCGGGAAGACCTCCAGGCGCACGACGCGCGGCTCGTCCGCCGCCGGGCCGGGAACGCCTTTGGCGATCCAGTCGCGCAGCAGGCGATACTCCGGCGAGCCGACCGCAAACCGCTTTCCGCCGCGATGGGATATGCTGAGCGTGGGCTTGCGCAGGATCAGGCTGTTCTCCGGCTGTGCGCGGGTGATGCGCCGCGCGCCGCCAAAGCGGGTGATCGCCTCATAATCGGCCTCCGGGTCGTAGCCGAGCAGCGAGAGCTTAAAGCCGCCCTTGCCCTGCGCCGCGCCGTGACAGGCTCCCTGGTTGCATCCGGCCTTCGTCAGAACCGGCAGCACGTCGGTGAGGAACCGGGGCGGTCCGGCCTTCGCCACGCCGCGCACCGCAATGGGAACGCGCGCGGTGCGCCGTTGCAGGCGCGCGATGAGCACGGTATTCCCATCGCCGCGCGGGCGCACAATGCCGTCCGCATCTATCACGGCTACCCTGGGGTCCGCCACCGCCAGCGCCGCTTCCCCGCTCACGTCCCGCGCGCCGCCGCCTGGCAGTCGTCCCTGGATCAGGACGCGCGCCTCGGCGTAGGGGCCGCGCAGCGTGATCGAGGAGGGGAAGGGAATAAGCGCCTGAAGAGGCGGCGCTGCCGTCCGGCGTGCCGCGCGGGCACCGGGTTTGGGAGCGTGAGCGTAGGCTGCGCCCGCCGTGAGCGCCAGGCCAACGCTGAGGAAGAGGAGCCGGTGTAGAAAACGGAGAATTGCCGGGACGACTCGCATGACAGACCTCCCTGGAACCCCTCTGCACGAGCGCGATAGGGATGGAGAAGGACGGGCAGGTTTTTTGCGCTCGCCTGACGAAACTACTCTCAAATCGGCAGCGCGTCCGGGCAGCAGTCCCAGGAGAAACGTCCCTGGATGCCCGAAGCGCCCTGGTTAGAAGCGCTATTGTAACCAGACAAACTTCCGGTCAGAAAGTTTCTGATTTTCTCCGTGAGGCGGGCCATGAACACCAAGATATGGAAAATCGCCGGGATTAATTTCGACCATATGCACATGGGCGACCTGCTGCGCATGGCGCACGAGCATCCGCAGGCCGAGATCGTCGGCATCTGTGATGAGATGCCCGCCCGCATGGAGAGCGCGGCGCGCAACTTCGCCATCCCGCCGGAACGCCAGTTCACCGACTACCGGCAGTGCCTGGAACAGACACAGCCGGACATCGTGATCCTCTGCCCAAGCACGGCGGAGCATGGCGCCTGGGTGCAAAAGGTCGCCCCCTACGGCGTGCATGTCCTGGTCGAGAAGCCGATGGCCGCGTCCCTGGCCGACGCCGACGCCATGATTTTGGCCATGCGAGAGACCGGCAAAACGCTCGTTATCAACTGGCCGCTGGCCTGGTATCCGCCGCACGTCACCGCCAAGCGCCTCCTGGACGAGGGCCTGATTGGCGAGGTGCTGGAGGTCCACTATTACGATGGCAATCGCGGCCCTCTGCGCCACGTTGCAGATAAGGTGGAGGTCAGCGAAGAGGAGGCGGCGCGGCAAAAATCGCAGTCCTGGTGGTACCAGAAGGCGCGCGGCGGCGGCTCCCTGCTGGATTATCTAGGCTACGGCGTCACGCTGGGCACCTGGTACCACAACGGGCGTGCGCCCATCGAAGTGACTACGGTTGTGGACGAGCCGCCCGGCCTGGAAGTGGATGAGCACAGCGTCACCGTGGCCCGCTACGAGCGCGGCCTCTCCAAGTACGAGACGCGCTGGGGCACCTTCACCGATCCCTGGACAACCCAGCCGCAGCCCAAATGCGGTTTTGTCATCGTCGGCACGCACGGCACGATCAGCAGCTACGATTATGAGCCTATCGTCCGTATCCAGACCCGCCAGCGGCCCGAAACGCACGAGCAGCCTGCCGATACGCTGGAGCCGCCCTACCAGAACCCGATTCAATATCTCATCCACTGCCTGACGACGGGCGAGCCTGTGCGGGGGCCGCTCTCGCTGGCGCTAAGCCGCATCGGGCAGCAGATTGTGGATACCGCCATCGTGAGCGCGCGCGAAAAACGCACCGTACCGCTGCTGGGCTAATCCCGGTAGCCCTCACTCCCGGCCCTGGCGCCCTCAAAAAAGCAACTATCATGGCCGAGGCACAAACAGGGTGTCAGGGTTTTAGGGTGCTAGGGTTCTAAGTCTCAGAAAGGAATGATTGTGGCCGAGACATCAAAGGAAGACGACTATAGCCTGCGCCAGCACGCCCCGGATCGATCCATTCTCGCGCCGGACCTACCCTACCAGCCGCCGGAGCCCAAATCCTTTCGGCCTCCCATCGGGTTGATCGCCTGCGGCGGCATTACGGAGACGCACCTGAGGGCCTATAAGAAAGCGGGGTATAACGTCGTCGCGCTATGCGATCTCATTGAAGAGCGGGCGCGCAAGCGGCAGGCCCAGTTCTATCCGGAGGCGTTCGTCACCACCGACTACCGCGAGGTCCTGAAGCGCGACGATATTGAGGTGGTGGACATTGCCACGCACCCGCCGGAGCGCGTCGTCCTGATCGAGGACTCGCTGCGCGCGGGCAAGCACGTCCTCAGCCAGAAGCCCTTCGTGCTGGATCTGGACACGGGCCGCCGCCTGGTGGATCTGGCCGACCAGAAGGAGCGCAAGCTGGCCGTCAACCAGAACGGGCGCTGGGCGCCGCACTTCAGCTACATGCGCCAGGCCGTTCGGCAGGGACTCATCGGCGATATACTCAGCATCCATCTCGCCGTGCATTGGGATCATACCTGGACGGTTGGAACGCCGTTTGAAGATATTTATGACCTTGTGCTGTATGATTTCGCCATCCACTGGTTCGATTTTGCTAGTCATATCCTGGGCGACCGGAAGCGGCTGCGCGTGATGGCCTCCCGGAGCCGGGCGCTGGGGCAAACGGCACGCCCGCCCATGCTGGCGCAGGCGATGCTGGAGTTCGAGGGCGGGCAAGCCTCGTTCGTCTTTGACGCCCATATCCGCTACGGCGCGCAAGACACGACCTATATCGGCGGGACGCAGGGAACACTGACCAGCCAGGGGCCGAACCTCTCAGAACAGACGGTCACGCTCTACACCGCCCAAGGCATTGCCCGGCCCCATCTGGAAGGCGAATGGTTCCCGGACGGCTTTCGCGGCACGATGGGCGAGTTGCTGTGCGCCATCGAGGAGAACCGGGAGCCGCTCAACAGCGCGCGCGAGAACCTGCGCAGCCTGGAGCTATGCTTTGCGGCCATCGCCTCGGCCACCGACGGCACGCCCAAAGTGCCGGGCGAGGTGCGCCGCCTGCCTGTTGTTTCGGCGCATACCTAACCCCCCGGCCCCCACTGCTAGGGTCGGAACTGCGCACGCTCGCACCACTGCCAGGGTCGGGCCTACAATGGACTGCCAGGGTCGGCAGGGTTACGGCCCCTGCCTCCGCTTTGCCACAGCCCTCCGCCTTGCCACACCTAGCGACCCTGCGAGGGAAGGGGGGGACCCGGCTTCTCCTCTCCCCTCTCCTAGAATTGGGGGAGGGGACGGGGGTGGGGGCTTGGAGCAGTTTCAACTGCCCCACACAAAGGAGGATGCCATGTCCTACGCCATCGGGGTTGACATCGGGGGAACCAACATCAAGCTGGTCGCCGTCACGGATGCGGGAAAGGAACTGGCCCGCATGATCACGCCGACGGAGGACACGCCAGAAGCGCGGACGGTCTGGGTCAGGCGCATCCGGGAGCAGATCACGCAGATGGAACAGGCGCAGGGCAAACCTCCTGCCTATATTGGCCTGGCTGCGCCGGGATTGGCCGCGCCCGACGGACGTTCGATTGCCTGGATGCAGGGGAGGCTAGATGCCGTACAGGGCCTGAATTGGACCGAGGCGTTGGGCTTTGTGCTTACCGTTCCTGTCCTCAACGACGCGCACGCCGCGCTGCTCGGCGAGGCGTGGCTGGGTGCGGCGGCGGGCTGCCGGAACGTGATCCTGCTGACGCTGGGGACCGGCGTCGGCGGGGGCGTGCTGGTGGAGGGGCAACTGCTCAAGGGCTATATCGGCCGCGGTGGGCACCTGGGGCACATCAGCCTTAACCCGGACGGTCCGCCCGACATCGTGGGCACGCCGGGCAGCCTGGAGGATGCCATCGGCGAATGCACGCTCTCGGAGCGCAGCGGCGGGCGCTTTGCCTCCACCGAAGCCCTGCTCGCCGCCCACCAGGCGGGCGATGCACAGGCGACCGAAATCTGGCTGCGTTCCGTGCGGTGCCTGGCGGCGGGCCTCGTCTCACTCATCAACGTTGTAGACCCGGAAGTGGTCATTCTAGGCGGCGGCATTGCCCGCGCAGGGGCGGCCCTGTTCGACCCGCTGCGTGGCTTTCTGGATCAGTGGGAGTGGCGGCCTCTGGGACGCGGCGTGCGCATCGTCCCGGCTCGATTGGGCGAGTTCGCGGGCGCTTTTGGGGCCGCCTACAACGCCTTTCGGACGGAAGTATGAGAGAGCGCCGGGAGAGGAAGTAAGGAAGTATGGAGGCGATAACGGAGCGTATGGCAGCAGAGGCCGCCGATAGGGGCGCGGGCAGATCGCTTGCCCCCTGTGCGTTCGTGCTGTTCGGGGCGACCGGTGACCTGACCCATCGCAAGATTATCCCGGCTCTATTCAGCCTGGCATCGCAGGGCTTGCTGCCGCAGCCGTTCGTTGTGGTGGCCTTTGCGCGCCGCGATAAGACCGACGCGGGCTATCGAGAAGAGCTGCGCGCCGCCGTCAAAGAGTTCGCGCCCCGGCTGCCCGCCGACAGCCCCAAATGGGACGAGTTCGCCCGCAACATCTTCTACCTGCGCTCCACGCTCGACGCCCCCGAAGGCTACCGGCGGCTGTCTGCACGCCTTCATGAGCTCGACGAGGAGCGCGGCCTCCAGGGGAACCGCCTGTTCTATCTGGCGACGCCGCCCGAAAACTTCAGCCAGGTCATCCACCATCTCGGCGAGGCGGGGCTCAACAGGCCGGGAGCCGAGGGCGGCTGGGTGCGGCTGATCATCGAGAAGCCGTTCGGCTATGACCTGGCCTCGGCTCGGCAGCTTAACGCGGAACTGAAAGCCGTCTTTGGCGAAGATCAAATTTATCGTATTGATCACTATCTGGGCAAGGAGACCGTTCAGAACATCCTCGTGTTGCGCTTCGCCAACCAGATCTTCGAGCCGCTGTGGAACCAGAAGTACATTGATAACGTGCAGATTACCGTCGCCGAGACGTTAGGGATGGAGGGGCGCGGCGACTACTTCGATGCGACCGGCATCACGCGCGATATGGTACAGAACCATGCCCTGCAGGTGCTGACTCTTATCGCTATGGAGCCGCCCGTCTCCCTGGCCGCCGACGACATCCGGGACGAGAAGGTCAAAGTCCTCAAATCCATTCGCCCGTTCACGCCGGAGGAGGTTGCCCTGTGGACGGTGCGCGGGCAGTACGGCCCCGGCGTCGTGGATAACCAGGCCGTTCCCGGCTACCGCGAGGAGGAAGGGGTGGACCCCCATTCCGTCACGGAGACGTTTGCCGCGTTTCGCTTCTCGCTGGATACCTGGCGCTGGGCGGGCGTGCCGTTCTATGTGCAGGCAGGCAAGCGTATGCCCACGCGCGTTACCGAGGTGCAGATCCAGTTTAAAGCGGTGCCCTGCGTGCTGTTTGCCCAACAGAACGGTTTCCAGCTCCAGCCGAACCGCCTGATCCTGCGCATTCAGCCCAACGAAGGCGCCTCGCTGGAGATCATCAGCAAAGAGCCGGGGCCGGATATGCACGTGCTGCCCGTGCAGATGGATTTCAAGTACGGCGCGGCCTTCGCCTCGCCCATCCGCGACGCCTACGAGCGGCTGATTCTTGACGCGGTGCGGGGAACGGCCTCGCTCTTTGCCCGCAATGACGAGGTGGAGGCGGCTTGGGCCGTCATCACGCCGATCCTGGAGGCATGGCGCGATCTCTCCTGCCCGCTCTTCCCCAACTACGCCGCCGGAACCTGGGGGCCGGAAGCGGCCAAGTCCTTGCTGACCACGGGCCGCACCTGGCACTATCCGCGCTAGCGGCCTGATTTCCCACCCCACAACAAGGAGATTTGAACGTAAATGGCGATCCGCTGGGTCTTTTTTGACATCGGGGATGTGCTGTTTGATGAGGATGTGCCGCACCTCTACTATTTCCATTCGATGCTGCTGGCGATGCGGCGCAATGGCGTGGACGTGGAGTGGGACGCCTACCACGCGCGCATTCAGCAGTACGCGCGGGTCAAGCCGGGGACGGCGGTGCTGGATGCAGCCCGGTACTATGTGCCGGACGACGCTCTCTGGGATAAAATCTATCACGAAGGCCGCGCGGAGTACGAGGCGATGCGCAAGCCGCGTCCCTATGGCCTGCTGCTGGATGGCATCACGCCGGTCGTGCGGGCGCTGCACGCGGATTTTCGGCTCGGCATCATCGCCAACCAGCATCCTCCCATCCTACAAGCCCTCGATGATTACGGCATCGGGCCGCTCTTTGCGGTCAAGGCCATTGATGAGGTCGTCGGCCTCTCCAAGCCGGACCCGGCTATGTTTCGGTGGGCGTTAGAGCGGGCCGAGTGCGCCCCGGAAGAGGCGGTTATGGTCGGCGACCGCCCGGACAACGACATCGCACCCGCCAAAACGCTGGGCATGGGCACGATCCGGTTTCAGAGGGGTATTCTCTACACCTTCTATGAGCCGCAGCGCCCGGAGGAGCGCGCGGATATTCTCGTGCGGGACATTATGCGCCTTGCCCCCGCCGTTTATGAACTCGCCAATCGAGGGAGGAATTCGTGATTACCCTGGATATTACCCCAGAAGAGATACGGAACCGCATAATGACGCCGGAACACCTGCAAGCCGCTGTCGGCGCGCTGCGCAGGGACGGCTTCGTCGTGCTTAATCACATTATTGAGACAGCCCATCTGGAGAGGCTGCGGGAAAGGATGCTTGCCGACGTGGAGGCGATCCTGGCGCGCGAGGACGCTCCTTTCAATTTCAATACCGGCAATCTTCAGCAAGACCCGCCGCCCTTTGCGCCCTACCTATTCCACGACGTCCTGCTCAACGATATGGTGTTCGCGGTCACAAAGGCGATCCTGGGGCGCGGCGTGAAGAACAGCTACTACAGCGGCAACACAAACCTGCCGGGTTCTTCGGAGCAGCCGGTTCATGTGGATCTGGGCCAGCTCTGGCCGGACCTGGAGGTCGCTCCCCCAGCCTACGCGCTGGTGGTGAACGTTCCGGTGGTGGATATGGATGCCGAGAACGGCAGCACCGAGCTCTGGCCCGGCACGCACCTGGATACGACGCTTTGCGTTCAGCAGATGCGGGAGGACAAGGATATCATTGTGCCAGAGGCGCTCCTGGAGCAGCGCCGGAAGATCGCGCCGCCGTTGCAGCCGAGCGTCGGCTGTGGCGGCGCGTTGATCCGCGACGTGCGGCTATGGCATCGCGGCATGCCCAACCGCACCAGACAGCCCCGCCCGATGATCGCCATGATCCACTACTGCTCCTGGTGGCATGCCGACCCGATTCCCTTTCCGAAAGGCACGGAGGCGTTTTTCAAGGATAGCGACCTGGCGACAAATGCCGTCTTCGTGGCAGGCCCAATTGATTACATCCATCACAACCGGGCCTACGATTTCCAGAGATAACGGCTCAAACAGCGTCCCTCACCTTCTCAGGATGTGTACGCTAACTTCTGGCAGCCCACCCGTTTACGGGTGGGCTGTGGGCGGCAAGCCCCATAAATGGGGCTGCCAGAAGTTGATCCGTCCCCTTCAAGAGTTACAAGAAGGGAGAGTAGCCCCCTTCAGGGGGCTTGCCGCCCACAGCCCGGTCCTTTAGGGCCGGGCGCAGCCGGGGTTCCGTAGATACTGACAAGCGGAAACACTCCCCGGCAATTGTATTCCCGGCCGGGCGCAGCTGGGGTTCCGTAGATACTCTTAGGGTGAGGGACGCGAAATTCGGCATCTGGCTATACGAACTAACTTTTCTCCGTATTGGATTGTATAATAAAGGGTAAGGAATGCGAACGCTATAGTTGCAGGATAGGTCAGAACGGCGATGCGATTTGTAGTAATCACGGGCGTCTCGGGCGCGGGCAAAACACTGGCGCTCAACAGCTTTGACGATGCAGGCTACTATGCGGTGGATAATCTGCCGCCGCGCCTGCTGCCCGCGCTGGCGGATTTCTGCCAGCGCGAAGGGCGCGACCGGGCGGCGGTCGTCGTGGATACCCGCTGCGGCCCGGCCTTTGGCGAGTTGCCCATCGTGCTTCAGGAGTTAGAGAAATCCGGCCTGCATGTCGAAGTTCTCTTCCTCGACGCCAGCGACGAGGCGTTGGTGCACCGCTATAAGGAGACGCGCCGGCCCCATCCGCTGCGAACCGAGCCCAACGATGGCATCGTGGAAGGCGGTATTGTCGAGGCCATCCACGCCGAGCGCGCCCTGCTCAACACGGTGCGTGCCCTCGCCGACAAGATCCTGGACACGTCGGCGCTGACCATTATGCAGCTACGCGAGGCCATCTACGCCGCCTTTGCCGGCGCGTCGCGCCCCGGCCTGCTGGTGACCATCACCTCGTTCGGCTTCAAGTACGGCCTGCCGATTGATGCCGACCTGGTCTTCGACGTTCGGTTTCTCGCCAATCCGCACTACGTTCCCGCACTCAAGATGCTGGATGGGCGCGACATTCGCGTTGCCAATTACGTCAAGCAAGACCCGCTGACGCCCGCCTTCCAGGAGAAGATGCGCGACCTGGTGGCCTTCGCGCTGCCCCAGTATCAGCGTGAGGGCAAGGCGTACCTCAACATCGCCATCGGCTGCACCGGCGGCAAGCACCGCTCCGTTACTCTGGCCGAGGAACTGGCGGCGCAACTGCGTCAGGAGGGCTATCGCGTCGTCGTGCGCCACCGCGATCTGGCCCGCAACCTGCCGGTGGAGATGCCCGAGAGCCCGCAGGCCGTTCTGTACTTTCCAGTGGAAAGCAATCCCCCGCACGCAGCCAACGACGGCCCGGCAGAACCGCCTGATACGGACGGCGATCTCGCCAACCCGCGGCCTATGCTTCTAGATTCCGAGGTCGCTCCATGAGCAGACTGCGCACTTCGCTGAAATGGCTGTACCCCGGCATGCACGTCAAGCGCTGGGTCGCGCTGGCGTTCTGCGGGTTGCTGATCTTTCTGGTGGGCATCGGCATCATCACCCAGGCGCACGCTCCCTCCAGTAAGCCGCTGGCGGTGCGCGTTGCCGATTGGGTTGTCCACAATACCCATGTGGGACTGCGCCCCGGCACGCTCGGCGTCATTCTGGCAGGGACGGGCGCACTGCTCTGCCTGATCGCGCTGGGTAAACTCATCTCTTCGCTGACAATTGTGCTCGACCCGGAAATGGCGCATGGCGGCCTGGTAGACGTGGTCTATCAGCGGCGCAAGCTATCGCAGGGACGGCGTATCGTGGTCATCGGAGGCGGCACGGGCCTTTCGACGATGCTGCGCGGCTTGAAGCAGTATACAGGCAACATCACCGCCATCGTCACCGTGGCCGATGACGGCGGCTCCTCCGGTAAAATTCAGAAGCAGCTCAATATCCTGCCGCCCGGCGATATTCGCAACTGCCTGGTGGCGCTGGCCGATGCCGAGCCGCAGATGACCGAGCTGTTCCAGTATCGGTTTCGCAACAGCGTCATGCCTCCGGATGCGGCCAACGGCGTCAGCGGATCGGCAGCGGCCCCGGTTGCGGCGGCAGTGACGGCCAGGGCGGCGGAGGGAAACGACGGCGCGCACGTCCCTGCAAACATTGGGAGCAACTACGGGGAGGGACTGCGCGATCACGCTTTTGGCAACCTGCTGATCGCCGCCATGACCGCCATCAACGGCGGCGACTTCGAGCGGGCCATCCAGGAGACCAGCCGCGTCCTCAACATTCGGGGGCGCGTCCTGCCCGCTACGGTGACGCACGTGCGCCTGCGCGGCGAGATGGAGGACGGGTCCATCCTGGACGGCGAGACGGCCATCGCCACTTCCCCGCTCAAGATCAAGCGTATCTCGCTGGTTCCTGCCAACGCCTGCCCGGTAGACGACGTGTTGGAGGCGATAGCGCAGGCCGATGTGATCGTGCTGGGGCCCGGCAGCGTCTTCACCAGCATCATCCCGAACCTGCTGGTGCGCGGCATCCCGGAGGCGATCCGCCGCTCGAAAGCCAGGAAGGTCTACGTCTGCAACGTAATGACCCAGCCCGGCGAAACAGACGGTTTCTCCGCCTACGACCATATCCAGGCCATCGAGCGGCACGCCCAGCAGCGCATCTTCGATTACGTCCTGGTCAATACAGGCCGGCCCAGCCAGGAATTGCTGGAGAAATACCGCAAGACGCATTCCGTGCTGGTCGAGCCCGATATAGATCGCATCAAGCGGGCCAACTATCGCCCGATTGCCGGCAACTTCATCAGCCAGACCGACGTGGTGCGCCACGATGCGGGTCTGCTCGCCGCCGCCATCATGCGCCTGCTCCACTAAGGAACGATACGAACCTCTCTGCGGGCGGTTGAAACCGCAGCAACAAAAGCACGAAGTGTCCCTGCGGACACTCCTTAAAGTCCCCGTAGGGGACTTTGTGCCCCGGTTGCCGCGAATTCATTCGCCCGAACGGCGCTATCAATCGGTGTTTTTGTTCTGGAGCCAGGTCTCCAGGATTTGATGCGGATTGTAGGCGTGCCAGCGGATAGCCTCCGGGGGCTGCCCGCCAAGCGCAGCCTGCGGGATGGCCCCGATGATCTCGCTTTCGACGGCGGACGCGCCCAGGCGCGCGGCTTCCTGCTCCACGAAGGCAAATACGGCGGGCAGTGGCGTGCGGTCGGGACGTGTCAGGTTCAGGGAGACCTGGGCGCGGTGCTGTGAAGGCAGGTAGAGGCCGAGGGCGCGCACGCCCTCAAGCTCGGGGCGATGGTGGCGCTCCTGCCGGATGCGGCGGGCGATGGCAGAGGCGATCTCGACGTCGGGGGTGCTTAGGAGGATGTTGTAGGCGATGAGCGGGCCGCGCGCGCCGACAATGGCAACCCCGGCGGTAGGATGGGCTATGGGCGGGCCGAGGTCGGGGGCGCGCTCGTCGCTCAGGAGCGCGCTGACAAACGCCTCGAAGCCGCCGCGCCGGACATCGGGCAGGGAATGGGGACGGCCAGGCCGGGCGGCCCACTCATAGAAATAGATCGGCAGGGCGAGCTCTCTGGCCAGGTCGGCGCCGACGTCATGGGCTAGCGCGATGGCGTCCTCCCGACTGGCGTTGCGCAGCGGAATGACGGGCACGACATCTATCGCGCCGGTGCGCGGATGAGCACCGGAATGCGTGCGCAGGTCTATGCACGCCACGGCCACGCGGGCGGCGGCAAGCACGGCAGCGCGAATGCCCTCCGCCGAACCAAGAAACGTCATCACGCTGCGGTTGTGATCGGCGTCCGCCGAGTAGTCAATAAGCTGCACGCCCGGCGCAGATGCGATGGCTTCGGCAATGGCGGCGATAACTTCGGGTCGCCGTCCCTCACTGAAATTGGGCACGCATTGAAAGAGGGCTGTCATCGTTTCACCGCTCAGCAAGCGGAAATCTCACCCTCTTTAGATGCACACATTAAAAGAGGGCTGCCATCTTTTCTGTTAGTGCCGGAAGAAGCGGCTTCAAGCAAGGGCCTGATCGAGATCGGCGATCAGGTCCTTTGCGTCTTCCAGGCCCACGGAGAGGCGGATCAGGCCGTCCTGAATGCCGCGGCGGTGGCGCTCCTCGCGCGTGAGGGCCGCATGGGACATCAGGGGCGGGTAGCTGATGATGCTCTCCACGCCGCCCAGGCTCGCCGCCAGTGTGAACAGCTTGGTGCGCTGCAAGACGGCTCTGGCTGCTTCCTCGCCGCCTTCGATCTCAAACGGCACCATGCCGCCGAAGCCGCGCATCTGCCGCTTGGCCAGGGCGTGCTGAGGATGATCCTCCAGGCCGGGGTAGTGGAGGGCAATCACGCGCGGGTGCGCTTGCAGGAAGCGGGCGATGGCGAGGGCGTTGCTTTCATGGACGCGCATACGCGCCGCCAGCGTGCGCACTCCCCGCAGCGTCAGCCAGCAATCAAAGGGTGAGGCAACGGCCCCCGTCGTCTTCTGCAAGTCGTAGAGCTGCCGGCGCAGGCCGGCATCCCGCACGATGAGGGCGCCGCCGAGCAGGTCGCTGTGCCCGCCCAGGTATTTGGTTGTGGAGTGCATCACGAGATCGGCACCCAGGTCCAGCGGGTTTTGAAAACAGGGCGTCCCGAACGTGCTGTCCACGGCCAGCAGCGCGCCGGCCCGATGCGCAGCCTCCGCGACGGCGGCGATGTCGGTGAGGCGCAGCAGGGGGTTGGAGGGCGTTTCGATCCAGACCAGGCGCGTCCCCGGTGCCCGCGCCGCCACGAACGCCTCTGTGTCGGCGGCATCGGCGTAGGCGACCTCGATCCCTGCCGGGCGCACGACCTGCTCCACCAGCCTGGTAGTACCGCCGTAGATGCCCTCGGCCATGAGCAGGCGGTCTCCGGGGCGCAAGAGGCGCAGGGCGCAATCGGTGGCGGCCATTCCGGAGCTAAAGCAGAGCGCGGGGCAGTCGGCGGGCGCGTTCTCCAAAGCGGCCAGGCAGGCTTCCAGCGCGGCGCGCGTGGGATTGCCGTAGCGACTATACTCGTAGCCAGCGCGCATCACGCCGGGCGCGTCATAGGCGTAAATGGTGCTCAGGTGCAGCGGCGGCACGACATCGCCCGCAGCGGCGTCGGCCTCCTGTCCGGCGTGGATGGCTCTGGTGGCAAACTCCATAGCGGCTCCTTTCCCAAAGCGGCGCGGCCTGCGCCGTATAAAAGCTGTCTATACTATACCCAACGGCGTGCCGTGCAGCGCCATCGGCTCTGAAGGCCGACGAAAGCAGCAGGCTTTTTTCGCAAGCCTTTCCGCTCTGGAAGCCGGGATCGGAGTAAAGCAAGAGAGCGGATGCGGGGGAACTAGGGGCAGCTTTGAATCGTCAGGCTACATAAGCAGGATCAAAAAACAACAAAAATAGGTTGACAAGTATACGCGCGATTTGCTATACTTCTCCTAGAGTTAGCGACCAATTACGCCGGGACTGGGCCGGCCTGCGCATGCTGTGGAGGTAGTCCGAATGAGCGTTCCAATGCGTTGGGAAGTCAACGTGGCGCCGGAGATGCCGGCAGTGTCTCCGGCGCGGCGCCGTCGCCGGGCGCGGCGGGTTCGGCCCCTGCGCGTCGCGTTCGTGCTGTGCCTGGGCGCGGTCCTGTGCGGGATGGTCGCTGCCGGCGTGCGCAACGTGGCGCTGGGCGTGGCAGCGACGCCTGCCCTGCGGCTGATTTCCGGCGCTCCCGCGGCCGGGCAGGTCGCGCTGACGGGGGCCACGGCAGAGCGCAAGCTGGGGTTTGTGACCGTTACCGGCAATGTGACCAATCGCAGCCCGCGCGCGCTCAATCGGGTGGAGGCAGTCGTCGAGCTGTTGAACGCGCGTAACCAGACTGTGCGGGTTGAGAGCGGCCTGGTGGCCTTTGATCCCCTGGAGAAGGGAGAGACGGCGCCCTTCCGGGTCGATCTGATGGATACAGCGGGCGCGGCGGCCTATCGCGTGCGGTTCCGGCAACTATTGGGGCCGCGCCTGGATTAATTTTAATCGAAATAGGGTGCTGATAGAGGGAGCGCCCTGAGCGGGCCAGCGATATGACGGGCAGGAAAGGAGCAGAAACCTTTCCTGCCCGTTTGGCTTTTATCCCCTCTCGCCTTCTCATCCCCAGGGTACTTCCGTTCTCTGTGTTGCAGCGTTTTAGGCGTCCGCCAGGACACTTGGCCGCAGGCCCTGGAGCCGGGGGTTTTCAACCCCCGATCCGTGCCGGGCATGGAAAATACCCGGCTAGAGGGCGGCTGCGCCGCCAACCGTCCTTCGGACGGAAACTCCTGCGGGACAGGAGCGTCCGCCAGTCGCAAGGCAAAGGCGCGAGCAAGCGTAGCGCCGTCCCTTGCAGTCGCTTGGCCGTAGGCCCTAGAACCGGGTATTTTCAATGCCCGGCGGTAAGCGCAGGAAAACGGAAGGACCCAGACTCGTCCCTATACAGGAATGGCATAGGAGCAGGGCGAAGCAAAAACTGCGTGGTTTCAATAGACAGGAGAGAGCCTGCCATGCCCAAGAGACGCATCCCTCTATGGGACTTATTGGGGCTATCGGCGGTGATAGCCTTCGTGGGAGTTCCGTCTGGGCTGGTCTATCGCCAGGTGCAGCACGAGAAGGCAAACACGGCCCTGATTGCTGCCGTCAAGAACAACGACACTGCCGGGGTGATGGCCGCCCTGAACCGGGGAGCCGACATCAATGCCAAAGACATGAATGGACGCACAGCCCTGGAACAAGCTGTGGTAGCTGAAAATGTGGAAGGCGTACGAATCTTGCTGGAAAGACATGCTAATCTGATTATTCCAACTAGTGAGGGAACGTCAATCCTTTCTGAGGCCATCAGATTGCGCGGTGATGCCCCAGAGGAACCGGCGCTTCGGCAAATTGTGGCCTTGTTGAAGAAGGCAGGAGCAAAGGAAGAAAGGGGCCAGGGGCGACCCTAAGCGGCAAGGTCGTCTGCGGCGAAGGGGCCTGCGGATTCAGGACTTTGCTTGCGAGTCTGGCCCCACGATTCCCGAAAATCCCGGTAGGGAAGCAGGAGATAGCGCCAGGAAAGAGGAACTAATACGCCGAAGCGAGAAGGGTTTGTCAGATACCGTTTCCTTGTGTCATAATGCGTATAACGTCTCTAGCCTTCCGGGGGCGAGAGAAGGCGCAGCCAGC
Organism: Chthonomonadaceae bacterium; assembly: GCA_035650735.1. Classification (GTDB taxonomy): domain Bacteria; phylum Armatimonadota; class Chthonomonadetes; order Chthonomonadales; family Chthonomonadaceae; genus DASRGL01. The sequence goes on from DASRGZ010000217.1 coordinate 37,919, forward strand.
GGTCGTGGTGGCAGCAGCCCGCCAACGGATTCGCAGACTCTTGACTAATTATGTTTCCTGACTCCTATTTCATGTGTCCTGGCATGAGGAGGCAAAAGAGGAGGAGATCGTGCAACGGGTGTCTATTTTTGTGGACGGCGCGAACATGTATTACGCGCAAAAAAAGCTTGGCTGGTATATTGACTTTCGCAAAGTCCTGTATTTCTTCGGCAAGGAAGCCGGCAATACTATCAGCGAAGCCTACTACTATACTGGGGCGGATTCCCAATCCAAGAACCGTGACGTGGCGTTCCATGAGTATCTGATGTATTCCGGCTATACCGTTCGAACAAAGGCGATCAAGCAGATGGTGGATGATACGACCGGAGAAATTGTAGAAAAGGCCAACCTGGATATTGAACTTGTCATTGATATGTTTAACACCGTGACGCTCTATGAAACCTGTATTTTAATGAGCGGCGACGGCGATTTCGAGCGCGCCCTGGAACTGGTGCGCAGCAAGGGCAAGCGTATAGCCGTGGTAGCCCATCCCGATATGACGGCACGCGAACTGCGCAACGTCGCCGGACGAAACTACTTCGACCTGCGCGACCTAGAGCGTTTCATCGCCCGCACGGATCGCCTGCCGGAAACGAATTCCCTGCCGGGCGCTTTTCAGGATCATCAGATGGTCGAAGGGCTGCCTGTCGGCGCCGAAGAGTCCTCTGGCTCGCAGGTGGCGGTATGGCGCACCGGGATTATCCCGGCGCAGGCAGCGCGCCAGGAACGCTATTAAGGCTTCCTGGAAGCGGGACGGGGGCGAGATGCGCTGTCAGGAGCGAGCGGTCGGGGCGCAGCTGGAGGTCTCGCCATCGGCAAGCGCCGGCCTGCGGATAGACCTGGTAGGAGGACAGTGAGCGAGAACGGCAAGTTTGTGATCCGCGACGCGCGCATGTCCGACCGTACCCGCATCGGGGCGCTCTGGAAAGAGCTGATGACGCTTCACCAGGCGCTCGACCCGCGTTTCGTGGTGCCGGTGGACGGCGAGCAGAAGTACGTGCGGCACATCCAGGACATGTTGCGCTGCCGGGATGCGCGCGTATTGGTCGCCGAGGAGAAGGCTACCAACACCGTGATCGGCTACCTGGTCGGTGAGCTGCAAACGCGCCCGCCCGTGGCTCTGCCCGGCCAGTACGGGTTTATCACCGATGTCTGCGTGCAGGAAGCGTGGCGGCGGCGCGGTGTCGGACGGGCGCTCTTCGAGCAGATACGCCGCTGGTTCGTGCTGCGCAAGGCGCGCTCCATCGAGCTTTACGTCTCCACAGCCAATCCCCATGCCGCCGCCTTCTGGCAGGAGATGGGCTTTAGCCCGTTTTTGAAACTGATGCACCTCGACCTCTAATAGACCGGGCAGACGCCCTACCTCACCCCCGGCCCCTCTCCTTGCCAAGGAGAGGGGAGAACAGAAGCCGGGTCACCCCCTTCCCTCCCAGGGGCGCGAGGTGTCGCAAGGCGGAGGCAAGGGCCGTAACCTTGCCGACCCTGGCAGTGGGGCGAACCATGACAGCCCCGACCCTGGCAGTCCGTTGAGCGGCGTCCCTTGCCAGTGGCGCGAACCGTTGTAGCGCCGACCCTTGCAGTGGGGGACGGGGGGTTAGGTCCAGAAGGGCCGTGGGGAGCCGTTATCACGAGAGAACAAGAAAGATGACTTTTCGTATCGCTGTCCTGCCGGGCGACGGTATCGGCCCGGAGATCATAGCCGAGGCGGTGAAGGTGCTGCGGGCTGGCGCCGACCGATTCGGGCTGGAACTCTCCTTTCAGGAAGCGCTCATCGGTGGCGCGGCCTACGACGCGACGGGCCACCCTCTGCCGCCCGAAACGCTGGTGCTGTGCAAATCCAGCGACGCCGTGCTGCTGGGTGCGGTCGGCGGACCCAAGTGGGATAACGTGCAGCCGGCCTCCCTGCGCCCGGAAGTCGGCGCGCTGCTGCCGCTGCGCAAGGAACTGGAACTCTTCGCCAACATTCGCCCTGCCAAGCTGTTTCCAGCCCTGGCCGGCGCCTCCTCGCTGCGCCCGGAACTGGTCGCGGAAGGGCTGGATGTCCTGGTCGTGCGCGAGCTGACCGGCGGCATCTATTTCGGCCTGCCGAAGGGACGCGAGGCCGACGGCCAGCGCGCGGTAGATACCTGCGTCTATACGCGCCCGGAGATCGAGCGGATCGCCCACGTCGGATTTGAGGCGGCACGCCAGCGCGGCAAGCGGCTCTGCTCTGTGGATAAGGCTAACGTCCTGGAGACCTCCCGGCTCTGGCGGGAAGTAGTCACCGGGATGGCGAGCCACTACCCGGATGTGGAGCTTTCCCACATGCTGGTGGATAACTGCGCGATGCAGCTGGTGCGCAATCCCCGCCAGTTCGACGTCATTGTGACCGAGAACATGTTTGGCGACATCCTGAGCGACGAGGCCGCAATGCTTACCGGCAGCCTGGGGATGCTGCCCTCGGCCAGCCTGGGCGCGACGCCGACGGCGGGCGGGGTAGGAACGTTCGGCCTGTACGAGCCGGTGCATGGCTCCGCGCCGGACATCGCCGGACGCGGCATCGCCAATCCGCTGGCGACCATCCTCTCGGCGGCGCTGCTGCTGCGCAACTCTCTGGGGCGTAATGATGCGGCCTCCGCCGTGGAGAGCGCGGTGGCGCGGGTGCTGGACGACGGCTTGCGCACCGCCGACATCGCCGCACCGGGGATGCCGACGGTCGGCACGCAGGCGATGGGCGATGCGGTCGTGGCTGCCCTATAGCCTGACCCAGTTTTGGTTGCGGGCGAATTACCTAACCCCCCGGCCTCTTCCCTATCCGCTCGTCCCTCGCTAGGGAAGGGGGTGGGGGCCTTGATCGGGGGTGAGGGCAGAATCCGCGCAGGCGGGTTTTGCGCCTTGGTTGCTGCGGCTTTAGCTGCCCGGCAAGAAAGCCGATAATGAAGTCGGCGGGAGCGCGCGCTAGAAGGCACAGCCCTATCGTCCCGCCTTCGGTGTAAAGAACTCCCGGACGGCAGGAAAGGCGCAAGGCAGGCATGAGGCTTGAAGATCGCGGAAAGGATCTGTGGCGGACGTTCACGGCGGACATGCAGCGCTACGCGGGCAGCGATGTGCGGCCCTGGTCGCTGAAGTTTCTGCGGCGACTGGCGGCGCAGACCTATGAGCATCCCGGCCTGCTCGCCATCGTCGTCTACCGCTACGGGCAGTGGGTGCTTTTCCGCTGCAAAGTCCCCATCGTGCGCCAATTGCTGAACCTGGCCTACTACTACTGGTTTAACTGGGTGCGCACGCGCCTTCAGATCGAATTGCCGCGCAGTACCGCCATAGATGCCGGACTGCGGATCGACCATTATGGCGGCATTCTCCTCAACAGCCAGCTTATCGCCGGCAAGAACCTGACCGTCACGCACGGCGTGGTGATCGGGCAGACGGATACGGGCATACCGCGCCTGGGCGACGGCGTGGCGATAGGCGTGGGCGCCATGGTGATCGGGGGCGTGACGCTGGGCAACAACGTCCTGGTGGGGGCGGGCGCAGTCGTGACCAAATCGTTTCCCGACAACGCCATCGTCGCGGGCGTTCCCGCGCGCCTGCTGCGCTTCCGGCCCACAGCGGAGGAGGCCGGCGCGCAGGAAACCGGCCCGGCTGCGGAAGCGGAGGCCGCGCCCTTGCGGGAGCGCATCCCGGCTGCCGGAAGCTAATCTCTCTGCGTTTGCGAGGCTTTGCGGTTGGTATGAAAAAGATCGAGTGCGTTATCCGACCGATGAAAATTGATGAGGTCAAGGAGGCGCTTGCCTCCATTGGCATCATCGGCATGACCGTCTCCGACGTGCGCGGCTATGGGCGGCAGCGCGGCCGCACGGAGAAGTATCGCGGCAACACCTACGTTGTCAATCTCCTGCCAAAAGTCAAGATCGAGATCGTGGTCCCCGACGACCGGGCGGAGGAGGTCATCGAAGTCGCCCTGGAGGCGGCGCGCACCGGCGAGATCGGCGACGGCAAGATCTTCATCTCCCCGGTCGAGGAGGCCGTCCGCATCCGCACCGGCGAGCGCGGCGAGGCCGCCCTCTAATCTCCTTATTCTCCCAGGATTAGCACCGAAAGAGATTTTCCCTCGCATCGCAACCGCCACGCCCAGCCGGAATGCGATGCAGAGGCGTCCGTCCTGCCTTTTGCCCACCTACCCTCCCATGTCGGCGCGTCCCTGTGGTATACTAGGGACGATTGCGGCCCTCATCCCATTGCTGAAGAAAGGACATTCCATTGAACATGCCAGAGACGAAGCGACGAATCGAGATCTACGACACCACCCTGCGCGACGGTTCGCAAGGCGAAGGCATTAGCTTCAGTGTCGAGGATAAGATTCGCATTGCCCGCCGTCTGGATGAGTTCGGAATGGACTTTATCGAGGGCGGCTGGCCCGGCTCCAATCCGAAGGACGAAGCCTTCTTCGAGCGCATGAAGCGGGTTCCGCTCAAGCACGCGCGCCTGACCGCCTTTGGCAGCACCCGCCGCGCGCATATCGCCCCGGAGGACGACCTGCAACTGCATAAGCTGCTGGCGGCGCAGGTGCCCGTCGTCTGCATCTTCGGCAAATCGTGGGAAGCGCATGTGCGCTACGCGCTACGGACGACGCCGGAAGAGAATCTGGCGATGATCGCCGACAGTGTTGCCTTCCTCAAGCGCCGCATCCCGACCGTCATCTACGACGCCGAGCACTTTTTTGATGGCTACAAAGCTCATCCCGAATACGCGCTGAGCTGCCTGCGCGCTGCCGCTGAGGCGGGCGCCGACCGGCTGGTGCTGTGCGACACCAACGGCGGCACGCTGCCCTACGAGCTGGCCGAGATCGTCGGGCGCGTGCGCCAGGCGTTCCCGGAGGCCCAGATCGGCATCCACACGCACAACGACGCGGAGTGCGCCGTCGCCAACGCGCTGGCTGCCGTGCGGGAAGGCGTGATGCATGTTCAGGGAACCATCAACGGCTTTGGGGAGCGGTGCGGCAACTGCAACCTGATCTCGGTGGTGGCCGCGCTGCGCCTCAAGCTCGGCTACGACTGCCTGCTGCCCCACTCGCTGGAGCACCTGACGGGCCTGTCGCAGTACGTGGACGAGATCGCCAATCTGGCCCCGGATACGCACCGTCCCTACGTCGGGCGCAGCGCCTTCGCGCACAAGGGCGGCGTTCACGCCGACGCCGTGCTCAAGGGCGCCAGCTACGAGCATATCGATCCGGAGGCGGTCGGCAACTCGCGCCGTCTGCTGGTTTCGGAGTTGGCCGGCAGCAGCAGCATCTCAGGCAAGGCGGCGGAGTACGGCTTCGACCTCAACCGCAAATCGCCGGAGGCGCGTGCGCTGCTTCAGGCTGTGGCCGAGCGCGAGCACGAGGGCTATAGCTACGAGGGCGCGGAAGGCTCCTTTGAGCTGTTGCTGATGCAGTCGGTCGGCACGTACCGCCGCCTGTTCGAGCTGAAGGGCTACCGCTGCATCGTGGAGAAGCGCGGCCACGACGAGGAGCCGATCACCGAGGCGACGATCAAGGTCGTGGTGGACGGCGAGGAGCGGCTGACGGTGGCGGAGGGCGACGGCCCGGTGCACGCGCTAGACCGCGCGCTGCGCAAGGCGCTGCTGGAGTTTTATCCCGCCCTGGCCTACATCAAGCTGACCGACTTCAAGGTGCGCGTCATCAACACGCAGGAGGGGACGGCGGCCAAAGTTCGTGTCATCATCGACTCCACCGATGGCGAGCAGTCCTGGAGCACGGTGGGCGTCTCCACCAACGTCATCGAGGCCAGCTGGCACTCCCTGGTGGATAGCGTCGTCTACGGCCTGCTGCGCTGCCAGAGCCGCCAGGCAGCCGTCGGAAGCGGGAAATAGACGCAAGCGAGCGTTGTATAGCGATAATGGTAGAAGGCAGGGTCATCCAGTTCTCAGTACTTTTGCGTTTTTGGCGTCCGCGAGGACGCCTGGCTGTCGCAAGGCGGAGGCGCGAACCATTGCAGCGCCGCCCCTGGCAGTGGCCACCGAGACGGGTACTTTCAGTGCCCGGCGGCGAGCACGGGAAAACTGAATGGCCCTGGGGAGAAGGCTGCCGCGCAGGGAAGTACCTCTTGAGGTTCGAACATCCCTGCGCGGCAGCTTTTATTTATGGCGTGTTCGAATGTAAGGTGTTCTTGCAAGCGAGGGGACGTTTATTAAGAAAACGGTTATCCTCTCAGGAGAGACTTGATGGAGAATACGCGCAGCCTGGCCGACCTGATAGCAGCCCTGGAACATGAGGACGAAGCGGTCTATTTTAATGCGGCGGTCGAGCTGGCGCTCCGGCAAGAGCCGGCGGCCATTCCTGTTCTGATCCGGGCATTGGGCCATGAGAGTGGGCCGATCCGGCACTATCATGTCTTGAACGCCCTCAAGGCGCTCGGAGAGCCGGCGGTCCCGGCCTTGCTGGCTGTGCTGGAGGAAGAGGGAAGCGGATGCGCCAGTGCCGCGCATGCGCTCTATCAGATCGATCCGGCCTGGCAGCAGATCGCCGTCGCGGCCCTTATGCAGGCATTGCAGGACGACAGGGAGACGGTGCGCGGAGATGCCGCCCATGTGTTAGGAGAGATGGGAGAAGCGGCAAAAGCCGCCGCGCCGGCGTTGATGGAGGCGCTCCAGAACGAGCAGGAGACGGCGGCTGTGCGCGGCCAGGCGGCGCGCGCTCTGGCGGCCATCGGAGAGATCCATCCTCAGAGCGGGCCGGCTCTCCTACAGGTGCTAAGGAGTGAGGACTGGACGGCCCGCCGCGCGGCCTCGCAGCTATTGACGCAGAGACAAGAAGTGGCTCAGTCCATCTTGCCGGATCTGATCCGGCTGCTGGCCGATCGGCGCGAGCCTTCCGAAGTCCGCGTAGACGCGGCGCAGGTGCTGGGCGCGCTTAGCGGAGCGGCGCCGCAGAGCGTTCCTCCGCTGATAGCCGCCCTGAAGGACCCGGACTGGTGGGTGCGTGTCTATGCGGCGCGGGCGCTGGCCGCGCTGGGCCCGGCTGCCTCGGAGGCAGTCTCTGCGTTAATAGCAGCCTTGCAGGATTCAGAGTTGAATGTGCGCCGCAACGCGGCGTATGCCCTGGCGCAGATCGGGCAGGCAGCCCAGGAGGCGATCCCTGCGCTGATAGAGGCATTGGACAGGGCCGTTATCGGCGGCATTGCAGCGGAAGCGCTGGCAAAGATCGGTCCCGCAACCCTGCCCGCACTGCGACTGGCGCTGGCAGAGGCGAGCGAGGATGGGCGTCGTAAGGCGGCGTATGCGCTGCAAAAGCTGGATACCCCGGAGGCCCGGCAAGTAGGGGAGACATGGGAAAAGGAGAGCGGGCAGAAAGCCTTTGCTCCCTCCTATGCCGACTTCTTTCCGCTCGCGACGGAAATCGCCCTCAATGACGCCGAAGCACAGGAGTTTGAGGCGCTGTTGCGCTCCACTCTAGAGCGGGGAACGGGCAGCGTTATGGACTATCGGAGCGTCTATCCCAAGCACAAATTCCTCTACTACATGGTGCAGAAGCATAACTGCATGCTGCACGGCTCCAATCGGCTGGATATCACAGTGATGAACCCGATCCGCCGGTCGCTGGAAGCAAAGGAAGGGAACCCGCTTGGAAATATTAATGGCGTCTACGCGACACCCGATGCGATCTGGCCGATGTTCTTCGCCATCGTTGACCGCATGAATCATAATGTCTGGCTTATCAACGGCCCGGTGGAAGAGCCGGAGGCAGAAGGGGGAAGGAAGTACTATCACTTCTCTATCAACGTAGAAAGCCTGCGGAAGCGGCCGTATAAGGATGGAATGATCTACATTCTTCCCGGCAAGACCTTCGAGGATGCTGGAGGCGCCGAGCGAGCCAGCCGGTCGCCGGTACGGCCGCTTGTCAAGCTGCCCGTCGCTCCTGCGGATTTTCCTTTCCTGGCCGAGATGCGCGGCTTCGATTCGCGCCATCCGGGCTGGATCTCACCAGAAGGCTTTGTCTTCCTGAACGAAGTCGAAAAGTATCCTGTCCGCACGCTGCCTTCCCAAAAGCAGGAAATGGGAGAATGAGGAAAGTAGGGAGCGCATGAGCCGGGCACAGAGCGTACCCGGCTCACAGGACGCGAGGACGTTGCCGGTTTAGATACACAATCCGGCAGCGGAAGGAGCCTTGCCGCTCAGGTCAGTCTAGAGAGTGTTATGCTCTTTTTTGCCTGCTTCGAGAGAGGACTTGGAGGCTGATGACCGCTTGGTGCTTGCTAAAAAGCGAGCACCAAGCCTCTAATGAGCGGCTGGCCTATCTCCTCAAGAGGACCCAAGTGCAT
>DASRGZ010000218.1:0-46296 GCA_035650735.1 Chthonomonadaceae bacterium
ATCGTTCGGATCGTTGCGATCTGAGCTTGTTTCAGATCGGTTTACTCTGGATCGAGTATTGCCTCAACGAAGGCTTACCGGTTCCGGTGCCACTCTGGATCAGACGGTTCTGTCCCGACAGGAAAAGTGTACGGTAGTGAAACCGGACGATAAGGAAACGGCGAGTCAATAGCGCTCACGTTAGTTGTCGTTGCTGGGGGTGATGAGGGCGTCGGCATCGGAGGCGCTGGTCGTATCCTCTAGGCAACCCTTCCCCGTTTCGCTTTCGGCATCGGCCTGAAGACCAAAATGGCTCAAAATCATGCGGAAACCTGGCGTGCAGCTCTGTAGGCAACGTTGAACGGTGCATTCATTGGGATGAATGGCCTCCAGGTCTGGGCCAAAGGCCACGTGTATCGCCTCCGTCTCTGACTCCTGGTCGGGCTCTTCTGTAGAGCCGGTGAGGAAGCGCTTGGAGGCGCCGATGGTCAGTTTGCCGACGATCTCCTGGGCGGTCTCCGTAGCAGCCAGCAAGCCCATCATGCGTTCTGCCAGCGCGCAGCGACGGATAGGCACGCGCAAGACCACGGGGGCATTGGAAAGGCGTATCTCTTCAACTTCGATTGAAAAGTGATGGCATCGAGTTTGTTCCATGGAGTGCGCCTCATACGGAGCAGGGTTCAGTTGTACGCTCTCTGCCCCTATACATACGTCGTTGAGGAGGGGGCATCCTGCGACGTATCCTTTTCCTCCTCCGGATCCTCGCACGTGATCTCCGTTTCGCCGGAATCACTAAGCCCAAAACGTTCCAGATGCTGGTGGTAAGCCGGTGTGCAACGCTTCTCGCAGCGGCCTACCAGGCAAGAGCGCTGTGTTACCGCTTCCAGGTCGGGCCCGACAAAGGCAAATTCCTTGCCGTTGGTGGCATGGATGACGAGTTTTTCGGCTAGAAGAGCGCCGTCATTGGAATGACGTAAAAGACGGATCAGGCGTTCCGTTAACAGACAACGACGTATGGCCAGATACGCAGGCGGGCCCTCCAGTCCTAATGGCTCCGAATAAAGCTGGTAGTGCGGACAGCGCTTTGTATGCTCTTCATCCATCAAGACACCCTCCTTGTCAACGTGTGCGTGTTGAATCGGACCGGCACAAATATGGGCCTGGAGCCGCGAACAGGAGTGCGGCTTCGGCATGGGGAACTCATCCGGCAGGGCGGAAATTCCTGCCACGGTTTGCAAATGGAGACAGGCGCCTCGCGCCCGGAAGCAGTTTCGAACTCCAGACGCTCTACCGCCAGGATAGCTTCTAAGCCCGTGTTACAGCGCAGGAAGAGGTCTTACAGAGGAAAACAGATCTGCCCCCAATTTCCCGATACGGCGGCCAGATTCCTGCACATGCGGGGCCATTAGCAGGCAAAAAAAATAAAAACGCGCGAGGAGGCGATACCAACCTCCTCGCGCGCTAAGAGTTCTTGACCTAACCCCCCTTCCCCCGTCCCTAGCGAGGAACGAGCGAGTAGGGAAGGGGGGAACCCGGCTCTTCCGTTCCCCCTCTCCCACGCTGTGGGAGAGGGGGACAGGGGGTGAGGGCTGCTCCCTCCCCTGTTGTTGGGGATCGCCAAGCGGAGGGCTGTCGCAAGGTGTCGCCAGGCGGAGGCAAGGGCCGTAACCTTGCCGACCCTAGCAGTGGGGAAGGGGGTGGGGGCCAGAGAGGTACTGGAGATTAACCGTGCCAGTCTACGTCGGTGACCTCTTTAGCGTGGGCTACGATGAAGTCCCGGCGCGGCTCGACTTTGTCGCTCATAAAGATGTCGAACATCTCTACGGCGGCAGTCAGGTTCTCCGAGTCGATCTGGACCTGTGCCAGCCGGCGCTTGTCGGCGTCCATCGTCGTCTCGGCAAGGTCAATAGCGTCCATCTCGCCCAGCCCTTTGAAGCGGGTGACCGTCACATCGCGCTTGCTACGCAGGCTCTTGAGGACGGCGTCCCGCTCGGCCTCGTTCTTAGCGTAGTACTGGTCGTTCTTGCCGACCTTGATCCGGTAGAGCGGCGGCTGGGCGATATAGACATGGCCTGTCTCGATCAGTGGGCGCATGTAGTGCCAGAAGAAGGTCAGCAGCAGCGTGCGAATGTGGTCGCCGTCCACATCGGCGTCGGTCATGATGATGATCTTGTCGTAGCGCAGCTTAGACAGGTCGTAGTTGTTGCCGTTCTTCTCCTTGCCGTTGCCTTCCTCGGCGCTGTGCCCGTTACCGTTGCCGTTCTCTTCCTCATCGCTGCCGTAGCAGATGCCGGTGCCCAGGGCCGTGATCATGGCGCGGATCTCTTCGTTCTCCAGCACCTTGTCCACGCGCGTCTTACCGGCGTTGAGGATCTTGCCGCGCAGCGGGAGGACGGCCTGCGTGCGCCGGTCGCGGCCCTGCTTGGCCGGGCCGCCTGCCGAGTCGCCCTCGACCAGGAACAGTTCGCATTTCTTCGGATCGCGCTCGGTGCAGTCGGCGAGCTTGCCGGGCAAGGAATTAGACTCCAGCGCGCTCTGCCGCTTGACCAGCTCAGCGGCTTTGCGGGCCGCGTCGCGGGCGCGCTGGGCCGTCAACGCCTTCTCGATGATCTTGCGGGCGACCGACGGGTTCTCCTCCAGGTACTCCGACAGCTTCTCGTAGACAATGGTGTTGACGATGCCCTCCACCTCGTTGTTGCTGAGCTTGACTTTGGTCTGCGACTCGAACTGCGGATGCGTCAGCTTGACCGAGATAACGGCGGAGAGACCTTCGCGGACATCGTCGCCGCTGAAGTTGTCTTCCTTCTCCTTAAGAATGCCGTTCTTGCGCGCGTAGTTGTTGAGCACGCGGGTGAGCGCGGTCTTGAACCCGGAAAGGTGCGTGCCGCCATCGGGCGTGTTGATGGCATTGGCAAAGGTCAGGATGGTTTCGTGCTGGTAACCCAGCGTATACTGCATGGCGATCTCAACGATGGTCGACTCGCGCACGCCGCCAAAGTAGATCGGCTTGTGGAGCGGGTCTTTGGTCTCATTGAGGTGCTCTACGTACTCGGCCAGGCCCTTAGGATAGTGGAAGACCTTGGTGACCGGCTTGCCGGGCATTGGCTGCTGGCTCTCGCCCTCTTCGAGGCTCTCCTCCACCTCTATCGGCTCGACGTCGCGCTCGTTGGTGAAGGTGAGCGTGACTTCCTTGTTCAGATAGGCCAGCTCGCGCAGGCGGCGCTCGATCTTCTCCGCGTCGTACCGGTGATCGCCAAAGATGAGAGGATCGGCGTGCCAGCGTACCAACGTGCCGTGCTCGCTGGGCTTACACTTGCCCACAACACGCAGCGGTACGGTGGTGATGCCGCGCTCAAAGCGGATCTTATGCACCTTGCCCTCGCGCCAGACGGTGACTTCCAGCCAGTCGGAGGTCGCGTTAACGCAGGAGACGCCGACGCCGTGCAGACCGCCGGAGACCTTGTAGGCGCCGCTGTCGAACTTACCGCCCGCGTGCAGCTTGGTTAGCGCCAATTCGACGCCGGGCATGTTGTACTCTTTGTTGATGTCTACCGGGAAGCCGCGCCCGTTGTCCTTGACGGAGACGCTGTCGTCGGCGTGCAGGGTGACATCAATCCGGTTGCAGACGCCGGCCATCGCCTCATCAATGGCGTTGTCGCTGACTTCGACGAAGAGATGATGCAGGCCCTTGGCGTCGGTGCCGCCGATATACATGGCGGGACGACGGCGCACGGCCTCCAACCCTTCCAACACCTGAATCTGCGCGGCGTTGTACTCAACCGATACGTGCCCTATGGAATCGGCCTTTTCCAGCTGCGCGATCTCCGCTGCCAGTTCCTCTGCGGTGCGCACAGGCGCTTCGCTGCTGCCGTTCTTCTTCGTCTCCGTGATGCCTGGATCATCCAGGGGGACTTTTGTCGCCGCCTTACTTGCCATTTGCAGGGTATCCTCCGTTTGGGCGCGGGCCGCGCCGTTTCCATCTGTCTATTCCACACGCCGCCCCGCTTTTCCTTAACGCTGGCGCCAGGAAAGCCCTTCCGCTCTTTCGGGCGGCTGCAATGCCGCAACCAACAAACGTAAGGTCCCTGTGCCAACCGGACAGCGCCCGGAGCAACAAGCGGGGAAACAAACGATAGACAATGAGTATCAATATCTTTGTAAAAGCTGCATTATTGTAGCACAAAAGTAGACAAAAGTCAAGACCCTGCGGTGTTACCGACCATACATTTGCGGGTATGACCGGCAGGAGTCAGGGCGCTGAGATGGAGCGTTTGTCGGCCTGGCTCATACTGCGGGAGACCTCCGGGAACGCCTCCAGGGAAACCGATCCTGGTCTTTTATCTTTCTATCTCTCTACGGGAGATACGCCGAAAATAGCGGAAAGCCGACAGAGCTGGACGGGCCATCGGTCTGTGCCAACGCGCCGGAGCGGGTTGACGCCGTTCGGTGCGCGTGTTATAATTGCGGGACAAGAAGATCCCTCGCGAGTGTCAAAACGAGAACAAGAGAGAGATTTCTTGCCTTCTTATGGCAATTGATGACGTATTAGTTCTATTCGCTCCCGCGTTTTCTTTACGGGTGGCTCAAGCCGCAGCAACCAAGGCACAAAGTCGCCCTACGGCGACTGCCCTCATCCCCGGCCCCTCTCCCGCAGCGCCGGGAGAGGGGAGAAACGAACCCGCGCAGGCGGGTTTAGTGCCTTAGTTGCCGCGAATTCATTCGCCCGCAACCAAAACGGAAGGAACCTGAAGGCCGCGCTGGGGGTAGGATGGATATGGAGAGTGCTGCTTGAACCCTGGGAATGTCTGCCTGCCTACAGATAGCGCCGAGCCCGCCTCTAGTCCGGCACGGCGCGGGCTGCTCTTTGTCGTCTCCGGGCCTTCGGGTGTGGGGAAGGACACGCTGCTGGATCGACTCCTGGAACGCGTCTCCGGCGTGGTCCGCAGTGTCAGCGCCACGACCCGCACGCCCCGCCCCGGCGAGATACATGGCGTAGACTACTTTTTCCTGACGCGGTCGGAGTTTGAAACAGGCATCGCGCAGGATCTTTTTCTGGAGTACGCTCCCTACGGCGAAAACCTCTACGGCACGCCGCGCCAGGAGGTCGCCCGATTATTGGAGCGCGGCCTGGATGTCATTCTCAAGATCGAGGTGAAAGGCGCGCTGCTGGTGCGCCGCCTGGCGCCGGAGGCCATTCTCATCTTTATCCAGCCGCCTTCGCTCCAGGAATTGGAGCGCCGTCTGCGCGCGCGCGGCACCGACAGCGAGGATCGTATCGCCGCGCGCCTGGACATCGCCCGCACCGAACTGGTCTGCATTCCTCAGTACGATTACCTGGTCACCAACGACGACCTGGAGGCGGCGGTGGACGCGCTGCGCTCTATTATCCTTGCCGAGCGCTGCCGCATCCGACACGGCTCCTGAGATTTATGCCGGCTCACTTCCTTTCGACTGTATGCCTGATCTACAATTTGCACATCCAGAAGCGACAATCAGAAGCGGGAGCGGATACCCGGATTGGTCTAAGAAATCCACGCAAGAGATTATTGAACTCAAGTTGCTACCTTGCCTCTTCGAGAAGGCAAACGGTGATGCAAAAGCCGGTTTCCAGAGCGATTCTCTCTCAAACGTGTTCCTAGGTAGCAACTTGGGTTATTGACTCTCTCAAGCCAGGAGCAAAAGATCCGTTAAGAGTATATCCAGAGGGAGTAATAGCAGATGGGAACACGCGTATCAGAATCTTGATGGATAGAGGAGTAGAGGTTAACAGATGGGCGCGTGTGCCCCAAAACCGCGCTTCCTTACCCGGCCAGCCATAGTCAGTGGGGGAGGGTGTATTATGACTCTTTCACACATCGCTTCAAAGTACGATAGCTTCTCCCAAGAGAATCTGATCCTCTTTCTTACCTGCTTAATACATGAACTAACCATTACGATGCGTGGATACTACTCAGCTACCCCACAAGTAGTGAATAGTGACATCGGCTCCAGAGTCGGCATTCTTAACGAGATAGAGCATCGGGTAGCAGGATTTCTCAGAGACATAGTTATTGGAGTTCCCGAACGAGCAACAGGAGAAAGCCTTCTCGATACTATCTTTGGTTGGGCAAAACACGCTCACCTTGAACAAGAGATGGCCTGGGCGCTTGAATCGGCTTTATCAAAGGTTGACCAACTTTCTCCGCTTCTCAAACTGGCATGGACTTAGCCGGTAAGCAAATTCTGTTGGGCGTGAGCGGCAGTATTGCCGCATACAAGGCCGCCGACCTGTGCAGCCAGCTTGGCAAGCTTGGCGCAGAGGTGCATGTCGTGCTGACGGCGCATGCGGCGCAATTCGTCGGCCCGGCCACCTTCCGCGCCCTCACCCGCAACCCTGTCCTCACGGATGTGTTTGACGAGCCGCACGCCCGCCGCATCGCCCACATTGACCTGGCCCAGTCCGCCGATCTGGTTGTCGTCGCCCCGGCCTCCGCCGACGTGCTGGCGAAGATGGCGCACGGCCTCGCCGACGACATGCTGACCACCTGCCTGCTGGCTACGCCTGCGGCCACGCCCGTGCTGGTCGCGCCCGCCATGAATACGGTCATGTGGGAGCATCCGGCCACCGTCTCCAACCTGGAAACATTGCGGACGCGCGGCGTGCAGATTGTGCAGCCGGGCTACGGCGTGCTGGCCTGCCAGGATGTCGGCTACGGCAAGCTGGCCGACGTGCCTGAGATCGTGCGCGCCGTCGTGGATCGGCTGGCGCAGGCCCGGGATCTGGCCGGGCGTCGATTCCTGATCACCGCCGGGGCGACCCGCGAGCCACTTGACCCCGTGCGCTTTCTCTCCAACCGTTCTAGCGGCAAGATGGGCTATGCGATTGCGGCGGAGGCGGAGGCGCGCGGGGCGCAGGTCACGCTCGTCAGCGGGTTTGCCACCGCGCCGGCCCCGCAGGGCGTGAAGATCGTGCGTGTCGGCAGCGCGGACGAGATGCTGGCGGCGTGCGCGGCGCGTTTCCCAGAGTGTGACGCCTTCATCGCCGCCGCCGCCGTCGCCGACTATGCCCCGCAAGAGATCGCACCCCAAAAGATCAAGAAGCCGGAAGAGATGGAAGGCGAAATTCTGACGCTGCGCCTGCGGCGCACGCCCGACATCCTGGCCACCCTTGCTGCGCAGAAGCGGCCCGGCCAGATCGTCGTCGGGTTCGCCGCCGAGACGGAAAATCTCCTTGCCAACGCCCGCAAGAAGCTGGAAGCCAAGCGCCTCGACCTTCTGATCGCCAACGACGTGACCGCCAAGGGCGCGGGCTTCGACGCCGAGACCAATATCGTCACCCTCCTCTGGCCGGATGGCCGCGCGGAGTCCCTGCCTCAACTCCCCAAGCGCGAGGTCGCCCGTCACCTCCTCGATGCCGTTCGCCCGCTGCTGTCCGGCGCATAAAGTGTAAACCACCCGCTGCGCTAAAGACACGGAGGAGACGCAGAGAAAAGTCGGAGCGGTTTTTAAGCTGGTTTTAATCTGGTTTTAAGCTTGTCCCTGTATAATATTCGGTTAGAACCCGATCCCTCGCTTTCATCGGCAGCGCTATACACAGCAGTGAGGCCCACGAACGCTCAATCTCAAACTATGCCTCTGTAGAGGAGTGCTGCCCGCTTCATATGGCCCGCAGGAGACATCATCAATGGCTACTTCCCGAAAGAGAAGCGCGCGGCTATGGCTGGCCGTGCTTGTCGGCATTGTGGCTGCACTCACGCTCTACGGCTGCCCCTCGAGAAATCAGCAGCAGCCCGCACCTACCGGCGGCGGCACTATCGCTTCCGGCGGCGGGGAGGAGACGTTAAACGCCGTCCAGCATAATAATCTCGGCGTCCTCAAGATCGAGCAGTACGTGGTGGACGCCCCGGATAAGGGCGTAAAGGGACCGATTTACGAGTTTGAGGCCGCCAGCAAGCTCGACCCCAACAATCCTACCATCTGGACCAACCTGGGCATCGCCTACTACAGCACCATGAACCGCTTCCCGGACGCCAAGAACGCCCTGGAGAAGGCAATCCAGTTGGGCAGCACGCTGCCCAATACCTACTACACGCTGGGACTGGTGCAGCTCAAGCTGATGGACTATCCGGGCGCGGAAGCCTCCTTCCGCAAAACCCTGACGATAGATGACCGGGACGCCTTCACCTACAACGGCCTCGGTGATGCGCTTCGAGAGCAGAATAAGTGGCCCGAAGCTGTTGATGCCTACTACAAGGCCCTGAAGTACAATCCGCTGTTCTGGACGGCGCGCAACTCTCTGCAACTGCTGCTGCGGCGCATGGGCAAGTCGGCGGAGGCGGATAAGGTCATCGCGGCCAAGCCCAAGCTGGCGCCGATCATGTTTGAAAAGGACTATCTGGGCTGGGGCAAATACGCAGAGTGCCTGCCCATCCGGGGCGATGCCAAGAACCGCACCGAGTCGCAGGCGGCCAACGTCCACTTTACGGAGGTCTCCGCGCAGGCGGGGCTGGGGCCGCAGGCGACACTGACCCATGCGGGCCTGGAATCTCCGCGCGGGGACGCCAGCGGCGCGGCCTGGAACGACTACGATAGCGACGGCAAGCCCGATGCGGCAGTGCTGACCAACGGCGGCATGGGGCCGATGGTGCGCCTCTACCACAACGAGGGGAACGGCAAGTTCTCCGATGTGACCGGCCAGTCCGGCATCCGCTATTCGGGCGTGCCGGTCGGCCTGTGCTGGGGCGATTATGACAGTGACACCAAGCCCAACCGAAAGTACCCGCAGGAGGTCTATCCCGACCTGCTGGTCTACGGCAGCGCCGGGCTGCGCCTCTACCACAACGACGGCGGCGGCAAGTTCTCGGATAAAACGGACCAGGCCGGACTTCAAGGGGCTGGCAAGCCGTTAGGCTTCGCCTGCTTTGTGGACGCCAATCACGACGGCCAACTGGACATCTTCGCCAGTGAGCAGAACGGCCCCAACCACCTCTACATCGGCGACGGCAACGGCCACTTCCAGGAGAATACCGGGGCCGGCGTCGGCGTCAAGCCTACCGCGCACACCTTCGCCCTGCCCACCGATTACGACCAGAACCGGGCCATAGACTTCCTGGTGCTGTCGGCTAAGGGCGAGAACGCCATGCTTCGCAACGACTACGACGGCACGTTCAGCGACCACATTCAGGAGACGGGCCTGGATAAGCTCGGTCCGGCCTTCTGCGCCGAAAGCGCCGACTTCAACAACGACTCCCAGCTCGACCTGGCCATCGGCACGGACAAAGGCGTGGTCGTCGCCGTGCATGACGGAGTCGCTCACTACGCCACCACGCTGCTTCCCCTGCCCGCAGGCGTCTCCGGCATCGTCACCTCCCTCCAGGTAGCCGATTTCGATGGCGACGGCAACTATGACATCCTGGCGGCGGTGCAGCCCAAACCCAACGCCAGCCCCACGTCAGGCAGCACCGGCAGGCTCGTCCTCTATCACGGCACCGGCGACGGCACCTTTACGGAGGTGACCGCCTCTGCCGGGCTGGATAAGATCGCCGTGCCCTATAGGGCGCATCTGTGCCTAGCCGACTTTGACGGCAACGGCTTCGCCGATGTGCTGGTGGCGGGGGGCAATGGGGTGCGCCTGCTCCAGAACGGCGGCAGCAGAAACCACTGGATCGGCGTGCAGTTGATCGGCAATGCCGACATTGTCTCCAACAAATATCGCCAGATAGATAACGCCAATGCCATCGGCGCGTGGGTGGAGGTCTGGGCCGGCAACGTCTGGGAGAAGACAGAGTACACGCCGGGCAGCGGCAACGATCCCATGCTGCTGTTCGGCCTGGGTTCCAACTCCAAGCCCGATTGGGTGCGCATCCAGTGGCCGAGCGGGGCGCGACAGCCGGAGAACGACCTGCCTGCCAGCCCCGGCGATCAGAAGAATCGCGTAGCCCTTCAAAGCGGGCAGCAAATCCGGCTCGCAGAGTACGCCCGTAAAATCGTCTCCTGCCCCATCCTCTACGTCTGGAACGGCAAGGAGTATAAATTCGTCACCGACCTGGAGGGCGGGGCGATTGTCGGCTACCAGGTCGCGCCCGGCCAGTACGATGTACCGGACACCGCCGAGCATGTGGCGCTGCCCGGCGAGCTCTTCGGCCTGCGCGACGGCAAGCTCAGCATCGAGATCGCCGACCAGCTGGAGGAAGTCCTCTTCATAGACGCGGCGCACCTGATCGCGGTAGACCATCCCGCCGACACGACCATCTTCTCCAACCACAAGCTCTACGCCAATCCGCCCTATCCGCCTTACAAGACGCTGGCGGTGGACGCGCTGCGCCCAATTAAATCGGCCACTGACAACACCGGCGCGGACGTGACGGCCCAACTGGCCCGGATGGACCGCAAATATCCCGACCACTTCCGGCTGCTGCGCTTCCAGGGCTACGCTGAGCCGCACACCCTCACGATAGACCTCGGCGATACGGGCCATGCCAAACAGGTTCTGCTCTTGCTCTACGGCTGGACGGACTACGCCGACAGCAGCGCCAACGTCGCCGCCGCGCGGGTGGGCATCACCTCGCAAAGCCCGAAGCTGGAAGTCAAGGATGCGCAGGGCCACTGGAAGACGGCCATCGCGGACATGGGCAGCGTGGCGGGCCTGCCGAAATGGATGGCGGTAGACCTGACCGGCAAGTTCCTCTCGCAAGACCGGCACGTGCGCATTACGACCAACATGCCCCTCTATTGGGACTGCGCCCGCGTGGGCCTGCGCAACCGCGACATTCCGCTGCGGCTGACCCGGATGAAGCCAGCAAAGGCCGAGTACCACTATCTAGGCTATCCTGATCCGGTCTACCCGGACGGCAGGTACCCAATGGTCTATGACTACGCGCACCGGCACGAGCTGGCGCCCTATATGACGCTGACCGGCGACTACACGCGCCCCGGCGACGTGACGGAGTTGATGCAGGCGGCAGACGACCGTTACGTCATCATGCATCATGGGCACGCCATTCGTCTGGAGTTCGACCCGTCCCGGCTGCCGGCGCTGCCGAAGGGCTGGAAGCGCGATTACGTGCTCTACTCGGACGGCTTCGGCAAGGACATGGACATGAACAGCGCCTACAACCACACGGTCGAGCCGCTGCCCTTCCATAAGATGTCGAAGTACCCCTACGATCCGCGTAAGGAGCGCTACCCGGAGGACATCGCGCACCTGGACTATCGGCTCAAATACAACACCTGGCACGTCGGACCGGGTGAGGCGCGGGGCCGCGCGGTCTATTGGGGCGAGCAGATGCGCCCCCGCCGCTAAAGCCAAATCCTCAACAGGATGAATCAGGATTTAGCAGGATTTACAGGATTAGGGCTAGAGAGAGACAGAAGCCTTCCAGCCAACCAAGTTAAGAGGCATAGGTACTCGGCTGGTTGGGTTTTGGTAATCCCTCCCAACGGTGTTGACGTATCTCCTCAGCAGCAGGCTGCGTGAGATTGATCCACACGGCTGGGAGTGTCTACCTGGGTTTTAGAAATCCTGTTTAATCCTGTTCATCCTGTTGGAATTGGTTTTTCTGAAACTTTGGCATGCCGCTTCCGTTCAATATCTTAAGGGGCCTATTGACCCCTCCCCCGTCATCCCCAACAGAGGCGCGCGACGCCCCGACGTCAGCAGGCTTCCTGGCTTTCGCGGGGACCGATTCTGTTTCTTGAGGAAGGTGCGCCACGCAGCGCAGGAGGACATGTATGGCTTACGTCGTGTGCGATTTTAACCCCGAAGAACTCCGGGACGCCGAGCGCCTGGCCGATATGTTCAACGACTTCGATTCGGCCTGGCCGGGCGGCTTCACGCGCGGTATGCGGGAGACCGCCGAGCGCGTTCAGGAGCGCTTCCGGCAGATGCGCCGCCTGGCCATGTGCGTGGTCGAGTCGTCCGAGGGCGAATTTGTCGGGTACTGCGACCTGGAGGCCCAGCCCGGACAGACCGATCTGGCCTATATTCCGCTGCTGGGCGCGCGCCTCTCCCATCACGGCAAGGGCGTCGGAAAGATGCTGTTGCGCGAGCTGGTGCGCCGCGCTACCGAGATGGGCTACCGCCAGGTCACGCTGCATACCTGGCCCGGTAACACCAAGGCCGTCCCCCTCTATAAAAAGACCGGCTTTAATTGGGTACCCGAAACCAACGTCTTCATGCGCAACTTTATCCCCACGGCACTGACCATCCCCGCTGGCAAAGCCTTCTTCGCCAATCGGGACTGGTACGAGTGCCTGGAGCGGGAGATCGTAGTCGCTCCGGACGATGTGAAATGGAAGGGAATGCAGGTCTTTCCCTATCGCTTCCGCGCCGGTGATGACTTCCTGAACCTGGTCTTCGATGCGGCGGGCCAGCGCCTGACCGCCATCGAGACGCCCGCCTACTCCGTCGCCTGTAGCATTCCGATGGAGGATGCTCCCGCCGGGGAGACGGTGCCCATCACCTGGGAGATCGTTCCGCGCGGCAAGCCGCTGGAGGTCGTTCTGCTGACGGAGGCGGACGCGGGCCTGGAGCTAAGCGTGCAGGAACGGTTCGTTGCCGAGCGCGAGACGGTGATCACCCGCGAAGTGCGCCTCTCCTCGGAGGCCGAGCCCCGGCGCGAGGGCGAGCCGGCCCACCGCGTCCGCTCCATGCTGCTCATTGACGGGCAGCCTCTGGTGCTGGAGACCGGCGTCAAGATCGTGCGCCCGATAGAGATAGAGTATTCGGGGCAGGGGCTCTTTCCGGGCCGCGCCGAGAAGGTGGCGGTCGTGCTGCAGAGCAACCTGGATCGGCCCGTGCAGGGCAGGCTGGCGCTGGATGCCCATCCTGCCATCGCCTGCGAGTCGCCCGTGCAGGAGTTCACGCTGCCGCCGCGCCTGCGGACTCAGTGTGAATTTACCGTCACGGTGCGGGAGCCGGGCGTCTTCCCCACGCAGGCGCGCTACGAGGCGGAGGGACGGCACGGCAGCCGTCCGGTTACCTTCCGCGCCTTCAGCGGGCAGGCGGCGCTCGCCAGCATAGACCCGGTTTATGGCGAGTCCGCCGTGCTGGAAAGCCCCGACCTGCAAGTCAACGTTTACCTGCGCGGCGGCTGGATGCGTCTGAACCATCCGAGCATGGATCGCGGCTTTATCGGCACGGGCCTGGCCGAGCTTGGCCCGCCCTTCATGGATTGGCGGATGCGCCCGCCGCTCTACACAGCCCGCGTGGATCAGAGGGACGGCGCAGCAGCGCTGACGATCATTGCGCCCTCCCAGGAGTTTCCGGGCCTGGTGGTCGAGTGCTCTCTGTCCCTGCTCGGCGGCGAGGTGGTCCGCATGGATTACCGGGTTTCCAATACGACGGACGCGCCGCTGCCCGCGCGCCTGCGCCATCATGCCAACGGCTGGCTGCATCGCTATCTTGTTGCGCCGACGCCGGAGGGACTGATCCGGGAGCCGGTGCGCTGGGGCGAGTATCCTTCCGGGGAGACGGACATATTGGCGCATCGGGCGAAGCTGACCGAGAACTGGGTCGCCGGCGAGGAGGAGAACCTGGTTTGCGGCCAGATCTGGACGGATGCATCGGACGAGGAGATGCACTGGTCGTTCTTTCCGAACCTGTTCTACGATGTCGGCGAGGTGCCGCCGCACGGGATGCGCGCCCTGCCGCCAATCTATCTCGTGGCGGGCGCGGGCGACTGGAAGAAGGTGCGCGGTTGGTGGCGGCGGCTGATACAGCCCTCCGGCATTCACGAGCCTTATGAGCCGGAGCCGGGCCGCGTCCTGGAGGTGCGCGCCGATCCCTCGCCCGCGCTGCTCCACGACGATCAGAGGGAGGTGCGCCTGTCGGTAATCAACCGGCGCGGCAAGGCCCTCTGCGGCACGCTGACCGTCACGGGCGAGATGCTGGAGCCCGCAGAGACACAGTTCCCGCTGGAGGATCTGGATCGGGACCGCACGTTCACCGCTGCTGTGGAGGTGGTCGCTGCGGACAGACCGGCTGCCGGGTTTTTGGAGGCGGCGGTGGATTCCGGCCCGGTGACGGAGACGTTCCGCGTCCCGGTGATACGCCTGGGCGGAGGAAAAGGCGTCCGCGTGGAGGAGGCAGAGAACGGGACGTTCCTGGCCGACAATGGCCTGCTGAGGCTGCGCGTCGCGCCGGGCCACCTGGGCTCGCTCTACGCCCTGGAGTATAGGGAAGCCAACCATCTGTTCTCTTCCTATCCGGAGCCGCGCCCGTTCCGCTGGGCCAATCCCTGGTTTGGCGGCATCCATCCCTACCTCGGCTGGATGGGGAATCCGCGCCTGGCGCGCGAGAAGTTCACCGGCGAGCCCATCGAGCGCGTCGGGGAGCGGGGCCTGCACTGGCAGGGCGTGCGCGCTGCGTGTACGCCGGAACATAAAGACCTGCGTTGGCTGGGCGTCGAGGTCGAATACCTGACCACGCCGGGCAGCAACGTGGTTGCAGTGGTCTTGCGGCTGATTAATCGCAGCACGGCCCAGGCATCTACCGGGGGCGGAATCGCCGTCTGGCCGCAACTCGGCGGTGTGCGCGAGAATGCCATCGTGCATTGGGAGAGCGAGGGAGAGCGGCGGGTGCGGCGGCGCGGCGTATTCCAGGCCGGGGGACGCTCCGGCCCGTGGACGGCCGTGGAGAACACCGACACGGGCGACATCCTCCTGCTGGTCGCCTCCGACCCGAACGCGCATACCGGCTTCGACGATTGGGAGAAGGACGGCGTGCATCTGTCAACGGACGGCCATATCTCCTTCGAGCCGCAGGAGACCAGGGAGCTGCTCTCCTGGCTTGTCCTCTGCGACAACATCAAGCAGATAGAGGCGTACGGCGCGCTCGCCCAGGCCCGTCGTCTGCCGTAGAGGCTCGTGGTCATGAATAACGCCGCTCATCGTTGCGAGCCGCGAACGATTTGTCTGACCTGTTTGCGGCTCGTCTCCCCCTTGACAGAGCCTCTTTCCTGGGCTACAGTAACGGGGGAGGAAGGGACTATGACCACCACACTCGCGCTGACGCTCACGCTCCAACCCGAAGAGCAGGCCCGCCTGGAAGCACAGGCCCAACAGCAGGGATTGCCCCTGGAAGCCTACCTCCAGGCGCTTATCGAGCGCTTGGCCCGCCCGCTGGATGCCCATTCTCTGCGCGCTCTGCCCCGGCAGGAGCGCAACCGCCTGCTGGCTCAGCAGGCTGCCGAGGCCGTTGCTCTGTATGAAGCAGACCTGGCACGCCCGGTGGAACAAAGGGAGTTAACCGCCTTTACGGCTCTAGATGGAGACCCTGTCTATGACCGCACCCCGTGACCCCAAGCGCGGTGAGGTCTGGCGGGTGGACTTAGAGCCGACCCGAGGCGCCGAAATTAGCAAAGCCCGACCCTGCGTGGTTATCAACGCCGCCGGGGTCGGGCGTCTGCCCTTGCGGATCGTGGTGCCCATCACCGAGTGGGACGACCGCTATGCCGGCTAGGTCTGGATGGTTCGCCTGGACCCAGACGCCGCCAATGGCCTATCCAAGCCCTCGACCGCAGACGCCTTCCAGATCCGCTCGGTTTCCTTAGACCGGTTCCTGGACCGTTTAGGAGCACTGACCGAGGCCCTGACCGACCAGATCGCCGATGCAGTGGCAACCTGTGTAGATGCGCCCTGAGAAGACCCGGGCGAATCCGCCCAGGAGCAATTCGTATGTCGGAAGAGCTCCATGTTTTGCGGGCCGCCTTTGACCAGGAAGCCTGGCTCTATGATCAGGCCCGCCCTGGCTATCCCCCATCCCTCCTTGAAGACGTCATCGCCTTGACCTGCCTTCCCTCCACTGGGTCTATCCTGGAGATTGGCTGCGGCACAGGACAAGCCACGCTGCCCTTTGCCGAGCGCGGATACCGTATTCTTGCCATCGAGCTTGGGGCCAACTTAGCGGCGATGGCCCGTCATAAGTTGGCTTCCTTTCCTCAAGCGCAGGTGTGGATAGGCGCTTTTGAGGATTGGCCAGTCCAGCAAGCTACCTTCGATCTTTGTATCTTCGCCACCGCTTTTCACTGGATTGATCCGGCCATAAGCTATCCGAAAGTCGCCCGAGCGCTCCGGCCTGGAGGGTCTATCGCCTTATTCTGGAATAAGCACGTACAGGCGGCAGACACTCAGGGCTTCTTTGAAGCCTCGCAAGAGGTATACCGTCGCGAAGCGCCGGAGATATTTGTGGACGAATCGTTGCCCCGGGCGGAGGAGGTGGAAGAGCCGGTGGCAGCCCAGATGGAGGCTACCGGGCTCTTTGGCCCTGTGACCGTTCGCCGTTACGTCTGGGTACAGGAGTATGATGCGGACAGCTATCTCCGGCTCCTCAACACCTATTCCGGTCATCTGGCATTGCCCCCGTCTGTGAGAGCGCACCTGTTTGAGGGTATTCGCGACCTCATTAACACGCGCTTTAATGGGCAGATACGCAAAGGCTATCTTTCGCTACTTTATGTCGCTCAGGCTATCGCGACGCAATAGCGAATAGGCCGTTACTCTGGTGGGGCGCGGCCTGCCTCGAAAGGAGAAGCGTTCGATGAGATCGCGACGCCATAGCGAATAGGCCGTTACCCTGGTGATGTTGCTAATTGTCTCCCCCTGCTGTCTAAAGAGTTGGAACTCTAACATTGGCTGGGGGTGACCCGGAACGCCTCCGGCCCTCGTCGTACCGGGGCAGGGTGATGACACTCTGCCCCAATCTCTGAAAAGGAGAGAAAGAATGCGTTCAACAACCAGGATCGGGCTGGCTTGCCTGGGAGTCGCCGCGCTGCTGCTTGCCTCCTTCGGTGCAGCATCGGCCCAGCGGGGCCAGGGGCGTCGGGGCGGAATGATGGGCATGATGGGACGTGGCGGTGCCTTCATGCTGCTGCGGAACAAATCCGTACAGGATGAGCTAAAGTTAACGCCCCAGCAGATCGAAAAGCTCGATGCCAAACAGCAGGAACTGCGACAAGCGATGCGCGATCAGTTCCAGAATCCTTCCAATGACCCGGAGGAGCGACGCTCCAGGATGACGAGAATTCAGGAGATGCAGCAGAAAGCCATCGCCGACATCCTCGACAGCAAGCAGCTTACGCGGTTCAAGCAGATCGAGCTTCAGCAGGAAGGGCCTGCCGCCCTCACACGGAAGGATGTGGCCGATCAACTAAACCTCACGGATGAGCAGAGAAATCAGGTGAGGAATATTCAGGAAGATGCGCAGGCGCGGATGCAGGAGATGATGCAGGGCGTGGATTTCCGCAACATGTCTCCTGAGGACCGGCAGCAACTGATGCAGAAGTTCCAGGCGGCGCGCAAAGAGTTCAACGATAAGTATCTCGCCGTGCTCACGGAGGCTCAAAAAGAGCAGTGGAATAAGATGCTCGGCGAGCCGTTCCATCTCGTCCAACCCGCTCGTCCTAACAGGGGTGCGAACAGAGGCGGACCGTCCGCAGCCGTCCCGCAGCGTCAGGCTCCAGTAGTCTAAGCGAAACTCTACCCTCTTTTCTATCCGCCTGTCCATGCCCTCGTCTGAGGGAGTGGACAGGCTTTTTACTTTAAGAACATGTACGGTGTCTTCTGGCCACCCACAGCCCGGTCCTTTAGGGCCGGGCACACAGCCGGGTTTCTGTAGACAACCCAAGTTGCTACCTAGGAACACGTTTGAGAGAGAATCGCTCTGGAAACCGGCTTTTGCATCACCGTTTGCCTTCTCGAAGAGGCAAGGTAGCAACTTGGGTTAGACACTCTGAGGGAGTAGGCAGGGTCCGTACTCCTGAAAAAAGGCCGCTCAGTCTTCTCACACTGGAAAACGGAGCGGCCTTTCTTTATTCCCTAAACTGCTGCCTTATCTCAGGGCTGCGTTTTAGGCGCTTCCTTCCCAGGCTTGGAGACCTCTGTGGGCTTGGCTCCCTCTACAGGCGGCTTGGCTTCGGCGTTTCCAGGCGCGACTCCATCCGTCGAAGGCTTGGGCAGAGACTGGCGATACTTATTGATCTTGTCTTGCAATCCCTTTTCAAGTTGTGACTCTGTCTGCGCGCGAAGCTTGCGTGCCTCATCGGCATCCCGAACCACATGCGGGGTCAGGAAGACCAGCAGCTCCGTCCTGTTCTTCTGCGTGCTCTTCGACTTAAACAGGTTACCGATCAAGGGAATATCGCCGAGCAGCGGAATTTTATTCGTCGTTGTCGTGGACTGGTTCTGGATGATACCACCCAGGACGACCGTCTCGCCATCTTTGACGCTCACGGTCGTTTGCGCCTCGCGCTGGTTGACGACCGGCGCATTGAAGTCCGTGTAACGCACAAAGTCATTGGCGGTCTGCGTCACGTCCATCGTCACATAGCCGTTGGACGTAATGCGCGGCGTCACGGTGAGAATGATGCCCACGTCGAGGAATGAGTAGTTGTAGAAGAAGGCTCCGTTCGTATCTACCGTCTGGTTGGTGACGTAGGGCAGGCTCTGGCTGATGTTGATCTCTGCCGGGGCGTTGTTGCTGGTAAAGATGCGCGGGGTGCTCAGCACCTGGAACCGGCTGTCGGTCTGAAGCGCCTGTAGAAACACCTGATACTGATCGCCGGTCAGCGTGTAGCGCAAGCCCTGCGGTTGCGATGTATCCGCCTTTAGCCCGAAGGAGGAACTTCCCACCGATTGCCCCCAGGTGAAGTTCCATTCGACGCCGAGCTTACTGGCGGCATCGAGGCTCGCCTCGACAATGAGCGTCTCGATCATGACCTGCTCCGGAATCCGGTCGAGTTGGCCGATGATCCGCTCGATAATCTGCCGATTTTCCGGCGGGGTAACGATGATGACGCTGTTGGTATTGACGTCCGGGACCGCCTGCACCTGGCCCGTGAGGTCCCGAATATTAACGATCTGGCCGGTGGCGCTGTCGAATCCAAGCGCTGGCATATTCTGCTGCTGAGGACGGAACAGGCCGCCCCCTCCGCCGCCGAAGCGGAAGGGATTATTCGGATTCTGGGCTAACTGGGCGACGGGGGGGGCTTGCTGGCGTGTGGCGGCCCCCTCGCTCGCCTGTGGCTGCGGCTCGGCGGCGCGGGTCGTCTGCTCCCCGTTCGGCTCCGGCACCGAACGTCCGAACCCGTTGTTTCCGTTCAGGCTGGGAGGGCGGTTGTTGCCGGGATTATTGAAGTTGTTATTCCGGCGCTGCGTGCCGTACTGCGAGGGATTGGTCAGCGAACCGCCCAGCAACTGCGTGTTGGTCAGCCCGTTGCGGCTGTTGAACGACTGGTTGAGAAGCTGCGCGATAACGTCCGCCCGCGCATTTTGCAGGGTGACAACAAACGTGCTGTTGGCATAATCTATGGGCTTGTCCAGCTTCTCGATAACTTGCTGGACGATCAGCAGGTTTTCCGGCGTTGCCGTCACGACCAGGGAGTTGGTGCGCGCATCCGCCACGACCGTTCCAAAGGCGGCCTGCGCCGAACCGAACCGCGCCGCCTGCTGGAACCGCTGATCAATGGGCACGTTCTGCATCCCCATACCGCCGCGCCCACGCGGCATATTGCTGACGAGGACATTTTGCACCACAGGAGCGAGGTCGTTCGCGTTGGCATAGCGCAGATTGAAGACGCGGGATTGCTGCGGCTGCTCCGTCTGCTTATCTATCTGCTCGATAATGCGGGCAATCTGCTCGTGAAACCGGCTGGGCGCATTGACGATCACCGAATTGCTGAAATCGTCGGCGGAGGCTTTCACCAGGGAGGTCTGGGCCGCGCCGCCTCGCCCGCGCCCGAAGCCGCCGAAGCCGCCTCGGCCTCCTCCAAATCCGCCGCCGCGACCACGCCCCTGACCTCCGCCGCCAAAGCCGCCACCGCCGCCTCCGAACTGGCCTACCGGCGTGATACCGCCATCGCTGCCCGCATCGCCCAGGCTACCGCCACCGCCGAAGCCGCCAAACCCCGTGTCGTCGGTGATGCCGGCAAATACGTCGTTGATGACGCGGGCCACCTGCGTCGCGTTGGCATATTTGATGGTATAGACGCGCAGCAACAGTTGCGAGGGGCGTCCGCCGCCCGCTCCAAATTGGCCCGGCGCAAAACCGCCGCCTCGCCCGCCCGCGCCTCGCTGCGGGCGGGGCCGAATGATAAGGAAATTTCCCTCCTTGATGAGCTCGAAGTTCCTCAGATTCAAGGCCGCATTCAGCATCGCGAACGCGTTCGTCAGCGATAGCGGGCGCGGGCTCTGGAGGGTAATAGCGCTCGTGAGGCTGGGGTCTTTGATGATCGGCACGCCGCTTGCCTGGCTGAGCTTTTGCAGAACGGCGTCCACGCTGGCGTTCCGAAAGTCGAGCGTGATGCGCGTGTTGGGATTGAGCTTGAACTGTTCCCACACCGGCGTCTCCGGTTCCCGATCCAAGCTATTCGGGAAATCTATCTGCCCGAAGGCAGGGACTGCCATCAGGAACGTGGCAGCCAGGGTAATATAGAAGCGCTGTGCGTTCATGGTTGATTTCGCCTTCATTATCTTGGCCCGCCTTGTCTCTGGGCGCGCGGTGGTGGAGCGGTCGGGATGCCGCCGGGAGGCGCCGAAGCCCCCGGTACGGCAGGATTGGGGGCAGCTGCGCCCGTGCCCGGCGCAGGCGTCGGAGCGATCTCAGGAAAGGTCAGGCGTGCCTGCTGCCCCTGGGCGTTGACGAACACCACGGCATCCGACCCGATGGAGGCCACACGCAGGCCGTTCCAGACGTCGCCTACTTTCACGAATTGGATCTCCTTTGTCGCGCTGTTTTCCAGCAGGGCGCTTTGCACGCCGTCGAGCGCGCTGATTCCCGTCAGCGTCCAGGTGCCGTCCTTGCCGTTCAAGGCGATCCCTCCGTTGACGAGCGGGGTCTTCTTGGGCGCGGCTTGCTTTGCCTTATCGGATGCCTTGTGCGGCACGATGAGCGGCTGGAACGCGTTCCGCCCCTGGGCTCTGTAGCGGGCAAAGTGGGCGGTATAATCCTCTTTCGTGAAGCCGCCCGCCTCAACGACAGCCGTTTTCGTGCTGCGGGCCGCGCGTTTACGGGCCGGCGTGTCCGGTTCCGTGAGGATCACCGCCGTATAGGCGATAGCTCCCACAATGGCTATATAGAGAATCGGGCGACTGATTTTAGCCATGTACGGACCTTCTGGTATTTTGTTGCGTTGTCGGCTCTGTCGATTCGGTATAGGCCGAGATGCCCACCGTAGCTGTCACCATGCTCGATGCCGCATCGGACGCGGCGATCTGAACCGAGCGCAGCACCAGCTTGTTGCCGGGATGATCCAGAAACTCAAGCATTGCGCGGACAACCGGATACGGCCCGGAAATCTGGACGCTGTAGGGCAGTTCGGTCACTCCCGGAACCTGCTGCGGCCTCTGCGGGCGGAATGCGGTCAGTTTCAACGCCTGCCGGTTCGCCTGCTCGGTCAGCTTTGCCAGCACGGCGGCGGTGATCGTTTCGGCGTTTCCCCGCCAGATTCTGGCCGCCACCTGCTTCTGCGCCTGCTGCGTCTGCTTCCGGGTGGCCGCAATTTCGTCTTCTATCTTCTGACGACTCAATGCGCGCCCTTTGGCAAGTCCCGCCGCGCTGGGCGGCGGAACGAAGAGCATATAGGCGAGCGTGCCCGCCAGGATCACAATTGAGAGCAGAATGAGCGCGCTCGGCGCTCTCTCTTCCGGCTGCTTAAAGTTAATCACTGTTCGGTTCTCGGTTCCGTTGCCGTCCCGCCCGGCTCTGCGGCGGGCCTGGCGCGCCTTCTGGCGCCTTTTCCGGTCTGTTTCGCGGGCGTCGGCAGGGGAAGATTGCCGATCCCGGTCGCCGTCACATTGAACTGAACGACGGGCGTCTTCTCGATCTTGCCGCTATTGGCGAAGACGATTTTAACGTCGCGGAATCGGGCGGTAGCGCTGAGCGCCTGCACATAGCGCGAGACATCCTCGGCGGTCCGGGCCGTGCCGCGAATCTGGAGCGTCTTGCCGCGCTCCACCGTCAGCCCCGTCAGCCAGGTGTTCGCCGGAAGGCTGTCGCCGACGACCGATACGAGATCGCTTAACGGCTGTGCGGGCTGAAAGGCGCGTGCGAGCGTCGCCTGCATGGTAGTAACTCGCTGCGCCTTGCTCGTTTCGGAGGTGCGGATAGCGCGCAGTTTCCTGAGCTCTCTGGCCCAGGTCGCCTGTCCGCGCTGCACGACCGCCATCTCGTCGCTGCGATCCGCCCAGATCAGTACGTCGAGCAGGACCGCCGCGATGACCATGAGCGCCGCCAGGCGCATTTTTTTGCCAATGCGCTGCTTCGCCTCGCGTTCGCGCTCTTCGGCCAACTCAAAGTGGAACGGCGGCGCTTCGTCCAGAAACATTAACGCGGAGCCTTGCGTCGGCAGCGCCTCCGGCAAGACCACGCCCCCCGTCGCGAGCAGGGGCAGGCTTCCGGCGCTCGCCGCCGCCAGCGTGCGCTGCGCTTCGCATAGGGGATCGCTGTCACTGGGAGCGAGTCGGCTGAAGCGGAGGCTGCCGCCCTGCACCACGTCGAGCGCCAGGCCGCCGGAGGCGTTTTCGAGGACGAGCGCATCGGTCCGCCCAGCGCGCGCCGCCACGACCGGCGCTCCCAGGGAGATAGGCAGGATGCGCGTCGCCGTCAGGCCCGCCTGTTGCAAGTCGCGGCGAAGCTGCTTTAAGTCCTCCGCGCGCATGGCCGCGACGAGGGTCAGGCAGCCTTCCCCCGTCTGATCCGCCGTCTGGAGAAAGTCGAACGCTAGCTGCTGTGGCGGCAGCGGAAAGAACTGGGCGATCTGCACGTTAAGAATCCGCCGCAGGTCGTCCGGGGTCGCCTTGGGCAGGCGCAGCGCTTTCAGAAACACGGCGTTGCGCCCAACGCCAACAAGCGCGTGCCGGTGCTTGCTCACCAGGGAGCTCAGATCCGACAGGCGAATTCCTGAAGCGGACTCTCCGGTGGCGACGTTGATCGCCTGGACCCAACCGGGCGTCCACTCGATATGCAGCGACGTAACGGCTTTCTTACTCACTTAGCCGGCCCCCGCATCTATGGTTGAAGTCGGCTCCTCCTGCCAGTCCCACCAGGCAGGAGGGCCTGCGGTATTCACGCGATCCCATGTTTTTATCTGCACCTCTCCGTTGCTCAAGGTGACTTCCGCCTCGACGGCGACCCCGACTCCGCCGCTCTCCCCGTAGGCCCGCACGATCCAGGTATCGCTGCCGATGGCAGCGACATTGGCGATCTGTCCCAGAAGCGCGCCGGAGACTCCCGGCACGGTCGTCAGGTCGCTCAGGGCATTGAAGCCGCTCGCCTGCCGGGAAACGATGTTGGCGGCGATGTCCGGCGTCACGTTCGGAACGGTTTGCAGCACGGCTTGCGAGGCCGTATTCAGATTGAGTTTTCCGGTGACGCGGTTCCCATTCGTCACGGTCACATTATCCAGAAGCAGACGTATCGTCTGCCCGTTCAGGCCGGGCTGCGACAGGAGCGCGCTGAACGAAGGGTAGGGCGCGCGGCTCACGATCTGTGCGGCGATGTTGGGAGTCAGGCCCAACCGAATGAGGGCCGCCGGACTGACTCCGCGCTGTCCGAGATTCAAGCGCGGCTGTCCGTTGGCGCGCGTGTTCGGCGCGCCGTTGTCCACGGTGATCAGGCTGGCTAACGGCAGCGGATTGCCTTCGGCGTCTTCGGGCAGGGGCGCGGAAGAGACGCTATCCGATAAAGGCGCATAGAGCGCCTTGGCCGTCCAGTTCTTGATGAGCAGCAGCTCGCTGACGGTCGTCAGGCGGCCCAGTTTGACGTGATATGGCTCCTGGAGGTTCAGGTAGTAGTCGTCCTTCGCCCCATCGGGCCGGGGCTGGAGACTCGTCTCGCGCCAATCAAGCAGGCAATCTATCATCTCCTGCGTGATCGGCAGGAGGCTGAGCTGCTGCGCCGTCGCCTGATTGATATTGATAAGCGACCCTGCATCTACGATCTGGAGCCGAAACGTCGCGTCTCCCAGGTCAAACTCCTGATTGCCGTTGTCCCCCAGCAGCGCCCAATCGTCGTGCAAGGTGACGAGGTTGGGGTTGGCCGTCTGCAAAACCGCCACCGCCCGCGCCAGCGCCGACTGTACGGCGGCCTCTGCGCGGCGGCGGCGCAGCCGGGACTGAATGTCCTCCAGGGAGGCGCGCTGGTTGGCTGCCAGGATCGCCATCAGCGCGACCAGGCCCGCGATCACCACCAGCGCCTCCACCAGGATAAATCCCCGCTCTCCCCGTTTACCTAACCCCCCGTCCCCCTTCCCTGCGAGGGAAGGGGGTGACCCGGCTTCTGCTCTCCCCTCTCCCGCAGCGTGGGAGAGGGGGCAGGGGGTGAGGGCCACTTGCCTTCTCATGGGGCTCCTCCTGCGCTTCCCTGGATGGTCACCGGGTTCTGCGCCGTCACGTCGCTGGCCGGAATGGGCACGACAAAGACGTTGACCGTGTTATCACGTGCGCCCCGCAGGGTATAGCTCACTTTGACCGCCGCAGGCAGCCGCCGCGTGTCGTTGAGGGTATCCCACGTATCCACCCATTCCAGCCCGTCCCAGAACTGAAAGCCCATGCGCTCCACTTCAGGCGCGAGCAGCGATTCCAGGCCGCCCTGCGTTGGGTCGCCGTCGCTCGGACGCTGGATGCGCTCGAACAATCCCGTTTGGTCGCCAGCATCGCCTACCGGAGTCGTGCTGTAAGAGACCTCCGCCACGCCGCCTATCGGCCCATAGGCATTGTGCTGCGTCTCGAAGTCGTCGCCACTCAACTGCGCGGCCATCGGCACGCCGGGCGCGATAGTCGTGAACGTCAACTGGTCGCAGCCGAGATCGCCGTTATCGCTCTGGCCGGTCGCCTCGCCCACGAAGAAAGTCGTGGTGTCCGTCGCCGTGTCCGTCAGCTTCGCGCCCTGGAGCATCCGGGTAATGCGCTGCTGCATGGCCTCGGTCCGGTTTTGCGCGGCCCGGCGCACGGCCTGCGTGCGCTGTAAGTCCAGACCGGCCACGAAAGCGTATCCGATGGCCACCGTCAGCGTCGCCGCCAGCGCCATCGCGAACACCAGCTCAAGCAGGGTCAGGCCCACGCGATTGTGCCTGCGCCTGCGGGTCATTGTCCGGCGCTCCCGGCAAGCGGCGGAACGTAGATCAGCTCTTTGAGCGATTGCGAGTAGTCGCCCTGCGTCGCCGTCACCTGCACTTCGTCTACGTTCTCCGCGCCGCTCGGCTGCACGGTCAGCGTCCAGGTGATCTCCGGGTGGCCCTGCTCCGAGAAGTCGCCTCTGTCGTCGAGGGTGCGCGGGTCTTCGGTGGCGCGCAGCTCCTCCAGCTTCTGCTGGGCAAGCGCTTGCAATAGGTCGGCCCGGCGTGCCCGGATATCGGCGGCAGCCAGGGCGCGCAGCCCGTGCATCGCGCCCACGAGCGCCACGCTGACCAGCAGAATCGTCACCAGGACTTCTATTAACGTAAAGCCGCGCCTAGCCACGCTGCTCAAGCTCCCCCGCCTGCCATCGGTCGTCATTCGTGTCCGGCAGCGCGCCCTCACTCCAGCGTCCCTCCCCGGACTGCGACAACACGAGCGATTTGATGGCCGTTCCCTCGCTGAACTCCAATCCGCCGGAATCCGCCGATCCATCCGGATACACCGTCCACTGCCACGAAGCCAGGTCCCGTGTCTCGCTGCCCAGACGCGCGCGCGTGACCTGGATCGTGTTTCCCAGCGCGATACGCTTGAACTCCTGTAGGTCTCCCGCCTCCGACAGCCGTGCCAGGACGAGCACATCGCCCTCCACGCGGAGTGCCACCGGCCTCTGGCTGCGCCGCGCCTCGTTGCGCGCCTCGACCGGAGCGCGCTGGATCGCCGCTTCCACCGCATACACGCTGCGGGACCGGGTGAGCGCGACCATGTTAGGCACGATGTAGGCAGCCATGAGGATCAAAACGATCGTGATAACGACCATTTCGATCAGCGTAAAGCCGCGGCGCGCAGCGCGCCCGGAGTCGGCAGAGATCGGCACGACGAGACGGCACATGGCGTCAATCGCTGGTTATGTCTGCGGCGTCGCCATCACCGCCCGGCGCACCGTCCGCCCCGTAGGAGATGATCAGGAAGTCCTGTCCGTCCGGGCCGGGCGCCTGGTAGTCGTACTCGTTGCCCCATGGGTCGGTGGGAATATCCTTGCTCGTGTAGGGGCCGCGCCAGTTGGGGCAATCGCTCGGCTGCACCCGCAGCGCGTTCAGGCCCTCCTCGGTTGTCGGAAACCGGTCGTTGTCTATGCGGAACTGCTGGAGAAGGCTGCTGAGCGTGGCGATGTCGCTGGCAGCTTTGGCGCGCTTGGCGTCGCTGGTGCGCCCGACCACGCGCGGGACGATCAACGCTGCCAGGATCGCTAGAATCAGAATGACGACCAGCAGCTCGATCAGCGTAAACGCACGACGTTTGCGAGAAAGAAGAATCATGTTCATTTCACCAGTTCCTGGGCTTGGAAGATCGGAAGAAGCACGGATAAGACGACGAAGCCGACGAAGGTTCCCATCGAGAGAACGATAAGCGGCTCGACCAGAGATACCAGGCGGCGCATCCCGGTATCCACCTCGAAATCCAGGCTGTCCGAGACACGTTCGAGCATTTTCGGAAGGTCGCCGGTCTCTTCGCCGATGGCGACCATGTGGGTCAGCACGGGCGGGAACGTGCCCGCGTCGGCCATCGCTTCGGCAATCGGGCGGCCTGCGCGCACCTCTTCCTCGACCGCCTGCGCGCTTTTGTGGAAGACGCGATTGCCTGCCGAAAGCCCCGCGATTTCCAGGGCTTCCAGGATGGAAACGCCGCCATAGACCAGCGTGCCCAGCACGCGGGCAAATCGGGAGATGGTCGCTTTGGTGATGACCGGCCCGATAATCGGCGCGTAGAGCAGAAAACGGTCGCGGGCCTCGGCTCCCGCCGGCGTGGAGAACCAGAAGCGTATCCCGATGAAGCTGCCCACCACCGCGCCGACGACCAGAATCCAGTTGCGCGTCAGAAAATCGGTGCCGCCGAGCAGCATCACGGTCGTGATCGGCAGGTTGCTTCCCAGGTCGTGGAAGATGCCGGAGAGGCGCGGGACCACGAAGGTCAACAGGAAGATAACGACCAGAATCGCCGTCGTGGACAGGATGGCCGGATAGACGAGCGCGCTGACGATCTGACTGCGGCGGGCGACCTCTTTTTCTTGAAAATCGGCCAGACGTCCCGCCACCTGCCCGAACTGTCCACTGGCTTCACCGGCCCGCAGCGTCTGCGTGTAGACGTCCGGAAAATAGCGAGGATGCTTGGCGAGCGCCTGGCTGACCGGGATTCCGGAGCGCACGTCCGCCAGCGCCTCCAGCGCGATATCCTTCAAGGTGGCGCTCTCCGACTGCTCGGCGACCACGTGCAGCGCGCGGTCTAGCGGCAGGCCCGCAGTAGACAGGTCCGCCAGACGTCGGGTGAACAGGGCCAGCTCCTGCCGGGAGGGGGACTTGCGCCGTCCCGTCTTCTGCGCGCCGGAAGCGGAGGCGGCACGCTGCGATTCCTGGATCTCCAGAACGAAGCGCCCGTCGGCGGCAAGCCGGGCTATCGCCGCCTCGCTGCTCTCCGCCTCGATCACGCCGGTCTTGCGCGCCCCGGCCATGTCGAGCGCCGTGTAGGCGAACGTCTGCTGCGCCATGCTAGACGGCCTCCCTCTGGCAGACGCGCAGCACCTCTTCCGGCGTCGTTTTCCCTTCCAGCACCGCCAGCTTGCCATCGCCGAAGAGCGTCCGCATGCCCTGCGTGCGGATCGCGTGGTCTTTCATGACGGAAGAACTGGAGCGGTCTACCGTCATGCGGCGAATCGGCTCATCCACGAGGAACAGCTCGTAGAGGCCCTGCCGTCCCTTGAAGCCCGTATGCTGGCAGCGATCACAGCCGCGCCCGCGCCGGAAGGGCGGGTCTCCCGACCAGTCCTCGCGTGTCAGGCCAATCGCTTCCAGCACCTCCGGGCTGGGCATGTCCGGCTCACTGCAAAACGCGCACACCCGGCGCACAAGCCGCTGCGCGATGGCTCCGATGAGCGAGGAAGCCACCAGATACGGCTCGACGCCCATATCGAGCAGGCGGGTCACCGCCCCCGGCGCGTCGTTCGTGTGGAGCGTAGAGAAGACCAAGTGCCCGGTCAGCGCGGCATGGATGGCGATCTCCGCCGTCTCATGATCGCGAATCTCGCCCACCATGATGATGTCCGGGTCCTGCCGCACAATGCTCCTCAGCCCGCTGGCAAACGTCAGCCCGATCTGGGGCCGTACCTGAATCTGGCTGATGCCGGGAACCTGGTACTCTACCGGGTCCTCAATGGTCAGGATGTTGGTGGTGGGCGACCATATCTCTTGCAGGGAAGCGTAGAGCGAGGTGGATTTGCCCGAACCGGTCGGCCCCGTCGCCAGGATCACGCCGTAGGGAACATGAATCATCTGTCGGTAGCGCTGCAGCGTGTCAGGCCGCATTCCAAGCTCTTCCAGGCCGAGCAGCGCCGTGGTCTTATCCAGAATACGCATGACGGCGCGCTCGCCAAAGACCGTCGGCACGATGCTGAGGCGCACGTCAATGGATCGCCCGGCGATGGTCAGCTTGATGCGTCCGTCCTGGGGCAGCCGCCGCTCGGCGATATTCAGCTCGCTGAGGATCTTGAGGCGGGATACGATGGCCGCGTGCATCCGCTTGGGCGGGTTTAGGGCGTCGCGCAGCATGCCATCAATGCGATAGCGCACCTTGACTTCCCGCTCATACGGCTCGATATGGATGTCGCTCGCTGCGTCCCGCACGGCCTGCGCGAAGATGAGATTGACCATCTGCACGACGGCGGTCTCGCCGGCCATCTTCTGAAGGTCGGCCAGGTCGGTGGAGTCATCCACCTCCGTCGCGGTCGTCTCCTCGGCATGGCCCGGCAGCCCCGACAGGATCTTTTCGAGGAATATCTCCTCGATCTTGGCGCGCACCAGCGCGGGCGAGGCTAGCACGGCCTTAGTGGGCATCTGAAGCAGGACGCTCAGCTCATCCGCCGCCGCCAGGGATTGGGGCGCGCCGATGGCCACGACCAGAACGTTGCCTTCTATCGCCATCGGCAGGATCTGATGCTTGAGCGCGAAATCGCCGGGGGCCATCCGGATCGCCTCTTCGCTCGGTTTCACCTCCTCAAGGTCAATCCACTCGAAGCCGTCCTGCATCGGAACGGACTCGGTAGGGGCGGTGCGTTGGTTAAGGATGGAAGTTGTCATAGTCATAGAAACCGATTGGGCCGCAGGAACCGTTTTCTTGCCGCGTGGTGATACGGGCTTCCTTGCGGCCCGCCTGATATTAGGATGCGGCAGCGGGGAGGGCCGCATGCCGGCAGCAGGCCGGTGCGCTGCGATTCAGACCTTTTCATCCAGGATTCCGGTAATCGCTCCCAACGGTGTGGACGTATCTCCTCAGCAGCAGGCTGCGTGAGATTGATCCACACGGCTGGGAGTGTCTACCCAGGATTCCATAGATAGAGGAAAAGATCATGAATCGCATTTATCTTCCCGCAGAAGAGCAGGCGTGTTCTTGTATGGCTTTTTGGAGCCTCCAATGATTAGACGACAGCGCGTCATTTCGGCAACAGGGTAGGGCCTGGCAGAAGCAGAGTTGATTTGTCGCCTGGCGCTGAAAGGGAATGTGTAGGGGTGGGGATGTTAGGGAGTGGGCATAAGGTGCTAAGTGCCAACGCAGGCTGAAAGGGAATGTGTAGGGGTGAGGAACCGGAAAAAAGGGGACCTGGCCGACGCGAGCACCGCTATTTCTGTGCGCTGCGCGCGTAGGGAACCGGGAAAAAGGGGCCTGGGGCAGCGTTAGGTAGACACTCCCAGCCGTGTGGATCAATCTCACGCAGCCTGCTGCTGAGGAGATGCGTCAATACCGTTGGGAGGGATTACCCAGCGTTATCTGTCTACGAGTAAAGTCTGGGGGCCAGCGTTCGCTTCCGCAAGCTCCCAGACTGACCACATTCATTTTTCTGCTTGTTCGGCCTTGAACGCCTGCTGAGCCTGGTCAAGCACGCTGGCCCGGCGGGCCAGCCATTCCTCTCGCGTGTTGGTCCGGGGAAAGGGCTCCTCGGGGATGGGAACGCCTAGCGCCGCGCAGAGGGGCGCCCAGCCCTCAGCAACATTCCATTCGAGCAGGCGTTCGCGAGGAACGGTCTCGCGCACCCGCGCGTTATGGCGCTCAAAGGCAGCGATACAGGCTTGAGGATCGTCAAGCGCGCTCGTGAAGCGATTGGTCATCATGGCATCAATCATCTTACGCCAGTCCGAATCTGGGGGCCGGCTGGGGATCGCCTGAAAAATGGTATTGTGGGCGCTCTCCCACCAGGATTGCGGATCGCGCACCGAGAGGACCACCAGCGCGTCGGGGAACGCTTCGCTCAATTCCGGCCAGAACGCCCCCGCCGGCCAATCCACGGCCGCGGCATAGCCGGCCAGCAGCGTATGCCAATCGGGCATCCGGCCTTCCGCGGCTGAATGCCAGGCAGAAACATGCTCGGGATGCGCGAAGACTTCGACCATGTGGTAGCAAGGTGCGCCCAGCAGCCGTTCCAGGGCCAACTTCAGGGAATGGGTCCCTGTCCGACCCAAGCCCGCTCCAATTACGCGCAGATCCATCTTGTCTCCTTTCTTGTGCAGGGTTACCTGCTTTCTCTACTCCATTATATGCCTCGGCTGGAAGTGCGTCAAGAATGTATTTGAACAGCATACCTGCATTCGTGGATAGATATGACGATCCCTCAACGTAAGGTAGCATAGAGGAAGATTCGGAATTATCGGCGCGGGCGCTGTGGAAAGCGCCCGGCAGAAGGGCTTGAAAGGTTATGTGAAGGGAACAGGAGGCATCTCATGGCTCGGATCGCCATACACGGTTTTGGCCGCATCGGACGCACGCTGCTTAGGGCAGCCCTCCGAGACCAACGGTTCGTCCCGGTCTCGATCTCCGACATCAAAGACATCCCCACCCTGGCGGCCTTATTTGAGGTGGACACCAACTACGGTCGCTGGCTCGAAGAGGTGCAGGCGACGGACCAGGGCTTCCTTATCGGCGGGCGCCAGATCCCCTACTACAATGTGCAGTCGG
The DNA here is from genome assembly GCA_035650735.1 of Chthonomonadaceae bacterium. Taxonomy (GTDB): domain Bacteria; phylum Armatimonadota; class Chthonomonadetes; order Chthonomonadales; family Chthonomonadaceae; genus DASRGL01. The sequence continues at coordinate 31,066 of DASRGZ010000218.1, forward strand.
CGCTCCCCGACTGGAGCTCGCTCGACGTCGAGCTGGTGGTGGATTGCACCGGCAGGGCCACCACGCGAGCCGGAGCGCAGGCCCACCTGGACCGGGGCGCCAAGCGGGTCCTGATCAGCGCCCCGAGCAAGACCTTGCAGGATTGCGACGCGGTGCTGCTTCCGGGCATCAACCTGGAGCAGTTTGACCCCCAGCGCCACCGGATCATCAGCATGGCCAGCTGCACCACCAACGCCCTGGCCCCCCTCATCAAGGTCGTGCGGGAGCACTATGGCCTCCAGTATGGCCTCTTCTCCACCGTCCATGCCTACACCAACTCCCAGTCGCTGACCGACCAGCCGATGAAAGACCGTCGGGACTCCTGGGCGGCGGCCGAGAACATCATTCCCTCCTCCTCCGGCGCTGCCAGGGCGTTGCAGTTCATCTGGCCGGACTTGAAGGTCACCGGCAAGGCGTATCGGGTGCCTACCCGCACCGGCAGCATCGCCGAGGTCAACCTGATCACCGAGCGCCCCGTGACCCCGGAGGAGGTCCAGGACGCCTTCCGCCAGGCAGCCGCGATGACGCCTCTGAAGGGCGTGATGGCGGTGCTGGAGGAGGAATGGAGCTCGGCGCGCATTGTCGGCGACCCGCACTCCTCCCTGGTGGATCTGCCTCTGATCCAGGTGCAAGAGGGCGTGATGCTCTCGGTGGCGGCCTGGTACGACAACGAGATGGGCTTCTCGACCCAACTGGCCAAGACAGCCGCTTACCTGGCGGGGCAGGGCGCTGCGTAATTGACGGCTGCCAGCGCCTTTTCCTTCAACCACGGCGGTCCGACCCACAAGCGCCGATAGAAACCAATGGCGGACGACAATTGCCCGCTGCGGAGCCGGCTCCGCAGCGGGCACTAGACTTGGGTCTCCCTGCCCGCCCGTTCAGTCGGTGTTAAGCTCAGTCCGCAAGACCGCGCCCGCCTGGGTGTGGGGGTCAATCTGCCAATAGCGGTGGGTGTAGTTGAAATAGGTGACCAGCACGAAACCGTGCGAGCGTGCAAACGCAAAGGCCGCGCGCAGCCATTGGGCTCGTTGCCCATCCGAAGCTTGGCTGGAGACACCCATTTCCGTCACCGCCAGGGGAAGCCCTTTCTGCTTGGAGTGGGCCAACAGCGTTATCCAGGGCTGGGCTAACTCGGCAAACGAGATAGGCTGGGCCGACCTGCCGCCATAGGCGCGGCGGGGCCGCGAATAGAGGTTGAGGCCGAAGGCATCGATGAGGCCCACCGGGATGCGGTTGAGCGCTTCTAAAACCTGGCTCTGGCGGTGCACGCCCCAGGCGGCCAGCGGGCTGAAGACAAAGAGGGCGTTGGTGGCCCCTTCCCGGTCAAAGGCCTGGCGCAGACGGATCCAGGCCAGGGCCAGATCGCGGGGCGTGTTGGCCCGGGTGGGATGGCCCAACTCCCAGGGCGCGTCTGCGGTGGCGTCGTTCATCTCCGAAAAGGGGCGCAGGAAGAACCATTTCGGTTGCTCTCGATATCGGGCGATCTCTCGGGCCAGCAGACGCACATTGCGCTCTACCCGGCTGCCTGGGCGTTGAAGCTCTCGTACGAAGCCGGCCAGGTTGAGGTGGCGGGTCTCCAGAGCAATCTGGGGCCAGAAGGGACGGCCCAGACCCGCTTGCAGGGCCGCCTGGGTGCGCAGGCAGGTGAGGATTCCTTCGACCTCGGCGGGACTGCTGTCGAGCTTGAGGTAGGCCAAGATGGCCGTGCGGCAGCCCGGATACTCCTTGAGGAAGTCGGCCATGTGCATTCCCTGACCCAGGCCGACGGCGATGGCCCCCAGATGGGAAGCGCGGGTGTGGCATGAGGTGGCGCGCGTGCGCTCCTGGGACAGAAGAAGCGCGAAGACGGCAAAGAGGGCGGCAAGAAGGGCAAGGACAGGTCGCATCGGGTATCTTTCGGATGCCAGAGCGCCTGGGGCTCCAGGCGCTTCGGAAGTGGTTTGCTAGGAGAGAACGTGGCGTTTGTTGGATCGTGACGGGCGTGTGATCCGGTTTCTTGGCTCGACCGATACGCTGGTAGACACTCCCAGCCGTGTGGATCAATCTCACGCAGCCTGCTGCTGAGGAGATACGTCAACACCGTTGGGAGGGATTACCGATACGCTGGTTATCAAGCAAAAATACAGGCAGAAGAGCGTTCCTGTTCCCCGTGTTGTCGGCCTCAACCGATTTGCAGGGATCGCTTGACGTCAGGACGTACTGTTGGGCAGAGGGACCTTAAGAGCTCCTAACAAACCCTGGCTGTCAGGCTCTCCCCTCACCCCGGCCCTCTCCCTGCAAGGCAGAGGGAGAGCGGGTTTGTTAGACACTCTAAGCGCAAAATAGGGACGACATGGAAAACCAAGGGGAAGCCTGGTTAGCCTCTTTAGACGATCCGCTCCGGGAGACACTGATGGCAGCCGGGGAGGAACTGTCGGAGCGAATACAGCAGGTCGTGGCGCCGCTGCGCGGCGAACCGGCCTTCGATCCCGGCCAGATGGCACGCAGGGCAGAGCAGATCGCGCTGCCGCGCGAGGCACGCTTTGCGCATCCGTTGCTGGAAAGGGCCGTGCGTGTTGGGCTGGCGCACATCGAAGCGACGTTTCAGGGCGACCATCCCAAGTACGGCGTCGGCGCCTACGCCGGCCCAGAGCACGACGGCTTTCCGCCGACCATCATTGCCGCCGTGGACGCGCTGACGCTGTGGGGGCAGGTGCAGCGTGCGGAACGTCTCCTGGCCTACTGGCTGACCCATTTCGTGCGCGCGGAGGGGACCCTTGCCTATTATGGGCCGTCGGTCAGCGAGTACGGGCAGCTGCTGACCACCACACGGCGGCTATGGGAGCGCGGCGGTTCGCAGATATGGCTGCAAACGCACCGGAACCCGTTGGTACGGCTTGCCGAATACCTGCAACAGCAGATGCGCCGCGAGGGTCGGATCGGGCTGATACCGGGCGTGCCGGAGGCCGACGAACGACAACAGACCGCCACCTACTTCCACAACAGCGCCTGGGCCGTGCGCGGGCTGGAGGATTTCGCCTTTCTCAGCGAACAGAGAGGGCAGATTCATAGGGCCAGGGGCGCCCGGCAGGACGCCTCCTCTCTGCGCCAACTCCTGCTGGACGCGCTGGAACAGGTCTGGCCGCAGAACCCGCAAGACTGGTGGCTGCGCCCGATGGTGGAAGAGGATCGGGAAGGCTACTGGGCACGCCCGCAGGGCCGCGTCACCGCTAACCGTCTTGGCAGTTACACCAACTATCGGTACTGGCCGGAGCTTCTCTCCAGCGGCGTGCTTCCCCGGCGCTGGATGGAACGGATCGTCAACGCCCGGCTGACCGGCGGCGGGCAGTTCTGCGGCACGACCCGCTTTATGAACCATCTGGACGACTGGCCTCTGATGGAGTACCTCGACGGCCTTTGGCACCTGGGCCGGATGGCAGATTATCGCCTGAGCCTGTGGGGGCACATTGCCTGTCATCAGGCCGAAGACCATCTCACCGCCTACGAGCAAGTCTCTTTCCCGCCTGGACGTCCGATGGCGGACTACTGCTTGCCTTGCCAGTTGGTGGCCGTGCGCGCCGCCGGGCGTCTCCTGCTGGAATGAATAAACAAGGACTGCGTCCCGGCGGTCTGGCTGCCCGCATCTCTGCCACACGGTTCTCCCCGCAGAGGATGCCCAGGCACGTGCAGGCGCACCGGCGGTTTGGTGGAACGGCACGAATTTGAACTTCCGTACCGCGCACCGGCGGTACTTAACGGGCTGCTCAGTTGGTTCGCTGCATCTTAGCGAGACAGAGGTCTCGGTTTCTTGCGGTAGAGTGCCACGAGCGGATGCTCTCCCTCTCTTGGACGGCCTATCTGCGCCATTTGCTTATCTACCCGAGCGATATGGGCCTCCAGGGCGACCAAAAATCACTCATACAAAGGCAACGCCTTCGCATACTCCCCTTGCATCTGATACGCATATGCCAGATTGCTGACGATATTGGTTGTACGAGCATCATCTGGCCCAAGGACATGTTCCCGCTATTGCCAGCGCACGCTCATAGAAGGCTACGGCTTTCGCCTGTTCCCCCCGCCGAGAATACACAGAGGCCAGAGAACTCAGAGTTTCCGCTACCTCAGGATGCTCCGGTCCCAACTGTTTCTCCTGGATTGGCAGAACACGCTCCAGCAGCGGTTGGGCTTCGGCGTGTCTATCCTGGGTACGGAGCAGGTAGGCCACATGCGTCAGACTCTGGACTATGTCGGGATGCTCCGGGGCCAGGACCTGTTCCCATGTCGCCAGAGTGCGCTGATAGAGCGGCAAGGCCTTTGCATACTGATGTTCCGTACGATACAGTTCTGCCAGGCTATGCAGACACTCTACGAGATCGGTCGACTCCGGCCTCTGCTCCAGGAGCAACCGTATCTGTTCTAAACGCTCCCCTACATTTTTCCGCAGAGTCCGACAGCGTTCTGATAGGGCCCTATACTCCTCTATCGTCTCTATTGTCGCACTCTCAGGGTTATCCCAGTCTAGCAGGGACTGATCAGCTCCTCTTTGCACACTCTCGGTAAGAGTTATCACCTGATGCAGCAGAGGCAAGGCTTCCCTATAGTTGCCCTGGTCACCAAATTTTAGCACCTGCTGTTGCAATTGCTCCGCTCTATCCAGTTTGTTTGCTATCTGCGTGTCTCCTCGACCGGCGCCAGCAGGGTGGGTGGAAATATATGGTTGTTGGGCCGTTTGAAACGGTTCCACATCGCCGGTTCCCCGCTAGTATTCAGGTCTCAGTGTCCATGTTATACGGTTGCAACGTCCCTTTCTATCCGATGCGATCCCACGATCCACCCGTCAGCCTGCCCAACAGAAACCTTGACGTTGCAACGTCCTTTTCTACCCGATGCGATCCCACGGGTGAGCCAACGTCGGCTGATGGGCATAGCGCTGCATTTCCAGCACCAATTGTTCCCCCGCACCCGGCTCCAGCCTCACGGTCAGATAGGGCGCATCCACGCCAATCTCGTGACCGTGATGCACAACCTGGGTGAACTGATGCTCCCCGTAGCCGCCTGCCTGGAGGATCACAGCGCGGGGTTCGACCTGGTTAACGTTGACCAAGCTCAGAACCGTCGTGTCGGCGGAGAGTTTTTCCACCAGGGCGGCGACATCTTCAGGAATGCCGGCCCGGCGGCGCTCGGGGTCAAAGTAGCGAACACGGCAGTGCAGGACGCCTCCCCAGTAAAGGGGACGAATGCCGCCTAGCATCAGGTGAATAAGCGAAGAGACCGAACAGGGATTGTAGACCATCGGATCATCCGACAGGCGCGTATCCGGCGTAGTCGGATCGGCTCTCATGCCGTCAAGGCGTTGGCGAATTCTCTCCAGGTCCGCCTGTAACGCCTGCTCCGGGTAGCCCGGGTTTTTGCCATCAAGGTAGGCCAGCCAGTCGCTTCCGGGCAGTCGCTCCCGATCTTCGGGTTTCATCGTCCCATGCCACAGCTCCCAGGCGCCGTGTACGTAAGGATAAGGCTGGAAGTTAGCCCAGCCCTCGTCGCCGTAGTTGTGCGGGTACATCATGATGCCGTTGACGGCTTTGCCCTGCGCGTTGATCGTGTCCATCATGTTGCGCCATACATCGAGGTACTTCTCGTCGCCGGTGAGCAGGAACGCATTGACAAATCCGAGCAGGCCCAGATGCGTGGTGGTGCGATAGACCAGCTCACCGGTCTGCGGCACGATGACCGAGAAGCCCCAGCCGTAAACGCCGGCATACCACTTACTGGAGGGGCCGCCGATCTTGCCATCCAAGCCGATCTTGCTGGGGATGACTCCCCCGTTGGCGCGGGTGCGTTCCACCCAGGCATCCACATACTCCAGCAGCCATTGCTTATACTTGAGCTCGTGGGCCAACATGTACGCATTCAGAGCGAGCGTCGTTGCTGCCAGGTTCGATGGATGGTCCCCGACGATATCGTTATAGTCTTTGAAGTGGGCCAGCATCTCTTCATAGTTTCGCTCCCCATGCCGGGGCATGAACCGGCTGCCCACTTCAATGGGGTCGCCTGCCCAGTCCAATGCCGTCGCCGGGCGCAGCAGCGGGCCGCGACTGCCGTTGAAGAGGCTGCGGATGATTTTGAGTTTCGTATCGTAGTTGGGAGCGTCCGGGTCTTCGTTCAGGTAAAACCCTGCGTAGCGTCGAATCCGCTGCTGCGTCGCGGGATTGTGCGGGTCGGACAGCGCCATCAGGTTGAACACGGCCAATCCCTCGCCATTATGCAGCCAGTCGAACATGACGGGGAATTCCTTGTGATACATTCCCTCGCGGGCGAACGGCACTTCCTTCGTCCTTGCGAGCGTGTACTGTTGCAGATGGCCCTCCCAGGCGCGGTTGACCATCTCCAGCACGACATCCTCCGCGCCGAGCGCGTGCAGAATGGGCCAGTCCATACAACTCTCCATGGCGTCATCAGGGCCGTCGTTGCCGCCCCAGCGCTCCACGCAGCGCAAAAACCCACGCTCATCGAAATACTTGGCAAAGAACTCACGGCAAGCCGCTGTGTTTTCCTGCAACAGCTCCCGTTCCCGCAAAGCCCAGGTCGGCGGGGCCATTGGTGTATTGATGTTGATCATCGTCCCCTCCTCCCCTACTCTGAGAATAGCCAGCAAATCTATTCGCCTCTAAATCGCCCAACGCTCCCGCTTGCTGGCTAGGCTATAATGGGCATAGCCAGCATGAAGGAGGAACGCTTTGATGGCAGCCGGAACCCTGGAAGAACGGCTGATGATATTAGAAACCCGTCTGGATGCACTGCAACGCCTGATTGAGGAGCGTTTACCGCAAAACCCGACCCAACAAAAGCGCGGTTGGCAGGCCATTGTCGGCACCTTTGCGGACGATCCACTCTATAGAGGAAGCGATTCGCCCAGGCCGGGAATGGAGAGCCTCTCAGTACGACGAGACCGACGAAGAAGCCCGTTGAGACGAAGAAGCCCGCTGACAGGATAGGCCCATGATTATCATTCGCTTTCCCGACGCCGAGTCGAAGCGTCGCGCCCTGGGATTTCTGGCAGGCCGTTTCTCGTTCAAGGGTTGGGCGAGTGGGGAAATGGCCGTGCCGGAAATCGCTCTGGCATATCTAGCGACGGAGGGTATCCCCTTCGCCGTCGAGGGACCGGCTACTTATGAGCGCCTCATTTCGGCGGTTCGAAATCCTCCTGCCGCGAAGGTTTAACGCCGGTCAGCTTGCCCCGGACGAGTTGATTGCCGATACGCTGCTAGAATTGGAAGAACGCTTCGGCGCTATCTCGTCCGAGCCTCAGACCATTCACGGCCTGTGGCGTCACGAGGATCAACTCTTCCGCGATGAATTGATCCGGGTGTTCGTGGACGCCCTGGACGTTCCAGAGAGCCGTCAGTTATTCTGGAATTCAAGGAGCGTGCAAAAGCCCGGTTCCGGCAGATCGACCTCTGGATGACCACGTACCCGATTGAAGTCCTGTAGTGCTAAGCGCCCGCCCGGCGCATCGCGGCGATCATTGCAGCATAGCCTCGGTCGCACGCCTCCTCAAACGGCATGTCCGTGAAACACTCGACCGCCATTGAACCGGTGAACTTCGCCTCTGCCAGCGCGGCGAAGACCCGCACGTAGTCCATCTCGCCCTCTCCGGGAACGCGATGCTCCCACTTCGGATACCTACCTACATGGTCCTTAAGGTGGGCGTGCCGTATTTGCGAGGCGAAACGCCGGACGAAGGACACCGGATCAATGCCCATGAGCGTCAGGTAAGACGGATCGAAATTGACGCCGAAGTTGTCCTCGCCCACATCGTCAAAGAGCCTCTGCAACGTCTCCGGGCTGTTGACCATCCAACTCGGCCAGATGCCGTCCACGGCCAGCGCGATGTTGCGGGCGGAGGCGGCGCGCACGGCGGCCCGGATTACCTCCACCACACTGCGCCATAGGTCTTCGTCCGCGCAATCCGGCACGGGGCCGCCCATGTGAAAGGTCACCACGCTGGCGCCGAGATCCGCTGCCAGGTCTATCGTGCCCGAAAGGTCGAGCGGCTGGCGGCGCGCAAGCGTGGTCGTCAACTCGGCGTGCGTGACAACGGCTTCCACCGATAGCCCCTGTTGCTGCGCGGTGTCGCGGAGAAGCCCTCGGCGCTTAGGTGTAACCGAACGTGGGTCCTCCGACGCGCCGAACGTTCCCGACTCATCCACGCCCGCGTAGCCCGCCTGCGCAATGCGCGCGAGACAGTCGGCAACCGGGAGACGGAGACGGTCTGTATAACTGTAAGTGTAGAACGCCAGTTTCATAGGCTGCCGGTGAAGAGGTCGCCATTAGGGCTTGGCGCGAACGCTTGCAAAGGCCGCCGCGATGTTCCGCATACCGCTCGCTACCAACCCTCCATCCGAGCCGACCGCAATGAAGGTCAAGCCGTCCGCGACCGTCGGAGCGATCTGCTCGACAGTCGGGGAGCAGGATGCCCGCCGCTTTGCCCGCCTGACGACAGGCGGCCACGACCCGGTTCACCGCCGCGCGAAAGTGGGGATGCGTAACCTGTTGTGGAATCCCTAGACTCACGCTCAAATCCAACGGCCCGATAAAGAGCACATCCACGCCCTCCACACGCGCGATCTCCTCCGCATTCTCAACGGCCTCCGCCGTCTCTATCTGCACAACCGTGAGCAGGCCGGCATTGGCCTCGGCAAAGTAGGCGTCAAACTCCTGGCCGAACCCGGAGGCGCGGGGAGAGCGCGCGACGCCGCGCACGCCCTGCGGTGGGTAGCGCATCGCCGCTGCCGCCTGTCCGGCCTCGGCGGCGGTGCTGACATAGGGCACCATGATCCCGCTCGGCCCCAAATCCAGCGCGCGCTTGAAGCGTGGAGCCTCATTCCAGGCAATCCGCACGATGCCCGCCGTAGGAGTGGCCTCCAGCGCCTGCAACTGATGCAGCAGGCTCTCCTGATCGCCCGCGCCGTGTTCCAGGTCTATCAAGGCCCAGTCGAAGCCGGCCCGTCCCGCCATCTCCGCCGTCAGGCTCGATCCCAGGTTGAGCCATGTTCCTGCCAGGACTTCGCCGTTGAGCGCTCTCTGTCTGAGATATTTCATAGCATCCCCTCCCTGATAGAACGGGGCCAGCGCCTATTCGCCTGCGGCCTCCACGATGAGCAGGGCATCCTCCCAGCCTTCGGGCGTCGTGAAGCGCAGAACGCCGCCGGTGGGAACGTCTCCAATCGGACTCGAATGGCCGTTGCGGGGGTCCGTCCAGAACGCAGTCGCACGTTCCGCCCCGGCAATGTGCTTCGTATCTACCGCAAAGGAGGCTTGTGCGCCCAGGTAGACCATAATCCATTTCCCCGCCGCGTGCCGTGCCGCCAGGTTCAAGACAGGTCCCTGCGTGGCGCCGCCTTCCACCAGGATAGTCGAATCCGGCACGAGAGACCACCACTCCTTTCGCTCCAGAAAGACCTGTTTGAGAACGCCCATCTGCCGGGCCCCTTCGGCATCCAATGCCTCAAGCCAGGTGGGAAGCACGCGCCAGAGGTCGTTATGGCCGTAGGTGTGGCTGGCGCCGCACAGATAGGAATAATACGCCTGCCTCCGCACCCAGAGAGGCGTTACCTCGAAACCATACTCGGTTCCCGCTTCATACGCCCCCTCGGCCATCACGACGGGTTTTGTTGGTGTCAGGGCGTAATCGTTGGCTACCATCGGAGCGATCAACTCGACGTGTTTATACGTCTGAATCGAATGGAAGTCCAGCCAGGGTTCCTCATGAATGAAGCTCGACGATGCCGGGGAGGGATCGGGATGGACCGTGATCAGCCGGCGTTCCCTATCGCCTTCCCGCAGCCCGGCGGCCAGCTCACGCAGGACAGGAAGATACTCCGGTTTCGCTGCCGGGTACATGCTCCAGACAATGTGCGGCGCTTCCTGATAGCGCTGTGCGACCCACCGGGCATAGTCGCGCGCATTCGCCGTCGTGATATGATCGCGCTGCAATTGGTGGAAGACGCCGATCACCAGAACCATCCCCACCTGCCGGGCGATTTCGACAACAATGGGATCGGCACGCCGGAAATACGCCTCATTGGGAGCAGCGGGATCGTCCGCAATCCAGGGGGTCTCTCCCTCCAGATTCGCTTGCGTGCCGTCACCCACGCCTGTCAGCATGACCTGAAACACTGTAAAGCCCTGCCTTCGGCGCTTCTCCAGAATGGTTCGGGCCTCTTCGAGACTGTAGCGCCGGAAGAGCTCCCACTGGGTGTCGCCCAGCCAGAAGAAAGGCTTTCCCTCCCCGTCAATGAAGGTATGTCCATCCGTACTAACGCGAAGCGATCTCATGTCGGTACTCCTTACCGCACCCGTAGCATGGGATTGGGGTGATTGTCCCGTGCCGCAGATTTCCACAAGCTTCTCCGCTTGTCCTCTCTTTCTAGCCTGCTTGGCAGGCAGGAAATCCCAGGGCATCTGTTGAACCCGGAGGCATTCCATCTCCTGGTGCTGCGGCTCACCGCACAACGCAGGCGAAAGGAGGCCTCCTTTTATGCAACCAACCCCTTCGGGAAACCTCCCGTTAGAAACCTACACGCAATCCCGCCAGATCGGGGAAGCGACCATCACTGTCATCTGCGAGGCTTACGCGCCCTGGGCGCCTCAGCTTCAAGCCCCCGAAGACCAGTGGCGGCGCGCGATGCCCGAAGCCGATTCTGAAGGCGTGATTCCCCTCGATTTTATGATGGTCTGCGTCCGGCTCGGTGACGCGATTATCCTGATCGATCCTGGTTTTGAGGAGCCTTCTTCCCCCTGGGAGCGCCAGCGCGCCGCCGAATGGAAAGGTCTTCAGCGCACGCCGGGCCTCCATGCCTGGCTGGCCGCCATCGGCATCCAGCCGGAACAGGTCACGCATGTCCTCATCACCCACACGCACCACGACCACTACGCAGGGGTTGCCCGTTTGGGGGCGCAGGGGCAGGTTACGCTTCAGTTTCCCCATGCCCGGCACATGATGGGAAGGCGGGACTGGGAGGAGAACGCGGAACGCCTTCAGCCCAATTCAGAGTTCTCGCTGCGCCTGGGCGCTGTGGAGCAGGCAGGCTTGCTGGAACTGGTGGATACAGAAACGACGGTCGTGCCGGGGATCACGATGATCCCTGCGCCCGGAGAGACGCCCGGCCACAGTATCGTGCGCGTCCAGTCCCAGGGCGCCACCTTCTACTTCCTGAGCGACCTGTTCCACCATACCTGCGAGGTCGAGCATCCTGATTGGGTTTCTCCGGGGCGGGAGCAAGCCGCCATGCGCCGGTCGCGGGATCGGCTGTGCGCGGCGGCAGTCGCGGAGGACGCGACGCTCGTCTATGCCCATCATCCGTTTCCCGGCTGGGGCCACATTCGCCGGAGAGGAGAGGGCTATGTCTGGGAGAAGGACTTCTAAAGTTTTTGCCGCCGTACAAGGAGCCTCCCGATGACGACTGCACGCCCGAAGATCGCCTGCATCGCCACCATCGTCCACAAATACGCGCACGCCCAGCACTTCATAGACCGTTTCCTGGAAGGTTACGGCTGGAACGGGCGCCACCATCGTCCGCCGATGGATCTGGTCTCGCTCTATGTGGATCAGGTGAAAGACAACGACCTGAGCCGAGAGCGCGCTTCCCGGTTTCCAGAGATGACGATCTACCCGACGGTCGCAGACGCCCTGACGCTGGGCGGAAACGATCTGGCGATAGATGGCGTCCTGCTCATCGGCGAGCATGGCGACTATCCCCGCAACGAGAAGGGCCAGACCCTCTACCCGCGCTACGAGCTCTTCCAGCAGATCGTCGCCGTCTACCGACTCAGTGGGAAGACCGCTCCAATCTTCAACGACAAGCACCTCTCCTGGAAGTGGGAGTGGTCGAAGGCAATGTATGACACCGCCCGGACGATGGGGTTCGCGTTTATGGCGGGTTCCTCGCTGCCGGTGACGTGGCGGACGCCCTCGCTGGATATGCCATTGGGCGCGCGGGTTTCCGAGGCGGTGTGTATAGGCTATGGCGGGGTGGATAGCTACGACTTCCATGCGTTGGAGACGTTGCAGTGCATGGTCGAGCGGCGTCAGGGCGGCGAGAGCGGGGTACGCTGGCTACAGGCGTATCGCGGCGACGCCGTCTGGCAAGCCCACCACGCCGGAGTCTGGTCGAAAGAACTGTTCGAGGCGGCGCTGTGCCGCAGCTTCACGCTGACCCCGGCACGGGCGGGTTTCAACCATCTCTTCCCCAACGACGACGAGCTCAAGACGCTGGTCAAGGACCCGGTTGCCTACCACTATGAACACCACGACGGTTTGCGGTCAACTATATTCCTGATGAACGGGCTGGTGCAGGACTTCACCTTCGCCGCCCGGCTCGACGACCGGGACGAGCCGCTTTCGACTCAGATGTATCTGCCGATGCCGCCCGCGCGCACGACGCTCGCCAACTTTTTCTCGCCGCTGGTGAACCATACAGAGCAGATGTTCCTGACCGGGGAAGAACCCTATCCGGTGGAGCGAACGCTGTTGACGACGGGGCTGACGGAGGCCGGGGTGGAGAGCCTGTTCCAGGAGCAGAAGCGACTGGAGACGCCGCATCTGGCGATTGCCTACCAGCCGACCCCCCATTCGACTTTCTGGAGGTCCTGAGATGGACGCCCCCGTTCGAATCGCCGTCATCACGACGATTTACAGATACCGGTCCCATGCGCAGCACTTCAGCGACCGGTTTCTGGTCGGCTATCCGCACGCCGGACGCTGGCATCGCCCGAACGCGCGGATCGTCTCGCTCTACGTAGATCAGCATCCCGAAGGAGACCAGAGCACCGACCGGGCGCGCGAGTTCGGCTTCGGTGTCTATCCGACCGTCGCCGAGGCGCTGCGCTGCGGCGGGAGCGATCTGGCCGTGGATGCGGTGCTGATCATCGGCGAGCATGGCGACTATCCGGTGAATGACCTGGGACAGAAACTCTACCCGCGCTATGAGTTCTTCAAGGAGTGTGTCCGGGTCTTCGAGGAGGAAGGTCGCGCCGTGCCTGTCTTCAACGACAAGCATCTCTCGTACAGCTTCCTCAAAGCGAAGGAGATGGTGGAGGACACCCGGCGGCTGGATTTTCCCCTGCTCGCTGGGTCCTCGCTGCCGGTGACCTGGCGGCTTCCCGATGTCGAGCTGCCGCTGGGCTGCGGGCTGGAGGACGCACTGATGGTCGGGGTGGGCGGCTCGGACGCGATGGACTATCACGCTCTGGAGGCAATGCAGTGCATGGTTGAGCGGCGGCACGGCGGAGAGACGGGTGTCCGCGCCGTCCAGCTGCTCGACGGCGACGCGGTCTGGCGGGCGGGCGACGCGGGCCGGTGGTCGTGGGAGCTTCTGGAGGCGGCGCTTTCGCGCAGCGATACGCCCCGCGGCCTCTCGGAAGAAGACGGCCGGACGCAGGACTTGATCGGCAGCGGCCAACTGCGCCGACTGGTGGAGAAACCTGCCGCCTACTGCATCGAGTACCACGACGGCTTCCGGGCGACCTTGCTGATGCTCAACGGGGCCGTCAAAGACTACTGCTTCGCCGGGCGGCGGCAAGGCCAGCCCGATCCGGTCTGCACGCAGTTCTTCCTGCCCCCCAATCCCAACGTTACCTACTCGGCGTGCCTGGTCGCCAAAATCGAGGCGATGTGGCAGACGGGCCGCGCGCCCTATCCGGCGGAGCGGACCCTGCTGGTGAGCGGGATGCTGGAGAGTTGCCTGATGTCCCGCTGTGCTGGCGGAATGCGCCTCGAAACTCCGCACCTGGCGGTCGCCTATGCGCCCCCATCTGCGCCGCAGCATGCCCGCCAATAGCCAGAGACAAACTGTTCTCCAGGCTCAGCAAGGACAGAGACCCAGCCGGAATGCGGTTATTTTACGGACGCTTTCTTTGTAGCTGGGTGCCCGTGATGCCTTTGCCTTCGGTGAGGATGTAGAAGGCGTCGGGCGCGACCTTGTTGAGAACGTCCTTCGTGCCGCTGGGCCAGCGAATCTCGACCCGCTCGATAGAGGCCGCGCCGCCAAGCCCAAAAAAGACCCGCGAATCGCTGTGGGAGGCGTAGCTGCTGCTGCTGTGGACCTCGCTAAAGTAGCAGCGCTTGCCGCCGCAGGTGACAGTAATTTTCGCGTGGTAGCCGTCCCGGTTGCTCTTGGTGCCGATGGTCTTGAACGCGACCCAGTGATTGCCGTTGGCGACTTCGTTGTGGAATAGCTGCGCCGGACCGTTCTGGTTATTGACCAGGAAATCCACCCGCCCGTCGTTGTCGTAGTCGCCGCTCGCCAGCCCGCGCGAGACGGTAGGTGTTCCCAGGTCGCCCAGGTTCTCCACGATTTCGGTGAACCGTCCGTTGCCGTCGTTGTGGAACAACTGCTTGCGCTCTTTGTAGGTGACGCCCTCCGAGGTTTCCGCGACGCTGAGAACGACGTGGCCGTTCGCCACAATGAGGTCTTTCCAACCGTCGCGGTCGTAATCGAGAAAGTCACAGCCGAAGGCGAGAAACTTCATGTGCGGCAGCGCCAGGTTCGCCTCCATGCTGACATCGCGAAACTGCCCATTGCCCTGGTTGTGGTAGAGCGTGTTGGGCTGGAGCGAGAAGTTGGTGACGAACAGGCTTTCGTGCCCGGAGTTGCTGTAGTCTCCCAGGCCGATGCCCATCCCGGCAAGAGGGCGCCCTTCGTTGTCGAAGGCGCAGCCTGCTAGCTCGGAGCGGTTGGAGAACTTGCCGTTGCCGTCGTTATGCCAGAGGAACTGCACTCCCATGTCGTTGCTAACGTAGATGTCCTCGCGCCCATCGTTGTCATAGTCCAGCCAGGCAACGCCGAGGCCGTGCCCTTTCAGCTTGCCGATGCCGCTCTGCTGCGTCACGTCCGTAAAGGTGCCGTCGCCGTTATTGTGGTAGAGGCGGTGCGTATCCGGGTCGAGCACATCCGGCGTGCAGTACTCCGTCTGGCCGCGCGCCGTGTGGCAGGGTGTGTTGGTTTCCGGTTTCCAGGGCGCATAGTGGCAGATGTAGAGATCGAGTCTGCCGTCGTTGTCGTAGTCGCCGAAGGCCGCGCTGGTCGCGTAGCGCGCGCCCTGGTCGGTATCGCCCACGCCCGCCTTCGCGGTCACGTCCTTGAAGAGAGGGTGTAGGGTGTAGGGTGTAGGATGTAGGGCATTTTCCCCTTTCCCTTTCTCTTGTTCCCTCTT
>DASRGZ010000219.1:0-25499 GCA_035650735.1 Chthonomonadaceae bacterium
AGAAAATCGGGCAGCGTCATCTGCCCGCTTTGCAATGCCTGCCGATAGGAATATGCGCAACAACTCAGCCGCATCCTGCCTCCTCCTTATGTCCTGCCTGATTACACTCCTGAGCGCGTTTCGCTTCTCCGCAGAGCGCCGGAGTCACGCCTCAGGAACGCACGCCAACTACCGTGCCGCGAAACCGGGAAAGTGGCCGTCGGGCACGAAGCTGCCAACACCCATTTAGGGCTGCCGGCTCGAATTTCCTTCCGGCAATCGCGCTTCCGGCGGCGCATTTTCCGACAGCAGACGATCTCGCTGCGCCTTTCTGCCAATGTTTTCCCGCTTGCGCGGCATTTTATGGAAAGACCTGGTAAAGCTCAGTAAATGCCTCTTGCGCCTCGACGGTGTGCCGCGCCATCAGGCCGCGTCTGGATAGCGCCAGGAGGACAGGCACAGGCTGCGGGGAAGAGATGAATACTATCCGAAGGCGTATCATGATGCTGCCCACTATCCTGGTGGCGGCTTCTTTCTGCGGCGTCATCGCCTGGCAGCAGCAGGAAAACCGGCGCGGCGATATGCTGGCGCGCAGCATCCGGCAGGAAAAGCAGGCGGCGGTAAATAAGCTCGTCACCCTCAAGGGCGCCAGCCTGGAGACGCTTGCCTACGATTACACCTACTGGGATGAGATGGCCCGGTTCGTGAAGACCGCAGATAAAAAATGGGCCGTGATTAATCTCAATTCGGCGCTCTCGTCCTACAAGGTTACCGGTATCTGGGTCTATGATAAGCGCTGCGCGCTCGTCTATAGCGTCACCGGCAGCCAGGACGCCCGGCTGAAGGCGCTGCCGCTGCCTCCTGCGATTCTGCGCGCGCTGCTGGGGGGCACTCGTTTCTGTCATCTCTTCCTGAAGACGCCTGCGGGTTTGTTGGAGGTGCGTGGCGCGACCATTCATAAGTCGGCGGACGAGAAGAGGCTCGGCCCCTACTACGGCTATTTCTTTACCGGCAGGCTCTGGGATAAGGACTATCTGGCCGAGATCGCCGGGCTGACCAATTGCAGCGTGCAGCTTTTGCCCGTGCTGCCTGCTGGCGCCTCCCTGCGCGGCAGCCAAGACAGAAATGGCTTTGAATATTCCCTGCTGTTTCCTGGATGGGATAAGAAGCCCCTAGCACGGTTGCGTTTCAGCCAGGGCATTCCCATCCTCTGGCAGCTTAACCGGGCGACCCGCCATGTGCTGACGCTGTTCATTGGTTTTGCCGTGCTTCTGCTGGGCCTGCTGTTTGTGTGCCTTTACCGCTGGGTCAATAGGCCGCTGCGGGTGATCTTCGCCTGTTTGCAGACGCATGACACGACCCTGCTGGCGCACCTGGAGAAGGAGAAGAACGAGTATGCGGACTTAGCCTGGCTGATGCGGGCGTTCTTTGAGCAGAAGAGCGCGTTGGAACTGGAAGTCTCCGAGCGCCAACGGGCCGAAGCGGCGCTGCGGGAGGCGCGGGATGAACTGGAGGTGCGGGTTCAGCAGCGAACGGTCGCCCTGGCCGCCGCCAACGCCTCCTTGCAGGCCGAGATCACCGAGCGCAAACGCGGGGAGACGGAGATTCTGCGCCTGAACGCGCACCTGGAAAGCCGCTTAAGGCGCATCGCCGCCCTGCGCCAGATCGATATCGCCATCACCTCCAGCCTGGACTTGAGATTGACACTGAGCATCGTACTGGACCAGACCGTCGCCCAGTTGGGCATAGATGCCGCCACCGTGCTGCTGTGCAACCGGCAGACCCAGACCTTGACCTATGCCGCCGATAAAGGGTTCCGAGGGCCGACGCCGCGCGATGTGCGCCTGCCGATGGATCAGGGGCTTGCCGGGCAGGCGATCCGGCAGGGTCAGATCGTCCATATTGCGAATCTGAGCGCCGTTGATGGCTCTATCCTGCGCCCTGCCCTGTTGGAAACAGAGGGGTTTGTAGCCTATTTTGCCGTGCCGCTGATCGCCAAAGGCCAGGTGGAGGGCGTTCTGGAGCTTTTCCATCGCGCGCCTCTGGAGCCGGATGAAGAATGGCTGGCGTTTTTTGAGGCCCTGGCCGGGCAGGCGGCCATCGCCATAGACAACGCCTCTCTCTTTGAGGGCTTGCAGCGCTCCAACCAGGAGCTTACCGTCGCCTATGACGCCACTATTGAAGGCTGGTCGCGCGCCCTGGAATTGCGGGACAAGGAGACGGAGGGACACTCGCAGCGGGTGACGCAGATGACCCTGCGCCTGGCCCGCGCTCTCAACATGAGCGAGGAGGAGATGATCTCTGTGCGCCGGGGCGCGCTGCTGCATGACATCGGCAAGATGGGCGTTCCCGATAGCATCCTGCTCAAGCCCGGAGCGCTTACTGAGGAAGAGCGCGCGATCATGTGCCTGCATACGGTCTATGCATATGAAATGCTGGCGCCCATCACCTTCCTGCGCCAGGCCATTGACATTCCCTACTGCCACCATGAGCGGTGGGACGGCAAGGGGTATCCGCGCGGATTGAAGGGGGAAGAGATCCCGCTGGCAGCGCGCCTGTTTGCGGTGGTGGACATCTGGGATGCGCTCTCTTCCAACCGTCCCTATCGCCAGGCATGGCCGTCGGAGAAGGTGCGCGAACATCTCCGCTCGCTGGCAGGGAATCATCTGGACCCGCAGGCCGTGGAGCTTTTCCTGCGCGTCACAGCCGAGGATAGGGCACAGAGCCAGGAGGTTATTTTGAAGGCAGCCTGAGAAGCGCGCGACCTAACCAGCGGCAGGCTACCCAATATGGAATAGCTTGCCCAGGGCGTAGGTAACGCCGCCGGTGATGAGTCCGATAATGGTCATCTCCAAGCCGCTAGCCCACCAGGAGCGTGCCGTAATCAGGCTTTTGGCCGCGCCAACCACGAAGTGGGCGGCCATGCCGACGACAGCCGCCGCGATGATCGCCGCCGCGCCGCCTAGAAAGAAGAAGGGCAGCACCGGAAGGAGGCCGCCGACTGCTGTAGACAGCGCCGCAGAGGCCGCTCCGATCCAGGGGTTGGGGAAATGGCGCTCGCTCAGGCCCAGCTCCTCCTGCGCCATCGTCTTGAGGAACTGCTCCGGGTTGGAGGCGATCCGATCCGCCATCATCTGCGCCTCTTCCGCCGAGAAGCCTTTCAGTTGATAGAGCAGTCCCAGCTCCTCTTTCTCGTGGGCGGGCGATTGCTCGATCTCGGCGCGTTCCCGCGCGATCTCGGCGGAATAGACTTCCCGCTCCGACTTGCCCGCCATATAGGCGCTGGCTCCCATCGAAAGCGCCGAGGCCAGCATCGCCACCATGCCGGATACCAGCACGATCCGATCCCCGCCGGCAGCGCCTGCCGCGCCCGCCATGCCGCTGATGACTCCAAACACCGCGCCCAGGCCGTCGTTAATTCCGTAGATGGCGTCGCCGATCCAGCTTCCGGTGGAAACGTGCCACTTTTCGCCTTTCAGCATGGCTTCCAGCCGGGTGCGCGGCTCCTCGGGCGCCTTGAGCGAATGGATGAGGGCGGCGTGCTGCTTCTCTTCGTTTTCGATGCGGATAAAGAGCGCGTGGGATTGGGCGTCGGCGGCGAGCGCCTGGGCATGGCGGTCAAATTGGGCTATGTTGCGCTCTTCTTCCGCCTCCAGGCGCCGAAGCATGGCGTCCGTGCCGAGCGTGTGGGCCATCAGGCGCTGCGCGGCGGTCGGCTCCGTGCCGTTGTGCGGGACGGTGCCGCCCAGCGCGGCGATGCGGTCGGCAAACTCGCGGGCGTGGCCCTCCTCCGCCTCTGCCAGACGCAGGAATATGTTTCTCCGCCGCTCATCTTCCTGCTGCTCGCTCAGCAGGCGGTAGAGCCGCGCGGCCTCAATCTCGCGCTCCCAGGCCGCCCGCAGCGCCGCAACAACCTTGTGATCCTTCACGCTACATCCTTTCGGCAGCCTAAACACCCATACAGAGTCACTTCGTAGTTCTCTGAGGTTGAAACTCTACGAAGTGACGGCGAGAATAGGTTTAGTCCGCACGTTTCCGACAACGCGCGACCAGCACGGCGGGCACTTCCTGATAGCCGGGGACGCGCCCGGCAACCTCCTCCTGCGCCTGCGGCTCCGCCATGCGCTCCAGAGTCAATCCAGTCTCTGCCAGCGCATTGAGATAGGTGCTCAGCATCCGATGGTAGGCTCCTACTTTGCCCCGGACGCCTCCCGCGTTATCGGAGCGCCAGAACCCCTCCTTGAAATAGCCGCGCACCTCGCGTTTCACCGTTCCGCCCGCCTTGCCGGTCCAGCGGGAGTCCGGCACCTGGAAGCAGGGATGCGTGATCGCAAAGACAAACCATCCGCCAGGCCGCAGAATGCGCGCGACCATGCACAGGCACGTCGACAGGTCGGGCATGTCCATCAAGGCCAGAGAGCAGACCACGCCCTCAAACGTGTTGTCTGCAACCTCGGTCAGCGCCTGCGCGTCGCCCCACCGATAGACGATGCCCAGCGGCTCGGCTTGCTCATAGCGGCGCGCGATCTCCAGCAACCGGTCGGAAAGGTCTATGCCGATGACCTGCGCGCCGCGCTGCGCCAGGCCGCGCGTGACGATGCCCTGCCCGCACGCCAGATCGCAGATACGGCTTCCCTGCACGTCGCCGATCAACTCAAAGAGCGCCGGAAGGACCAGCGCATGAACTGGCGAGCCTGTCAGGAAGCCCTGATCATACCACTCTGCGATTTCGTCATAAGCGGAAAGCATGGTACGCAGCCCGCTAGCCGGACCCGGCGCCAAAGCTTTTTGGCACCTTAACGGAAAGCACCTTAACCAGAAAGGCCCAGCGGTCGGCGGCTTCCTCGATGAGCTTGGCGGTGGGCTTACCGGCCCCATGCCCGGCCCGCGTCTCAATACGAATCAGCGTGGGTGCGGTTCCCGCCTGCGCCGCCTGGAGCGCTGCCGCGAATTTGAAGCTGTGCGCTGGAACCACCCGGTCGTCGTGGTCGCCAGTGGTGATCAGCGTGGCCGGATAGGCCGTGCCCGGCTTGAGGTTGTGCAGCGGGGAGTAGGCATAGAGCGCCTTGAACTCCTCCGGGTTATCCGAGGAGCCGTAGTCCGAGACCCAGCCCCAGCCCACCGTGAACTTATGGAAGCGCAGCATGTCCAGCACGCCGACGGCAGGCAGCGCCGCCCCGAACAGGTCCGGGCGCTGGGTCATGCACGCCCCGACCAGCAGGCCGCCGTTGCTGGCCCCGCCGATAGCCAGCTTGGCCGGAGAGGTAACTTTGTTGGCGATCAGCCATTCCGCCGCCGCGATGAAGTCGTCGAAGACGTTCTGCCGCTTAAGCTTCTTGCCCGCCTCGTGCCACGCCTCGCCGTACTCGCCGCCGCCGCGCAGGTTGGCGACCGCGTAGACGCCGCCCAGCTCCATCCAGACCAGGGCGCTCACGCTGAAACCGGGCGTGATGGAAGCGCCAAAACCGCCGTAGCCGTAGAGATAGGTCGGGTTGTTCCCATCCCGCTTGAGGCCCTTGCGGTAGGTGAGGAACATCGGCACGCGTGTGCCGTCCTTGCTGTGATAGAAGACCTGCTGCGTCTCGTACTCCGACGGGTCGAAGTCTACCTGCGGCTCACGGAAGACCGTGCTCTGGCCGGTGGCCACGTCGTAGCGGTAAATGGTGCCCGGGACGGTGAAGCTGGTGAAGGAGTAGAAGGTCTCCCTCTCCTTGCGTTTGCCGCCGAAGCCGCCCGCCGAGCCGATGCCGGGCAGGGCCACCTCGCGCTCCAGTTTCCCCTTCAGCGTGAAGACCTTCACCTGCGTGTGCGCGTCCTTGAGGTAGCGGGCGATGAAGCGATTTCCGACCACGCCCACGCCGTCCAGCGTCTCCGCTGCCTCCGGCAGGATCTCCTTCCAGTTGGCCCGATCAGGATGGCGAATATCAATGGCGATCACCCGCCCGCGCGACGCGTTCAGATCGGTCCGGAACCAGAAGATCGGGCCGTCGTTGTCCAGGAAATGGTAGGCCGCGTCGGCGTCGTTGAGCAGCTCGACCACCGATGCGTGCGGCTCAGCCAGGTCTTTGTAGAAAACGCGGTTCTTATGCTCCGTGCCCTGATTGGCGTAGATGATCAGGTAGCGCCCGTCGTCGGTAACAAAGCCGCTGAGGTACCAATCCTTATGGTCGGGTCGGTGATAGATGAGGACGTCCTCCTCTTGCGGGGTGCCAAGACGGTGGTAATAGAGCTTCTGGTAGTAGTTGGCCTGCTGAAGCTCGGCGCCAGAGGCGGGCGGATCATAGCGGCTATAGAAGAAGCCTTTGTTGTCGTGGGTCCAGGAAGCGCCGGAGAATTTGGCCCATTGGAGGCAGTCGCTCAGGTCTTTGCCGGTATCTACATCCCGCACGTGCCACTGCCGCCAGTCGGAGCCGGCGGTCGAGAGGCTATAGGCCAAGTACTTTCCATCTTCGCTGACCGCATAGCTGGACAGCGCGACCGTGCCGTCCTCGGAGAGCGCGTTGGGGTCGAGCAGCACGCGCGGGGTTGCCTCCAGGGACTCGGCGACGTAGAGGACGCTCTGGTTTTGCAGGCCATCGTTCTTGGTAAAGAAGTAGCGTCCGCCCTGCTTGAAGGGCAGGCCGTATTTTGCGTAATCCCAGAGATGGGTCAGACGCTGGCGAATGCGTTCGCGGGCCGGAATGCCGGCCAGGTAATCGAACGTGAGCTTATTCTGGGCCTCGATCCAGGCCCGGGTTTCGGGGGAATCGGCGTCCTCCAGCCAGCGATACGGATCGGCGACTTTGACGCCGTGATAGTCATCTATGTGGTCGTCCTTGCGTGTGGGGGGATAGATGAGCCGCCGGTGGTGCGTCTCCTGCGCCCGACCAGACAGCGCGGCCATGCCGATTGCGAGCAATCCAATGCCAAAGAAAGCCCAGGATAAGTGCATTGCAGACTCCCAGAGAAGAAGATAGTAGACATTACATGCCTATACCGGAGATTTCCGTCCGTAGTTCCGCCGCGGTCGGGTGGCTGCGGGCGAATCAATTCGCGGCAACAAAGGCACAAAGTCGCCCTGCGGCGACTAAAGACCTCACCCCCGATCCCTCTCCTTGGGAAGGAGAGGGGAGAAACGAACCCGCGCAGGCGGGTTTAGCGCTTTTGTTGCTGCGGCTTTAGCCGCCCGAAAAGCTACCTGTCCGCCCTTAAACCTGTGCGGAAGGGGATGCAATAGCGGCAATAATAGGTCGTGTAATGCCCTATATTTCCTCAATGGGCGCTATTTATCCTGCGGTTAGTTGGCGCTGCACCCTGAGATTTTATACGGCGCGCAGACATAATACAAGATAGGGCGGCACAGGGGGAACTCATGTTTCTGGCGTGCGCCTGGAAAGGAGCCACCTGCACGGATGGGAGCGCTGGTGAAGTCGCAAGAGATACGCCTGGCAATGCTGGGCCTGGTAGAGGGCAACGGGCACCCTTACTCATGGAGCGCCATCTTCAACGGTTATGAGTCCGAGGCGATGGCCCACTGTCCCTATCCGGCCATTCCGGCCTACCTGAGCCGGCAGCCAAAAGCGGCGTTCGGCATTCCCGGTGCGCGCGTCACCCATATCTGGACGGATGATCCGGAGGAGGCGCCGCGCGTGGCCAGGGCCGCCTGCATCCCCCATATCCTTCGGCAGGCCGAGGAGGCCATCGGGCAGGTGGACGCCGTGATCGTGGCGACGGATAGGGGGGAGGAGCATGTGGCGCGCTGCCGCCCGTTTGTGGAGGCCGGACTGCCCGTCTATGTGGATAAGCCGCTGGTGGACAATGAGGCCGACCTGCAAACCTTTTGCCGGTGGGTAGAGCAGGGTGCGCACATACTCTCCTCAAGCTGTATGCGCTACTGCAAGGAGTTTCTGCCCTATCGCGCCTCCACGCATAACTTAGGTGAGCTCCGATTTGCCACCATCACCACGCCCAAAAGCTGGGAGCGCTACGGCATCCACGCCCTGGAGGGAATCTATCCTATCTTGGGGCCGGGGTTCCTCTCCGCCCGCAACGTCGGCACGGCAGAGCGCAACGTGGTGCATCTGGAGCATACCTGCGGGGCCGACATCATTGCGGCGGCCACGTCGGATATGTACGGCGGGTTTGGCGCATTGCAGTTGTGCGGCACCGCCGGGCACGCGCAGGCTGCCTTTGCCGATACCTTCTATGCCTTTAAGGCCCAGCTTGCCGACTTCATTGGCTACCTGCGGACCGGCGTGCGCTCCTATTCCTTCACGGAAACGGTAGAGCTCATGCGGCTGCTCATCGCTGGGATTCGCAGCCGCGAGGAGGGCGGACGCCGGGTTCCTCTGTGCGAGATCTCCCCCGGCGTGGAATTCGAACAGGCAGGTTCTCATGGCTATTCTAGATAAGTTTGCTTTGCAGGGCAAGGTGGCATTGGTGACCGGCGGCGCGGGACGCTATGGCCGGCAGATCGTGGCGGCGCTGGCGGAGGCGGGCGCGCAGACCTATATGGCCGCGCGCAGCCTGGAGGCGCTGGAAGCGGTTGCCGCCGCGCATCGGGCCGCAGGGCGCGATGTGGCCGCTCTCCCGCTCGATCAAACGAACGAGGGCTCGATTCTGGCGCTGCGGGAGGCGATCCTGGCGCGCAGCGGGCGCGTGGATGTGCTGGTCAATAACGCGGTGGCGCGGCCCATGACCCAGGGCTTTCACGACGACGCGGCCCGCTTTGCCGAAAGTATGCAGGCCAACGCCACCGGCCTTTTTATGATCACGCGCGCGTTCGGCGACGTGATGGCCGGGCAGGGCGGCGGCGCGATCATCAACATCGGCTCCATTCAGGGCATGGTTGGCCCGGACCCGACGCTCTACCGGGAGACGGAGATGCACGGCTGGTATCCCGATTATTTCTTTCACAAGGGCGGCCTGATCAACCTGACTCGCTTCGTCGCCAGCTACTACGGTCCGCAGGGCGTCCGCTGCAACTGTATCAGCGCGGGCGGGCTTTTCTCAGAATCCATGCCGGAGCCGTTCGTGCGCCAGTATAGCGACCGCACGTTCCTGGGCCGGCTCGCCAACGATACCGACCTGATGGGCATCGTCGTCTTCCTGGCATCGGACGCCTCCCTCTACATTACCGGCGCTAATATCCCCGTAGACGGCGGCTACACCGCCAAATAAGCGCGGTATACATAAACACGGATGGGACGGATGACTCGGATAACACGGATTACCAATTTATGATCCTGGTTGTACTTATCTAGCCGATGCCAACTGATGCAAAGGAGCTTACCTTGCGCTTGAAGCATGAGGAACTGACGGGCAAGATTATCAGTATCTTTTATGCCGTTTATAATGAGTTAGGGCATGGCTTCATCGAGGGAGTATATGAAGCAGCCATGAAGATCGCACTGGAAGAGGCTGGCTTCCAAATACGGCAACAAGTTCCGATTACCGTCTGGTTTCGAGGCCAGCAAATCGGAGATTTTCGCGCGGACTTACTCGTCAATGATACGGCGAGGGAAGCACAAGGGCTCCCCTCGCTTTTTTTGGCGCTACGAAAAGATTTTAGAGAAATTTTAGACCTTGCCGGTAGAATGAGCGCGAACATACCGCAGGCAGACGGAATAGACCTACCCGCGAAAGGAGACTTCCCGCATGAAACCGCGTTTCGTTCTCATTCTCTTTGCCGTCCTCGCTCTGGCCGCACTCTTCTTCTCCCCGGCCCAAGCCGAGGTGCCGCCAGGCACACTCCAGCCCAACGACTTGCTGGTCGGGCAGGAGGGCGGTATCGCCCTCTATAGCTGGCCGGATGGAACCTTCAAGGGTTACTTCATCAATCCCGGCACCTTTCCTGACCAGGATAGTTTCAACACCGACGGTAACACCAGAAACAGCACCGTCTTCGGTCCAGATGGCAACCTGTACGTGACCATTACGGACCCCTATTCCCGTATAGCGCGCTTTAACGGAACCACCGGCGCTTATATGGATGATTTCGTTCCGCCTCTGAGTGGCGGGCTTGACGGCGCGAGGGGACTAGCGTTCGGACTCAATGGTGATCTGTACGTCTCCTGTGGGGGCTGGCGTCCTGGCGCGACGGTCGAAACCTACGACACCACCGCCTCGCTCGGGCCGGTGATCCTGCGGTTGAACGGCAGAACCGGCGCGTTTATCAGCGCCATCCAAACTTCACCCTTCAGCGATGAACCAAACTACCTGGTCACTGGCGCGGACGGCAACATCTATTACAACACCACCCTTGGCATTGCAATCCATAAGCTCGACGTGCAAAATCAGACGATCACCCCGTGGTCGTGGTCGGATTTTTTCGATACGCCGGGCCAGATGGAGTTCGGGCCAGACGGAAGGCTATGGGCAACATCAACATTGAACAGATCGGATGGCGCCACCTCTGGCTCTATTACAGTTTTTGGGCCAGGCTCTTCTACCGCCTACCCCGGCGTCTATCCCGCCGATCTCGCCTTCGGCCCCGATGGGCGACTCTATTTTAACAACATCCTTAACGATGAGCTCCGATACCTCGATCTAACGACCGGAAGAACGATACGGCTCTTTGGGATCGGGTACGCCTACTATACGCCCGGCATCCTGCTCTTCGTGCGTGGGGCCACATCGGTCGGGACCTCGGTCACCATAAAACCGACCACAACGGCTTCGCTCACCTTCGATCAGGTGACCGCGTCTGGCCAGACGAGCGTGACCCCTCTGGACAGCGCGAGCGCCAACCTACCTCCGAACTTCGAGATCGCCGGGCAAACGAGCGGCTTCCCCACCTATTTTGATATCACGTCCACGGCTTCTTTCACGGGTGCGGTACAGATAGGCATCGCCTACGACCCGGCCCAGTTCCCCTACGACCCGGTCGCTAATCCGACCGGAGACAAACCTGCCCTCCTGCATTTCGTCAATGGAGCGTGGGTAGATATCACCACAAGCATTGATACGGTCAACCACAAGGTCTACGGGCAGACGTTTAGCTTCTCGCCCTTCGCCATCGCCAAGAGGCATCTGCTCTCCTGGTCCGGGGTCTTGCAGCCCATCAACGCTGATGGCTCTTCGGTCTTCAAGCGGGGCAGCACCGTTCCGGTCAAATTCCAACTGACGGGGGCGAGTGCGAGCATCACCAACCTCAACGCCAAGCTCTACCTCGCCCAGGCGGACTCGGTAGACCCGATCACCGCCAATGAGGCTGTCTCCACCTCGGCCGCCGACACGGGCAATACCTTCCGCTACGACCCGACGGCGGGGCAGTATATCTTCAATCTGAGCACCACCAACCTCTCGCAGGGGACCTGGTATCTGCGGATAGACCTGGGCGACGGCACCAACAACATCGTCCGCGTCAAGCTCAAGAAGTAAGCGGGCCTGCCAGGCTCCTAGCCTTGAGGGCCACTCCTTCAAGACAGAACGTCTCCCAGGCAGTTTTGCGGGAGACGTTCTGCTTGTTTGATCTCGGGCGGTTGCAGTTGGTGTCGCAGAAAAGAGGCATCGCTCCTATGCCGGGCATATCCTCGGCAGGAGAGATCCTTATTTGCAATTGAAAATGTCCCGGCTTAAAAGGCCAACGATGCTTCCGGACAAAAAATCGGGACCGTCTTTAAGGACGGCCCCAATGGGAGGGTCTGTATCTCACGTTCTCTGTGTGGAACGCACATCGGTAAATCGAAATGGAGTGCTTGTTCAGCCCTCGCAAGCCAGCCCGGCGACTATGCGGGCGGCCATTCTCATATGGCGGCAGCGCGGCCCTGCCTCCGCAGCCAGCCTGCGCGCCGGCTCCGCACAAGAGGCAGCGTGGGAAATCTACGCTTTTTCAGCTAAAAGCGCACGGGATGCGAATGTGACAATCGTGCGATAAGGAACGGAGAGCCGATCCGACACTCGACTACTCCGCAATGGAGGCGGAAAGCGGAAAGGGGGTTTTTCGGCGTTCACGAGCCCCTCGCGCTCTATGCCTCGCAGCCTAATTTCGGTTCACCCCCACGTGCGTGGGGAAAGGTTTGGTGCATATATGCGCGGCGGCAGGCTGTGTCCCGCCCGCGCATTTCGCTACACTAAATTCTACGCTCTCTCCTCTATGTAACACTATAGACGGGACAGAAGTTCCTGCGTTTCTGTTTTTTGGCGCCTTAGCCGACTTTTTTTACCCAAGAAGTCAACAAAAGAAGCATCTCTGTAATGATATTGATAACCGCAAACCGGGAAATGTTCACACCCGGCTGGCAAAGATCGCGAAAAAACTTTCCCTCCGGGCAAGGCTTGCCGAGGCCGGCAACGAGGTGGAGAGGCTGAAATGCGTCACGCCGCAGCCTCCCCCCTTGTCGGCTGCCGGAAGCTAGTAGTCCATCCAGGTAGAACGTTGGCATAGCCTTGAGATAGAGGTAGACACTCCCAGCCGTGTGGATCAATCTCACGCAGCCTGCTGCTGAGGAGATACGTCCACACCGTTGGGAGGGATTACCGAGATAGACGGAATGCTAGGCTTATCTCATGACCCATACAAACTTTCTACCTTGAAGGAGTACTAGCGCTCCGCTGGTCCCGCCTCCGTTTCCGCCAGGCGCCGCTGGAGATCCGCGATCTGGCGCTCCAGCTCCTCCCGGTTCGGCGGCGCAGGCGGTGTTGGCGGCACGGGCGGTTCCGGCCTGGCCGCGCGCTGTCCGACGACCTCCGGCAGCATTTCGCTGATGGAGGCCCGCAGATCCCGGAGTTCCTGCAGCTCGGCCAAAACTTCCTCTTTGGCTCCTGCGCCCCGTTCCAACAGCCCCGGCAGCGATTCCTCCACCGCCTCTTTGAGCTCCTTCAGTTCCCGTACCTCCTCCAGGACCTCCTCGATGTCCCTGGGGTCGGCAAAGGCGTTTCGGTTGGCGCGCTGCTCCCCGCGCTGCTCTCGCTGCAGCCGCTTGACGTCGTCCTCGATGTAGCTGGCAAGCAACCGGCTCTCGATATTGAGTTCGTCAAAGCTGGCATCCGGCGAAAGGGGCCGGAAGAGGCCGCCGGGAACCAGACCGCTCTGCTCCAGGTGGGATAAGATCGCGTTGTAACGATTCATCGCCGTCTGCCGGCCCTGTTTGAGGAAGCCGGTGACGCTGGCATGTTGCGCCATGTCCGAGATCTCACGGAGCATACGAAAGATCCGCCTCATTTCCACATTGCTGAGATTGTAATCGCTCATCTGGATGGCTCTCCCTTGACTGGGTCAACTGGCGGCGCAGCAATTCGCGGCCGTAATGCAGCCGCCACTTGACGGTGGTAGTAGAGAGCATAAGGAACTCGGCGATACGAGCGACGGGCCACTCCTCGTAGTAGCGCAGGCGCAGCGCGATCTGGTAATCCGACGGCAATTGCTCCAGCGCTTTTGCCAGGAAAGCGCGCTCGCTGTTCTGTTCGCACTCTTCCGCCGGGTGAGCAACGAGCGCCGGGCTGTGCGCCAGGATAAGACAGTCCAGTTGCGAGGCTTCCACCGGCTCGCTGCGCTGCTCGCGCGCCCGAACTCGTTGCGCGCGGTTGCGGGTGATCGCGTAGAGCCAGCCAGCAAACTTACTCGGGTCCTGCAACTGCGGCAGCGCCTTGTAGGCCAGCAGGAACGCCTCCTGCGCTATATCCTCCGCCATCTCGCGGGAACCCAGCGCCTGCTGGGCGACAAACACAACTGCGCCGCGAAACCGGCGCACGAGCGCGTCGAAGGCCTTCAGGTTGCCAAGCAGCGCCCCGAGGACCAGTTCCTCATCGCTGGTTTGTGGGAAGAGGCTATTCTCCATCGCCGATCCGTATGCTCCTGTCTTTATGAGTCGCCCAGGAGCCAGGCGGATAGGTCTTCCCATAAAAAAATAACGCCGCAAAATGGACCGACGTTCAAACGCAGGGCTAGGAAGGGGACCGCCGTTCGATCTCTTTCTTTCCTCTTCAAAGCAAAGCGCCCCCTCCACTATTAAAGACGGCGGACGGGGCGCTTCTGTTGGCCTCTCCGCAGCCCACCCGTAAACGAGTGGACTGCTGATGGCAAGCCCGCTTGAGCGGGTTAAGAGAGGTGGGTTCGTCTCCTTCTAGAGCTACAAGAAGGGAGAGTAGCCCCCTTCAGGGGGCTTGCCGCCCACAGCCCGGTCCTTTAGGGCCGGGCAGGGTTCAGGCGCTGGCGATAAGCTGGCGGATGCGGTCGTCGAACGCCTTCTGATCGGTGGCGAAGGAGAGTAGCGCGGCCTCGGTCATCAGCGTATCCAGCGAGACACGGTCCCTCCAGCGCGCCGTCTCCGGGATCTTACCTTTGGCCCGGATCGCCTCCCGATCCTCCGGAGTGAGGTCGGCAAACAACCGCGTGCCGAAATCCTTATCCGCCTGGCGCAGATCGTTGCCGGTCAGATTCAAGGCGCCGCGCCGCGCTAGCTCCTGAGCCAGCTTCTTAAACTGATCGTCAATCGTCCACAGCACTTCAACCCAGCCCTTATCGGTCTCGTTGCCCAGCGTGACCTCATACTGCTCCTGCAGGCGCGAGGTGATCTCCTCCGGCCTGTGATGCTGAGCATAGAACTCCTCCACGGCCTTGGGCGGAATAGTAAACACGTCCACGCCCGCCAACGCCATCATCTGGTCGGCGTTTCGCATGGAGGCGGCGATCTGCTGGGTTGGGATGTCAGGATGGGCTTGGCGCAGTTCGGTCACCACCGCCTGCGAGGCCAGCGTCGCCTTTTCGCCGACGAACTTGCCGTCGCCCAGCTTGTTCTCCGAAACCACCTGGTTCAGGCGACCCAGGAAGACGTTGACGTAGTTCGGGCGGGAGAACAGCGTCGCCAGGTAGTTCTGGCGGGCCGAGAAGCCGAGCGTGTAGTTGATCGGGATGCCGTCGGCGCGGGCCTGCGCCACGGCGCAGTAGCCCTCCGGCGTCAGTGGGATTTTGACGATGAAGCGGTCGGGATTGACGGCGTAATAACGCTGGGCATAGCGCAACGTCTTTTCCATATCATAGGCAATGCCGGGATGCAGTTCCACGCTCACCAGCGCATCGAAGGCTGTAACCAGGCGCAGGGCGATGTGGCTATTGACAACGAACACGATGTCCATCACCAGATCGTCCTCGGAGAGGCCCGGCTCGACCTCCCGGATGCGCCTGGCCGCGTTTTGGATCACGTCGTCCATCATGCCCGTCTGCACCACCTGGTTAGCCAGCGTGTTGTTGGTGGTCAGGGCCGACATCTCGCGCCGCCAGATTTTTTTCGCCTCGTCCAGGTTGCCGGTATCCAGCCAGAGCTGGGTTCCCAACTGCCTGAGTTTTGCCAGGGCGGGATCGCTTTCGGGGGATGCGATGCGCTCCGGGGCGTGGGAGACGTCGCGGGCCAGCTCCGTCAGCAGCTCCTCTCTGCGCGTCCATTTCTGCGTTGCTATCGCCATGATCGAAACTCCTTTCGTTCTGGGTTCGTGCCGTGCGTTAGAACGCGCGCGGCCTGTTCCTCGGTCCTCACCAGGATCCTCCTTGACCTAACCCCCCCTGCCAGGGTCGGACCTGCAATAATTCGGCCCTCCGCCTTGCGACCCTGCGAGGGAAGGGGAGGGACCCGGCTTCTCCTCTCTCCCCTCTCCTTCTCAAGGAGAGGGGCCGGGGTGAGGTCTCTCCCCTCTGCCGCAGCGTGGATCGCAAGGCAGAGCCATGTCGCCAGGCGGAGGCAAGGGCCGTACCCTTGCCGACCCTGGCAGTGGCCCGAACCATTGTAGGCGCGACCCTTGCAGTCCGTTGTAGGCCCGACCCTGGCAGTAGGGAATGGGGGGTGAGGGCGCCCCTACACCCTATACCCTACTCCCTACACCCTGCATGAGGGGCCGGGGGTGGAGGCTAGTTTCCCCTCAATTCAGGCCGAACCACGCCTTCGTCTCCGGCTGGAACCAGTAGTAGGTCAACCCGCAGGCCAGGCCGATCCAGATAATGGCCATTATCGGCGCGGCAGCCAATTTGAAGAGGGCGAGCAAGGCGAATATACCCAGCACGACCACGTTGGCCGTCCAGGCCCAGGGGCGCTGTGTCCAGGTAGCCCAGGCCAGCGCGCCCAGTGCCAGCGCCGCAGGAATCAGCACCACTGCATACAGTGTTGGGCCGACCATCCCAAACGCCGACGCCAGGTAGTTGGTGCCTTCTGCGTTGACCGACTGCCGCGCGGCAAACGCGCCGATCACAAACGCCAGCGGCCAGAAGAGGGCAAACAGCGCGTCAAAGAGCGCCAGCGCCGCCACAGCCAGCGGTCGCCTGTTCAGACGGGCCACGTGCTGCACCAGCCTGCCCTGGCTGGAGGTAAACTCTTCGAGTTGCCCGGCATAGGCGGTCAGCGGGGTCTGGCAGTCGGCGCAACGGGCCCGGCCAGCATCGTTAACCAATCCGCAATTCGGGCACTGCTTCGTATCGGGCACGGCCTGACTCATTAGCGAATCACCCCCAAAACCTACTGCTTCACAAGACGCCCTGCCCAAAAGTCACGGAGAAGTTCCAGGCCTGGGCGAAACCTACTCCCAAAGTGTCCTACTTCATAAGACGGATAAGACGGGCTATGTCGTTCCGCAGTTCGCCCATTCCTTTCTCACCTGGCCCGGTACGCCATGAACGCCCCAACTATCCGGTCTGGCCAAAGGGAAAGATCATCAGCGCCCTACATTACGGCTCGGCAGGCTCGTCCTCGCCCGCTCGCTCCTCCTGCGGGAGCGCGTGCGCGGCGGGAGCAGATCCCGTTTCCTCCGTGCCTTCCGGCAGCGCCGGAGGCGGTGTGGTGGCGGCGAGCGCATCGCGGCCAGCCTCGCCAATCGGAAACGCCTCATAGGCCGAGAAAGGCGCAGGAGTCGTGACGGGAACGGGCGGCCAGAAAATGTGCGCTTTGCCTAGCGCCGTCAGGCGTCCCGGCTCGCAGCGTAGCTCGTCCAGCCAGACCGGAATGGGCGCTTTCGATAGGTCGAGCGTCCTGTTCAGGGACTGCTCCACCACCTCCCGGATCGGCGCCGGGAGCGTAAACCCCACTTTCGCCGCCTCCCAATCCAGGTAGACGCGCACGCCGTTCTCGATGCGCGGCACGCCCTCAATAGTGACCGGAATGCTGAACACCTTCACATACTGCCCGGTGAGCCGCACCCTGCCCGAAAGCAGCGCGGCGCGCAGATTGCGTATCGGCGCCTCCGGCGGCAGCAGTGAGGCCAGCGCACGGTTCAGATTCATCTCGGAGAGGACGGCCCGGAAGCGCGTCTCCCCGGCGGTCACGCGCGGCGGGGTGTCCTCGGCGGCGGGAGGCTCCAGGCGGATGTCACCGCCCTCCAGATGAACCTCATCCACGACCACATTCTCCCGTAGCTGCACGTTCTGAAGGTCTATCTGTGCCGTGCCGATCTGGAGCGCCAGTGAGGCCGGTAAAGTCGGAGATGCCATGAGAGTCTAGAACTCCTTACAGCCCGGCCCTGCCTCTCTCGGCAGGCTCAACCCTGCCGCTTTAGGTCCGGGCGCACTATGGTGCACTATGGTGCACTATCTTTGTGCCAGGCCAGCACCACGCAGGCGGTGCCCTTGCGGTTAATGGGCTGATCAAGAAAGGGAACCAGCCCCAGCGCGCGGCCGGCCTCCCGCAGCCCCGGCGCCTGATGCGCCGCGCAATAGATCGCCAGGCGCCCACCCGGCGCCAGTATCCGCGTCATCTCCCCTAGCGCGGCGCGCACCGTCGCTTCCGCCGCGCCCTCAAAGGGCGGCTCGGTGGCGATGGCGTCCACGCTCGCCGTCTGGAAGGGTAGAGAGCGCGCGTCCGCAACGCAATGCCGCGCCCCCAGCCCTGCCAATCCGTAGCGCAGCGCCGGATCGAGATCGCAACTGAGCACGCGGCAGCCGTTCGCCTCCGCCACCACGCCGCCCGCCCCCGCGAACGGGTCCAGCAGCGTCCCGCCCGGCCTTGCCACCAGATTGACCAGCAGCCGCGCGTCCTCCACCGGCAGCCCACGTCGGCTTAAGGGGCCGCTGTCGCCGCGATATCCGCGCACCGCGCGCACTCCCTCTGCTGCCGCCAGCCAGAAGACGCGCCTATCGGGCGCCCGCTCCCGGAACGCAGCCTCTTCCTCACGGTAAAGGGGGATCAGGCGATAGGGCCGGCGGCGCCAGCGCACCATACGCCCCGTGGCAGCGTCGCGGCCCCCCTCCTCCGCTTCCAGCACGTCCACCGCATGGGTATAGCCTAGACGCGGCAATCGGGCCTGCGCCTCCTCTCGATGGGCGGCTGGCAGCGCGATCCAGAACAGACCGCCCTCCTCGGCCAGCGGCCCGCCCGCCGGAGCGGTCGGCCCCAGATCGCCCAGCAGGCACAGCGCTTCCTGAACCGCTGCCTCCCGCGCCTTGCGTCGCGCCGACCGCAAATAGAAGATCAGCAGCGCCTCCTCCATGCACTCTCTCACTCTCACGCCTGCATTGCAACCGGCCTGCATCGCTCTCCTTCAGTAGAGCATAGGCAAACAGGCAACAGAATGCAGCAGGGTTTCGATGGCCCGATCAGGTATCAGGACGCCCTACCTCCGCCCTGGGGAGCAGCAGCGCCTCCCGCAGCGCCCGCACCTCCGCGCGCAACTGAGCGATCTCGGCCTGCAATGACTCGGATTGGGCTTTCTCCCGCTGCCCACTACTTTCCTGCGTCTGTTTTTGATCCTGATGCACGAAGAAGCTGGCCAGCGTAGCCGTGACGTAGCCAAACACGCTGAAGGCAAACAGCGCCAGCAGCCAGGTCAGCAGCCGTCCCTCAAATGTGACCGGCTCGTAGCTCGATCCCAGCGTGGTCAGCAGCATCGCCGTCCACCAGAGCGCGTCGCCCAAGCTCTTCAGGCCGCCCTGCGGAGGCTGCTCAAAGCTATATATCCCTCCGGCCCCGACCAACAGCACCAGCACGTTGATGGCGAGCACATAGCCCACGCCGCGCCGGGCCAACACGCGCCGGGCCGTTCTCAGGCCGCGATTGGCCGTGGACACCACCCGCAGCAGCCGTAACCCGCGCGCCGCCCGTGCCGCACGCACCAGGTACACGATCCGCAGCAGCCGCAGCGCCGGCGCGACCAGCGCCAGCGCCGTCAGCCAATTATGCCGCAGGTACGCCAGCTTATGGGGGGGCAATGATAAATTCCAGCAGGAAATGGACCAGAAATATCCCCCAGAGTATCCAGGTCAGCGTGTCCAGCACGCGCGGATTGTATCCCATGAGGTCCAGGACAATAATGACCAGCCAGGCAAACGAGAGAAGCATCATAGGCTTCTCTAAAAGGCGGCTTATCTGTTCCAGCAACTGCTGGCGCTCTTGATGGGTCTTCTGCTGAATGGCTTGCAGGCGCCGTTCGTGGCGGGCAGGCGTGATGGCAGCCATGATACTTCCCTCCGGGATTCAGGATGAAGGCGCAGGCGTTTGCGCGTGGACAAACCGCCGGGAGATCGGCCAGCCCATCGCCTTAAGGTCTGCCTGGCCGGGGTATGAACGTCTGACGGCCAGGCCCGACCGCAGGTTCCTCCGTAACCGGCGCGCGTATCGCAAGGCAGGTGGAGGAGAAGCACAACAGGAGCGCTTCCCGATTTTTATCCAGCCTTTTTGCCTATTTCCGGGAACTAAAACTACACTTTATTCGTTGAAAACCCGATAGTAAAGATTAGCGTGCCTTTGCGGTGTTCATACAAACCCGGACACCGCAGAGGCTTTGTTGTTAACGGACTGTTTTACGGTAGCTACATTCTCAATAGGAGCTAGGTTCATCCTTAAACTATGGAATACAGACGGTGCCGTGTGACTCTCCGGCAGCCCCAAGCGGGCCGGAACTCGCACACTCCCGCCTGTTTTGCAAGGCGCGTTTCTGCGGAAGCGTCGTCGGCATACAGCGTAGAGCAGACACACAGGCCGCGCCCGGCCTGCCTGTAACTAGCCCGACCGAAGAAGATCCCCTTAGAAAAGATCCCTTCAGACGGCCTCTTTTGTATCTGCTCGGACGGCAAGGCGCTCCCCTCTGGGGAGATTCCTGCGGCACCTGGAGCCAAACGCGATGCAAAACCTGCTGCGATTGATCAAGGAACTGCGCGCCTATTGGCGCATCATGGCCCTGATCGTCGTTCTTACCCTCATCACCTCCGCCCTCAGCCTACCCATGCCGCTCATCCTCCGGTACCTGACGGATCATCTGACCGCCAGAGCGGTAGCGCGCAACATTTACGTTCCTCTGCTGAACGTGTTCCTGATTATCGTGGGGGTGGCGGTGGCCAGCGCCTTCTTCGGCTACTGCCTGACGCTCTCGATCACCTACCTGGGCCAGCGCTTTAAGTACGATATGCGGCGCAAGCTCTACTCGCACATGCAGACGCTCTCGCTCAGCTTCTTTGAAAAGAGCCAGACCGGTAAGCTGATGTCCAACATCACCAACGACGTCTCCGCCCTGGATCAGCTTATCGGCGGCAGCTTTGTCAACGTGATTCAGGACATGGTCACGCTGGTGGGCGTCATGTTCTTCATCTTCCGCATGAACTGGCGGCTGTCGCTGGTCGCCCTGGCCGTCTACCCTATCTACATCCTGAACTATCTAGCCTTTATCAAGCGCATCAAGCAGACCAGCCACGACGCGCGCGAGCAGCGTGACGTCGTCTACGGCGACTTGCAGGAGAAGCTGGCGGGCGTGCTGGTGGTCAAATCCTACGCCAAGGAGCGCTACGAGGTACGCCAGTTCGCCGGCGAGACTCGCAGCCTGCTGGGCCTCAACGTCCGCCTGAGCGCCCTGAGCACTGCGCTCTGGGCTATCGCTGAGTTCATCGGGGGCACCGGCACGGCGCTGCTGCTCTGGTATGGCGGGCATCTGGTCATCGTCGGCCAGCTTACCCCCGGCGAACTGATGGCCTTCTACGCCTTCATCGGCGGCTATCTCTACAGCCCCACCCTGCGCCTGATCCAGATTAACGACCAGATAGCAAGAACAAATGCGGCTTTGTGGCGGATTTTTAGAACTTTAGATACGCAGCCGAATGTAAGTGACAAGCCGGGCGCTGTCCCGCTGCCTCCGATGCGCGGCGACGTGCATTACGAGAACGTCTGGTTTGAGTATGAGCCGGGGCAGCCGGTCATCAAAGGGGTGAATTTGGAGGTCAAGGCGGGGGAGATGGTCGCCTTCGTCGGACAGTCCGGTTCCGGCAAGACGACGATGATTAACCTACTGCAACGCCACTACGACGTGACCGGCGGGCGGATTACCATAGACGGCTACGATCTGAGGGACGTGCAGCTCAAATCGCTGCGCCGGCAGATCGGCGTGGTCATCCAGGAGACGATCCTGTTTAACACGACGATCCGGGAGAATATCCGCTACGGCAGGCTGGAGGCGACGGACGCAGAGGTCGAGGAGGCGGCGCGGGCCGCCAACATCGCCCACGTCATCGAGGCGCTGCCGCACGGCTACGAGACCCGCATCGGCGAGGACGGCATCAAGCTCTCTGGCGGCGAGAAGCAGCGTCTCGCCATCGCGCGGGCGATCCTGTCCGACCCGCGCATCCTGATTCTGGACGAGGCCACTTCCGCCCTCGACTCGGAGACGGAGGCGCTGATCCAGGAGGCGCTCGACCGCCTGATGGCCGGACGCACGAGCTTTGTAGTCGCCCATCGCCTTTCCACCATCGTCAAGGCCGATAAGATCGTGGTGATGGAGAAGGGCGTCATCCGGGAGATGGGCAGCCATGCTGAGCTGCTGGCCCTGGGCGGTATCTACGCGGGGCTGTATAATCAACAGTTCAAGGTCGCACTGGAGGGCCGGGACGCGCTGCCCATAGGGAGCGCTCCGCAGATTGCTGCCGTGCGCGGATAAATCAAACCACCCGCTGCGCTAGAGACACAGAGGAAAAACAAGGAGACCAGATTTTTAGACAGGATTAACGGGATTTACGGGATTAGAACCTGCGAGAGAAGGAAGGCTTCTCTGTGTTTTTGAAATCCACTTAATCCCGTTAATCCTGTCTAATTAACCCAAGTTGCTACCTAGGAACACGTTTGAGAGAGAATCGCTCTGGAAACCGGCTTTTGCATCACCGTTTGCCTTCTCGAAGAGGCAAGGTAGCAACTTGGATTAATTAGAGTTTTTGAGTGGATATGAAGAGGGTGAGGAAATAGGGACGTGGGTCAATTTGGGCGTCTTTTAGGATATTTGAAGCCATATCGCCAGCGCGTGGCGCTGGCGGTGTTTCTGTTGCTGTGCGTCACCTTTACGCCGATCGTGATGCCGATGATCGTGCGCTACACGATTGATGTGGTGCTGCCGCAGAAGCGATGGGGCGCGCTGAATTTGGTCTTCTGGATGGTGATCGGGCTTTACGCGCTGCGCGGCGTGGTCTCCTTTTCGCTCAACTACCTCATCGGCTGGCTGGGCCAGCGCATCGTCTTCGACCTGCGCTTCCAGTCCTACCGGCATCTGAACCGCCTGTCGCTTTCCTACTATGACACGCGGCAGACCGGCAAGATCATGGCGCGGCTGACCGGCGACATTGATACGATCCAGTACATGATCTCCGGCGGCTTCGTCACCTTCATGGCCGACCTCTTCAGCGTGGCGGCCCTGCTCAGCGTGCTCTTTTACATGCAGTGGCGGCTGGCGCTGGCGGCGGTCTGCGTGATCCCCCTCTACGTGCTCAACTACAAGCTCTTCATTCGTCATATCCGGCCCATCAGCGCCCAACTGCGGGAGAAGTGGGACGCGCTGCTAGGCGTGCTTCAGGAGAAGCTGGCGGGCATCACCGTCGTCAAGGCCTTCGTACGCGAGGACTACGAGACCGAGCAGTTCATGAAAACGGTGCAGGATAACTTCGATCTGGGCATGAAGCAGATGAAGCTGAACCGGAAGCTGGGAGCCATCGCCCAGATCATCCGCGCCACCGGCACCGGCCTTGTGCTCTGGTACGGCGGCACGCTGATTCTCCACCGTCACATGCAAATTGGGGAATTACTGGCCTTCAACGGCTGGATCGCTTCGCTCTACGAGCCGGCTGTGCGCCTGGTGGATTTCAATGTGACCCTGCAATGGGCCGGGGCGGCCATTGAGCGCGTGTTTGAGACGCTGGATACCCGACCGGAGATTACCGATGCCCCCAATGCCGTCGCCATCCCGCAGATGCGCGGCGCGGTCGAGTTCCGCAACGTTACCTTCGGCTACGATCCGGCCAATCCGGTGCTCCACGACATTAATTTCCGGGTGGAACCGGGCCAGGTCATCGCCATTGTTGGGCCGTCCGGGGCCGGCAAGACTACCCTGGTCAACCTCATCGCCCGCTTCTACGACGTCCAGTACGGCCAGATACTCCTCGACGGCGTGGATATTAAGAAGATCAAGCTCGAATCGATCCGCCGCCAGATCGGCATCGTCAGCCAGGAGAGCCTGCTCTTCTCCGTGCCCCTGCGGGAAAACATCAAGTACGGCCACCACGACGCCACCGACCTGGAGATTATCCAGGCGGCTAAGAACGCCGACCTGCATGAGTTCATCCTCAACCTGCCGCAGGGCTACGATACCAAGATCGGCGAGGACGGCATCAAGCTCTCGGTCGGGCAGAAGCAGCGCATGAGCATCGCCCGCGCCACGCTGACCAATCCCAAAATCCTCATTCTCGACGACGCCACCTCTGCCCTCGACAGCAAGACCGAGGCCAACGTGCAGGCTTCTCTGGAGCGCCTGATGCAGGGCCGCACCAGCTTTGTCATCGCTCATCGGCTCTCGACTATCATGAACGCGGATCGCATTATGGTCATGGAGGGCGGGCGGATCGTGGATATTGGCACGCATGCGGAGCTAGTCTCCCGCCCCGGCGTCTACCAGAACCTCTACAACGAGCAGTACAAGAGCGCCCACGAGCATGCCCTCGAAGCCCTCCTAGCCTGAGTTATGAATGGTGCAGAGGAGGATTCGGGCCTCGCGTTGTCCCCTGGCCTTTTCCAGGGTATAAGTCGGTTTAGGTAATCCCTCCCAACGGTGTTGACGTATCTCCTCAGCAGCAGGCTGCGTGAGATTGATCCACACGGCTGGGAGTGTCTACCCGGAAACATGGGTAGCACGACCTAGCATGGGCGCGCGCCTGGGCAGGCGCCCATGCTAGGTATGCACTGTACGAGGGCGGACAGGCCGCTTCTGCTTTACATTGCCCCAGCTGCCCTCCAGGATCTTCGTGGCCTTTGTTGAGGTGGGCGAGGAATTGGCGCAGTGGGAGGGTGGCGCAGGAGAGGTATTCTCGGGGCGCAGAAACCAGAGGAGCTTTTGGGTAACGAACCGGCGAGCGTCGCGGGTAGGCTTGGAGTGCTGGCGGATTTGGCCGTCGAGGAGCCAGCTTGGGCGTAGCGGGCCAGATCGGACACGCTCCCAGAGACGGGCGTTTTTGCCAAGCGAGGCGCTGTAGTTTGCATTTGGCCCTCCAATCGGGGAGGTCAGAGGGCAGCCAAGACACCAACGAGGCGCTTAATTGGAGATTGAAATGCCGCAGAACCTTCTAAAAGGATGGAGCTGAGCGGATTCGAACCGCTGACCTCCTCGATGCGAACGAGGCGCTCTCCCAGCTGAGCCACAGCCCCCTAGACGCACGTCACCGGCTTGCCTAATCCCAGAATGCGGCAGAGCAACACCCTGGACAGTTGATAGGAGATCCACAGTAACGTCTATATCCTCCTAATTATACGCAAGAACCGGAGGCTTGTCAAGGGTAGGGCGCATCCGGGAGTGTCGAAAGATTTGCAGGTATAATTTGGGCATGGATACATCCAGCCTCACCTGTCCTTCCTGCAACTCGTCTGTGCGTCAGACCAAGGCGGGCCGCACCACCTGCGGCAGCCAGCGTTATCACTGTCACGCCTGCGGCAAACTCTATAGCCCGTTTCCCAAAGAACAAGGCTACCCACCGGAAACCCGGCAGATGGCGCTCAAACTCTACCTGGAAGGCAACGGCTTGCGCCGTATCGCCCGCCTGTTGGGCTGTCATCCGCAGAGCGTGGCCAACTGGATCAACGCCTACCAGGCGAGCCTGCAAGCGCAGACGCCCCAACTGCCCGTGCCCATGACGGTCGAGACTGCCGAGTTGGACGAGTTATACACCTTTATCGGAGCCAAAAAAACGGTTGGGTCTACCTAGCCACCATCGTAGACCGAGCGACCCGCTGCATCTTAGCCTTCGAGGTGCTTTTTACCCGTACCTTCGATACCATGCAGCCGATCCTCGACCGGGCTAAAGGAGCCACCCATGACTTCAGCGATGGCCTGGAGACCTACCGGACGCTGCTGTACGCCACCGGTCAACACCAAGTGGCGCCGGGCAAGAGCCAGACCTACAGCGTCGAAGGCGACAACGCAGACTTAAGGCATTACCTGGCACGTTTGCACAAGAAGAGCCGCTGTTTCAGCCGCTGTCCCAAAGCCCTATGGCGTGCGGTCTGGCTGTTTGTGTATGCTTACAACACAAGACAGTTAAAGAAGCGGGCGAACCCGCAGTACCAGTATGCATTGGTTGATTGCCTACCTGCAATCAGTTAGACACTCCC
>DASRGZ010000220.1:0-31017 GCA_035650735.1 Chthonomonadaceae bacterium
GCCGAGAGGCTCTCGACCTGAAAGCCTCCGCCGGCGGGAAGCAGAGTAGGAGGTGTCATGCTCTGCTTTACTGGTTCACCTTGCCGACGGTTTCAGCGTCACCAAATCGTCGGGAGAGCCACTCCTACAAGGCGTTTGACATGCGTGACATTTTCGCTGGAGCCTGGTATCTCTATATGGTTGCGCGATAATGCTCGTGCGTCCGTATTTTCCTCGGGAAAGGATTTTGTAGTACTATGTGAACAGGGTAATCAAGTGGGTTGTCTGCGTGTGGCTCCTATGCGGCCTTAGCCTGAGCCTGCTCTCTGCGCGCGCCCAGGCGAGTGGAGGCAGCGGCATGCGCTGTGTCAACGCCAACCTCACTCCCGTTCTGCCCCTCAACGGCGTGTTCGCCCAGGGATCGGCTGTCGTCTGCTTTGACTCGACCTTTGCCAGCCGCAGCATCACCGTCAAAGCTTCCCACGTCAACGCTCCGGATGGCGCCCTCGTCTCCATCACCATTATCAGCTCGTTGACACCCGGAGGTATTCAGACCGTAGGCTATGGAACTGTAGCGAACGGCAACAGAGATATGTCCCTGAGCACAGCCAATGGCTTCCCCGTCCCGATGTTCGGCAGCATCGGCTCGATTGGGATCAACGTAGCTCCGGACGATGTCAATTTCGTCACCATCCTGGCGGGCATCTGGCGCAGCGGCGGTTAATAACGCCTTCTACTCCCCACAGCAGCGCTGTCCCGGTTCATTCCGCGAGGAGGACGCGCAGGCCCGCTTCTTCCAGGGCAGCGCGGTCTTCGGCGAGAATGCCGGTATCCGTGATGAGTAGGTTGGCCGCCGTCAGCGGCGCAACCCGCGCAAAGGCTACCTGCCCGATCTTGCTGGAGTCGGCGACGGCAATCGCCTGCTTCGCCTTCTCCAGCATACGGCGCTTGACCTGCGCCGCGTCGAAGTCAATCACCGTCAGGCCCGCCGCCGGATGCACGCCGCTAAAGGCCACAAACGCGCGGTCGCACTGAATAGGCTCCAGAAACTCAGTCGCTAAGGCCCCCAGCGTGGCGCGGCGGCGCGACTGTACTACGCCCCCAATCAGAATGGTCTGGATGCCTTCGTTCTCGGAGAGGGCCTGCGCCGTCGCCAGCGAATTGGTGACGACGGTCAGGCTCTGGAACTCCTTGAGCCGCAGCGCGATCTCGTAGCAGGTCGTTCCCGCGTCC
Organism: Chthonomonadaceae bacterium; assembly: GCA_035650735.1. Classification (GTDB taxonomy): domain Bacteria; phylum Armatimonadota; class Chthonomonadetes; order Chthonomonadales; family Chthonomonadaceae; genus DASRGL01. The sequence goes on from DASRGZ010000220.1 coordinate 1,213, forward strand.
AGCAGCAGCGTCTCGCCCTCGTGGACCAGCGCGACGGCGGCGCGGGCGATAGCGCGCTTCTCCGCCTGCCGCAGCACGGCGCGCTCGGAGTAGGGCGGCTCGTAGAGCGTGTTGCCGACAGCGATGGCCCCGCCATGCGTGCGCCGCAACAGCCCCTGCTCCTCCAGGCGCGTTAAATCGGTGCGGATGGTCGGGGGCGAGACCCGGAACGCCAGAGTCAGCTCCTCCACCGTCACCTTCCCCTTCTGCCGCAACTGCTCCAGAATCGCCCGTTGGCGCTCCTCGGCAAAGAGCGCGCCGTTGCGCGTTTCCTGCTTCTTATTTTCGCTTTTCATTCCCTGGCCTATCGGTTTATTTCGGCTCTTAGCGTTATCTGATTATGATAGAGGCAAAGCGGGCGAAATGTCAATAGCCGCCCAATTCTATTTTCCTTTTCTTGCTTTTCCTATTGATTTCCTTCGCTTTTCTGTTGTATCATTAAATATCGTTCCCGACATTCCGCGCCGGTGCGCCTAGCCTGAGGAGCTATACGATGCCCAAATCCCTAATGATCCATCCCAACGAAGTGCGGCAGAGCGGCAAGCTCACCTTCAAGCCGATCCCCGTCAACACGTATACCAAAACGCTTTGCGATGAATTGGACCGCTTCGCTTGCGAAGATCTGTTGCGTATCCATCGGGATATGGCCCTGATTCGCGCATTCGAGACGATGCTCAACGACGTGAAGACGAAGGGCAACTACCAGGGCATCGAGTACAACCACCGGGGGCCGGCCCATCTCTCCATCGGCCAGGAAGCCTCTGCCGTCGGGCAGGCGTTTCTGCTGGACGTGGACGACCATATCTTTGGCAGCCACCGCAGTCATGGCGAAATCCTCGCCAAGGGCCTCTCCGCCATCGCCAAGCTCGACGACGACGCCCTGCTGCGCATCATGGAGAGCTACCAGGACGGCGCAACGCTGCGCGTGGTCGAGAAGGACGCCAACGGCTCGGTCAAAGACCTGGCGATAGACTATCTGCTCTACGGGGCGCTCGCAGAGATTTTCGGGCGGGAGGCCGGCTTCAATAAGGGCATGGGCGGCTCCATGCACGCCTTCTTCACGCCCTTCGGTGTCTTCCCCAACAACGCCATCGTCGGCGGCTCCGCCGACATCTCCGTGGGCGCGGCGCTGTTTAAGAGGGTCAACCGGAAGCCGGGCATCGTCATTTGCAACATCGGCGACGCGGCGGCAAGCTGCGGCCCGACCTGGGAGGCGCTCTGCTTCGCCACGATGGATCAGTTCAAGACTCTCTGGGATAAGACGCACCGGGGTGGCCTGCCGTTGATCATGAACTTCGTCAATAACTTCTACGGCATGGGCGGCCAGCCGGTCGGGGAGACGGGCGGCTTTAAGATTCTGGCGCGTATCGGCGCGGGCCTCACGCCCGACCAGATGCATGCCGAGCGCGTGGACGGCTACAACCCGCTCGCCGTCATTGACGCCATCGCCCGCAAGAAGGAGATTCTCCAGCGCGGCGACGGTCCCGTCCTGCTCGATACCGTCACCTACCGCTTCAGCGGCCATTCTCCCTCGGACGCCTCCTCCTACCGCGAGAAGGCCGAGATCGAGGAGTGGCAGCAGGTCGATTCCCTGATTACCTACGGCGAGGAGCTGATCAAGGCCAATCTCAGCACGCGCGAGGACCTGGAGAAGGCCCAGGCCGTAATAGACGCCGCCATCCTGCGGGCCTACAAGAAGGCAATTGACCTCGAAATCTCGCCCCGCGCCGACCTCTATGCCGTCGGCGGTCTGCTGGAGCGCACGATGTTTTCTAACGAGAAGACGACCATCCCGACTCCGCCTCCCGGCACGGAGATGGGTCCGCCCTGGGACGGGAGCGTCAAGCCGGAAGCGCTCCTTCCACGCGAGGAGAACCCACGCGTCAAGCAGCTTGCCGGGCGCAGCCGCTCTGGCCTCGGCCCCAACGGCGAGCCGCTGCCCAAGAGCAAATGCATCGGCCTGCGCGATGCGCTGTTCGAGGCCATCCTTGACCGCTTCTACGCCGATCCGACCTTGATCGCTTACGGCGAGGAGAACCGCGACTGGGGCGGCGCGTTCGCCGTCTATCGCGGCCTGACCGAAGCCCTGCCCTATCACCGCCTGTTCAACAGTCCCATCAGCGAGGGCGCTATCGTCGGCACCGCCGTCGGCTACGCCCTAGAGGGCGGGCGGGCGCTCGTGGAACTGATGTACTGCGACTTCCTGGGCCGTGCCGGAGACGAGATATTCAACCAGTTGGCCAAGTGGCAGTCCATGTCCGGCGGCCTGCTGCGGATGCCGGTAGTGCTGCGGGTCTCGGTCGGCAGCAAGTACGGCGCGCAGCACAGTCAGGACTGGACGAGCCTCTGCGCCCACATTCCCGGCCTCAAGGTCGTCTTCCCGGCCACGCCCTACGATGCCAAGGGCCTGATGAGCGCCGCCCTGACGGGCACCGATCCGGTCGTCTTCTTCGAGAGCCAGCGCCTCTACGACCAGCCGGAACTGTTCCATGGTGCGGAGGGCGTGCCGGAGGGCTACTACGAGGTGCCGCTAGGTGAGCCGGAGGTCAAGCGCGAGGGCAGCGATCTGACGATCCTGACCATCGGCGCGACTCTCTATCGCGCGCTGGAGGCGGCGCAGGCGCTGGAGACGGAGCACGGCCTGAGCGTGGAAGTGATAGATGCGCGCTCTATCGTGCCCTTTAACTACGAGAAGGTGATCGCGAGCGTGCAGAAGACAGGGCGTATCCTGCTGGCCTCCGACGCCTGCGAGCGCGGCAGCATCCTCCAGACGATGGCGGCCAAGATCGGCCAGTTCGCCTTCAACTACCTGGACGCGCCGCCGATTGTCGTGGGCGCGCGCAACTGGATCACCCCGCCCGACGAGATCGAGGACAGCTTCTTCCCCTTCCCCTCCGACATCCTGGATGCCGTGCATCAGCACATCCTGCCGCTGGAGGGCTACACGGTCAAGCGCCGCTGCGACAACGCCGACCTGCTGCGCCGCAGCAAGGAAGGGGTGTAGGGAAAGGGACGTGGCACGGAACGTCTTCTCGCCCGTAATCCGGACGCCCAAATCTGGTTGGTGTGGGTTGGTTATCCGGCAGCCTATCGCTTCGGCTCGCGAGGCGTATAGGGGGCAATATGATAAGGGGTAAGTTCTGGCAGATTGTCGAGGAAGTGGCGTGCGGCGATGTCTATCGCCTCCAAGACGGCCTCACGAGGAACGCGACCGCCGTAGCCCGCGACGATATTCTCGATGCTCTCTCCAGCAGCCAGGCGATTCAAGGCTCCAGCTACTTCAATACGGGTATATTTGAACGTTGGGCGTCCGCCGCAAACGCCGACGACCCGCACGACATACTGCTCTAATGGTAGGTATTCATACGGTTCGCCACCCAGCGTTTCCCGCTTGATCTGTGCCACCGTTATTTCACTTCACTCCTTGTATAGCTGGTAGCTCTCTTAGAATAACCGCCCTTTCGCGCTGTGTCAACAGGATCGCTCTCGGTCCCGTTGTTTTTCGTGCTTTACTAAGAATGCCTAACAAAACCTCGTATCGCCCTTTCTTTTGAGAGGAACAAAGGAGGTTTAGCTAGGCATTCTAAGTCTCTTTCCGTTCGACTTCCACTCGCCAGCTACACGGTCAAGCGCCGCTACGATAACGCCGACCACGCCGATAATGCCGACTCGCGCTCCCAGAGCCAGCAGGTTGTTAACCATATTGGCCGCGCCGCCGGGAACGTAGCGTTCGCTCTCGACCTCCACGACCATCACCGGCGACTCCGGCGAGATGCGCGTGGCCCTCCCCAGGACGCACTCATCCAGCATCAAGTCCCCCAGCACGAGAATCCGGCGATTCGCCAAACTCCGTACGATCTGACGATAGTGTTCCAGATTCATCGGCAATCCTTCCTCCCTTTCTCTTCTCCTAAACAAGCATGAAGATCGCCCGGAATCTTGCCGATATTTAGCAATCCCCGTACTTTTGCGAGGCATTTCCACTCCTGGGGTTTTACTAAGGTATCGAAAGGGCTCCAATGAAGCAGAAAGGCTTTACTCTGGTAGAATTGCTCATTGTATGCGTGGTGATAGCGGTTTTAGCCGCTCTCCTGTTTCCCGTATTGGTGCAGGCCCGTGAGGCCACCCGCTCCGCCGCTTGTCTGTCTAACCTCAAGCAGATCGGTCTGGCCATCCGGATGTACGCTCAAGATTATGACGGTGAGTATCCGAATGGCTGCTATAACGGCATAGATAACAGTCCCGGACGTGCCGGCGGCATGCCTGCCGGGTCGCGCAACTGGGAGGTCAGCCCGGACTGGCGCGAGGTCGACCGGGGGCCGGACAATGACTTTGGCTGCTATGGAGCGCGCTTCTATCGGTTCCTGATGCACAAGCAACTGGCATCCTACACCCAGAGCGCGACTATTTGGTACTGTCCCTCCGATAAGTACCGCAGAGCGACTCCAGACAACATCGCGGCAGGGTTGCAGTCCTACCATTGGTTTCCGAACTGGCATTTCAACATCTTTTGCCCTGGAAGTTCCTACGGCTACCCGGGGCCCTATCCCTGCCTTGGCCCCAACCTGGCAAATGACCCGCCGCGCGAAAGCGCGCAGTACTTTACGGAACGTATGCTCTTGACCGAACGGGGCGTCTATGGATTCGATGGCCCGGACTCGCCTCTGCCGGAGCGGCACGCCGTTTATAACCACGCGTGCGGCTATTCCATCCTCTTTTTCGATGGGCATGTTAAGCAGATGCCCTATGGGCACAAAGCGCAAACGCTTCCAGCGACCAACTGGCCGTCGTCCGGCTAAGAACCTTTCCCTCAGCGATAGTGCTGCGCTTGCATCTCAAACAGGCGGGCATAGGTTCCGTTCAAGGCCATCAGGCTCTCATGCGTGCCCCGCTCGATAATCTTGCCCCCTTCCAGGACGTAGATACAGTCGGCCATACGCACGGTCGAGAAGCGATGGCTGATCAGGACCGCCGCGCGCCCCGCCGCTAAGTGCCGAAACCGGCGGAACAGTTCGTACTCGGCCCTGGCGTCTATCGCGCTCGTGGGCTCATCCAAAACGATGATCTGGGAGTCCCGCAGGAAGGCGCGCGCCAGGGCGATCTTCTGCCACTGCCCGACGCTTAGCTCCTCGCCCCCTTCAAACCACTTGCCCAAAACGGTCTCATAGCCCTGCTTTAATCCGGCGATCACGGCGTCTGCGCCGGACTGATGGGCGGCTTGCGTCAGGCGCTCCTCCTCTGGCGGCGCCTCTACGTTACCGAAATGGATGTTTTCGCGCGCCGTTAGCTGGTATTTGACGTAGTCCTGGAAGATCACGCTGATCTGCTGGCGCAGCGCGGTCGTCTCAAACGCGCGCAGGTCTATGCCGTCGAGCGTGATCCGGCCTTCCGTCGGATCGTAGAGGCGGCACAGCAATTTGATGAGCGTCGTCTTGCCGGAGCCGTTCTCCCCCACGAGGGCGATCATCTCTCCGGGGCGCAGGGTCAGCGAGATGTCTTGCAATACCGTCTCGTCGCCGGTCGGATACCGAAAGCTTACCTGCTCGAAGGCGATGCCCTTCTGCATCGGTCGGGGCACGGGAAGCGGATCGGCAGGCTCGGCGACCCGGCGCTTCAGGTGCAGGAACTCTTCTAAATCGGAAAGATAGAGGTGATGCTCATATAGCCCGACCAGGCTGCTGAACAGGCTTTGCAGCAGCCCCTGTCCGCGCTGGAAGGCCTGGTAGTACATCGTCAGGCTGCCCAGCGAGATCGCGCCTTGCAGCGCCCGCGCGACCATAAAAGCATACGACCCATAGACGGCCAACGTGGCGGCGGCGCGCGTGCCGAGGCCGGCCAGAGAGCCGCGCAGGACCAGGCTCAGCCGTTCGCGTCTCAACTGCTCGCGCAGGTCCAGGAAGCGGCGGATAAACGTGGGGCCGAGGTTAAAAAGGCGAATCTCTTTGGCCGTCTGGTCGTTGGCGAGCATCCAGTTGAAATAGGAGACCTGCCGCTCGGTCGGCGTCCGCTTCCGCTGCCACCAGTACATCCGTCCGCTGTAGCGCATCTGCACCACCGCTCCGGGAAGGGTCACGGCAAACAGGAGCGCCGCCACGCCCCAGTGGAGGGAGATGAGCAGCCCGGCAATCGCCAGCAGATTGATCGCGCTCTGCCCTACCTGCATCAGACCGCGCACGACCTGCGTGGGACGGTAGGCCGCATCGCGCTGCACCCGGTTGAGCGTATCGTAGTAGCGTGGGTTCTCGTAGGCTTCCAGGTCTACTTCCACCGCTTTGGAATGGACGATGGCCGAGACATGGTTGGTAACGGCCAGCGATTGAGCCTCCCGAACCAGGTCTGCCGCCTCGGAGAGCAGGTTCTCTGCCAGCGTGACCCCGGCGGTCAAAGCGATGAGCCAGACGGCATGCTGCAATGCTGCCGCCTTGTCTGCGTGCCGCAGTCCCGCGACGACCGCATCGAGGATGAGCTTGTTCAAATACAGGGTCAGCGTGAACGGCACGCTCTGCACCAGCGCGAGCGCAACACTCGTCAAGGTCAATCCCGGTGAGCTCTGCCAGACAAGCCGTAAAGCCATCTTAAGATTTGCCAGCTTCGGTGCCTTCCGCGCCATGCTTCCTGCCCTCCCTCCATCGAGTACCTGAGCTCTCTATCCTTTATAATAACAGATTGCCAGAGACAACACCCTGTCCCTGTTCTCCCACACCACGGGATCGCTTTTGCACGGGCAGATAAAAAGACCGGAAGACGCAGGGGAAAATGAGAACAAGAAGCAACGAAAACCGGAAACAGCATACCATCAGGCACAGCAGACGCTGCCGTGTAGAATGTGAAAAGCGCAAGGAAGGCGTAGAGGTGCGTGCGTTGTGAACTTCTTCACTGCGCGTGAACCATCTGATTCGCTGCGACGTCTATTGATCTTGTAAGCCTGCTGGCCTACTGCATTCGTGACCGAATACTCCGAAAGTCACAAGCCGGGCCAGTATGCGTGAAGTTAAAGGAAGTCACCATTTTGGGCCTTGATGCCCCGAAGGAGGAGTTTCGATGAAGAACAAAGCGATCTGCACAGGTCTGGCGACCTTAGTGATGGCTGGCAGCATCGTATTGCCGCCGGTAGCCGTAAACGCACAGAGAAATCTGGACCAAGCGTCCCACCATCGCCAGGAGACGAAGAATCAGTGGCGCAATATCGCCATCGGAGCGGGCGCTCTGGGCGTGCTCGGGCTGCTCAAGCACGACAGCACACTGACCTTTCTTGGTACAGCGGGCGCTCTCTATTCGCTCAACCGCTATGAGCACGATCGCAAGAGCCAGAGCAGCATTGACAGAGCACGCGCGGCCTACTTCAGCAGGCCGTACTTTTACCGCAACGGGCATCGCTACACCCGCAAAACCGTCTGGCGAAACGGCCACAAGTACTACCAGTTCGTGCGCGGATAAGTCCTATCGCCTTCTTGACTGCCTCTTTGACAGCGCAAGACATTGCTGACGGGCCGCGTAATCCACGCAGCAGGGCTTATGCCCTTTCTCTAACAGAGAGCGCCGATGGATTACGCGGCCCGTCGCATATTCCTCCTCAGAGGGAAGTTTGAGTCATTCTCCTCAGAGGAGTCTGCGGCGGGCCGCAAAGAGCGGGTATCAGGGAAGCACCTCAAACGGGGTCCTATCGTGGATACGGTAGGCGAAAAAATGGCCATCGAGGGTAAGAATGCGCGTAAGATTCAAGACCTCGGCGGCCACAACAAGCGAAGCGTCCGCGAAGTCCATCGGGGTATCGGCGTATTTGCGCATAAGAGCGCAGGCGCGTAAGGCATCCTGACGTGCCGGTTCATAGAGGTTTAACACTCGGCCTCTATCTGCGCACGCAAAGTCTCCTTGCCTTGTGGGCCGAGCAGGTGCATGGCTTCGGTAATGCAGGGCCAGGTCGTCAGGAAGGGCGTTCGTATGGTCGCCAGAACTTCCCTACAGCGCTGGTGATTCTGGTCGTCTGCCCGGATGGAGGCGACAATAAAACTGGTATCCGACAGGATCATGATCCGAGTTTCCGGGGATTCTTGGTTACGCCAAAGTCCTGCATATACGCAGGGTTTGTAGAGAGATCGGCAGGCAAGCCCTGCTCGGTTCCGAACAGATGGGGAAACGCTTCCAGAACGCTTTTGCCGCCGAAATCGCCGGTCTCTTCCTCGGCCTCCGGCCTCTCCTCAAACACTTTGAGTTCAACGGTGGCGCCAGGAGGGATTTCGTCTCGATGGCTGAACACCTCGTCCACGGTTCCCCGATATATCTTGCTTGGCTTGCGTGCGTCTAGCTGTGTCATCTTGTTACCTCTCCCTGAAGGTCGAAGCCTCCCTCTTTCCTGTTTCGATTATACCACGCTTCCGCAGGGACGTCCTGCCCGACTGCCTGGCCGCTCTGCTGCCAGAATGGAACAGAGTTAAAGGGCGCTCCTGCGCGGGCGCGCCTACGCCTTGCAGCGTTCGCGTGCCAGAATGGAACAGAGTTAAAGGGCGCTACCTAAGCGCTCCCTCTTCGGCGGCCGCCAGCCCGCCGACAGGCTCAGTGGCAGGATGTGACCGTGCGAGGACGCTATGACGCCGACCGTAGGCAAAATAGACGCCCAGGCCAAGCAACAGCCAGGCGAACAGTTGCAGCCAGGCGGAGGAGGGCAGAGACCGTATCAACAGCAGGCAGGTGAGGATGCCTAGCAGGGGAACAAACGGTCCTAAGGGGGCGCGGAACCGGCGCGTGGTATGGGCGTGGGTTCGCCGCAGGATCAGAACCGCAATGCAGATGACGACATATCCCAGGAGCGTTGCCATCATCACAAGGTCCGCCAGGATGCGAAGCGGCACAAGCGCCGACAGCAGTCCAGCGGCGACTCCTATCACGATCGTCGCTTTCCAGGGTGTTCGATAGCGGGGATGGATGGCGCTAAAGACGCCTGGCGGCAGCAGCCCGTCACGGCCCATGACCATCAGGATACGGGGCAGAGTAAGAAGGATCACCAGCAGCACCGAGGTGATGCCCGTCAGAGCGCCCAGCGCGATCAGAAACTGCGCCCAGGGCAGTCCAACCTGTCCGAAGGCATCCGAGATCGGGGCGCGGACATTGATCCGGTCATAGGGGACTATGCCTGTCAGCACCACGGCGACCGCGATATAGAGGAGGGTACAGAGAGCGACCGAAGCCAGGATGCCGAGAGGGACGTCCCGCTGGGGCTTACGACATTCTTCGGTATAGGCAGAGAGCGCCTCAAAGCCCAGATAGGCGTAAAATACGAGTGCTGCTCCTGCCATCATTCCCAGGGGTTGGCCGCCAGGCCCTGCCTGCGCCAGCAGGCCATACGGGGCGAATGGATGCCAGTTCTGCGGCTTGATATAGAAGGCTCCGACGCCGATGACAAAGAAGAGGATGGCTAGCTTCAAGCTCAGCATCGCAAAATTAAACCGGAGGCTCGCCCGCATCCCGCGCAGGATGCAGAAGGAGATCACTTCGGTAATCAGGAGTGCGGGCAGATCCCCCAGACTGCCGGTCGGGACGAGTTTGCCCATCTGGGGGGCAAGGTCGTAAGGCGTGCTGGCGAGCGCGCGCGGCAGCGTCAGGCCCAATCCGCCGAGGAAGTCCTGGAAGTAGTGCGACCAGCCCTGCGCTACGGACGCGGCACCGATGCCATAGGCGAAGATCAGGTTCCAGCCGATAAGCCATGCGGGCAGCTCGCCCAGAGTCGCATACGCATAGCTATAGGCTGAACCGGCTTCAGGGACGGACGCGGCGAACTCGGCGTAACAGAGCGCCACGGCGGCGCAGGCTATGGCCGCGACAAGAAATGACAGCGCCAGCGCAGGCCCGGTCTTATCGTGGGCCGCGATACCGATCATGACGAAAATACCCGTCCCGATGATGCCGCCGAGGCCCAGGCTCGTCAGCGTGAGGGGGCTGAGCGCCCGCTGCAATCTCGGTTCTCCGGCTGTCTCCGGATCGGGCCGTTCGCTCGGTTTGCGCAGGAACAACGCAGGAGGCATCCGAACCTACCTTCTTTTTCTTTCACCCGAGCGGGCCTGGGAGGCGCGCATCTTCGCTATCTCCTGGCGCAGATCGTACATGCCGGAATGCACCGCCTTAGGCGGGCCGACAGGTCCCTCCGTACTGATCCAGATCCTCCAGCCAAGGAACACCAGCGCGAGAAGCCCGACGGCAAGCGCGGCGGGCAGAACCCAGGAGGGCAGTGGCTGCTGCAATCGGTTCATTCGCGTGAAGACCTCGTTCCTTTTCTATCCAGGTCGCCATTAGTAATGCAAGCCCCAGGAGCCATCCGCCTTCTTGAAGGGCACCCCGCGCAGTTCCGGCTTATCCAGGTAGGGACCGTTATCCGTGACCTTCCAGTAGAGAATTGCTCTGCCATCCGGAGCGTAACCGCCGATCTGCTTGTTCGTATCATCGAGCCAGGGCTTGGCATGGACGGGTTTGGCATGGCTATCCGCGAAGGACGCATTCACCGTGCCGTGATGCCGCGCCTGAATTGGCTCATCCATCATGGTGAAATAGGCGTCCGGCAGCGTTCCGTTGGCATCGCAAAACACGGCGGTGTCCGCCGGGTACTCAACTTCTGCCATCGTCTTGACAGGCCGCCCGTTATCGGGACCGAAGAAGTTGCTCGGATCGCCCCAATCGATCAAGGAGAAGTTGGGAAAGTAGCTGATGTATTTCAGCGGTGGTGAGGCGGGGCAGGGCGGCGGCATGGAGATGACATCCATGGCCTTCGGGAAATCGAGCGCGTTGGGATTGGATGGGCACTGATAGACCTGCACGTTCTTGAGGTAAGGGACAAGCGCGACCCAGGCAACGAACACGCAAGGGCTCGGCCCGTTGTTACTCATGTACATATTCATCGGAAACGTTTCGTCATAATCCTGGACGTAGAGCGCGGTCGCCGTGCCGATCTGCTTGGTGTTGGACAGGCAGGAGACGCCGCGCGCCTGCTCGCGCGCTTGGGCGAACACAGGGAAGAGAATGGCCGCTAAAATGGCGATGATAGCGATGACTACAAGCAGTTCGATGAGCGTAAAACCTGAGCGATGGCGTAACATGAATGCAGTCCTCCTTGATTTGATTGAGAAGATGACGAGGGATTCGAGCCTGGGTGGCACGCTGCCACAGTATAGACAAGCCAGCTTAAATTCGGGTTAAACGGATATTAAAAAAATTTCAGCCGAATTTAAGCCTCAGTTAATCCTGGTTTGCTATATTGATCCTCGTCAGCTTACCTGCGTGGAAGGAGTAGAAACCCAAGTGAAGCCTCGTCGCGGGTTTACCCTCATTGAACTGCTCGTGGTCATCGCCATTATAGCGGTTTTAGCGGCTATTCTCTTTCCGGTGTTCGCTCAAGCGCGCGAGAAAGCCCGCGCTATCAGTTGCCTATCCAACTGCCGTCAGCTCGGACTTGCCATTCAGATGTACGCTACCGATCATGACGAAGCCTTCCCCTGCTCATGCATGATAGGAATGAGCATGGGGACAGACATGACGGCTCAGAATAGCCAGAGCTGGTTAGACACGACCCTGCCCTACATCAAGTCGCGTGGTCTCTATCACTGTCCCTCAGATAACAGTCCTCTTTGGAGCAGCATGGATACGCCACGTCAGTCCTCCTATGGCTTTAATGCCTACTTCATCCCTATCCAGGCTCCCTATTATGGAGTGCGCATGGGGCAAATAAACCGACCGGCGGAATGCATCCTGGTGTCGGAGTTGGCGGACACCTGGCAGCAAGATTTCTTCAGGCCCATGTACTGGGGCGATCCGCCGAAAATCCAGGATGCGGACATGCAGATGATGGAGTGGGACAGGATGCAGCAAGAACCGATGAGCCTGGCCATTCGGCGACATCAGCAGGGAGCCAACTATGTCTTTGCCGAAGGCCATGCGAAATTCCAGCGATTCTCCCAGACCTTCCGGCAGACAGCGGGCAGCCCTCCCAGCGTAGACTGGTACGATCCCTTAACACCGTAGCGACGAGGGCGCTCTCCCCTTTTGGCTGTGCCGCAGAACTGCAAAGGAATATTCACAGCATGAAACCGATTCTCATTAGCCTGGTAGCCTGCGTGCTCAGCTTACCCATGCTCGCCCTAGCTCAGAGCAAGGCTGAAGTCGTCTCCAAGGGTAGCCGTTTTGAGGTAAAGAAGGTTTTGAAGGCAGAGGGCACAACCGTCGTGCTCTTCCTTCAGGAAACCAGCCTGATGGAACAGCAGTTTCTGGCCGAGTTGCAGAAGCAGTTGCCCGAGGACGAGAAGGTCGTGTTGCGTGTGGTGACTTTGAAAGACACGGCCGCGCCCGCTGCCCAGCAGTACCAGATTATGGCCACTCCGACGGCTCTTGTCTACGACCGGTTTGGACGGGAACTGGCCCGTACCTCGCAACCTGAGGCGATTCGCGCAGCAGTCCGCAAGGGGCAACTCATGGCGCGCCTCTACTGGATTGATGAGGATAATCCGAAAGCGCCCGAGGTTTACGGCGCACCGCCGGAAGCGTTGAAACGAGGCTTGCCGGGCATCGTCAAGACCATGGGGCTGCGTCCAGATGCCTACAGGATGTTCCAGGTTATGTCGGAGATCCACTTCACGGACGGCTTCCTTAAGCGGCGTGAGCATGAGATGGTCGCCGCCTATGTCTCCGCAATCAACCACTGTAAGTTTTGAGTGGGTTCGCACGCCGCCGCGTTGCAGCGGCAAGGAGTGAGCCAGGAGCTTGTGGATGCGATTGGTACCGATGATTTTAGCAAAGTGACCTTCGCCCAACAGGATCTCGCCCTGCTCAAATTCGTCAAATTGCTTACGCTCAATCCCGCCCAGACGCGCGATGCCGATGTGTAAGCGATGCGGGAGGCCGGATGGACGGACGAGCAGATATGGGAGACAGCGCTGGAGGTGAGCATCTTTTCGTTCCTGAACCGCATGGCGGATGCATATGGGCTGGATTACCCATCAGGTGGATGGTATCCACCGCAACTGCGGGACAAGATCGAGCGAGAGAAGCAGAAAGATAAGGGGGCCTCCAAATAGGAAGAAGCGCCGCCCGCCCCGTTGAAGTGAAAATGATCCTCGTCAGCTTGCCTGCGGGGAAGATGCCCTACGGAAATTGCCCTGCTGCCCTGTTTCGACAGGGCAGCAGGGCAATCGTTTATGCGGCTTACCATCCAGGGCAAACGCCGGGACTTTATGCCGGGGCGAGGCTGAGTTCGACCTCCACGGTGCCGAGGGCCTGGACTGTGACGTTGGGCACGATCTCGGTGTAGGCCATCAGCGGCAGCGTCGGCAGCGACCGCTCGATCAGGCGCTTGAGGGGCAGGCGGATCTGCCCGGAGCAGAGCAGTATCGGATTGGCGCCCTGTTCCGTCGCTTGGTCAACCTGCTGCGAGAGGGACTTGATCAGCGCCTGGGCCAGACGCGGCTCAATGGCGAGCATGTTTCCGGTGGGCGTGGCCTGCACTGCCTCCCGCAGCTCCTGCTCCAGCGCCGGAGCCAGCGTGATCACATAGATAATACCGCTGTCGTCCTGGTGCTGCTTGCAGATCTGGCGGGCCAGCGCCGCGCGAGCGAACTCGGCCAGCGCGTCCAGGTCGTTGGTGCGTGGGGCGAAGTCGGCCAGCGTCTCCAGGATGGTGGCCAGGTCGCGGATACTGACGCGCTCCTTGAGCAGGGCCTGGAGCACCTTCTGTACTTCGCCCAGCTTGAGCAGGTTGGGTATCAACTCATCCACGGCCGCAGCGTCGTTCTGCTTGACGTGCTCCACCAGCTTCTGCGTCTCCTGGCGGGTCAGCAGCTCGGCGGCGTAGGTCTTAATGACTTCGGTCAGGTGGGTGATGAGCACCGAGGACGGGTCGGCCACGATGTATCCGGCCATCTCGGCGCGCTCCTTGAGGGAGCGGGCGATCCAGAGGGCGGGCGTGCCGAAAGCGGGCTCGGTGGTCTGGATGCCCTCGAATTGCTGGGTGACCAGGCCCGAGTCCATGGCCAGCACGCAATGCGGATAGAGCTCGTGGGTCGCTACGGTCGCGCCCTTGATTTTGATCTGATAGGTGTTGGCGCGCAGTTGCAGGTTATCGCGGATGCGCACGGTCGGCAGGATAATGCCCAGTTCCATCGCGATCTGCTTGCGCACGCCGCCGACCCGTTCGGCCAGATCCCCGCCCTCCTCCGGCAGTGCCAGCGGCACCAGGTTGCTGCCCAGTTCTAGCTCGATGACCTCCACGGAGAGCAGCGGCATCACGTTCTCCGGGCCTTTGGGCACGCTGGCGGCGGCAGCGGCCTTCTCCTCAGCCTCTTTGGCCTGCCGGGCGCTGCGTTGCTCGTTGCGCGTCAGCACAAAGGCGAAGCAGCCGAGGCCGGCGGCCAGCATCAGCAGTTGTGGCTTCGGGAAGCCGGGCAGCAGCAGCAGCACGAGGAGCAGGCCGGTGACAATTCCCAGCGGGCGCGGGCGCATGAAGAGCTGGGCCACAAAGTCCTGGCCCATCGGGCGCTCCGAGGCGGCGCGAGTGACCATCAGGCCCGTCGCCGTCGAGATTAGCAGCGCCGGGATCTGACTGACCAGCCCTTCGCCGATGGTCAGCAGCGTATACTGCTGCAACACCGACATAAAGTCGCCGCCGCGCGCCATCCCCAGCGCGAACCCACCGACAATGTTGATGATCAGGATCAGCACGGCGGCCATGGCGTCGCCGCGCACGAACTTGCTCGCGCCGTCCATCGCGCCGTAAAAGTCGGCCTCGCGCTCGATGGTCTGGCGCCGCTCCTTGGCCTGGGCCTCGGTGATCAACCCGGCGTTCATGTCGGCGTCAATGGACATCTGCTTGCCAGGCATGGCGTCGAGGGTGAAGCGCGCCGCGACTTCGGCAACGCGCCCGGCGCCGTTGGTGATGACGACAAACTGGACGACGATGAGGATAAGGAAGGCGATAATCCCGACGATATAGGAGCCGCCGACAACGAACTGGCCGAAGGCGTTGATCACCGCGCCCGCATGTCCGCTGCCCAGGATGAGCTTGGTGGCCGCGATGTTGAGGGCCAGCCGGAACAGGGTCATCACCAGCAGCAGCGAGGGAAAGATGCTGAACTGGAGCGGCTCGGTGTTGTAGAGGGCGACGAGCAGGATAGTGGAGGCGCCGGTGATGTTAACGACGAGCATTGTATCCAGCAGCCACGCAGGTAGCGGGATGATGAGCATCGCCACAATGAGCATGAGCAGGGCGGCAAGCGCCATATCGCTGTGGCGGGCGGCGCGGCTGAGTGGGGACGCAGCGACGGATGAACCGGGAACAACGGCCATAAACGGACGGACTCCTTGGGAAGGGTCATGCAGCAAAAGCGGTATAGTATGGGTTCATCCGTTATTATCGGCAGGCAGCTTTACCAGGTTGAGGGATAATTCAGTTTTTCTCCTGAGATACCATTTGCGCTCGTGCTGCCGCCAGCAGCCCATGATCGCTCGCTAACTCTTCCGACTCCGGCGTGCAATTCTGGCGGATCCTAATGGCCTCCTCCAGCGCTTGAGCCTCGAGGGCAAAGTTGCCACGATCCCGAAAATAGGCCGCTTGGTGCTCGAGCGCATACGCAAGCTCTTTCGGCATCTGTTTCTGATACTGCCGTCTTATCACGACGGCTTTCTGCCACAACTCTCCCTCTCGGTCCATATAGTTCGCGCCAAGTTCACGGTAGCAAGCAGCGCATTTTTCATAGGCGTTCGCGAGATCCGGCGACATTGGGGCAATCGCTTCGCGTACGTCAATCGCCGATTCCAGCGCTCTGGCTTCATCCGATGGCATCCCGCGCCCCCGGTAATATTTAGCCAGATGTTCCAGCGAGGAGGCCAACTGAGTAGAGCGTCCGCGTTTCCGCTCGACGTGGACGGACTGCTCAAGCGCCTGGAGTTCACTATCTGTATGGCCGGTGGGCTCATTGGCGACGGGCGGTTCTATCCTGTGGGCCTGTGTGGAGACCGGTCGCCAGATAAAGAAGGCGGCGAATCCCATAAACACAGCGACCAAAGGAATCACATAGTGTTTCCGTTGAGTCCGAGATGATTTCGAAGATTGGGTTGGTGCTATTATGATGGTTTGCTTATAAGATGCCGACGAGCCATCTTTAATTGCTTCAGGCGCTGCTACACTGGCTGCGCTTGCTGTATCGGCGGTGGAGGGACTCGCACCTGGATTCTCGCACGACGTATCTATATCGGCATCGGAAGCGTTTATCGGATGGATAGGCGATGGGTCTGCGAGGCCCGGCGAGCTTTGTTCGCTAGCCGACAGGTCTTGAGGCAGGATAGGTCGCCTTGTCATCGAGGGCCGTGGCGGCGCCAGAGATTGTCGTATTTCAGCCGGCAGTTTCTTTGCTTCTTGGAGCAGATCCTTCGCTCTTTCTGAGGGTTTTTTCGCGAAATGCTCATGAAGGAGCCGCTCCAATGATTGATAGTATCCCTCTACCTTCTCCGCGTTTCGTTGTTTCAGACACACTGACATAAATTCGCAGTAGAGTTCATCAAGAACCTCTGCCTTGTAGAATTCACATGCCGTTTCGGAAATCCTGTCTTCCTTGATTTCACGTATGCAAGCGCGGATATATTCATCCGCGCGCTTGGACCATTTTATCGCCTCCTCCCTTTTCCCCAGGCTTACGAGCGCGTCGATGAGGAGGCGCAACCCTTTCATACGAAGGGTAGCAATTTCTCCCCTTGCCTTGTGGATCCATTTCGGCGCATCTTTTCCATAAGCGGCTAAAAATTCACCATTGTATTCCTCAAGGGCCTTTTTAAGATGATCTACCAGGCCATCGCCATCCATCTGTTTTACGATATTGATAGCCCTCTTGAACTCACCTACATCCGACGTAATGTTGCCATTTAGCTGGAAGCCATTATCCTTGATTATGCTTTCTTCGCCTAACCTGTCGCGTATCCCTTTAATCGGCTGGTCTACATTGGTGGAGTTCATCCCCGGGTCATGTTCAAAAGCTATGTCGGCGATGTCTGTCCGCTCCGATTTGCCATGCCAGTCAAGGAAGGCGATCAACATCGCCGGGCGGGCATAATAAAACCGTTCAACTCTTTTGCCACGCTCGGCAACTACTTGCTTTGCTGTTTTGAGTTTCCACTGCGATTCTTCCATCACCTTTCCTCGATCCTGAATGCAACTGAAAAAATCTCAAAGTGACCTTAAATTTGAACCAGTTTCTGCCTGGCAGCATTGTCCCTCTTCGGCTAAGATACCATTGTTGCGCCCGAATGTTGCGTGCGGTGGTTACGTCACGTAATTTTCGTGCTTCGTAATGCTGATTCCTGCTGTTGAAGAATGGAGAGTGTTGGTATGGAATACAATCATTGTTTTATAAGGCTTGGGAGACTACGTTTGCTACTGCCGATGATCCTGGTAGCTATACTGATTGGCATCCGTTGGATCTTCGCTGCTAGCGGCCCTCACTACTCCGTGGTGGATCTAGGCAGATCAGACTCAGCCTATATTCTCCGGCAGCAGCGCGACGGGAATATCGTACACATCTTTATTGCAAGCAAGCCCTACGGTGAGGTAGGATGGATACGCGCTCAGGGCAGAAACACCTCGCACGCCTTTCTTCGGCGCGGCGGCCAGTTCGAAGACTTAGGCACACTGGGGGGCAAGCGTAGCTATGCCTGGGATCTCAACGCCTATGGCTGGGTGGTCGGCTATTCGCAGTTAGCAGACCAGGGCCATCATGCCTTCCTCTTCCACGGAAGCTTGATGGACGACCTGGGCACCCTCGGCGGCACAAACAGCCAAGCCCGCGGCATTAACGATCAGGGCCAAATTGTCGGGGATGCGGATACCCCTCAGGGAATGCGGCACGCCTTTCTCTGGGAAAAATTTCGAATGAAAGATTTAGGGACTTTGGGGGGAGGATTAGAAAGTGTGGCAACAAGCATGAACAACAAGGGAGACATTGTTGGCTATGCCATGCCTCTGTACGCCGACAAGCACGCCGTCCTCTGGCAGCAGGGAACCATGTACGACCTGAACGAGCAGATACTGCCAGACTCTGGATGGGAGCTTGTGGAAGCGGTAAAGATTGATGATGCGGGAAGCATTTGGGGAAACGGTAAGCTCCATGGTAGATGGCGGCGATTTATGCTGAGGCCCCTGAAGAAATTGTAGGGCTACTAGGGTTAAGGCAGCAAATCAGCGATGGCAATGGTATGGTCAGGAGCCGCAAGAGGGGCGATGGTTTCGATCTCCGCGTGGTGTTTGACGCTGCCGTAGTAGTGGCCGAGCGGATAGCCGGTCATGGGGGCGGGATGGCGATGGACCTCCAGGCATACGTCAACCTGCGCTCCACTCCATTGTCCGGTACGATAGGCTCTTTGATCCAGGCAAGTCAGGCAGGTACGCGGCCTATGGATGCGGAATCAGCAGATACAAATTAAGCCGGAAAGCAAGAAGGATGCGGATCGAGTTATGAATATCACTGTCAGCCGCTTCACGGTCACGAAGCGGTATGCGCTGACCATCAGCCGGGGCACGAGCGCCGGGTCAGAGAACGTACTGGTCGCGGTGGAGCATGAGGGCGTGACGGGCCTGGGCGAGATGGCTCCGACATCCGGCGGCGCGGTGGCGGAGACCGCCGAGACCGCCGAGGCCGACCTGCGCCGCTGGACCGAGAAGCTAACGGAGTGCGCGCCCTGGGAGATGCAGCGGATCGAGGCCATCCTGGACGCCGAGGGGGGAGGGCACGCCGCCCGCGCCGCCCTGGACATCGCCCTGCACGACTGGCAGGGCAGGCGGCTGGGCCTGCCGGTCTGGAAGCTGTTCGGCCTGGACCCGGCACGCATCCCGCCGACCTCCCTCACCCTGGGCATCAATCCCCCGGAGGTCATTCGGGAGCGGGTGCCGGAGATACTGGCCCGCACCGGCGCGCAGGCCCTGAAGGTGAAACTCGGCAGCCCCGCCGGGCTGGAGGCCGATCAAGCGATGTTTGCGGCGGCGCAGGAGGCGGCAACACGCCCGGTCCTGTGGCGCGTGGACGCCAACGGCGGCTGGAGCGTGGAGGGCGCGCGGACGATGCTGCGCTGGCTGGCGGCGCGCGGGGTCGAGTTCGTGGAGCAGCCTCTGCCGCGCGGCCAGGAGGCCGACCTGCCCGCCGTCCACTGGGACAGCCCGCTGCCCCTCTTCGTGGATGAGAGCGTCTACCTCGCTGCCGACATTCCTCCGCTGGCCGCCAGCATTGACGGCGTCAATCTAAAGCTGATGAAGTGCGGCGGCCTGCGCGAGGCGCTGCGTATCTTCCACACGGCGCGGGCGCACGGCCTCAAAGTGATGATGGGCTGCATGTCTGAGTCCTCGCTGGCGATCACGGCGGCGGCGCACCTCTCTCCCCTCGCCGACGCGCTCGACCTGGACAGCCATCTCAACCTCAATCCGGACCCCTTCTGCGGCGCGGTGCTGTGCGAGGGACGCATTCTCCCCACCGACGCGCCCGGCCTGGGCGTGAGTCGCGTAGAGTGCCTAGAGGGAGCGACGGCCTGATGCGCTCCACCGGCACGCCCTCTCCCGATTCCTATCGCATTAGGCCGCAGGACTGTCTTGCCCTGCTGATGCACGGCCACCTCAAAAGCGGCTACGGCAAGATGGGCCTGGGGCTGCTTCGCTACAGCGAGGCCGAAATCGCCGCCGTGGTGGACAGAGAACACGCCGGGCAGGACGCGCGGGAGCTCACCGGCATTCCGCGCTCGGCGCCCGTCGTGGCTTCGGTGGCGGAGGCGGCGGCGCGCGGCGCGGATGTGCTGGTGCTGGGCGTGGCGACGCCCGGCGGCGTGCTGCCGCCAGGCTACTGGGAAGAGATGAAGGCCGGGCTGGCGGCGGGGATGTCGCTGGTGAACGGCCTGCACGCGCCCTTGGCCTCCCATCCCGAGCTGGCGCCGCTGGTGCGGCCCGGACGGTTCATCTGGGACGTGCGCAAAGAGCCAGAAAACCTGCAAAACGGGACGGGCGCGGCAGCGCAGCTTCCCGCTCGGCGCGTTCTTACCGTCGGCACGGACATGGCTATCGGCAAGATGACCGCCGCTATCGAACTGGATCGTGCCGCCAGACGCCGCGGCCTGCGCTCCAGGTTCCTGGCCTCCGGGCAGATCGGCATCTGCATTTCGGGCGAGGGGGTGGCGCTGGACGCCGTGCGCGTGGATTTCGCCTCCGGCGCGGTGGAGGCGCTCGTCCTGCGCCACGGCTACGAGAATGACATTCTCTTTCTGGAAGGGCAGGGCTCCGTGCTGCATCCGGCCTCTACCGCCTGGCTGCCTCTCCTCCGGGGCGGCTGCCCCACCGACCTGATTCTCTGCCACCGGGCCGGGCAGGAAGCCATCGCCCGCGCGCCCTGGGTGAAGATACCCCCGCTGCGCGAGGTCGCCGCCGTCTATGAGGCCGTCTGCGCGGCAGGCGGCGCGCTGCCCGCCGCAAAGGTTGTCGGCATTGCGCTGCTCTGTGTAGGTCTGGAGGACGCCGCCGCGCGCCGCGCGCTTGAGGAGACGGGGGCGGAAACGGGCCTGCCCGTCACCGACGTCGTTCGGTTCGGCGCCGACCCGCTGCTGGACGCCATCCTCTCTCGCACGCCATAGCCTGAGAAACCGAGGGGTAGCAGGGCGGGAATCACATGCAGGGTGGTTCCGGCTGCCAGACGCAAACCTCCTGCCTGAAAGGAGAGCGCTGACTTCCATTCAGTCAGGAGGTTATTAATAGGTCAGATCGCGCCGGGGATGGGATAATCAGGACACTCCATCTCCGGCAGATAGGCGGCTGTGGCTCAGGCGTGAATCGCCTCCTGTCTGGCCCCGGAGAGCCGGGCGCAGTTGGCGCAGCAGTAGAAGGCACCGTTGGCCTCCACGCCGTGGCCGATGATCCGACAGTTGCAGTGCGCGCAGACGGGAGCGAGCGCCTGGACGGCGCACTCAAAGCTATCGAAGGTGTAGGTTCGACCGTCCTTGAGGACCTGGAACGTCTTGTCGTATTCGTTGCCGCACACTTCACAGCGTGGCATTCTCGCCCTCCTTCCGGGCTGCCTATCCCTGCCCGCTTAGACTGCCGAGGGGATGCCGATGGGCCTGGAAAGTTCCTTGAGCAGTTCCGCCGTTTCGTGCTCAGGCGCTTTCTGGGCAAAATCGGCCTGCGCGACAATGCCGCAGCAGCAGCCATTCGCATCCACCACCGGCACGCGCCGCACCTGCTTCTGTTCCATCAGCTTGCAGCAGTCTTCGAGGCTCATGTCCGGCGTCGCCGTCACCACCGGCTGCGAGAAACACTGGCTGACCGTCATGGTCATCGGGTTCTGGCCATTGGCGATGGTGCGGCAGACAATGTCCCGGTCGGTGATGATGCCGATGAGCTTCTGCGAGCTTGAGTTCTCCACGACCGGAACCGATCCGCAGCAATGTTCCACCATCAGGCGAGCCACGTCACGCAGGCTCGTTTCCGGCGTACAGCAGGCCGGATTGGGGGTCATAATATCCTGCACGTTCATGTTGGTCTTCTCCTTCCCTCTTCCACTGGCCCGACAGCGGCCAACTGGACACTGGAGTCGCACATAAGGGAAGGCACGGAAGCAGGAAATGTTCCGCAAGTTTGCAAGCTTCAATCCGCTTCCACAGGATACCTATCCCTGCCCAGGATGCCGCCTTTCCTCCCGCCCAGCGCTGCCACAAGAAAAAAGGAGGCCCATTTGGTTCCGGCGGGAACTCTGGAGGCATCCAATTTCGCTGGATAGGATAGGCAAACTTGCCTCAAAGCATACAGCCACAGGAGGTATGGGTCGGCTTCCTGTGGCTGTAGCTTTTCGCATCGCGGGCCATTGGCCTCTCCTCATGCCAAGCCGTCCTTTAGCTTTCTTCCCTCTTGACGCCGCCAACACCCCTTGCTATACTGAAGCGAAAGCAGAGCCCCCTGCCGGTCATCAACGAATTAGCACCGCAGATATAACTTAACCGAACGGAAAGAAGAACAACGTGGCGCAAGTGGCGTTCACGCCCCGCAGTTATTTCAACGCGGCGCAGGAACATATGGGCATGGCGGCCCAACTGCTTCGGCAACGACAATATTTTGCTGCCCACTATTTCGCTGGCATCGCGGTCGAGTCAATATTACGTGCCCTCAGCGTTAAAGAAGGAGACCCGTTTGACAGCAGCCACAGTATAGCGTATTGAGCGCTCAAGTCCGGTCTGATGCCTCGTGGCTCGGAAGCTAGGCAGGATGCTTTCCGCGCCACACTCGACGAAATCAACACGCGCTGGCGTGCTAATCAGCGTTACATGACGGCTAAGATGCTGGATACCTATCTGCATTCAACCGGATTAGATAAAATACGTGGCGACCGCGTAAAATATAGCAGTCAACGACTTTTCGATCTTGCCAATGAGGTTGTCAGCTTAGGAGTATTACGTGGATATCGAACAACAAATCAAGGAGAGCTTAGAGCGAGAATTGCCTGGTGTGCATGTAGAAATCGAACGCAATCCAGACACTGGGAAGGTGGGAGGCCACGTTATATGGGAAGGCTTTGCCGGATATAATAGCCTTCGCCGCCAAAACCGCGTGTTTTCGATTCTGCGCCGCAACCTGAACGCGGCTCAAGCGCAGGCAAACATCTCCTACCTCTTTACGTACACGCCGGACGAATACGAGCAGTTGCAGGCGGCGGCCTGAAAGGCGCCAGGCCAGACCGTCCTCTGGCGCTCTCCCCTCTTGACGCCGCCAACACCCCTTGCTATACTGAAAAAAAGCGGAGGGGCCGAAGACCCACTCCGCCAAACCGGAGCACAGAAGCGTGCTTCCCTTAATCGAATTGCTCATTTATCTTACCGCTTCTACGACCCCATTAGTTTCCTCGACTAGCAATTTTTCGCCTCTGATCCTCCAGATCAGGCCCGATACTGACTACAATTGTCGGACCTGCCCGTATTTTACTTAGAATGCCTAGCTAAACCTCCTTTGTTCCCCTCAAAAGAAAGGGCGATACGAGGTTTTGTTAGGCATTCTTAGCCTCTTATCCCTTTTCAGGAGGGAGAGGAATGCGCGATGAACTCAGGCCAAAATCGAGGAACCGAAAGTTATTCGTACTCGCCATCGCTTGTTGCGGCGGGATCGCCCTCGGTCACTGGACACTCCGAAAACCGGGGACGAACCATCTCCTGCTGCGTGCCAGGCGCTGGAACGTCGGTGCAGAAGACTACCAATGGCTGACGAACCATGGCATCCTCTACACGCAAATCCACTTGCCGAATGTCTCGGGAAACCGGATCGTCAAATGCAACGTGGAAACGGGCCGTGTTTCGCTGCTTCGTGCCTTAAAGAACTGTCAAAGAAACTTCGGATTGGGGAAGCCCAGGGCGTGCTGTCCCCCGATGGCAAAAAGCTAATCTGGATCGGACGCCGTTATCACGTGCTTGCCCTGGATGGTTCGCACGAGCAGACCTTTCCGCATAGCACCGCCCAGGTGATCAACGGCCTGTTACCCTTTATTCCCAGCGTAGCCTGGCTGTCCGACAGCAGCGCCTGGGTCGAGATCCAAGGCCCCAGTCGCGCCTCCTCGCTGGTCGTGCATTCGCTGGAGGACACGCCTCCTGTTTCCGTCCCTCTTCCCGCTGCTGTCGGCACGCAGAAAATCGTGGGCGTCACCCCCAGGACGAGGTGATTATTAGCCGTCAGCGAGGAGCGGTGGGGGATGGATTCATCGCGGTGAACCTGAAGGCACAGCCTCCCGCGGTGAGGAACCTTGCGGTTGCACTGACTTCTTAAGCCTGGTTCCCCATTCTTTTCCCGCATAAGCCACAGCAAAGTTGGCCCGTCCCCCTGGCATAATCTTCTCTGGTAGGTTTCTTCCGCCCCCGACAAGGGCAAACCGGTTGAAAAGCCGGGACGCAAAGCCAACGGATCTCGTCGAGATGGCCGGGCCGCCGAAAGGGCAATGAAGCGCCTTCGACAGCGATAGTCCCGTGGGACTGTCGCTGCCGGCTTCCTCCTCGTCGGGCAGGAGAAACCGGGCCGCAGAAAGGCCGCGCCTTGCTGCGCTCATTCCAATCCTTCGCAATCGACAAGGGCAAACCGTTTCGAAAGAACGGGACGCAAAGCTACGGGCCTATCCTTGCCGGCTCTCTAAAGCCGCAAGCATGGCCGCCGGGCCGCCGAACCTGCGATTACGAGGAGCTAACATGTTCGCTTCGATTTCCCGCTGCCGCCGGCAGCACACTCGCAACTGTCGCAGGGCGTTTCTCTATCCGCAGGCGAAGGCGCTGCTCGCGCTCTCGCTTCCCGGCCTGCTCCTGACCGGCCAGGCCGCGCGCGCCGATAAACTCCAGAACAAAGGCGATCTGTTCCTGACCCGCCAGATGGCCTCCAAACAAACCTCCGGCTGGGCGTCGGTCATCCTTAAACTCGATGGCGACTTGACCCCGGCCTATCAGGCGCAGCTCAAAGCGCTGGAGGCCAGCATCACCCGGCAGCTAGCCATTATCCGCTCGGTGGCGGTGCGCGTTCCCATCCGTAACCTGCCCCGGCTGGCCGCGCTGCCGTTCGTCACGCACCTTTCCGCCGATGTGTCCGTGCAGAAGAATGACGAGTATACCGTGAGCTCCAGCGGCGCCAACATCGCCTTCCAGCAGTATAATCTGACGGGGCAGGGCGTCACCGTGGCCGTCGTGGATAGCGGCATCGCCTCCCATTCCGACCTAAACGATCCCAAGACCGGCGCGTCCCGGGTGATCGCCAACGTCAGCTTTGTCCCGCTCTCCCTCAACGCCTCCGATCAGTGCGGGCACGGCACCCATATCGCCGGGATCATCGCCGGCAACGGGGCCAACTCCACGGGCAGCCAGTACTTCCATACTTTCTACGGCATCGCCCGCAAGGCCAATCTGGTCAACGTCCGCGTGCTGGATGCTCTCGGCCAGGGCAACGTCAGCACGGTCATCTCCGGCATTCAGTGGGTAATTAACAACAGGGCCAAGTATAATATCCGGGTCCTGAATCTCTCGATGGGCCATTCCGCGGGCGAAAGCTATAAGACCGACCCGCTCTGCCAGGCTGTCGAGCAGGCCTGGAAGGCCGGCATCGTCGTCGTCTGCGCTGCCGGCAACGATGGCCGCAAGACGGCGCTCGCATTGCCCACCAACGGCGCAGATAACGAGGGCTACGGCACGGCCTACGGCTCCATCGCCTCGCCGGGCAACGACCCGTACGTGATCACCGTTGGGGCCATGAAGTCGGTGGATGGGATTCGCGCCCACGATACCATCGCTACCTACTCCAGCCGCGGCCCAACGCGCCTGGATCTGCGGCTCAAGCCCGACATTGTCGCTGCCGGCAACCACATTATCTCGCTGCGCTGCTCCCTGGGCACGCTGGATACCACCGATATCGGCAACCAGGTTCCCATGAGCGCCTACTGCTATAACCCGCCGCTCCTGGGACAGACGCGCTACTTCCGGCTCTCGGGCACCTCGATGGCCGCTCCGGTCGTCTCCGGCGCCGCCGCCCTGCTGCTGCAGGCCAATCCTAACCTTTCGCCGGATACGATCAAAGCCCGCCTGATGTTTAGCGCGGATAAGTGGGGCTTTCCCAACGGCGCCGCCGATCCCTGCACCTTCGGGGCCGGATACCTGAATATCCCGGCAGCCCTCAACTGCACGGTCACGGCCACACAGCCGGCCATGAGCCCTTCGCTGTCGCAGGACAGCCAGGGCAACGTGGTTGTCAACATGGATAACGCTATCTGGGGAACCAATGCCATCTGGGGAACCGGCGTTACCGATCTGCGCGCTATCTGGGGAACCAACGCCATCTGGGGAACGAATACTCTCTCCTCCAGCAACGCGATCTGGGGAACCAGCATTTGGACCGACAATGCGATCTGGGGAACTAGCCTCTTTGAAGTGGACCTAGGCCCCATCGCCATCAACGGAGAGAACTGAGCCCGGCCCGGCTGCCCGCAGGCGCCGGTGGCGAATTAGAGCCTCTCCCGGCAGGCAGGCTTGCGAGAAGGCAACCGTGCCCTACGGGAAGAGGCTCTTCGCGAGTTGCAGTGGGCCTCTCCCCGGCCCTGGTATAAGAACAGTGCCCTGCGCGGATAGGCTCTTATCCCCAAAGCCGCCGTTTGCGTGCATGCCTCCTAAACTGGCACGGTTTATGCAGGGAAGCTTTGTGCTTGAGCATAATGCTTCCCTGGCCCGCGAACAGAAACCTTCGGACAGTTTCGAACCGGATGCGGGCCTCCTATGCCAGCCCAAAACGCACGGAAAGGAGGATGTACCCCGATGTATGTCACACGGAAGTCGCGGCTCTTGTTTCTGGGCGGCCTCACAGCCCTGGTCGCCGGCGCGTTGGCCCTCATGATGGCGGCGCCCAAGACGAGGGCGCTGGATGGGGGCAGCTCCGGCCTGACCCCCGCCGACCTCAACACCATCGTCACTCAGGCGGTTAATGCCGCCAACAACCTCACTAGTCCCTTCCGCAGCATCGCAGGCACAACGCGCACGACCAAGATGCATATCGCGGTCGTGGCTCGGGACGGGCGATTGCTTACTCTGCGCTCCATGCCGGATGCCTGGGTCGGCTCGATTGATATCGCCATCGCCAAGGCGCGCACCGCCGCCTTCTTCTCCAGCGATGAAAACGCGCTGACGAGCCGGATTATCGGCCTTGCTTCTCAGGCGCACGTCAACTCTGCGCTCCAGCCGGACCCTAACGGCACCGCCGGGCCGCTCTGGGGCATCGGCAACTCCAATCAAGTCGGCATCAGTGGCGGACCGCAGTTTCGAAATGGGCTCATCACCTTTCCCGGAGGCGTCGCGCTCTATAAGAACGGACATCTGGTCGGCGGCATCGGCGTCAGCGGCGACGGGGTTGATCAGGATGAGGCCGTCGCCTTCGCCGGAGCTGCAGGTTTTGAGCCGCCCGCGAGCGTCGCGAAATTAGGTTATCCCTAATCGGGTCGCAATGGCTCTCATCGGGGCAGCGACACGTTCCCTGCCCCGGTCTTTGTTCCAGGACAAGCCCATCTTTCTCTCCGGGGAGGAGGCTCGGCATCTGCAATGCGGGCCGCATTCCTTCCCGGGCTGGCTCTGATCCTTGCACCGAGAAGACCTCGCGCGCGACGTTCAAGGAGGGGATTCTGGTGAGAAGACGACTACTCTCGTGCGCCTTTGGGTGCTTGCTTGCGCTGTGCCTGTGCTGCCCACGGGCGTTGGCGCAGGCGCAAGCCGACAGCACGCTCAGCTTACTTCACCTGGCCTTCAATCTGGATACGGACACCTCTATCGAGATGAGTCCTCCGATCCTATTTGGCTCGACGATTGGCAGCGGCGCGCTGGGCACCGCCGATGTCCAGGCGAGCTTTCCTGCCGGAGAGAACCGGGGGCCGCAGGGCAATCCCTATGTCATCGAGATGTTCAACGGAACCGTCTCGGCGATGGCCCCACCGCCCAACCAATCCTTCTCTCTCCAGCAGGCAACCGGCATCTTCACCTTTCGCAACTACGCCACCACGCCCCTAGACATATCGGTGGACTGGCAGGCGACCTATCTTCTTTCGGCCTTTGGAGATACCTCCATTGCCGGGCTGGATGTCCTCGCCTCCCAGCGCGACCTGCGGACGGGAACCGATCTGGGCACACAGACTCTGATATTCGACCGGCAGTTCAACGATGGTTCGGAGGTGCTGTTCCCGACTGGCTCCCTGCTCGTCTCTCTGGGCGCCGCCACGACCGACGTGATGACGGGCGCCCTCGTTCCCGCCGAGACAGAGCTGCGCATAGATACGCTGGTCGCCGCGTCAGCGGCGGTTCCTGAGCCCGGCGGCGCGACGTTTGCCTTCAGTGGAGCTCTTATCCTGGTCGGTAGCTTGTGCAGCCGCCGCAGGAGCTCCCAGCGAATGCTTCAGAGGCGGATCGGGAAAAGAGGGAACCTTTAACGGTCAACAGACGTCTGTCAAGTAAATCTCCTTTTTGAGATGACCCGACTCGGTTGGGTTGTACGAGTCGGGAGAATCACGCTCCCCTCACCGCCCTTGTTGGACTAGGAACAAGGGCGGACTTATTGTGTGCCCCCTCTTTCCCCAAATGGGTCCGTTCCGCAATTGAGCACTGTCCGCCCAGCAAAAGGCTTTGCCTCGAACTCTGCTTTATGCGCCCTATGCGGCGGGCGGCTGCAAGGGCAGCCGGACGGTGAAGGTGCTGCCCTGGCCGGGCGCGCTCTGGCAGGTGATGTCCCCGCCATGCAGTTCCACCAGATGCTTTACCAGATAGAGACCTAGGCCGGTGCCGGGAATATTCCTGATCTCTTCGCGTTCCATGCGCTCGTATTGGCGGAACAGGCGGGCGCGCTGCTCCTCGTTCATGCCGACGCCCTCATCGCGGACGCTCAGGAGAATATGGTCGTTCCCATCGCGCTTTGCTGAGAGCGTGATGGTGCCGCCCTTCGGCGAATATTTGATGGCGTTGCTGAGCAGATTGGCGAGGATCTGGCCGAGCTTGTCCTCATCGGCCAGGAGGGCAGCGGGCAGGTCCGGCGCGATGTCGGCGACCAGCTGATGGTTGGGGGTGAAGTACTTATAGAAGCGGTGGCGGCGGATCTGCTTTTCCAGCAGGGGCCGCAGCGCAACTTCCCTGACCGCCAGCGTGAGCGGTCGGCCCGCCTCCAGGCGCGAAATATCCAGCAGTTCGTTGATCAGATCAAGCAGACGATCCGAGTCAGCCTCGATGGCCTCGTAAAACTCCGTGCGCGTCTCGACGGGGATCGTGTCTTCAGTATCGGCCAGGAGCGTCTGGACGTAGCCGCGAATGGTCGTGAGCGGGTTGCGCAACTCGTGGGCGACAAAGCTGATAAAATCGGATTTCAGCCGGCTGGCCTCCTCCAGTGCCAGCCGCCGCGTCTCCTGCCGGTGCAACTCGTCCTGCAGGCGCAGGCGATCCTCTAAGGAGCGGCGCAGGTTCTCGTAGAGGCGGGCGTTCTCCAGGGCGATGGCAGCCTGATTGGCGAAGGCGGCCAGCATGGAGAGATGTTTTTCGGTGAAGATGCCGGTCTTGACCCGGTTATCCAGATAGATCACGCCCAGCAGACGCCCCTGCGCGATCAGCGGCACGCAGAGCACAGAGCGCAGGTTGGAAAGCTGGACGCTCTGGCGGCCCGCAAAGCGCGGGTCCTCCATGGCGTTGTGCGAGACGACCGGTTGGCGCGTCTCCATCACGTTTTCCACCAGCGTGCGGCTGATCTCGGCGCGGTTGGTCTCATCCTGGCCGGAAAGCGTCTCCTCCAGCGCTCTGCGTTCCAGGTTACGCACGGCCTCCCCCCACACCCGGCCCGTCTCCACATCCACCAGCAAAATAAAACCGCGCTCGGCCCCGACAAAGGCGATGACCTCCTCGATGGCGGTCTCTAAAACCTGCTTAACTTCAAGCGTGGAGTTTAAAAGCTGTCCCAGTTCGAGTAGTTTTACCAGATCATCACTGGTTTCGGAAGAGAACGGCGTGTTCGGTGAGATCATGGAGCGTTCCTTAGAAGAGTAGTTCGGGCGAATGAATTTGCGGCAAGCCCTCACCCCCTACCCCTCTCCCACGCTGCGGGAGAGGGGAGAAAAGAGTCGGCGAAGGCCAGCTTCGTGCTTTTGTTGCTGCGGTTTTAACCGCCCGTAGAGAGTTCGATTCGTTAAGAGTTATGGCGTCGGGCAAACTCAAGCGCATGATAGGTCAGGATGATGTCGGCTCCGGCGCGCT
>DASRGZ010000221.1:0-16106 GCA_035650735.1 Chthonomonadaceae bacterium
GCGCGCTGTTGTCTGTCCTTGAGTGTTACCGACAGCAGAAAATTCAATGCTTGCCATCAATAACCGCTCTGCTTCGGGTACAACGTCTGTCCATAGGGCGCAACAACGTCAGTTAGCAGGCGAGCATTCAACAGTTATGGGGTTTAGCCTGCCGAAGGCATCACGGCCTCGGCGGCACGTTTTTGAGATGGCAGACGATGACCGCGCCGCCGCGCGCCCGGATAGAAACGCGATTAGATTCGGCCACGTTGCTCATGCCGCGCGTGCCGATGGGCAGGCGCTCGTCTAGCAGAGTCCATCGCAGTCCCGTCAGGGTGACGCGCGCTTTGCCGTCATAGGAGAGGACGGAGACAATATCGCCCGGCTCGGCGTCAAATGTGCATTCGCCGGGCGTGTCCATCGTTCCTGAAATGGCCCATACGTGGGAAGAGTCGCCGATGATGACCAGCGGAATTTCGGTATGGTAGCGCAGCAGCAGTAGATGGTTGGCGAGCGTATGGTCAATGCGCCCGCCCGCCGCGCCGAGGATGGTGATGGCCGATGCGCCTCGGTCGCGGGCGACGGCGATAGCCTTTTCCAGGTCGGCCTGATCCTGATCCGGCGTGGGGAGGAACGCTGCGCACGGAAACTCGGCCTGCGCAACCTCCAGGCGCACCGAGTCAAAATCGCCGCAGATAATGTCGGGCTTTAGGCCCAGCCCGGCGGCGCGGTGGGCGGCCCCATCCGTAGCCAGCAGCAGGTCATGTTCGGCGGCGAGGCGCTGCGCCAGCGCCTCCGAGGGCGACTCTCCATTGGCTAAGATCAGCGCCTTCATACTTTTCAGGATACCTCATGCCGCCCATTTTTCGCGCTGAGCGAGAGCTTTATGCCTGCCGAAAGCAGCAGCAACGCCGGTATCAGAGCCATAGCGGAAAGCAGATTGCCGGCCAGGCTTCCGCTGCTGAGAGTAAGCGTCTGCCAGATCCAGTAGGCGGAAGCGAGCGCGCCGCCGAGGCTGAGGATGCCACCGAGCAGGCGCGCGGATACGGCGCGCTCCGTTTGCCTGCCCATAGCCCACGCGGCGAGCAGGCCCGTGATGGGAATGGCCCACATGGCCTGCCGCCACAGGCTCCAGACCTCGCGCGATGCGCCCGTATCGGCCAGGCTGAGGCTAAACAGCCAACAAAACAACTCCAATCCGATCACCAGAAAGGCCAGCAGGCAACCTACCAAACTTTCTCTTTCCTTCCGGGGAACGGCGCCCCACTCCCGTCCCTAATGGCCCCCACCCCCTAACCCACTGCCAGGGTCGGCGCTCAACGGTTCGCGCCTCCGCCTGACGATCCCCAAGAACAGGGGAGGGGAGAGGCCCTCACCCCCTCACCCCCTCTCACGGCGCTGCGGGAGAGGGGAGCCTCTCTTCCTCCCAGGCTCTTCCGTTCTGCCTTATCTCCCCTCCTCC
The DNA here is from genome assembly GCA_035650735.1 of Chthonomonadaceae bacterium. Classification (GTDB taxonomy): domain Bacteria; phylum Armatimonadota; class Chthonomonadetes; order Chthonomonadales; family Chthonomonadaceae; genus DASRGL01. The sequence continues at coordinate 1,442 of DASRGZ010000221.1, forward strand.
CCGGCCCTTCTCCCTGCAAGGCAGAAGGGGGAAGAGAAGCCAACTCTGACTCTCCCACTGGATCCTCTGCCCACGTAGGTGGGCAGCGGGCCGTAGGCCCCACAGCGGCAGGGTTTAGCCTGCCGGGAGCATGAGGGAAGGGTGAGGGGAAGCCTCCCATTCCCGAGAAACGGAATAGCCTTGGGTTCAGGCTATAGCGGCATAGACCACAGACGGTCGAGGTCGTCGCGGGTGTGGTTTTTGGCGTGGCCGTCGGCAAAGATGATGTTGTAGCGCTTCGCTGGCGGGATCAGGCTACCGTGCCAGTGGCCCGCGCCGTCGAAAAGTACATTGACTTCTGCCGGGTTCTGGAACGTCGCCTCCCCGGCCCTCCGCTCCGCGATCTCGGTGCGATAGTAGTAGCTGGTGCCGAACTTTGTGTAGCTTGTGGGGCGCGCATCCAGCGGTATTCCGGTAAAGTCCTCGATATCGAAGCCGGTGTCGGCGGGACAGCGGAAAAGCTCCTTCGACTTGATGTAGGGCTGCAGGGCCTCGTGAATCATGCTCATGTGCGGAATGAGCGCCTGGAACTCCCGGAAGCCGGCCCATATCTCGGGCGTATAGCGGTCGGCGGGATCCACGGCAAACGGGTAGAGGCCGTCGTTATCCTGGGCATAGAGCGAGATGCTCATGCCAAGCTGCCGCAGGTTGGACAGGCAGGACACCTCCCGCGCCTTGCCCCGCGCCGTCAGAAATACGGGGAAGAGAAGGGCTGCCAGCACGCCGATAATAGCGATGACGGTCAGCAGTTCGACCAGGGTGAAGGCAGGCACCGCCCGCGCCGGAAGCGCGACGGCACCGGAAATACGGCGACGATAAGGCATGGGATCTTCCTCCGCCTCGCCTTGGGCGCGAGGCAACAGCACGCCGGAAAAGACCGTTTCCCAACGCAAGCAATAGGTAATTGTACCGCGTGTTGGCGGCGGGGTCAAGGCGTGCCGCGCTTGTCCACAGGGCGATTGCACGCGCCGAAATGCCACTCTCCTCTGAGCGGGCAGGCATAGCGGCGATGGTCCTGCGCTTGTCCGTAAGTGGGCTTTGTGGTACAATAATGTCTGTTTCGCTTGGATTGGTCGCTCTGCTCCGGCCTAATTACCGGGCAGGCGGAAAGAAGATGACCGATGGCAACAGCATGGAAACGCGCGCTGGTGGTGGGCGCCTCCTCCGGGATGGGAGAGGCGGTGGCGCGGCAATTGGCGCAGCAGGGATGCCAGGTGGCCCTGGTAGCGCGTCGCGAGGAGGAACTGGCGCGCATCGCCGCCGAGATCAACGCCGCCGCAGGCGCGACTCTGGCTCATACCTACCCGCACGACGTGCGCGAATACGAGTGCGTCCCCGCGCTCTTCCAGCAGATCGCCCATGACCTGGGCGGGCTGGATCTGGTCATCTATGCGGCGGGAGTCATGCCGCGCCTTGCCGACGAGGAGTACTCTTTCGACAAAGATAAGCTGATGTTTGAGGTCAACACCCTGGGCGCCATCGCCTGGCTCAACGAGGCGGCGCAGCGGTTCGCGCGCGCTCAGGAGGGTACCATCGTCGGCATCTCCTCCGTGGCGGGCGACCGGGGCCGACGCGGGCAGCCCGCCTACTGCGCCTCCAAGGCGGCGCTCAACTGCTATCTGGAATCCCTGCGCAATCGCGTGGGCCGCTACGGGGTCGCGGTCGTCACCGTCAAGCCCGGCCCGGTGGATACGCCCATGACCCGAGGGCTGGACAAGCTGCCCCTGCTCATCCCGGCGGAGAAGGCAGCGGCGGCTATTCTGGCGGCGGCGCGGCGGCGCGCCCATACCGCCTATATCCCCGGCGTGTGGCGGCCCATCATGGCGATGATCCGCGCCATTCCCTCCTTCCTATTCAAAAAGCTCAATATATAGCGGTATCGGAGACTATCGTGGCGATCCCCCGGCCTATATCCCTGAATCAGAGCGCGCCCGAGCGCGCGGCGCTGCGCGATCAAAACAACGGCGCGACTGCCGCCCTGGCAGACAGAAGGGCGACGGCAGCGCTGCCCCCGCCCCTGCCTGCCGACCGTCTGGAGCGCGTGGAAGCCTGGGGCATGAATACCTCCGTGCTTGCCTACGTCTACCGCCCCAGCACGGCGGAGGGCATCCGGGAGGTCTTCGAGATCGCGCGGCGGCATGGCCGGAAGGTCGGATTGCGCGGCGCGGGCCGCAGCTACGGCGACGCCTCCCTGCTGGCCGAGAATATCTGCCTCGACCTGACGCGCATGAACCGTATCCTGGCGTGGAATCCCGCGACCGGCATTATTAAAGCCGAGCCGGGCGTGACTATCCGGCAGCTCTGGCAGTACGTCATCGGGGATGGCTGGTGGCCGCCGGTCGTCTCCGGCACCATGTTCGTTTCGCTGGGCGGCGCGGCCTCCATGAACATTCACGGCAAGAACAATTTCAAGGCCGGCCCCATCGGCAACCACATCCTGGAGTTTGAGCTGCTGCTGCCGACGGGCGAGATCAAGGTGTGCAGCCGCCAGCAAAACAGCGACCTGTTCCACGCGGCCATCGGCGGCTTCGGGATGCTGGGCTGCTTTGTCAGCATCACGCTGCAATTAAAGAAGGTCTACTCCGGCCTCCTCCAGATCCATGCCTTCTCCACCCGCAACTTCGCCGACATCTTCCGCGAGTTTGAGGCGCGCATGGACAGGGCCGATTATCTCGTCGGCTGGATAGACTGCTTTGCCCGGGGCAAGGCGCTGGGGCGGGGATTGGTGCATCAGGCCAACTACCTCCAGCCAGGGGAGGACCTCAATCCAGCACAAACGCTGCGCGTGGAGAACCAGGAACTGCCGGACACGCTGTTTGGCGTCGTTCCTAAGTCCATCATGTGGCGGTTCCTCAAGCCTTTTGCCAGGAACTGGGGCATGCGCCTGATCAACTGGGCCAAGTACAAGGCGGGCAGCACCCTCGGCAACCACAAAACCTACCGGCAGTCGCACGCCGGGTTCGCCTTCCTGCTGGACTACGTGCCCAACTGGAAGTTCGTCTACAAGCCGGGCGGCCTGATCCAGTACCAGAGCTTCGTTCCCGCCGAGAACGCCGAGCGGTGCTTCACGGCGCAGCTTGAGCTGTGCCATGCGTGGGGCATCATCCCCTACCTGGGCGTGTTCAAGCGGCATAAGTGGGATGAGTTCTGGATGTCGCATGCCGTAGACGGCTACTCGTTCGCGCTGGATTTCCCGGTGACGGCCCGTAACCGCCAGCGCCTCTGGGAACTCGCGGCCCGCCTGAATGAAATGGTGCTGGAGAACGGCGGTCGCTTCTACTTCGCCAAAGACAGCACCCTGGACGGCAAATCCGCCGCCGCCTATCTTGGCGAGGAGCGCCTGCGCCAGTTCTTTGCGCTCAAGCGCGCCTGCGACCCGGAAAACCTGCTACAAACCGAACTTTCAAAACGACTTTTCGGCGATAGATAACGAATAGGTCGGGCCAACTTTCGCGCCCGACGAGGGCTAAATCTATGGCAACCGCACCACAGCGCCATCCATCATCGCCGCCTCGCCCCCGGCGCATCTACTACCCAACCTCCGATGGAAAGCCGATGGGCGCAACCGACAAACATGTCACCGTAACTATGTAACCCAAGTTGCTACCTAGGAACACGTTTGAGAGAGAATCGCTCTGGAAACCGGCTTTTGCATCACCGTTTGCCTTCTCGAAGAGGCAAGGTAGCAACTTGAGTTAGGTACTGCATCAGCGCGCTTCGGGCTTACTTTGCGGACCGCCCGGAGGTCTATGTGGCCGGCGATAACTTCCTTATACTACGAGGAGGGCAATCCCAAAGCCGTCGTTTCCCCGGATTGCTACGTCGTCTTCGGGATGGGGATGCGGCTTCGGGATACCTACATGACCTGGAAAGAGGGCGGAAGACTCCCGATGTTATCTTTGAGTTCACCTCCCGGAAGTTGCGCAAGGAGGATACCGAGAAGAAGTACCGGGTCTACGAGCAGGGCTTGCAGGTGCCGGAGTACTTCCTGTTCGACCCAACCGGCGACTACTTGAAGCCGCGTCTTCGGGGCTACCGGCTGGCGGAGGGAAGGTATCAACCGCTGCTTCCTGTGGAGGGTAGGCTGCACAGCGAGCAGTTAGGGCTGGACCTGGTAGAGGAAGGCGAGATGCTACGCCTCTATGACCCGCAGCGCCAGGAACCGTTACTGACACCGCTGGAACAGGCAGAGCGGCTGGAACAACAGGCAGCAGAAATCGCACGGTTGCGCGCCGAGATCGAAAGGCTGAGAGCGCCGTAGCCACCCAGGATTACGCGCTTTGAGCCGGCCAGGATATGGCATCGGGAACATCGCGGAGACCTGGCGCGTAGACGGTCAAAGAGGAGAGAAACCCATCTTAAGAACTCCCGTTACACGGGCGCATTCTTCTTGCCGTAGCGGTTCCGTCCGCCAGGACGGTTGGCGGCGTAGCCGTCCCACAGACGGGTCATTCATGGCCCGGCGGCGTAAGGTAAATTAAGAACGTTATGCCTCTTACTGAAAGAGTACAGAAGCCCGCAAAGGTCAGCCTGATCAATCTGGGCTGTGCGAAAAATGAAGTCGACTCTGAGGAGATGCTGGGCCAACTGACGCAGGAAGGCTATGCTGTCGAGACCAGCTATGACGCCGCCTCCGTCGGCGAGGACGCCGACGTTATCGTGATCAACACCTGCGGCTTTATCCAGGCGGCCAAAGAGGAGTCTATCAATACGATCCTGGAGGCGCTCCAGCGCAAGGAGCGCGGCGAGGTCAAGAAGGTCGTCGTCGCGGGCTGCCTGGCGCAGCGCTACGCTAAAGAGTTGGCCGCAGAGATGCCCGAGGTGGACGCCTTCCTCGGCACAGGGCAGATGGCGTCCATCGGCAAGGTAGTCGGGCAGTCGCTCATCCGGCCTCAACAACTGCTGGAAGTCGCCGCAAGGCCGCACCATCGCTGGGTGGATGTGCCGACGCGCGTGCGGATGGGCGCGCCCTGGACGGCCTATCTGAAAATCTCCGAGGGCTGCGACCATCAATGCACTTTCTGCGCGATTCCCTCCTTCCGGGGACGCCACGTCAGCAAGCCGATGGAGCGCATTCTCGCCGAGGCGGAGCAACTGGCGCGGCAGGGCGTCAAGGAGCTCAATCTCATCGCCCAGGACTCGACCCAGTACGGCTATGACCTTTACGGCCAGATGCGCCTGCCGGAACTGCTGCGCGAACTTTCGCAGGTAGATAGCATCCACTGGATACGCCTATTTTACTGCTACCCTTCGCGCGTTAATCGGGGTATCATAGAAGCGATAGCCACCACGCCCAAAGTCTGCCACTATATTGATATGCCGCTGCAGCATGCGGATAAGGAAATGCTGCGAGCGATGCGCCGCCCGATGCGCTATGAGGGATATCTGAAGCTGCTGGCCGACTTTCGCGCCGCCGCGCCCGACGTCGCCATTCGCACCACGTTCATCATCGGCTTTCCCGGCGAGACCAAAGAGCACTTTGCGACGCTGGAGCGCTTTGTCGAGGAGGCGCAGTTCGACCGCGTGGGCGTGTTTGAGTATTCGGTGGAGGACGGCACGCCGAGCGCCGAGATGGATCCGAAAGTCCCCTCGCGCGTCAAGCGCGCCCGCCGTGAGGCCCTGATGCGGCGGCAGCAAGCGATCTCGCTGGCCTGTAACCAGAAATGGGTCGGGCGGGAACTGGAGGTGCTGATTGAAGGCCGCTCGCCGCTGGACCCGACGACCGCCATTGGCCGCTCGTTCCGGGATGCGCCGGAGGTGGATGGACAGGTTTACGTGCGCCGCTGTGCGGCCCAGCCGGGAACCTTTGTGCGCGCCCGCGTCGTCGAGGCGCGTCCCTACGATTTGATTGCTGAATAGACCTCCCCCCCGGCCCCTCTCCTTCGTAAGGAGAGAGAAGAGCAGAAGCCAGCGTTGATTCCCCCTCTCCTTGAGAAGGAGAGGGGTGGCCGAAGGCCGGGGTGAGGTTGAATAAGGAGGGAGATTTCGTGGCAACTGCCGTTATGGTCAAACCTCAAGAACCGGAAACTGAGGAACAACTGGCCGCGCGCTATGCGGGCGACCTGATCTATAAAGCGCTGCTGGAAGCGGGCGAGCCGCTCAAGGCATCCGAAGTCGCCAGGGCTGTAGGTCGGCCTGACGTGGATATTAAGCTGACGCGCGTCATCCTGTCCACCAACCCGAATATGACGGCGGTGGACCGCAAGTGGACGCTGTGGACGCGCTACCTAAACACCCGCAACACCGTAGATCGCAATCTGCAGCGCATCCTCAACACGTTCGGCCAGCCGATTCGCCTGCCGGATCTGGCCCGAGAGTTGAACGCCATCTACGGGCGCCCTGCCGAGATCTATGAGGAGATGCTGGAGCACGTCACATCGGATCGGACCCGCTACTTCCGCATCGGTCAGGATTTCATTGCGCCCGCCGATTGGCTGCTCGCCATTCCCGACGAGGCTGAGGATGAAGTACTGTTCGAGAACTTCCTGGAGGACGAGGATGCGCTGCCCTATATAGATGCCGCCGAGCAGGTTGGGCTGGATGCCCATAGGCCGGAGACCGTCGCGGACCTGCTAGACGCCGTCGGCCATCCCCTGAAGAACAAGGCGCTCCAGTTCCTGGCCTGGCGTCGGGATAAAGCGCATTTTGACCCGGCGGCCTTCTATGGGCGCGTCTTCCTGGAAAGCGGCGCGACGCCTCTCTCCAACGGCACCTGGATCGGGCCGCAACTGGCCGAGAAGCTGACAAGCTACTTCCCGGTCCTGGCCGAGCAGGAGGTCAGCGAGAACATCGAGGCCGAGGCGCAGGAGGCCGCACAGCCCCTGGCGCTCAGCGACGCCGACCGCGAGAACCTGGTGCAGACCATCCTCGACAGCGAGGGCACGGTGCGCGCCACGCGCCTGCTGGAAGACATCTTCGAGGTCACGCCGGACTACCGCACCTACCAGGAAGACCTGCAAACCATTATCCACGCCCTGGCCAGCGACGACCGCATCGCCTGGGTCGGCGCGGATCGCTTCCGGGCGCAGGGAACCATTCCGCCCTACGTCTTTAGCGTGCCCGGCCTGTTGGAGATCCCGGAAACCAACTACACGGACGCCGAGGGCAACCCGGTAGACCTGATGATCGAAGATGACGGCTTCGACGGCGGCCTGGAGCGCGAGATTCTAAGCCCGCTGGCCCAGGACGTTCTGGACGAGGAGCCTGTGCCCAATCCCGATCCCAACCCGCCATCCAATGCGCGTGCGGTCATCAAATACCATCACAAGCAGATCGGCACGCTGCCGCTGTGTCAGTTCCCGTCTGGCTTCTTCCCGCCGGAGCCGCAGATCCTGGAGACGGAATTTGTCCTGCCCGGCGGCCAGAAGGCTCAGGTCTGGGTCAACAACGAAACGCGCCTGATATACGGTCTGATCGATTGGTTCGAGTCGATCCCCATCGACTCGGGCGCGACGTTCACGCTGGAGCGGCAGGCCCCCGACCGCTATGTGGTCAACTACAACGAAGAGAGCGAGCCCAGCATGTTCATCAGCCGCAACCGCATCAATGAGCTGCTGGCGCTGCAGGAGCGCGCGGAAGCCGAATCCCTTTCGACCTTTGAAGTAATCCAGACGATCATGGAGCATTACCGCAAGGGGATCGAGTTCCTGACGCTGTTTACCGAGATCAACATCGTTCGCCGCGCGCGCCGCCGTCTGGTCGCCTCGATCCTGTCGGAGTACCACTGCTTCTTCCAGCGCGGCGGCGCCTGGGTCTTTGATTCCAAGAAGCTGACGCAGGGCTTCGATAGGAGCAAGCGCAAATACCTGGTCAAGTGACCTAACCCCACCCATCGCTGCGCGGCCCCCTTCCCTGATACGTTCGCTTCGCTCACAGGGAAGGGGGTGCCGGATGGCTGTGCGGTCTCCTATAGAGGTACAAGCTGATGTCACCCCCTTCCCTCGTAGGGAAGGGGGACGGGGGGTTAGGCAGGAGCTTTTCATGCCGGTTCGTGTTCGATACGCGCCCAGTCCGACCGGGTCGCCTCATGTCGGGAACCTGCGGACGGCCATCTATAACTGGCTCCTCGCCCGGAAAGAGGGCGGGGAGTTTCTCGCACGTCTGGAGGATACCGACCGCACGCCGGGCCGCTACGTGCCCGAGGGCATCTGGGACATCGAAGACAGCATGCGCTTTCTGGGCATCGTTCCGGACGAGTGGTGGGTTTCCGGGGGGTCGGTTGGCCCTTATATCCAGAGCGAGCGCCTGCCGATCTATAAGGAGTATGCCGAGAAGCTGATCGCCTCCGGCCACGCCTATCGCTGCTACTGCACACGGGAGCGCCTGGAACAGATGCGGCAGGAGCAGCAGGCGCGCGGCCTGCCGACCGGCTATGACCGCCGCTGCCGCTTCCTCTCCGAGCAGGAGCGCGCCCACTGTGAGGCCGAAGGGATGCTCAGCGTGGTGCGGCTGGCGATGCCTCTGGAGGGCACAACCGTCATCCATGACGTGCTCAAGGGCGATATCGTCGTCGAAAACCGCAGCCAGGACGACCAGATCCTGCTCAAATCCGACGGCTACCCGACCTACTTCCTGGCCTGTGTCGTAGACGACCACCTGATGGGCATCACGCACGTGATTCGCGGCGAGGACTGGCTCTCCAGCGCGGCCAAGTTCGTTTCCATCATCAACGCCTTCGGATGGGAAGCGCCCAAGCTCGTCCACGTCCCGCTCATCCTGGGGCCGGATAAGAAAAAGCTCTCCAAACGACACGGCCACACGCAGTTCCTGGAGTTTATCGAGAGGGGCTATCTGCCGGAGGCATTGTTCAACTTCCTGGTGCTGCTTGGCTGGTCTACTGGCGAGGAGAATATCGAGATCCTGCCCATCCCAGAGATCATCAAGCGCTTCTCGCTGGAGGGCATCTCCGAGCATCCGGCCATCTTCGACTACGACAAGCTCAAATGGATGAACGGCCACTACATCCGCCAGAGCCAGCCGGGACGCATCATCGGCATGTGCCTGCCCTATCTGGTCAAGGCCGGCCTTATCTCCGACCCGCCCACAGAGGAGGAGATCGCCTACGCGCGCCGCGTCATCCCACTGGAGATCGAGCGGATGAAGGAGCTGTCGGAAGTCGTGGACCTGGTCGGCTTTTTCTTCCAGAACCTGGATTACCCGGACGGCTACGACGAAAAGGCGGTGCGGAAGTGGCTGGGCGTGCCGCACCTGCGCGCCATGCTGGAGAAGGAGATTGACGGCTATAGCGCGCTCACCGACTGGACGATAGCGGGGCTGGAAGAGGTCACTCGCCTGGTGGCCGAGGAGCTAGGCGTCAAGTTCGCCGAGGTTGTCCATCCCACGCGCGTGGCCGCTACCGGGCGCATGGTCGGTCCTGGCCTGTTCGAGACGCTATGGGCGCTGGGGCGCGAGCGCACGCTGCACCGCCTGCGCACGGTCCTCGAACGGCTGGAGGAAAAGCCAATACCTCAACAGGATTAACAGGATTTAGCAGGATTAAACAGGATTTCTTAAAACCAACCCCATTCCTGTTTCTGTCTCTACAACCCATACAAGCCCTGTATCTTTGTCTTTGTCTTAATCCTGTAAATCCTGTCTCATCCTGTTCATCCGGTTGAAAGGCTTTTCCAGGGGAGCGGGTGGTTGAATTTGATTTGGGGAGGCCCGTATGGAGGATATAGTCGATATCAATACGCTGTTTGGCCCGCTGCCTGCCGCCAGCGCGGACCTGGCGGTAGATGTGCTGATAGAGCGGATGCAGAAGCACAGCGTGCGCGCCGCCTGCACCCTCTCCACCCTGGGCCTGCTGCTCGACCCGGCGGTCGGCAACGCCGCCACGCGCGCCGCCTGTACGGAGCACCCTGAGCTGCTGCCCGTCGCCACCCTGAATCCGAGGATGTACTTCGGCGATGCCGCGCAGGTGACGCGCCTGACCGGAGAAGGGTTCCGGCTGATCCGCTTCTTCCCGACGGAGCAGGGCTGGCCGGTTGATTTTGCGCCTTTCCGCGCCCTGCTGCATTCCCTGGATGAGGCCAGACTGCCGATCATGGTGGATGTGGAGGAGCCGGGCACGATCACGGCGCTGACGCGCGTCCTGGAGGCCTATCCGGCCCCCGTCCTTCTGGCCGGTGTGGATACGACGACGCTGGCGGAGGCCGTCGCCGCCCTGCGCCTGCACACGAACTGGCATCTGGAGACCTCGCGCCTGCTGGCGGCCGGAGCCTTAAAGCTCGTGGCGGAGACCCTCGGCGCCGAGCGGCTGCTCTTGGGAACCGGCGCGCCCTCCCACCCCATCGCCAGCGCGCTCAACGCCGTGCAGCATGCCGGCCTGCCGGAACAGGCACGCCTTCAACTACTGGGTGCCAATGCCCGCCGCATCCTGAATCTTGCCGCCTGAGCGCGTTCCTAGCGAAAGCCCATTCGTCCGCACGGAGTCACCGCCATGCCAATCTTTGATACCCACGTCTATCTGGACGGCTATATTCTTCCCGGCATCAACCAGAACGCGGCGCAGGTCGCCCAATTGCTTCAGGCGCGCGGCATCGAGCGCGCCTTGCTGTTTTCCTCCCGCGCCGCCCGCGTCGATCCGCTCTCGGGCAACCGCATTCTGAAGGTGATGCTGGATCAGGGCCAGGGGCTTTATGGCTGCCTGGTAGCTCACCTGAATCGTGTGGACGCCTCGCTGCAGGCGATCCGCGACCTGATGAGCGAGCGCCGCTTCCTCGGCGTGATGCTCACCTCCACCCACCCGGACGAGCCGCTGCATCCCCTCGTCGCGGATGAAGTCCTCAACGCCTGCCGCCGCTACCAGAAGCCGATCTTTTTGGGCACGCCCAACGCCGCCTGCGTGGAGGTAGCCTTGCAACTAGCCAAGACCTACTCCATGCACAAGTTCGTCTTCCTGGGCATGGGCGGGGCCGATTGGCGCACCGGCATTGCGGCGGCAGACCAGGCCACGAATATCTATCTGGAGCTCTCCGGCGCGCTGGATCTGGTTAAGATCCCGGCGGCCATCGAGGCCATTGGCGCGCACCGCCTGCTGTTTGGCAGCGGGTCGCCCTACCTCGACCCGGCTGCCGCCCTCGGCTTAATCCAGGACTCGAATCTCTCGCCCGCCGATCAGCGGCGCATCCTCCATGATAACGCCGCCAAGCTGTTTAACCTCAACGCCATCGAGGCAGGGGAGTAGCGGGGCCAACAAGTCCATGCGTTCCTGGAAACCAGGGACCCATTGGCTTATTTGGCCCATTGCCTCTTTGCTATGCCCATGCCTCGCCCTGATGCGCTGAAGAAGGCGCTTTCCCGAACGCCCCAGCCGGGCGATGTCCTTCTCTTTTATAACGCGACCGGCTTAAACCGCTTTATCGCCTGGTTCACGGGCTCTCCGTTCTACCACGTAGCGCTCTATGCCGGGCAGGGAGACGTGATCGAGGCGAGGCCGCGCGGCGTGGTGCGGCGCAACCTGCGCCGCCGCGAAGGTGGTCACGATTTCCTGGTCGTTCCCACCTCGGAAGGGGCCGGCAAGGCCGCGCTGGCCTGGGCGGAGGCGAAAGTCGGGGCCGGCTACGACCGGCTGGATATTTTGATCCTCATCCTCGAACGGATTTTTCTGCACCTACATATCAACTACACGCCGCGGGATAAGTTTGCCTGCGGGGAGTTTGTGGCGCGAGCCTTTGAGGAGGCCGGGGAGCCACTTTTCCCGGACAAGGCGGCAGGCGAAGTCGTGCCGGGGGACTTCGCCCACCTGCTGCCGGACAAAGAGGGCGTCCTTGCCGCTCTGCGGGTGCGCCCCTTGCAGAAATGAGGGGACATGCAGGACGGGGGCAAGAGAGGGCAGACAAAACTTGCCAGCCAAAAGGACGGAAAAATTGCGTGCGCCGCGCGTCCGCAGGGCAAATTGGCACACTTCTTGCAACACTCTTTCATGCGGTAAAGCGCGGCGCACAACGCTCGGCCTCGATTTAGCTTTTTTGATCGGGGTTGGCTTTGCGCCAAGCGCGCAGACGCTCCAGCTCGAAAGCCAGCACAGGGGCCGGGATCTCCGAGGCGTTGGCGATCCGATCCAGTGACCGCGCCAGGCTGCGCTCGGTCAGGTCGTCGGGATTCTCCGGGTACAGCGTGTCCATGGCCTCGGCCAGCGTGTAAAGCGCCTCATTGGCGTAGCGCGCCTTGCCCTGCGGCAGCGCCCGGTGCGGCGTCTGGATGAACAGGCGCGAGAGATATTCGTACAGGCTATCCCAGGTCGTTACCTGCGCCTCTTCCGCCGCCCGGCGCGTATCCTCCGCCTGACGCATGACCGCCACGCGGGCTTCCCGCTGCTTGAGCGCTTCCCAATCGGCAAGCGTCGTGCCTTCAATCACGCGCACCTTCAGCCGGCGCCCGAACATCTCCTCGACCGTCCGGTCTACCGTATTCCTGATCGCCGCCTGCTGAATATGCGCTGCTAGATTGAAGTTTGCCGGGTCCAATCCGATAATCAGAGTGTCGTCTTCGACAGTGATCGGCTGCGTCTGCTCGATGGCCTCCCAGAAGGAGCGGCTATTGACTCGATCCTTAAGACGCTCGACGCAGTTGATCCATAACAGAGGTAGGGCATCCGCATTCATAAGGGCAAGGCTCCTGAAAAGAAAATAGACACGGGCGCGCGGCGCGGCTCCCTGCGTCCGGCACGCCATTTTCGCACAAATTACATACCGCTGGCGACGATTATACGCTTCCACTCCGTAAGAGTCAAGCGAGGAAGGGAGCAATTTACCGCCTCGAAATCATTCGATAGGCCGCCTGCACGCGCGCTCCTGCGCCCGGTTGGCGACGGCCACAGTAAGGAGGAGTTTATCACGATGTCTCTCTTCGCGCAGAACGCGCCTCTCGCGCGCCGCATCCGGCAGGTAGGCAGCGCCCTCGGGGCAGTCGCGCTGCTCCTGAGCTTTGGCGTCCTGCCCCACGCGTACGCCCAAACCATCGATACGACCAAGCCCGACCAGAAGCCGGCAGACACCGTCCCGATGCCCTCCCCGACGCCCAACACCATCGGAGAGGACGTCATCGATCCCACCCAGCCGCTCAAACCGGGCTTCATCGTCAACGTCAGCGTGGTCGGCGAGCCCGATCCCAGCGGCAACTACGTTGTGGACCCGGCGGGCAATATCTCCATCCGCTACCAGGGCATTCAGACCCCGATCGCCGTGCGCGGCCAGACGCCCGGCCAGGCCGCCGACTCCATCGCTAAATTCCTCAAGACCTATATCAAGAACCCGCAGGTGTCCGTGACCATCCTGCAGGTGCCCCGCCCCACCGTCTTCGTCAGCGGCGCGGTGCGCGCCCCCGGCCCCTACACGGTCACCGGCGAGACGACGCTCGTAGACCTGCTCTCCCGCGCCGTGTGGACCGAGAACGCCGATCTGAGCCAGGTGCGCATCACCCGCCGCCTCAAGGTCCAGGGCCCCAATGGCGAGGAAATCAAGCCGCAGATGATGATCGTACAGTTTGACAAATATATCCGCGTTGATCCCGGCTCGGTGCCCGACGAGAAGCAGAACCCGGTGCTCCAGGACAAGGACAGCGTGTTTGTGCCCTTTAAGCTCCTGCCGGGCAACGGCGTCGTCTCCGTCTTTGGCGAGGTAACCAAGCCGCAGCAGGCCATTCCGCTGCGCATCAACCCGCCGATGACCGTGCGCGAGGTCATTAACCTGGTCGGCGGCACGACCCCGGGCGCCAACCGCAAGGCCATCAGCATCCGCCGCGCCACGGTGGACCGCCCGCTGGTGATCGATCTGGATAAGGCCGAGCAGGGAGACCTGGTCAATAACATCGAGCTTAAGCCCGACGACGCCATCTACGTCGAAAAGCTGGAGAACAACGCCTATGTCAACATCAACGGCGGCTTCGTCAAGACGGGTAAATTCATCTACGATAAGCGCACGACGCTGACCCAGGCCATTGAGGATTCCGGCGGCGTCGCACCTTTCGCCAAGGTCAAAGATGGCAAGATCTTCCGCCATCCCGACAATGACCCCAAGAACACACGCATCATCGCTTTCAATTGGGACGATATCCAGAAGGGCAAGGCCCCGGATATCGAGCTCCAGCCTGGCGATAGCGTCTGGATCGCGCCCGGCGGCCCGAGCCAGAAGGTGGATTTCTTCACGGTCATGGGCGGCTTGACCTCCGCCGTGTTCCTGTATAACAACCTGACGGGACGCTGGTTCCGCTAACGCCGAGCCGGCTAACCGAAATCGGCGTGTTGCGAGGTCCTTCGGATAGGCCCGGTCGTCTCCCGACCGCCTGTCTGGAGGACTTCGCGCCTCTGGTCGGAAGCAGACGCCTTCGGGTTGCGGCAGGCTGAACCCTGCCGCTGTGGGGCCTACGGCCTGCCGCCCACCTGCGTGGGCGGGAAAGGCTCCTCCGCGGCCTCCCTCAAGCCGGTGCCCCTGCCAGCCGATAACCGGGCAGGATACCGAGTTGCACCCATCCTTAACGCTTTATGGCAGTCACCGAACCCGACATTGCAGCGCCTGCCGCTGCGCCTCAACCACCCATCCCCCAGGAGCCGGCTAAGCCTCAACCCAGGCCCCGCTACCTGACGCTTTGCCTGTGGCTGTCGGTGGTCCTGTTCCTGCTGCTC
>DASRGZ010000222.1:0-26962 GCA_035650735.1 Chthonomonadaceae bacterium
GGTCGAAATCCGGATAGCCGACACGGGAACGGGCATTCCGGAGGCGGTCCGCCCCCGCATCTTCGATCCGTTCTTTACCACCAAGGAGGTTGGGAAGGGAACGGGACAGGGGCTGGCGATAGCCCGTTCGATCATCGTGGACAAGCATGGCGGCACACTCGAATTTGAAACGGACATCGGTCGGGGTACGACCTTCATCATCCGACTGCCGTTGGTCGAACACAGAGCAAGGACTCTAGCCGCATGAAGGGGTGGATTCTACTCGTGGAGGATAAGGCTAATGTTTTCGATGTGTCACTAGCCGCTCGGATCTTGACTACTCATCGTCGGAGGGATGTAGACCACCTGCGGGATTGTTGGTAGTCTTCCTAACCTGAGTGGACGGTAGGAACCGTTACCGTCCTCAAGAGTTCCTGGACAATCCAGAGAGGATCCGTCCGTCCTGCCACCCACCGTCGCTGGGGAACGCTTCTGCCAGCGTCTTCTGCCCCTTGGACCGCTCCGTGGGCAGCGTCCTGACGAGCCAGATCAGGTTGTAAGCCGAGGAGAGCCGCATCCGGCCAACGCGGGCGTACGCGCCTGCCTTCATCCTCCGAGAAAGCCGATTGGACCTGTCCTATCGATGGCGCCAGAGAAAATAGATAAGACCGGCGATCAAGAGGGCCAAGGCAAGGGTGCTCAGCAGCACCTTGGTGCCCCAGGGCGTAAGCTTCATGGTCGTAAATCAGCAATGCGAACATCTTAGCGCTTGCCAGAATGTTCTCTATCCACGGATGCGCCTTGGCTTTTCCTGGAGGAGCGCCAATCCAACACCGGCAAGTCGTCCTGCCGCTTTGTGTGTCCCGGAGGGCCACGGCCTACTCCACCCCCTCCATCAACTGCGCCAGGCTCACCCCAAGCGCCTGAGCGAGGGAGGAGATGTTAAGCAGCGAAATGTTGCGCTTGTCAAACGCCTCGAAGAAGTGGCTCTGCGCCATATTCCGTGATGACCGACGGCTCGCCTGATCTCACACCGGGGTCAACAAAGGAACCTAACATATCCTAGCGAATCTCTCGACAACGCCCCGTTCGAGAGGTATCGCTATGTTCGACTTCCTCGCTCTGCCTGGAGTAAGCCTGGTCAAGGAGCCTCCCGAAAGCATCAACGGCACCCTGACCTTGCGCTTAACCACCTGCGGGCGCTCAGCCATTTGCCCGGCGTGCCATCACCGTTCCCGCAGAATCCATAGTCACTACCAGCGCACCCTCGCCGATTTGCCTCTCGGCAGCCAGAAGGTCTGTCTGCTGGTGCGTGTACACCGCTTCGTCTGCGTCAATCCAGCCTGTTCTCGTCGTACCTTCGCCGAGCCGCTTCCCGAGGTTGTGGCCCGCTATGCCCGCCGCACGCAACGCCTGCAAATCTCCCAGACCAAACTCAGCCAAGCGGTGGGAAGTCGTCCCGGCGCACGCCTGGCAATCCCGTTGGGCCTGCCGACCAGTCCCACGACTGTGCTGCGGTTGGAACGGGCGGCTCCGGTACCGACATTTGGGACACCGCGGGTGCTGAGAGTGGACGCTTGGGCTTTCAAGAAAGGCCAGCGCTACGGAACTATTCTTGTGGATCTGGAGCGTCACCACGTCATAGACTTGCTGCCAGACCGGACCGCCGACAGCCTGGCGGCCTGGTTAAGGGCGCATCCGGGCGTGGAGATCATCAGCCGAGGTCGTGGCGGATGCTATGCCGAAGGAGCGCGGGAGGGCGCCCCACACGCTGTCCAAGTCGCCGATCGTTTTCATCTCTTGAAGAACATCGGCGACATGCTGGAGCGCCTTCTCGTGCGGCAGCATCGGTTCCTGCGCGAAGCCACCCACCAAGCACAAGGATCTGCGGAGACGGCCCAATCAGGGGAAACCAGCCTGCCAGCGGCGATGACACCACCTCCTGACCGTCCGCTCACACGCGCTCAGCAGCAGAGCCGACTTCGGCGCGCATGCCGTGTCGCGCGCTACGAACGCGCGGTGGCATTGCAGCAACAAGGCATGAGCCAGCGGGAGATCGCCCGCACGCTCAGTCTGTCGCGCAATACCATCCGCAAGTGGTTGGACGCGGGCTGCTATCGGCCCCGGTGTCCCGTCCGCAACGGCCAGGACGCTTAGCAGCCTTCACCGGTTATCTGCAGCAACGCTGGCAAGCAGGCTGCCAGAATGCCGTCACTCTCTTCCGGGAAATCGCAGAGAGGGGGTATTCCGGCAGTCTCAACCTGGTTCAGCGCTATGTCAAACCCTGGCGACAAGCCTGTAGAACGCATTGTCCACGCCGGTCGGCGGAGCCAGCTTCGACCCGTTGTGTGCGCTGGTGGCTGCTGGGCCACTTTAGCCTGGACGATTCCGACCTCAAAGCCCACCAGATGGCGGTTGTCGAGCGGCTGTGTCAACTCTGCCCGGTCGTTCGGACGGCGCAGGAATTGGCCCAGCGGTTCGTGGCTATGGTCAAAGAGCGCCGCGTCGACGACCTGAATGTCTGGTTGGATGACGTGAGAGCCAGTCAGATTGCCGAATTGGAAGGCTTTGCCTTCGGGCTACGCCAGGATTGGGAGGCAGTCGTCGCCGCGCTCTCCACAGAGGTAAGCAACGGCCAGACGGAAGGTCCGGTCAATCGGCTCAAGATGCGCAAGCGTCAGATGTACGGCAGAGCTAACTTCGATCTGCTCCGACGGCGGGTACTTATGCCAGGATGACGTTAGGCGAGCCGTCGGTCATCACGGAATATGGCGCAGAGCCAGATCTATCCGGCGTTTGACACTTATTGCCAAGAAAGGCGGAATCGCCAGAGGACATGACCAGGATTGCCGTCTTTTTCACTGTAGCGCGGAGACGACATTCGATAGGCTGTGAGGGCCATCGCAGAAGGTGGGGCGCCTATCTAATTGAAAGCCAACATGCCTAGCGGTGAGTAGATTAATGTGTATAGTAGGCCTTCTTGTCTGACACTCAGACGGCCTTTTTGTGCTGGCTAATTGTATCGAGTGGGCGCTTGCCCTGCATAAGACCTTGACAAGACTCTGCGAGACTGCTATACTTAGCTATTAACCCAAGTTGCTACCTAGGAACACGTTTGAGAGAGAATCGCTCTGGAAACCGGCTTTTGCATCACCGTTTGCCTTCTCGAAGAGGCAAGGTAGCAACTTGAGTTATTAGCGAAAAATTCCGGTTATGTATGTGAAGCGCACTACTTGCCCCTTAGTTCCCTTCCTCACTAATCCGGCACTGGCCCTAGCCTTATCTCTATCGCCAGCGTAGTTTGCCACCGTGTACTTGAGATAAGTCTTTCTTTTGCGGTCAGGCGCTGTCTTTAAAACGCCTCTATTCACCCTCCTTGTTATCGGGGAGTAGCCAATGCCCTCCAACGCCTACCAATCGCCTGAGGCGCCCGCATCGCGCATTGCTCCAATGGGCGCAGGGTGCGGCGAATGGGCGGAGCGTAGATCATTCGGATACTACGGTTAGCCGTCTGCCAGAACCAAAGCCAATCCTTGCTTGGGCTCTTCCAGTCGACGGAAAGAAAAGGCCATGTCCAAGCTCTTTTGCGAGGTTATCGGCTGTGGCGAGCGCGCCTCGTTTGTGCGCATCGCCGAAGGCAGCGGTATTCTGGAAGAATATCTTTGTGCCTTTTGCCATCGCCAGTTGCTGGGACGTTCTGCCGATGACGCGATCTGCTATGCCCCTTTGCAGGCTTTCGACTCCTTGGTGGAGCGCTGCTTCTGGGCCGAGGATGCCCTGGCAGGCGACACCACAGACAGGGCAGCTCCTCAGCTGCTGCCCGCCTCCCCCACCACGCAGCCACTACGTTCCCATCCAGGGGCGGAGCCTCCTCTGCAAGCCCGCAACCGCCAGATGGCCGCCATCCACGCCATGTGCGCCTCTCTGTCAAGCACCCTGGATCTCGACCAGTGCCTGCACCGCATTCTCACAGTCTGTGTCCAAGCCATTGATGGGGTGGCCGGTTCTATCTACCTGTACCGACCCGGCGACAACACGCTCGTCTTCGCGCATGTCGTGGGTTCGAAGGAGCACGAACTTACCGGACAGACGATCCCTGCTGCCAGCGGCATAGCGGGGGCCGTATTCCAGTCCCAAGAGCCTCAGATTACCCACGCGCCGCGCCAAAATCCCCTCCATCGCCCCGATATCGGGGAGGGCATTGGTTTGGTGACGGAAAGCCTGGTAACTGTGCCGCTCAACTGTAAGGCCGGCAAGCCGGTGGGAGTGCTCCAGGTACTCAACAAGCAGCACGGGCAGTTTACCGCCGGCGATCTGGAGGTACTGGAGATTGTGGCCTCGATTGCCGCTATGGCCATAGAGACCCGGCAGTTGCATCAGGACTTGAAATTGGCCGCTGTGGCGCGCGCTTTAGGCGATCTCAGCCATGACATCAAGAACAAGGTAGCCCTGATCCCGCTGGCGATGGACACACTCAATCTCATGCTGGAGGCCATGTATACCAAAATCGATCAGATCGCAGAGCATGCCCCCGCTCTCCTGGGCGCGGCCCTGCGGCAGACAATAGAGGAATCGCGGGGTTTCTACCCGGAGAGTTCCCAGATTATCCGAGACGAGGTCCAGGAGCTCTTCAGCTACACAGAGATGATTGCCAATGCCGTCAAAGGGATCGTCAGCGTGCCGCAGTTACGGCTGCATAAGCTAGAGGACATGCTAGAGAGGCCAATGCAGGCGCTGGCTCCTCTGGCGTTACAGGCAGGCGTCCATCTGATGGGGGATTTCGGAGCGATAGAGTTCTATTTTGATCCGTTTCTTGTAGAGCGGGCTGTGTATAACCTGATACATAACGCGATCTCGGCCACGCCGGAGGGGGGCACGGTGACCGTGCGGACCACGGCGTGCAAAGAGGGAACCTTCCCCGCAGGCAACTTTGTGCTGATTGAAGTCAACGATACCGGACAGGGAATGTCTGCGCTTCTCCTCCAGCGCCTTCTCAGCGGGGAAGCGACCAGTACCAAGCTGGGGGGAACCGGTCTGGGAACACGTCTGATTTACAATGCGGTGGCGGCCCATCAGGGTCGCTTCGAGGGCACAAGTCAGGAAGGGGTTGGCAGCACCTTCGGCTTGAGGTTGCCCCTTCTCTTCGAGCCATCCGAGCAGTCGGATCGGTCGGGGAGTTCTCCGACTCGCGCGGACGACTAGGGCGGGGCGGGAGCGTTGCCTTGTCCGGTCGTTCCCTATGAGACGTGTGGCTCTGCTGTTCCGTGCCCGTCAGAGGCTGCACGGGCGCTTGGCAGACGAGGTAGGTTTCACCGGGGAATCTCAGCGGGAAGCCATGGCGCGTTTTGCAGGCCCAAGCCAGAAAGCCAGAGGTAGCATCATGGAAGGCGAGTCCGAACTCTACGAGACCAAACGACAGGCGCGCCAGCGGGCGCGCACTCCTGAGGCCATTCTAGAAAGCGAAGAGTGGCTGTTTACGACCTTGCAGAGCATTGGGGATGCGGTCATTGCCACCGATGCCCACGGCTTTGTTGTCTTCATGAACCCGGTGGCGGTACAGCTTACAGGCTGGAGCGAGGAAATGGCCTTGGGCAAAGACTGCCGTGAGGTCTTCCACATCGTTAACGAAACCACCCGCCGGGAAACCGAAAGTCCGGTCACCAGGGTGCTGCGGGATGGGGTGATCTCGGGCTTAGCCAACCACACGCTTTGGATTTCTCGGGATGGAACAGAGCGCAGCATTGATGACAGCGGCGCGCCCATTGGTAGACACCCCCAATCGTGTGGATACATCTCAAAAGCGTGCGCTCCATGAGAAGCGTCAACACGGTTGGGAGGGATTACCCGCCCATTCGGGATAAAGAGGGAACACTCCTCGGCATCGTGCTCATCTTCCGGGATATTACGGAGCGCCGGGATATGGAGCGGACCTTACAAGAGCAGCAGACCATCCTGCAAACCTTGTTTGACCATATCCCTGTCCTGGTCGCCTTTTTCGATACGACCGGGCAGTTAAAATGGGGCAATCGCGAATGGCAGCGCGTCCTCGGTTGGTCTCTGGAAGAGCTGCACAGCCCGCAGAGAATGGCGGAACTGACCCTCGACCTGGCCCAGCCGCAGGAACCGGGCGCCATTGCAAAATGGGCCGCGCCCGTCTGGCAAGACATTATGCTGCGGGACAAAGACGGACGCCTGCTCGCTATCTCGTGGGCCCAGGTTCGGCTCTCGGACGGAACCCGAATTGGCATCGGCCAGGACATCACGCATCGCAAAGCCCAGGAAACAGACATTCAGGCCCGCAATCAACGCTTAGAGCAGGCCATGCAAGAGACCGAGCACCGGGTTAAGAATAACCTGCATTCGGTGGCCGCGCTGTTGGATCTGCAGGTTCTGGCCCATCCCGAGGCCGTTCCGGTCCAGGAACTCACTCGGGTGCGTACACACGTCACGGCCCTGGCTGCTATCCACGATCTGCTTACGCAAGATGTCAAGGCAGGCAGGCTCCTCAACCTGATCTCAGCCAGGGCAATGCTGCAAAAGCTGCTTCCTCTGCTACAGGAGACGGTTGGCGCGCCTCGGATCCAGTGGAGCGCTGAGGAGGTGTCTTTGCCCATCAAGCAGAGCATGTCGCTGGTGGTCGTAATCAATGAGTTGGTCACCAATGCCATCAAGCACGGAGGACAGAATGTGGAGTTGAAGCTTGCTCGGTCTGAGGATCAGGTGACCCTGGAAGTCTGTGACGATGGACCTGGTTTTCCGCAAGCTTTCCCTCCGATTACCGCAGGCGGTTTTGGCCTGGAACAGGTAGGGTCAGCGCACCGGCAGGGGGGGACAGACACCGGCAGTAAAAACACTTTACCTAATACCTCAGGATGGTTGTAAAGATTGGTAATCGCTCCCAACGGTGTGGACGTATCTTCTCAGCAGCAGGCTGCGTGAGATTGATCCACACGGCTGGGAGTGTCTACCTAAAGATCAGACTTGCTGATAAAAAATCCTGCGAGAGAGGCACGGGCCGGAGAGAATGATGCTTGCCATATGCTGCTAGCGCCGACGGACCCGGTGGCTGAACCATTGTGGGGCATAGCGTCAGCGTCCTAATCTATAGAATTTACCGTAAAAATTGATTCCGTGCCGCACTCTGGCAGGAATTCTCCGGCTGGCCGCGAATCCCTTCTGCATTCGGTGGTTTCTTTTGCCTGTATCACCTGACAGAAGGAGACAATCCCGTGTCCGAAGTAGCCGAACTCCTCGTCCTCCACCGCGCCCTCCTGGAGGGCGACCCTGCCGCCTCCGAACGCTTCGCCACTGCCTGTGGTCCTCGCCTGCGTGCTCTCCTCAAGCGCCGTCACGCAGCCATGCCCCGCGAACTCATTACCGATGCCGCTACAGACGCCATCCTGGCTTTTATCACGCACCCCGAGCGTTACCGGCCGGAAATGGGAAGCGTGTTCAATTACCTGCTCCATATCGCGGATAATCGTCTGCGAGATGAGTGGCGCAAACTGCGCCGCAGGCGCGAAATTTCGGTCGGGGGAAGCGTCGAACTGGCTCTGGTGGAAGCGAACTATCAGGGAGAGCGAGAAAGGCAGCCGATCACAGACGACCCGGACGCGCTGCCGCCCGAAGTGGAGGCGCTGCTTCACGACATCCTCCCCGACCCGTGCGACCGCCAGATATGGAATCTCATCTGCCAGGGACACGGCAGCACCGCCGAATTCGCCGCCCTCCTGGGAATCGCCTACCTGCCGCTTGAGGAGCAGCAGGCAGAGGTCAAGCGCCACCGCGACCGCATCGTGAAGCGCATTCAACGCCGCCGTCAGGAGTTTCGGAGACTACTTTTATGCGAATGAACCCGGAGGCCCAAGCACGTCGGTTTCGCGCCCAACTGGTGCGCCGTGCCATTGAAACCGATGCCCCGCTGCTGGCCGCTATCCTCGACCGTTATTCCCGCGCCGAAGGAATGGACTGGGCCGCGCTCGCCCAATCGCTTGACTGCACGGTGGACTCCCTGAACCGCGTCGCGCTCTGCCGCCTACCCCGCCCGGACCGATTCGTGGAGGACGTGCGCGATATCGCTGGCGATTATGCCGACCCCGACCGCCTGGCGCCTCTGCTGCGCCGGTTGCAAGTGCTCGACGCTTTTGCGGCCCATTCCGCTGTCGAAACGGCTACGCCCGCCGCCGATCAGATGCTGCTGGCGGCGCGCGACCGGGAGGAAGGCACGGCAGAAGAGGAGCCGCCCGTCCAGGAAAATCCATCCACAGAGGCCAACCATGCCTGAGTCCCGTCTTACTGCCGCCCGCCTGCGCGCCGACGCCCAGGCCCTTCCCGACGTCCGGCTCGATATCGAGGCCGTGCTGCCCTGGCTCTATCCTGCCGCCTGCGTGCGCCTGCCCGAACTGCGTATCTCGAAGCTGCGCGACTGGCTCTGGCGGCACCAGGCCCTTATTCCCCCCGGCCTCACCGCCTGCCGGGACCGCCGTCTGCGCGGAGGCGTGGTCGCCTGGCGCGGGTTCGGCCTGCTATTTGCCGACCGGGACGATACCGAGGACGAGCAGCGCTTCACCCTCGCCCACGAAGCCGCCCACTATCTGCGCGATCATCTCTATCCGCGCTGCGACCTGCTGCGCCGCTTCGGCCCGGCGATACAGCCGGTATTAGACGGCCTGCGCCCGCCGACCCGCGAGGAGCGGATAGACGCGCTGCTTGCCCATGCCTCGCTCACCTTCCACACTCACCTGTTGGAACGCGACGTCGCCCCCGATCCATCCCTCGATGCCCTGGAAGCCGACGCTGACGCCTTCGCCTGCGAGATACTGGCTCCTATCGCCGCCCTGGAGGCCCGATTTCCCTCTCTCTCCGCCGATGAAAATACGGTTCGCGAAGTGCAGGCCGCCCTCTGCGCCGATTACCGTCTGCCGCCAAAACCTGCCCTTGCCTATGCGCGCGCGTTCGTGGCGGAACGCGGCGCTCCCGTTACCCTGTTGCACCGCCTGAGCCTGGCCTGAACACCACAAAAAAATTGACGCCCGCACGTCGAGCTTCGCCCATGCACAGCGAAGAATCCATGCCATAAGCCGCAGAGTCCGACTTGCGCCCACGCGGGAGATAGAGGAACTTTCCCTTCAGATGAAGGGAAAGGCCCGCCCGGGCTCATGCGGGAAATAGCGAAAGGAGAGGCCATGTCCGATAACGCAGCCCAGCTGCCAACGTCGGATGCGTTTGCTGAAGCCTTCGGCGAGCCGATCAAGCAGGTGCTTGACCTGAACACCTGGTGCCAGGGGGCCGATCTCGCCTCGCTCTACCCGGCGCTGCGGCAGATGGTGGCCCAGAGCGTGGAGCAGGAGCGGCGGGTGCGCAACCCGATCCGCGCACAGGTTTTCCCACGCATTCGGCAGGGCATCAACGCGGCTGCGCCCAAAAGCGCGGGCGTCTACCAGATGGACGAGAAGCAGATCGAGCTGGTCCATCGCGGCTTGCTGTTCAACGGCGGAACCGAGTGCTGCGACGGAACGGTGGTCGGCCACAACTCGCTGGTGCTGTCCGTCTACCAGATAGGCATGGCGCTGGTCGCCTATCAAGGCAGTTGCGGCACCTGGGTACATCGGCTCTACCGACACGATATGTACGCCCAATTTGCTGATCCCATCGAGGAGACGCTGGCCTTGCTGCGGAAACGCCAACAGCGCGAACCGGATAACGCCGAGGCGCCGCGCGATCCGCTCACGCGCCTGATACGCCGCGCCCTGATGGATTGGGCTGAGCGGGCCATCCTCACCCGCGTTTCCAAAATGCTCTGGCGCATGGGGCACGGGCATCCGATCCCCTACAGCCTGCTCCTGCCGACAACGGACGCGCTGGTAGAGGACAGCGTTGCCGTGCTGCGGGAGCTTATCCTGGAGCACAAGCGGTTCGTCTTCGTCAGCAGCGAACCCAGCGACCGCTTTCTGCTCACGCTCGGCAACGCGCTGCATCCGCTGGAGTTTGCGGTCGTGGAAACCCTGGAACACTCGCTGAGCGACGCTATGCTACACCGCCTGGCGGCACAGGGAGGCCATCAACAGGCCCTACAGCGGATAGGGGCGTGCGTGCGGGAAGTGCGCTCGGAGGTCGTGACCGGCGTCTACCGGGCCTCGCTCCATGCGCCCGCCCGCGTCTTCTATGCGCACAAAGATTTTGCGTGCGAGGCGGCGGCCATCGCCATGGCCGATTCGGTCTTGCAGCCTCATCGCGGCTTTCCGATGCTGATTGACCTGGCCGACATCGTCTGCGGCAACACCTTCGACTGCGGCACGTTCCTGGGAACCATTCACGATGCCTATGCCGCCGCCGGTGAGCCGATCCGCTACCTCGGTGAGCGGGAGACGAGAAGCTAAAAGGGCCAAACGCTCCCATCACCTGGCTGCAAAATCTAGTCGTTAGCCCATAAGCAAACCAGGGATATCTAAATCGTAGTTTCGTCCGCGAGGACGGTTGGCCGTAGGCCACCCAGACGGGTACTTTTAGTGCCCGGCTCCGGGTGCATTATGTGCCTATCTTTGGTGAACGGGAAACGAGAACTTGAGGAAGAAACGAAAATGCGACTCGAAGACGCCGATAATAGAGAACTGCCGGAGGCTCCGGACGACATCGCGCAGCGGTTTCCGGAGGAGGCGGTCGTACAGATTCGAGAGGATATTTCCAGATTGGGCGGTCCCTACGTTCCTCCTGCCGACCGCGAGGGCTCGGTGGGCGTCACCATGTTTGACACGCCCACCTCCGATGACGATACGATTCCCATTCTGCTGCCCCGGCAAAACATCGGCCTGCTGCCTTCCCAGGCTGCCGTCCGTATCAAGAGCGCCGATGGGCGAGTCTATCTCGGCGTGGTGGTGCGCGGGCCGTTTGCGCTGCCGGACGGTCTGCGGGCCGATGCGCCCCCGATTGTGGCGACGGCCATTCGCGGCGGCGTGTTTCTGCCGGAGTATCACGGCCTGGTCATCGTAGAGATCGCGGGCGAGGAGCGCAACGGCAGCCTTCAGCCGCACCGCTTCCGTCCGCTGCCCAACAGTCCCGTCTGGGTTCTCTCGGACGAGGAGGTACAGGATTTCCTCCGGACGGGCGGGAACGTGCGGCTGGGCATGGCCTACGGGCACGATAATCTGGAGATCGCCTTCCCCGCCAACGACAAGTCCGTCCTGCCGCGCCATACGGGCATCCTCGGCACCACGGGCGGCGGCAAGTCTACTACGGTCGCCAATCTCATCTGCCAGCTTCAGGCGGCGGGCGTCGCCGTTATTCTGCTGGACACGGAGGGTGAGTACACCGTCATCAATGAACCGACCGACGACCCGAAGATGATGCAGGCGCTTGCTGAACGAGGCCGCCAGCCGCAGGGCGTGGAGGACACCCACCTCTACTACCTCGTCGGGCGGCAGAGCGCGAACCCGTTCCATCCCAAACGCCTGCCCTTCTCCCCCGCCTTCTCTAATATCTCTCCCTATGCCGCGCTGGAGATTTTCGACTTAAACGAGGCGCAGGAAGAGCGGTTCCAGAAGGCGATCAGCGTCACGGTGCGCGCCCTGGACGAGCTCAAAATCTGGACGGAGGCGGATCTGAAGTTTGTCAAGGAGGAGATGGACGAGTTCGACGCGGGCTACCCGAAGATGCGCCTCTCCCACCTCTACGATGTCACCCGCACCGTTGCCGATCTGCTCCAGCATGGGGCGCGCTCACCCTACCCGGTGCTCCTCTCGCCGGAGTTCCGCAGCAAGGAGGCCGAGTTCGACCGGCTGCTGAAAGAGGCGACAAAGGACGAGTCGAAGCGCTGGGATAGCTGGCGCAAAGTGCAGGGTAAGCTCGGACGCATCGAGCGCCTGAACCTGTTCGATAATCGCAACGCACCGCCGCTAGATTACAAGAAGCTGCTCGCGCCGGGACAGGTCTCCATCATAGACCTGTCGGATACCGACTCGACGCTGGTCAACAACCTCATCATCAGCGACCTGCTGCGCGGCGTCCAGAAGGCGCAGGAGGAGGCATATCAGCAGGCGACGACGCTGGGGCGCGATCCAACGCCGGTCGTCCTCATTATCGAGGAGGCCCATGAGTTTCTTTCCGCCCAACGCATCGGCAAAATGCCGATCCTGCATCAGCAGGTGGAGCGCATCGCCAAGCGCGGGCGCAAGCGCTGGCTGGGCCTGGCCTTTGTGACGCAGCTTCCGCAACACCTGCCCGATGCCATCCTCGGCCTGGTGAACAACTTTATCCTGCACAAGATCGGCGATGCCAACGTTATCAGCCGCCTGAAACGGAGCATCGGCAGCGTGGATGAGTCACTCTGGACGCGCCTGCCGCGCCTGGCGCCGGGGCAGGCGGTCGTCTCCGTCGCCAGCCTCGCCCGCCCGATGCTGACCGCCATGGACCCCGCGCCCTGCCAACTTAAAATGGTGCGTTAGGAGAGGAACCGCTATGATCACTGCCGTTCTGACCGGTGACAACCATCTGGGCGCCAACTACGCCCGATTCCGACCGGAGCGATTGGAACAGCGCCGTAAACGCTTGCAGCAGGCCTTTGAGCAGGTCGTGGAGGCAGCCATCGAACGTAAGGTAGACCTCTCTTCCTGCACGCGGGCGACCTGTTCGACCGTCCCGACCCGCGCAACGACGAGCGCCGTTTCGTTGCGCGCCAGTTGCGCCGTCTGCGCGAGGCCGGGATTGCTGTCTTCGCCATCGCGGGCAACCACGACAGCCCGCGCAGCTACAGCTATGGCGGCGGGGCCGTACCGCAGGAGGAGGCCGACGCGCTGGGGGCGATCTGCCTCTTCCGCAACACCGAGGAACTCCGATCGCAGGAAGTGACGATTCGCGGGCAGCATGTCCGCATCTGGGGCATGAGCGCCGACTTCAACCGCCCGGACGATGTCTGCCCGCTGGAGAGCCTGACGCTCGAGCGCGCCGCGCCCGACACGATCCAGATCGTCCTGCTGCACTACAACGTTGAGGGGTTGGGCACCCCGTTTGCTGAAGAGCCAACCCTCTCGCGCTGCAACCTGGAGCGCCTGCAGGCCGACGCGATCTGCGTGGGGCACCTGCATAGGCGGATGCAGACCTATCTGGACGGCGGCGCGCTGCTGGTCAACCCCGGCGCCACGGAGCATATAGATTTCGGCGAGGAGGGCCTGGAGTGCGGCTTTACCCTGCTCCAACTCGCGCCGGGCCGCGCGGAGGCCGAGCACATCGGCATTCCAACCCAGCCCATGCGGACACTGGAGATCGAGCTGACGCCCGAATTCGCGCAGTCGCGCACGGTCGAGCAGGAGGCGGAAGCGGCAACGCAGTGGATGGAGGCCGTTCGCGCCCGGATAACCGCGGTTTCGCACCAGGATCAGTTGCTCCGCGTGCGGTTTGTGGGACAGATTCCGCGCGGCCTGTTCCATGCTCTCGATCTAGAAGAGCTCCTGCGGCACGGCAATGCGGAGAACTTCCACTGCCAGTTCGATAGGGAACGAATGCTCGTGTACGACCCGGACAGCGACGTACCGTTGGGCTACGGCGTCAGCTTCGATGTTGCCGAGGAACTGCAAAACGTGGCGAACGGACTGCGTGGGCAGCATAACGACGACCCAGTTGAACAGGAACTCTACGCCCTGGCTGCCGAGCAGGTCCGCCTCGCGTTCGGCCGCCTGACGAAAGGAGCGCGGTAACGATGATCCTGCTGCACCGCCTGACGGTCCAGAACTTCAAGCAACTGGCCGACGTCACGCTCCATTTTCCGGAAACCGGAACGATCCTGATCGAAGGGCACAACGAGGCCGGCAAGTCGTCGCTATTTGAGGCCGTCTATTTCGCCCTCTACGGCGATTCCCTGATCTCCGACCGCGACTATAAAATCAGCGACATGAAGCGCCACGGCGCCGAGTTGATGCACGTCGAGCTGGAGTTCTCCATCAACGCGCGCCGCTTTCGTGTCGAGCGGACGGTGCGCCAGAACCAGAAGGCCCATCTTACCTGCCCGCTGCCGGATGGCGGCGACGAGACTATCACCGGGGCAGACATAGTGAACAGGCGCATCCAGGAAGAGATCGCCCTCAGCGCGAACGCCCTGTTGAATACCTGCTTTGTCGAGCAGAAGCGGCTGGATCAACTTGAAAGCCTCGATCCGCAGGTACGCCGGAAGACCATCAACGAGCTGCTCAATATCGAGGCGCTGAACGCCCTGGAGAGGGAATTCAAGCCGACGCAGGAAGACAGCGAGCGCATTCAGCAGGCATGGCGGCGTGTGGAGGTTGCCGAACTGGACGCAAAGCTCCCTGAATTAGAGCATGAGGAGCGGACGGCCTATCGCTGTATGCTGTATCGGCAGGCGCAGGTGTGCCAGGAGCAGAGCCGGGCCATTGCCGCCGAGATACGTGCCGCGCAGGAAGAACAGGGACAGATTACGGCGCGATTGGCGCAAATTGAGGCGGATCTAAAGCGCGGCGCGCAGTATCAGGCGCAATTGAGCGCTTTGCAAAACGATCTGCCCCTGCGCGCAGAGGCATGGCAGCGCGCCCTCCGGGAACATGCAGACGCGGCGGAGGAGGAGCAGCGCCTGCGGGCACTGCAAGCCGGGCTGGCGGAACGCCGAGAGACGCTGGAACAGTATCGGCAGTGGGAGTCCGACCTGCGGAAGCTGGAGGCGTTGGAAGCGGAGGCAAAGGAGCTTGCCGACGAACTCAAGGGCCGTCAGGACGAGGTTGCAGCCTACGATGCCCTGTTCGCTGAGTGGCAGGCCGTCGCAGAAGAAGTGCGCCAACAGGAAGCGCAGCAGGCGCAGGAACAGCAGGCGCTGGAAGCGGCCCAGGCCGCATGGGAGGCACGCCAGCGGGCGATCCGGCGGGATACCCGCCTGGCCCTGCTGCTCCAGCAGGCCGACGCCCATGCGCACGCTCTGCGCGAGGCAGCGACGCTGGCGCAAGAACTCCGTACAGCTCAGGCGCACGCCGATGCGCTGCCGGCAGAGCAAGAGCGACTTACCGGGCTTGAGAACGCGGAACAGTGGCTAAACCGGCGAAAGAAAGAGGCGGATCGGCTGGTAGATGTCCGGGACAAGCTGCTAGCCGCCCGACGCCGCAAGGAAGAGCACGACACTACTCAGGCGCAGGTCAGTGCGCAGGAACAGGCGCTGCGCCAACTCGAAGCGGAGATATCGCAGAGCCGGGCGCGCTGGCAGGAGGCGCGGATCACTCTCGAAAGCGTAGAGCAGCGCGCCGCGCTGCTGGAGTGGGTGGAGGCGGCGGAACGCTGTGCGGAAGCCGAACCGAACGCGGGCAAACTGGCCGATTTGACGGTCCGGCGCGCGCAGGCGGAGCAGCAGTGGAAGGCTGCCTCTGCGCAGGCCGCGGCGGCGGGGAAGCCGATGGTTGCCGGATTAGCGTCGGCAGGGGGCGGCCTGGCGCTGAGCGCGGCGGCGTTCGCAACGCCCTTCCTTGTGCCGCTGCTCCTTCTCGGCCTATTGTTGGCGGCAGCGGGAACGGGACTGGCGCTCCGGGCGAGGCGGGCCGTTGTTGCGGCACGCACCGCAGAAGAGGCCGCCCGCAGTGCGTGTCATGCGCTGGAGGGAGAGCGCAGCGCCCTGGAAGGGCTGGCGAAGGCGCATGCCGACCAATTAGAACGCCGCAAGGCCGAGGAGGAAGCGCGCCGCAGGGCACTTCTGGCGCTCAACCTGGCTATTCCTGAGTCGCCGGAGGCGGCGCGCAAGCAGGCTGCCGCGCTGCCCGCAACGGCGCTTGTCGAGGCGAAACAGGCCGAAGAGGCTGCGAAGTCGGCGCTGGATAGCTTGAATAACCAGCGCCAGATACTGGAAGGGCAAATCCAGGGCGAGAAGGAGCGGCTGGCAAAGCAGAATATCCAGCAGGTCGTCGCGGCCATTGGGACGTTGCAGGACCAAGAGGCGCAGACGCTCCAGGCGTTGGAGGAAGCGGATCGGACTCTGCCGCCCCTGCTGGAATCGCTTTCCATCGGCGAGGATCCGGAGGCGATACAGGAAGCGCTGCAGCAGGCCCGAAACGTAGTCGCCGCCTACGACGCCGATGCGGCACGCCTCCCCACGCTGCGCCGGCAGGAAGCAGAGAAACGCGCCCAGGCGCAACGGGCGCAGGAGCAGACGCAGGCTATCGCAATCGAACTTGGCCTGCCGGAAACGACGATAACGGCCTGGCAATCTGCCGCCATCGAAGAGCAGCAGGCGCTGCAAGCCGCGCGCCGAGAGGCCGGGGATGAGGACTTGTATTCTCAATGGAAGGCAGCGGATCAGGCGCTGCAGGCGACGAGCAAGAGCCTGGCAATACTCCAGCATAAACAGGCGGAGCGCCGTAAGCAACTGGATGCCACCGACCGGACGCAGTTGCTTGCGCAGGTCGCGGAGACCGAACAGGCCCTGCACGCCAATGCTGAGGCGCAGCGGCCCCTACATTCCGTCCGCGCGGCCCTACGTGCCGCCGAATTGCCGGACATCTCCACGAACTTGCAAGTCCAGCTCTCTTTGCTCCAGAAAGAACTCTCGAATGACGAGGCGGAGGCCGCCAGACTGCCGCAGGCTCGGGAGCGCGTTCAACAGTGCGCCCGCATCATTACGCAGAAAGCCGAGGAGTTCAGCCAGGCATGGAACCAGCATCTCCGGGCGTATGCTCCTCCCGTCACTCCCGACACGGCTCAGGAGCGCCTGTCGGAAGTTTCTCGCGAGATTGACGGAAAGCTCCAGGCGCTAGACGTGCCGGGGCTGCGGCAGAAACAGCAAACCCTACAGGACCGGCACACGCAGATCGGGCAGGAGAATGCGGCGCGTGATCTGCGCCAGACGCAGCTTGCGGATCAGGCGCGGACGTGGCTGCAAGAGCTTGGAATAGACGCGGAGGAGGAGCGCTCTCCACTGGAGCGTTTCCCGGAACTTCAGCAGGCACCACAGCGCTCGGCGGAGGCGTGGGCAGAGGAGCATGAGCGGCGGAGCAGCGCGGTGCATGATACCCGCACCCGACGGCGCACCCTGGCCGAAACGTTGGGGCTGGACGATACTCCGCTCGACTTGCCGACGGAAAGACAAGCCTTGAGGGAGGCACAGAAAGCTCTGGACGTTAAGCGTCGCGCAGAGCGGATCGTCAAAACCACGCGCCAATCCATCGTGGATCGCGTTATGCCTATGACCCTGCACAACGTCCGCTACCTGCTTCCGGCGCTGACGATGGGACGCTATCAGGATCTGGAATGGCAGGGTGAGGCCGATTCGCTGCTCATCTTCGACAGCCGCGCCGGAGCCTTCCAGAAGAAGCGGGTCTTCTCCGGTGGGGCCAAGGACCAGATTTCGCTGGCGCTGCGGCTGGGTTTTGCGCTGGCGACGCTGCCGACCGGCAAGACGACGCGCCCTTACTGGCTATTCCTGGACGAGCCGCTGAGCAGCTTCGACCGGGAGCGGACGCGGGCGCTGGTGGATCTGCTGACCAGAGGGACGGTCCGCCAGCATTTCCATCAGGTCTTCCTGGTCTCCCACAGCGAGTCCTTCGATCCAAAGCTGTTCGACTACCGCATCCGCATGGCCAACGGCTCTGTCGTAGAAAGCACGCTCCCGTAACTCGCCCTATTCCTATAGGCAGAGTAGAGGGGCGAACGGGGAACAACCTCTGCCCGGCAGTCGTCTCCCGTGAGGGCAAGTTGCCCAACACTTCCTTTGCTCAATGCTCTCTGAGACGCCCTGAGGGGCGTTCTTGTCCAAAGAAAATAGGAGATGACCATGAAACTGACCGTCCTGCTGCTTGGCGCCGTGCTCGGATTGGCACAGATTGCTGTTCCGGTCAGCGCGCAGAAGCACCACCACGCGCACAAACGCCACCAAACTCATCCCAAGAACGAGATTAGCAAGCTCCGGAAAGCGCGCCAGACCAACCACACGGTCCGCCAGGTTACGGTTGATCCCAAGAAGAGCCCCGGCAAGCATCTCGACAACCTATCCAAGAACATCAATCACGAGATCAATCGGGAGTCCAAGGACGTCAATCATTTCTTCCAGGGTAAGCACAAGCACAAGAAGTAGTAGTCTATTCAGCTCCCCTGCCCTCCGTGTGGACAGGAGGGAAACCGACCGGACCGCCTGGCCCCTGAGGTCTGGCTGTGGCCTGTAGGGAAAATACGGGCTCTTGCTTTACGCCCGCTTGACGTTGGCGGCTTACCCGCTCCCTACAGGCTCCTCTGCGTCCTGGCAGATAAACAGAGGCAGGAAGCAACGCGCCGGTGTCGAATACAAAGCGCATCCTGCCCAAAGGAAGCGAGCGCCTATGGCTGACCCGAGCGAGCCCAAGCCTGACCAACCTTCAGAGACGCAGAGCCAGGATCCCTTCCAGACGACGTTCCATCAGGCGACCGTAGGCTTAGCGCACATGGCTCCGGATGGACGCTGGCTGCGGGTCAATGACACCCTGTGCCAACTCGTCGGCTACACCCGCGAGGAACTCCAGTCTCGCACCTTCCATGACATCACCCATCCCGACGACCTCGAAGCTACCATCGAATATATGCGCCGTGCGCTCCTGGGTGAACTGCCCACCTTTTCTCTGGAGAAGCGCTATCTGCACAAACACGGAGCGCCCGTCTGGGTGCAGGTGAGCCTGTCGCTGGTTCGGGATGCGCTGGGCCACCCCAAGCATTTCAACGTTGTCGTTCAGGATATTTCCCAACGCAAGCGCGCCGAGGAGGCGCTGCGGGAGAGTGAAGAGCGCTACCGCCTGCTGGTCGAAGGGGTCGAGGACTATGCCATTGTCATGCTAGACCCGCAAGGGCGCGTGGTCAGTTGGAACCGGGGCGCGGAACGGATCACGGGCTACTCCCAAAACGAGATCCTGGGCCAGTCGGTGGCGGTCTTCTTCCCGCCCGAAGAGCGCTGGCGGGACGAGCCGGAACGGGAGCTCGACCAGGCGCGGGCTCAGGGCCGGGTGGAGGATGAGCGCTGGCATGTGCGCAAAGATGGCAGCCGCTTCTGGGCTTCCGGGGTGACCACCACGTTGCGGGACGCGTCTGGCGCTGTGCGCGGTTTCGCCAAGATCCTGCGCGATCTGACCCAACGTCGGCAAGCTCAGGAACAACAAGCCCGCACGCAAGAGCGGATCGAGGCGCTCAATGCGCAGCTCCAACTGGCGATGACGGAGACCCACCATCGAGTCAAGAACAATCTCCAACTGATCGCTTCGCTGTTGGACATGCAGACGATAGACGAGCCGTTGGCCGTTTCGGTCAAGGAGCTTAAGCGGCTCAGCCTGCATATTCGTACGCTGGCGGCCGTGCATGATCTGTTGACGGAGGCGGCTAGGGAAGGAGCCCAGAAGCAGACGGTTTCGGCCCAGGAAGTCTTAGATCGGCTGCTGCCCTTGCTCCGGCAGATGGCCGGCGCGCAGCGGCTCGAATTCGTGGTGGAGGATGCTCGGCTCTCGGTCAGGCAGGGCACGTCGCTGGCACTGGTGGTCAGCGAGTTGGTCAGCAACGCGCTCAAGCATGGTCACGGGGGCGTGGAGGTTACCTTTGCCGTGCAGGGGCAGGAGGCGGTTTTGGAGGTCTGCGATGATGGGCCGGGCTTTCCAGAAGGCTTCGATGCCCAGGCTGCTGCCCACACGGGATTGGACCTGGTGGAGAACCTGACCCGGCTGGATCTGAAGGGGCAGGTGCGGTACGAAAACCGGGCTCAAGGGGGTGGACGGGTGGCGGTCACGATGCGCCTGGTGGAGAGCTAGAACGAGTTTCCCTGCGTCATTAGCGTTGCAGGAGGGAAAGAGTTGCTGGAAGAGTGGATCAAAGCGGCCAAGAATCGCGCCTATGCGCTTCTGGAGCGGCTGGAGGCGGCCCTGGAGGCCGGCGAGATAGATGAGGAAAGCTGGTATCGGGAAGTGGCGGCGGTCATCACCCCGGCCTATCTGGCTGGCGACAACCCGCGCGCACAGTCCGGCCACAGCGGCGACGACGCCCACTGGACGCAGGCGCGCAGCCTGATCGCCGAGGCCGTTGACCGCGACGGCATGTTCCTGGATGTCGGCTGCGCCAGCGGCTATCTGATGGAATGCCTGGAGCGGTGGACGCGGGAAAGAGGGCTTGCCATTGCGCCCTACGGCCTGGACATTGCCCCGGAACTGGCCGACCTGGCCCGCCGCCGTCTGCCGCACTGGGCGGATCGCATCTTTGTGGGCAATGCGATCTCCTAGGTTCCGCCGCAGCGCTTCGACTTCGTGCGCACGGGCCTGGAATATGTGCCCGCCCGGCGGCAGAAAGACCTCGTGGAGCGGCTCTTGCGGGAGGTCGCTGCGCCGGACGGCCGCCTGATTATCGGGGCGTTCAAAGAGGAAAAGGACGCGCTGCGAACGGAACCGACGCTGGAGGAAGCCGTCGCCGGCTGGGGCTTCCCCATCGCCGGCCGCTCGGAGCGCCCGCACGACCGGGACGACCGGTTCCTCTATCGCGTCTTCTGGATAGACGCCCCGGCTAGAAGTTGAGCTTCTCCACGTTCTCTTTGGTGATCTCCAGGCGCAGCGGCAACGTCACGACGCCATCCTTGACGCTCATCTTGCCGCCCTCAATCTCCTGTCCATCCTGGGGCATCTTGCCGTCCAGTGCGTCTTTGACTAACCTGGCGGTCAGGTACGTCAGCTTGGTCGGGTCCCACAGATAGAGTCCGGTCACCGAGCCATCCAGCAGATAGGGCTTGGTTTCGCTGGGCAGCGCCAGTCCCCACACTTTGACCTTGCCGATGAGATTGAGCTTGCGAATGGCCTCGCCTGCCGCCGGAGGACTGGGCGAGTTGGCGCAGGCGATGCCCGTGGCGTCAGGATGGGCCTGCAGCGCCTGCACCGCCATCGTCGTGGCTTTGTTCTTATCGTCGTCGTTATAGATGTAGGGTTGCAGGATCTGAATGCCGGGATACTTCTTAAACCCGATCTCCATGCCCTGGATGTGCTTGTTCAGGTTCTCCGCCGTGCGCCCGCCGCTGAAGATGAGCACTTTCCCGCTGCTGTTCATGCTTTTGGCGAGCGCGTCGGCGATGTCGGTCCCGATCTGCACATCATCTACCGCCGCCACGTAGAAGAGCCGCTTGCTGGTCGGAGCATCCGAGTCCCAGGTAAAGACCTTGATGCCCTGGCTTGCCGCCTTATCCAGCACCGGCACAATGGCCTTGGCGTCATTGGGAGAGACGACGATGGCGTCTGCCTTGCCGATGATTGCCTGCTCAATGATTTCGCTCTGTTTTTCGGAGGTGGCGACCGTGGGCGCCTGGTACTCTACCTGGACGTTGAGGTTGGGATCGTCGTTGGCCTGCTGGGCGCCGCGTTTGCACGCCTCGCTGTAGGAGATGCCGCCGACCTTAAAGACGAAGACGATCTTCTTTTTGCTGCCCGTGGCCTGCGGCGCTCCGGCGCGCACGCTGCCCGCTCCACCGCCTGTAGCGGACGGCTCTTCCTTGCTGCATCCGGCCAGCGCCGCCCCCACCAGACCCGCAGCCAGCCACATTATCAGCATATTTCG
Organism: Chthonomonadaceae bacterium; assembly: GCA_035650735.1. GTDB lineage: Bacteria > Armatimonadota > Chthonomonadetes > Chthonomonadales > Chthonomonadaceae > DASRGL01. The sequence continues at coordinate 21,496 of DASRGZ010000222.1, forward strand.
CAGACGCATGGTCACTCCTTACTCTTCCAGCCCTTCCAGCAGGGCGACAGCTTCCGCGACCGCTTCGCCGAAGGCGGCGAGGGCCGTATCTACCTGGGCCGGAGTCACGATCAGCGGCGGCTCGAAGCGGATCACGTTCGGATTGTTGAGGGTGTAGGCGGCGATCACGCCGCGCCGCGCCATGCCGTTGATGGTGAGTTCGGCTATATCCTTGACCGCAAACTCCACGCCGAGCATCAAGCCGCGCCCGCGCACCGCTCGAATCGCATTCGAATGCTGGTTCTGAACGGCGGCCAGCCCGGCCAGCAGTTGCTCGCCGCGCTCGACCGCCTTGCCGGGCAGATCCTCCTCGATAATCACTTCGAGCGCCGCCAGGCCCGCCGCGCACGCCATCTGGTTGCCGCCAAACGTGCTGGTATGGATAAGCGGATTCTCTCCGAACGCTTTCTCCCAGATATCCGGCGTCGCTAGCGTCGCCCCGATGGGCATGACGCCGCCGCCCAGCGCCTTCGCTAGCGTCAGGATGTCGGGTACGACGTTGTCCTGCTCCACAGCAAAGAGCTTGCCCGTGCGCCCCAAGCCCGTCTGTACCTCATCCACGATGAGCAGGATGCCGCGCTCGTCGCAGAGTCGGCGCAGGCCCGCCAGGTAGCCCGGCGAGGGCGTGATGATGCCACCTTCACCCTGGATCGGCTCGATGATAAGGGCGGCAGTGCGCTCGTTGATGGCAGAGGCGGCGGCGTCCAGGTCGTTGAAGGGAACATGGACGTAGCCGGGAACCAGAGGCTCGAAGGGCTTGCGGTACTTCTCGCGCCCGGTGGCGGTGAGACTGCCCATGCTCTTGCCGTGATAGGCGCCGACCGTGCTGACGAAGTCGGTCTTGCCGGTGGCGATGCGGGCGATCTTCAGGGCTGCCTCCACCGCCTCCGTGCCGCTATTGGAAAAGAAGGCGTAGCGAATGTCGCCCGGAGCGATCTGGGCCAGTTTCTCGGCCAGCAACGCCTGCGGCTCGTTGAAGAAGGCGTGCGTCCAGAGCGGCATCTTATCGAGCTGCCGATGCACGGCCTCCACCACGCGCGGGTGCCGATGCCCGAGCGAGAAGACGCCGTACCCGCCGATAAAGTCGAGGTACTGCGCGCCGCTTGCCGTCGTAATGACGCAGCCCTGCGCCGTCTCCTCCACGTCCCCAAACCCGCCGAACTGCATCAGCCGCGCCAGGCCGGGGTTGATATATTGACGGTACTTCTCGATAACGCTCTCAATATGGGCCTGAACCTCCGGCGAGGGCTCCAGGCTCTCCTGTAGCATACCTCTCTCCCTCCTAAGGAGCAGCATTTGCACCACCCGCTGCGCTAGAGCCACAGAGACACGGAGGAAAAACAAAGGCAGAGAAAAGACAATTTAGACAGGATTAACAGGATTTACAGGATGACACCAAGAGAGAGAAGCCCGGCTTGTCTGCGTAGTTAAAATCCAGTTCATCCCGTTCATCCTGTCTCAATGGCTTTTGTCTTTCTCTCTTTCTCTTTGTTTTTCTCCGTGACTCCTCCGTGTCTCCGTGGCTCTAGCGCAGCAGGTGGTTTAATTTTCTCAGGCGCGCTCTTTGTACGCTTCCGGGATGGCCTTTTGTGGCACGGCCAGAGTGCGTACCAGGGCCGCCAGCATCTGATCGCGGTAGATGGAATTGAGGGCCAGCGCGGCCTGCGTCTGCGCGTAGCCGAACGGGATACCGATGTCGTGCCGGTCGCCGATGGCCTCAAACGCCAGGTACCGCTCCCCTGAGGCCCGCTGCCGCTCCTGCGCGCTGGTGAATTGAAACTCGCCCTTCTCGCGCAGGTCGTGGTCAATGGCGTACTGGAGGCACTCGAAGATGCTCGGTGTCAGGATATGCATCCCGAAGAAGCACAGATACATACCGTGCAGCAGGCCCGCCTGCCGCAGATGCGCCTCCGCGTACTCCGGGGTCGGCTTTTCGTAGATGGCCTCCAGTTCATAGACCGGCGGCTGCTCCGCGATCCGCTTGCCGCAGACCGTGCCGAACAGATGCAGGAGCTCCGTGGGCGTCTGCTGTACCGCTGAGACGCTGGAACCGTACCGCTCAAACACGTCCAGAATCTGGCGGGCGCAGCGCTTGTCTTCGCCGGTCGTGTAGATATGGTCGCCCAGCATCAGCAGGAACGGCTCGTCGCCGACAAAATGGCGCGCGCACCAGACCGCATGGCCGTAGCCCTCCGGCGTCTCCTGCACCACAAACGTCAGGCGCGCGGCCATCTGCTGGATGCGCGCCGATTGCAGCAGCGCCCAATCCTTGCCCTTGAACAGCTTCCACTCTTCCGGCGGCAGTGGCTGGAAATGCTGCTCGATCTGGCTCTTGTTCTGCGGATTGACGACCAGGCAGACCTCCTCAATGCCGCTATTGAACGCCTCCTCCATGATGATCTGGATGGCCGGCTTGCAGATGCCGTCGGTATCCATCACCGGCAGCATCTCTTTCTGGATGGTCGTCGTGGCCGGATACATGCGCGTCCCGCGCCCTGCCGCCGTGATGACCGCTTTGCGGACCTTCCTCACCTTCTCATCCTCCTAGCCTCGCGTGATCTGGCGCGCGCCAAACATCAGCGCCCCCGGCGAGCTGCCGACGAACGGGCGCGGCGCCACGCCCACACGCCGCGCGTACTTCTGGCAGACCTCCGCCAGCGCAGCGTCCGTGTCCGGCGAGTCGGCAGCGCAGAGCACGGCGACCGTGCCGCCGGAGCCGCCGCCCGTGATCCGGGCCCCATAGAGGCCGCGTTCCGGGCCGCGCTCGCGGATCAGCTCGACTAGCAGATCGGTCTCCGGCGCGCCCAGATCCAGCCGCTCGCTGTAGGAGGCGTGCGCGGCATACATCAGGCGGCCCGCCTCTTTCAGGATGTCCGTATCCGGCGCGGCCTCTGTCGACTCGCCGCGCTCCTGGTGGCGCAGGCTGGCGAGGTGCATCAGCGCTACGAACTCGCGGGCGCGCTCGTTTTCCAGGATGGGATGCTCGGCGCAGGCGCGCGGATGGTACGTCTCGTTCAGATCCACCTGCGTCACGGTATCCGGCAGGCGCCCATAGAGCTCTCGGTATTCCTGGCCGGTAAGCGTCTCCGGAATCATCTCCCGGTACTCGGCGAACTCGGCGGGCTCCATGTTGCACAGGTAGTTATCCAGCAGCTTGCCTCCGCTCTCCAACTGGATGATCTTGAGGCCCATAAAGGCGCCAACCCGCGCCCGCGTGTAGTGGCTGCCGCCGACCGAGTGCTTGACCCGCGAGTCCAGCCCGATAAACCGCCAGCCAGTCGGAACATGCTGCGTGCCCAGGATGTCGTGCGGCTGGCACCTGATCACGATTAGCGCGTTCTCGCGTCCCATCGCCGAGGTCACCTGATCCATGATGCCGCAGGGCGCACCCACGACCTGATTCTCCACGCGCTGGCACCAGGCCGCCAGCGTCAGGTCGCTGGGATGGATGCCAGCGGCCTCGCTCAGGGCGTGCATGGTGGCGACCTCAATCGCCGCCGATGAGGAGACCCCGGCACCCAGCGGCACATCGCTGCAAACCAGAATATTGGCGCCCAACTCGCCCAGCCGCGCGTCCGCCACGCCGCCGGACACCTTGCTGTAAGCCTGGAGCATGATATAAAAGCATCCGGCGATGTAACGGACCCAGTGCGTCTGCGGGTCTTGACTCAGGCGCTCCCGCACCTCCGTTACGGGGCGCACGCGCCCGCGCTCATCCACCAGTTCGTCCAGCGAGAGCGCGACCTCCGGGATCAGGCCCTCCGCTTCCAGCCCCAGGCTGCGGATGCGCAGCACCCGATCCTCGCGCCACTGCCAGGCGACAAAGGCGGCCTCCGCAATGGGCATCTCCAGCACGATGCAGCCGGAGTAGTCGGCCACGCCGCCCATCACGTCCAGGCGTCCGGGCGCGCGGGCGCCGGCAATCGGCCCCACCCCGTCAAAAAAATCGCGAGCCTCTCCCCGCACGATCTCTTCAAAACGCTGCCACTGCGCCTCCGCGTCCGGCGGCGGCGTGAACAGCGCAGATTTCTCGTTCATCAGACATTCCTCTATCTCGCTGCCGAAGCATTCTGCTTCTGATTACGTTTCTCGCCCCTTCCCCTGCGCTATGATAGCCTGAAATCCGGCGTCTGTCAATGTGGGTAGACGTTGGTTCTTTCTTTGCCTACAACCTCCAGGGAAGCGCGCTATCGGCCAAAATAATGGTATAATGGTAATAGAGAGCGTCACGCAGCGCTCCTGACCGCGTCTCTCTCTTAAGGAGAGCGCGCTTGTTCGGCGCCCCGCTTGCGCTGCCCCACGTCGGTTGTCTTGCTCTTCCCCGACCCCTTGCCGATTCGAATAAAGACCACCAACCTGTGAGGATGAGAACTCATGCCGCCGCGTGTACGCTCTGTTTTTGCCTGCTTCCAGCGCCTCGCGCGCTTCTCTCCCAGCGTTCTTCTGGGCCTGTCCGTTCTGCTCTGGAGCACCACCTTTGCCATGGGCACCCGTCCCGTCCTGGCCGCTCTGCGCGTGGATGAGGAGGCGCCCCATGCCAGCCTGTGGCGGCGCCTGTATGCGGAGATGCCCGGCTGCTGGAAGACGCCGCGGCTTGTGGTGCTTCGCGAGCTTTCAGATGCGGACATGGATCGGCTGATCGCGCGCAAACAACAGGGGGCTGGCGACGCGAGGGAGGATGACTCCGTTATAGACGGCTGCTATGAAAACGGCGGGCAGCAGGAGGATGATTCGGCCACGATCACGCTGCGCGATACGTTAAGCGGCGAGGAGGCGGTGCTGGTCTTTACCCATGAATACGGGCACCATGTCTGGGATGAGATCCTGACCAACGGCGAGCGCGCGCGCTACGAGCGCCTGTGGCGCCAGCAAAAACGCGCCCATCGGCTGGTAACGGAGTATGCAGGCGATTCGGAAGAGGAGGGGTTTGCAGAAGCCTTTGCGTATTACCTGCGTCGGCCGACCCGGCTCCGCCAGCGCGACCCGGCATCGTGGCAGTTCTTGAACGACATCGCCGCGCGCGTGCAATCCCACTCCGACAGCGCCGACGAGAACTCTCTGGAAATCGAGGGGGAGCGCTAAGAGCGTCTAAACCTCACCCCCAACCCCTCTCCTTCGTAAGGAGAGGGGAGCGGTCCTCATGCCCTCGGCAGGCTGAACCCTGCCGCTAGGGGGCGCCAAGCGCCCGTCGCCCACCTACGTGGGCGAGACTCTTGGCCTGCGCAAGAACGCATTCTGCCTGCGCAGGCAGGCGGCGAGCCGTAGGTCCCACAGCGGTAGGGTTTAGCCCATAACTGTTGAATGCTCGCCTGCTAACTGACGTTGTTGCGCCCTATGGACAGACGTTGTACCCGAAGCAGAGCGGTTATTGATGGCAAGCATTGAATTTTCTGCTGTCGGTAACACTCAAGGACAGACAACAGCGCGC
>DASRGZ010000223.1:0-35601 GCA_035650735.1 Chthonomonadaceae bacterium
CTTACGTCCAATTGGCGCACGCAGCGGAATCCAGGGGCGATCTGCAGGCGGCCCGTGATAATTACCGCAAGGCCCTCGACGTAGACCCGGATAACGCGACTGCGCATAACGGGCTGGCAAACATCCTGGATCGGCTGGGCGATACGGCGGGCGCCGGAGCCGAGCGTGCCGCGGCCCAAAGCGGGGGCGGTTCCGTGGAGACGCCCTCTGCGCTCAAAACCATCTCGCCTTCCGAGGAGGCGGCCTCCGGCACGGATGCCCGGCAATTTGTTGAGGAACGCCGCGCCGAAGCGCGCCGTCTTATTCAAGAGGGGGATGAGTTGGCGCAGCAGGGCGATAAGGATGGGGCGCGGGAGAAGTGGCAGCAGGCCATCAGCATGGCTCCCGGCACGCCGGAGCGCGACGCGGCCAAAGCGCGCATGGATCAGACGCAGACCCCGCCGAATTTTGATGTACAGTAGGGTTTTTGGGGGCTAAGTTTCTGAGGTCCGCATTCGCCTAATTTTGGCATACAGTGAAGGAAGGTTTGTCGCGTGGAGAATCGTACTCAGAAGGACGTTGCCGCGCTGCTGGCCGAGGCGACGCCGGAGGCCGCCTCCCAGCTTCAGGAACTGGCCGAGAGCGCGCCCGATAAGGAGACGCGCAAGGTGGCACGGCGTGCGCTCTACCGGCTCAGCCTGGCGGGCGTCAGGCCGCCGGAGCGGGCGCCTGCTCCTAAAACTGCGGAGCCAACGCCATCGGACACCCTGCGTGCCTACGCCAGCGCTTACGACGGCGCCGGGAACCGGCTGGTCTTTTGTGTTGTGCCCGACCCGGACGGCGGCTGGCCGACGCTGCTGCAAACGTTGATCAACGATGAGGAGGGCACGAAGGACTTCAGCGCCCGGCGGATGTCGCGCCGCGAGGTCGCCGAGCGCGTGGACAGGTTCGAGCAGCAGTTGGAAAACGGGCTGGCCTTTGCCGAGATCGAAGGCGATTACGGACGCTGGCTGCTGCATGAGGCCCGCCTGCTCAACCTGCGCCTGGGGCAGTTGTCTCCGCCCGGTTTTCTGGAGTGGATGGAGCGTGTCGGGGAGCCGCGCGGCAGCTACGAGACGCCGCCGGTCTTTGCGGCGCTTAACCCGGAGGAGGTGCGCGCCGATCCCTCTGTTCCGCATGATCCGGCCGCCTTCTTCGCCCTGCCCTGGTTTGAGCCGTGGTTTCTGGCGGCGCGTGACGTCTACGAATGGCTCGACGCCTGGGAAAAGAGCGAGGCCAGCGTGCTTGCCGTGCCCGAATCGGCCAAAGCGGAGCGGCGGGAGCGCATCGTGACGGAGGCGGTGAACAAGCTGCTTACCCCGGAGGCGCGGGAACGCTACACGCATCGCCTGGAAGAATCTGCCGATATTCTGCGGCGGCGGGATAAGATGGAGGCGGCCCGCATTGCGCTCTATCACGCGCTGGCGCTGGCCGATAATAAGCCGGTGGCCGACGTGCCGTTTGCCCGCGCGCTGGTCCGGCGTACCATCGAGGCGGCGGCGCAGATGCTGGAGCGGATACGCCATGGCGAGGCGCAGGCCACCGCCTGATCGCCACGCGCATAAGCAGCTAAATACGGACAGCCGCGCCTGCAGGGGACGCCGTTTGTGGCACGGTCGCCGTTTTGCGATAGGGAGTTTTGCCGACGTGAAGAGTACCCGCATCCCGATTGACATCGGGCGTTCCCGGCCCTATATGCTTGAGATCACGGCCCAGGACGTGCCGCTGTGCGGCCTGCCGGAGGCGCTGTGCGGGGCCACGCTGGTTCATATGAGCGACCTGCACGCCGGATTTAGCAATCTGGAGCCAGTCTATGAGGAGGCGATTGCCCGCGTCAATGCCCTGCAGCCGGATTTTATCGTCCTTACCGGCGACTACATTGACGACCACTCCCGTGAGCCGAACTATCCTATGCCGGGAATACTGCGGCGATTCCGGGCGCGGCGGGGCGTCTACGGTTCGTTTGGCAACCACGACCATCGGCGCGGCATCGTTGGCTCGCGCCGCGTTTTGGAACAGGGCGGCGTGCGTGTCCTCAACAACGAGGCCCTGTGCGTGGAGCCGGGGCTGTGGCTGGCGGGCGTGGACGACCTCTACGAGGGCCAGCCGGACATCGCCGGGACGCTCGCCGGCATCCCGGACGACGTGACGGGCATCGTCCTCTCACATAACCCCCGGCTGATTGAGAAAGTAGGGCACCGGGACGTTTTCGTCCTTTCCGGGCACACGCACGGCGGTCAGATCGCGCTACCCTTCCCGACGCCGAAGATGGTCTGCTGGCTGCATCTGCGCTGCCCGCAGGTCGCCGGGTGGTACAAGAACGGACGGGCACGCCTCTATGTCAATCGCGGCATGGGCGTTACCGGCCGTCCCCTTCGCTATAACTGCCCCGCCGAGATCGGGGTGTTTCGCCTGACGCCTGCTCCGGAGGAGCGGGGCGCGCTCAAAGGCAACAGATCGCGTGCCGCCACACCGCCCGAGCCCGTCGGCAGGCTCTAAGCCGGCCTGCGCTCTCGTCCGTAGTTTATCGGGAGGCAGCTTCTGTGCTCTTGGGCCGCAGGGCTACTCAGGAGCCTAATGCCCACAACCTTTGCCTCAACTTTGTTGTAGGTATACCTTCGCCGTAGGAGAGGTGTTTTGAGCGACTCTTCTTCAGAAAATCGCCCCGCTGCTTTCCCTTCCGCGCCCGATTCCCATTCACTGCTCGACACGGAAACGCGCCTGCGCCTGATCGAGGAGAATGTCACCGACTATGCCATCTTCACGCTCGGTGTAGAGAATCGCATCATCAGTTGGAACGTCGGAGCCGAGCGTATTGTCGGGTATTCTGAGGAGGAGGCCATCGGACAGCCCGGTTCCCTGCTGTTTACCCCCGAAGACCGGCAGGCCGGAGTGCCCGAGCGGGAGATACGTCAGGCCATCCAGACGGGACGTGCCGAGGACGAACGCTGGCACCTGCGGAAAGACGGCTCGCGCTTCTGGGCCAGCGGCATTCTGACGGCTCTGCGCGATGAGTCCGGGCAGTTATACGGCTTTGCCAAAATCCTGCGCGACTTCACCCAAAGGCACCACGCGGAGCGGATTGTTCGCCAACAGAATGCCCTCCTGAACTTGGCTCATGACGCCATCCTCGTATGCGATCTAGACAACCGGGTGACCTTCTGGAACGCAGGCGCCGAGCGGCTGTATGGCTGGTCGGCGGGAGAGATGGTCGGTCAGGTCGCACGCGAACGCCTGCATACCCGGTTCCCTTCGACCTTTGAGGCCGTCCTGGAGGCGCTGTTTGCGACCGGACAGTGGGAAGGAGAGCTGACTTACACGCGCAGGGATGGCACGCAGGTGGTCGTCAGCAGTCGGTGGGCGTTGCAGCGGGATGAGCAGGGCGACCCCGGTTCCATATTGGAGATCAACCGCGACATCACCGAGCGCAAACAGCAAGAGCACCAGATCCTGCAACTGAACGAGCGCTTGCAGCGTGCGATGACTGAAACGTACCATCGGGCTAAGAATAGTCTGCATCAGGTTGCGGCACTGATAGATATACGGCTGCTGGATCAATCGGAGACGGTGAGCGCCGAGGATTTACGACACATCGCCAGCTATATCCGCGCGCTGGCGGCCCTGCATGATCTTCTCAGCCGGGAGAGCCAGGAGTACGCGCAGGCGGAGTCCGTATCGAGTCGGGCCTGGATGGAGCAGATGGTGGCTCTGTTGGAACAGACGACCGGGGAGCGGCGCATCCGCTATGAGGTGCAGCCCGTCCGTCTTTCGGCGCGGCAGGCGTCGGCTCTGGCGCTCATCCTCAACGAGCTCGTCTCCAACGCGCTCAAACACAGCAATCAGGGCGACATCGAAGTGTCCTTTGCCGTCCAGGCGGGCACGGGCGTGCTGCGTGTCTGCGATGCCGGACCTGGTTTTCCCACCGAATTTCAAGCGGATGAGCAGGCTAATGTAGGTTTGGGCCTGGTAGAGGCGCTGGCGCGCGGCGATCTAGGTGGGCAGACGCTTTACGCGAACCGCGAGGACGGTACCGGAGCGTGCGTGACCATCACGTTCCCGCTGCCTTCGGCGCAGGCTGAGAATGCCTGACAAAACCTGGCTCCTCTTAACCTAACTCCCTTCCGGCAGGCTAAACCCTGCCGCTGTGGGGCCTGCGGCTCGCTGCCCACCTACGTGGGCAGAGAAGACACCCGGCTTCTCCTCTCCCCTCTCCCGCAGCGTGGGAGAGGGGGAAGGGGGTGAGGGCTTCTCCTCTCTCCTTGAGAAGGAGAGGGGACGGGGGTGAGGTCAGTTGGAAGGTGAGGACAGCAACCATCCCAAGTTGGGTCACCCCCACTGCCAGGGTCGGCCCTACAATGGTTCGGGCCTCCGCCTTGCGACACCCCTCCGCCTGACGACCCTGCGAACGCAGTGAGCGCATTAGGGAAGGGGCCGGGGGTTGGCATGATGGAGTTGGATACATACGCTCAGAAGATGGAGCGTATGCGCGCCTACTGGGCGCAGCGGCTGCCGCTGGTGACGGTGGAGATACCCATTGGCGGGCGAAACTGGCGTGTGACGGCGGTTCAGAACCAGGATGCCCTGCTGGATGCCGCCGAGCAGCTTGAGCATTTTCCGTATGGCTTCCTGCTCTGGGAGTCGGCGGTGGGGCTGGCGCGATTCCTGGCGGCCCATCCGGGGCTGGTGGCAGGGAAGCGGGTGCTGGAGCTGGGCGCAGGCGTCGGGCTGCCGGGTATGGTCGCGCAGGCGTTGGGAGCGCAGGTCTGCCAGACCGACCATCAGCAGGGCGCACTGGCGTTGGCGCAGGTCAACGCCTATCAGAACGGAGTGAGCGGCCTGACCTTCTTCCTGGCCGATTGGCGCACCTGGGCGCATGCAGAGCGTTATGACATTCTCCTCGGCGCAGACATCCTCTATGAGCGCGCCATGCATTTCTACCTGGAGTCGATCTTCCGGCGAAGTCTGGCTCCGGGTGGACAGCTGATCCTTTCCGACCCGGTACGCCCGCAGGCGATGGAGTTTGCCGCACACCTGGAGAAATCCGGCTGGCGGATCGCGCTGGAGATGCAGCTAGTCACGCTGGCGGAAGAGGGAGGCGAGGGCAAGCCGGTCGAGGTCGCCCTGCTGATAGGCGCACAGCCTTCCTGAGGTTGATGTGAGTACCGCAACCGCTGCAAGCGCCTTTTGCGCCTCTGTTGGTGATGAGCACGCCGCGCTCCTGAGGCCGCTTCCCTGGGGATGAGTTTACGGAACACGGGTATCCGGGCATTCGTATTGTACAGTGAGGATTAGCGAGAGGATACCTTAAGGATTTTAATCCATGAATACATTCAAAACCGCGATGTTGCTGGCTGGGCTGACCGGCCTGTTTGTCGCCGTCGGCGGAGTCATCGGCGGTCGCAGCGGTATGGTAACCGCCTTCATTCTGGCGATGATCATGAACTTCGCCAGTTATTGGTTCAGCGATAAGATCGTGCTCATGGCGCAGGGCGCGCAGGAGTTGCAGCCTTCCGATGCGCCGGAGCTCTTCCGGATAGTGGAGCGGTTGACGGCGCGGGCGGGCATGCCGATGCCGCGCATCTATGTCGTCCCTGGCGACCAGCCCAACGCCTTTGCCACCGGGCGCGACCCGGAACATGCCGCCGTCGCCGTGACCCAGAGCATTGTGGATCTGCTGACGCCTGCGGAGTTGGAGGGCGTCCTGGGGCATGAACTATCGCATGTGCGCAACCGCGACGTGCTGATCAGCACCGTGGCGGCCACGATTGCGGGCGCGGTTGGCTTCCTGGTTCAGATCGCGCGGTGGGGGATGCTGCTGGGCGGCTATGGAGGCAGGGACGACCGCGAGGGCGGCTATAACCCGATTGCCTGGCTGCTGGCGATTATTCTGGCGCCGATTGCCGCGCTGATCATCCAGATGGCGATCTCGCGCTCTCGCGAGTTTGAGGCGGATGCCTCCGGCGCGCGGCTCAGCGGGAAGCCATTGGCCTTGGCCAGCGCCCTGCAAAAGATCGAAGCCTATGCCCAGACGCGGCCTTTGCCGGTCAATCCCAGCTTCGCGCACCTGTATATCGTCAATCCGTTCCGCATGGAGGGGCTGATGAATCTGTTCCGGTCGCACCCTCCGACCGCCGAGCGGATCGCGCGCTTGCAGGCGATGGCCGCCCAGGCCGCCTGAGACAAGCCCTACATTTCGTAGCGTCGGACGCCCCCGCGTCGCCGACAGAGCCGCCGGAGGTTCCCTCTCCCTGGGAACATACCCTCCGGCGGCTCTCCTTTGGCCAGATCATTTGCGGCCCTCACCCCCTGTCCCCCTCTCTCCCGTATAACCTAACCCCCCGGCCCCCACTGCCAGGGTCGGTGCTGCGCACGCTCGCACCACTGCCAGGATCGGCCCTACAATGGACTGCAAGGGCCGTAACCTTGCCGACCCTGGCAGTGGGAAGGGGTAGGGGCCAAAACGGAATAACTTTGTCCTTTGGCTACCAGGCGGGGTCAGCGTGGCGGCCTCAGGCATCGCGGCCTCAAAACGGAATAACTTTGTCCTTTGGCTACTCCTGGCTTTGCCGGCAAAGCCAATCCGCCGCGGCGGCCAGATCGGCAAAGACAAAATCCGGGTGGGGTGGGGGAAAGGTGGCCGGGTCGTACTGGCGCGTGTGGCCGGTAAGCACGAGGATGGTACGGCAGCCGACGGCGTGCCCGGCGGCAATATCGCGCGGGCTGTCGCCGACCATGTAACTTGCGCAGAGATCCAGACCGAGATCGGCGGCGGCCTGGCGCAGCAGGCCCGGCCTGGGCTTGCGGCAATCACAGCCTTCTTCCGGGCAGTGCGGGCAGGCGTAGATGGCCGTGAGCCGTCCGCCCGCCGTCTCTATCTCGGCGCGCAGGCGGGCATGGACCGCTTCTAACTCTTCCAGCGAGAGATATCCGCGCCCGACGCCCGCCTGGTTGGTGATTACGATGACCGGCCATCCCGCCGCCGTCAGGCGGGCTACGGCCTCGGCGGCGCCTGGCAGCAGATGGAGGGCGTCCGGGCGCGTGACATACGCTCCCCCCTCCACGGTCAGCACGCCGTCTCGGTCAAGAAACACGGCGCGGCGCTCCGAACCCGCCTCACGCACGCCCGGCCTCCGCTTTAGCGCGCTCCAGCACCGTCGAGAAGAGGACGTGCAGCAGGATCATGTGGACATCCTCGATGCGCTGCATGTTCTCGCTCGGCACGACCAGGCAGCATTGGGTTGTGTCCTTGAGCTTGCCGCCCTGGAATCCTGCCAGGCCGAAGGTCGTCGCTCCGGCTCTGTTGGCGGCTGCGATGCCGTTGATGACGTTCATGGAGTTGCCGCTGCCGCTGACGCCAATGACCACGTCGCCCGGCTCCGTCCAGCACTCCACCTGCGGCGCAAAGATGTTCTCCCAAGCCGTATCGTTGGCCCAGGCCATCATCAGCGGCGTGCAGTCCGACAGGCAGAGCGTCCGCAACGGTCTGCCCGCCTCCAGGTAGATGTTTTTCTGCAAATCATTAACAATATGGCTGACGCTGCTGCTGCTGCCGCCATTGCCCATGAGCAGAACGCGCTTGCCGTCCCGCCAGGCCGCCAGCAGCGCCTCCACCATTCGCTCCAGCTGTGCCATGTCCACCTTATTGAGCAAATCTTTGACATTATCCAGGTAGGCGGTTATATATGTTCTTGTCTCCAAATGCGTCATATCTTCAAGTGGCCTCTAAATCTCCATGATGACCGGGACGACGACCGGACGGCGGTTGGTGCGCTTGCGCAGGTAGCGCGCGACCGTATCGTGGACGGTGACGCGCACGGTGTCCAAATCCGAGCCTTCCGTATAGTTAAGCTCCTCCAGCGCCTGGGTGACGCGCTCCGCCGCGCCCTCGAAAAGCTCGCTGCTGTCCTCCGGGTGCAGGAAGCCGCGCGAGAGCAGGTCCGGCCCGGCCAGGACTTCGCCCGTGCTGCGATCCATGCTGACCGTGACGATCACGGTGCCATCCTGGGCCAGATGCCGCCGGTCGCGCAGCACCACGTCGCTCACGCCGCCCGCGCTGATGCCGTCCACCAGCACGCTGCCGTGCGGCACCGTCATCGCCGCGCGGCGGACGCCCTCCGCATCCATCTCCAGCATCTGCCCGACCTCAAACGTCAGGATGCCGTCCGGCGCAAAGCCCATATCCAGCGCCATCTGCGTGTAGGCGTGGTAGTGGCGCGGCTCCCCGTGATAGGGGGCTACGTACTCAGGCCGGGTCAGGTTGATCATCATCTTGAGCTCTTCCTGGTAGGCATGGCCGGAGACGTGGACGTTCTGGATCAGGTCATAGACGACGTTAGCGCCCAGCCGGAAGATGCGGTTGACGACGCGCCAGATCATGTCCTCGTTGCCGGGAATGGGCGTCGAGGAGAGAATGACCGTATCGCTCGGCTCGATCTGGACTTTGGCCGTCTCGTCACGGCTCATGCGGGTCAGGCCCGCCAGCGGCTCACCCTGGCTGCCCGTGGTCAGGATGACGATCTCGACGGGATGGTATTCGCCGATGTCCTCGACGCGGACGCGCTGCGCGTCGCTGATGCGCAGATAGCCAAGCGAGCGGGCCGTATCAATGTTCTGGACCATACTGCGCCCAAAGACCGCCACTTTGCGCCCGTAGCGGGCGGCCACGTCGAAGACCGTCTGGACGCGATGCAGGTTGGAGCCGAACGTCGCTACGATCACGCGGCCCATGCTCTCGCGCATGAAACGATCAAAGACGGGCACCAGCGACCGCTCCGAAGGGCACCAGCCCTTCCGCTCGACGTTGACGCTGTCCGAGATCAGCAGGCGGACGCCCTCATCGCCCAGCTGCGCGAAGCGGGACGTATCGAAGAGGCGGTTATCAATCGGGGTCTGATCGATCTTGAAGTCGCTGGTATGGACGACCGTGCCGACCGGGGAGCGAATGGCGAGGCTAGCGGCGTCAGGTATGGAGTGGGTAACGTGAATGGCCTCCACCGAGAGCGGCCCAAACGCGACGGCTCCCTCTGCCGGGTACTCCACAAACTCGGTGCTGCCCGCCAGCCCGTGCTCGGCCAGTTTGGCGCGCACCATGCCCAGCGTCAGGCGCGTACCGTAGATGGGGACGGGCAGTTGCTTGAGGACGTAGGGCAGCGCGCCGATATGGTCCTCATGGCCGTGCGTCAGGCAGATGGCCTTGACCTGTTCGCGGCGTTCCAGCAGGTAGGTAATATCCGGAATAATGAGATCGACGCCCGGCTGCTCCTCGTTGGGAAACATCACGCCGCAATCCACGACGAGAATCGTGTCCTCGTAGTGGAAGGCGAGCATATTCTTGCCGACCTCGCCGCTGCCTCCCAGCGAAATGATATGCAGCTTGCCGTTCGTGCTGTTCTCTACATCACTCAAGTGACAACCCCTAAAACAAAAGCAACAACCTCAACAGGATGAACAGGATTAGACAGGATTTACAGGATGAAGACAAAGACAGAAATATAGGGCTTGTATGGGTCATAGAGACAGAAGCAGAGATTGGGTAGGTTTTAGAAATCCTGTTTAATCCTGTAAAATCCTGTTCATCCTGTTGAAAGGTTTTTCTAGCGCAGCGGGTGGTTTAGATTAAACCGTAGTCGGCCAGAGCGGTGCGCAGGATGCTGCGCTCCTTATCGTTGGCTTCGACCAGGGGCAGGCGCACGCCGCCGACATCCAGGCCCAGCATATTCAGGCCGGCCTTCACGGGCACGGGGCTGGGGGTCGTGGGCTGGAAGCAGGCGCGGACAATCGGCAGCATTTTCGCGTTCAGGCAGGCCGCCTCGCCCGTGCGTCCGGCAAAGAAAGCCGTATGCATCGCCTTCATGTCCTTGCCGACCAGGTGTGCGGTCACGCTGACCACGCCGACTCCGCCGATGGCGAGCAGGGGCAGGGTCAGGCCGTCCTCGCCGCTATAGACCGCAAAATCCCCCGGCGCGCTGGCTATGATCTCCGCCGCCTGCATCAGATTCCCGGACGCCTCCTTGATGGCGACGATGTTGGGCACGTCGCGGGCCAGGCGCAAGGTGGTCGCCGCGTCCATGTTCTGCGCGGTGCGCGGGGGCACGTTGTAGAGCATACAGGGCAGATTCGGCACGCTTTCGGCGATGGCGCGGAAGTGCTGATACAGGCCCTCCTGCGAGGGCTTATTGTAGGGAGGGACTACCAGCAGCGCCCCATCCACGCCGATCTCCGCCGCTTCCTGGGTGATCGTGATGCTGCTGGCCGTGTCGTAGTTGCTGGTTCCGGCGATGATTTTAGCTCGCCCGCCCGCCGTCTCCGTGACCAAGCGGAACAGGCGCAGCTTCTCCTCGTGCGTCAGGGTCGGGGATTCGCCGGTGGTGCCGCAGACCACGAGACCGTCGGAGCCGTTGTCCAGCAGGTGGTTAACCAGGCGCACGGTCGCCGGCTCGTTGATCTGGCCCTGGGCGTCGAACGGCGTCACCATCGCCGTCAACACCTGTCCAAAAATAGCCTTGCCCATCGCACCCTTCCTCCTAAAACTTATTTAGACAGGATAAACAGGATTTACTGGATTAGAGCTAGAGGGAGAAGCAGAGCTTGTGCTGATTTGTAGCAATCCGGTTAATCCCGTTAATCCTGTCTAAAAGTTAAACCGTGACGAGGTGCATCCACTTCTCGGCGATCTGAATGGCGTTGAGGGCGGCGCCTTTGAGGATCTGGTCGCCGGAGACGAACAGATCGAGGGCGTCATCGTTGGAGAGGTCGTAGCGCAGGCGGCCCACCAGCACCTCGTCGCGCCCGCTGGCCTCTAGAGGCATCGGGAAGTGGTTGGCCTCGCGGTCGTCCACAATAGCGACGCCGGGGAACGTGCTTAGCGCCTCGCGAACTGCCGCCAGCGAGGGCCGCTGGCCCGGCGCGAATTCGATATTGACGCTCTCGGAGTGGGCGCGCACCACCGGCACGCGCACGCAGGTAGCCGTGATCTTGAGCGTCGGGTCATGTAGGATCTTGCGCGACTCGTAGATCATCTTGCGCTCTTCCTCATTGTAGCCCGTCTCATCTATCTTGGAGTTATGGGCAAAGAGGTTGAACGCAATGGGATGCGGGAAGACCTGGGGGGTAATGGGCCGCTCATGCAGAACGGCGTGCGTCTGATCAATAAGCTCCTGCATGGCCTGTGCGCCCGCGCCGCTGGCGGCCTGGTAGGTGGAGACGACGATACGACGAATGGGAGCCAGTTGGCGCAGCGGGGCCACGGCCATGAGCAGGATGATGGTGGAGCAGTTGGGATTGGCGATGATGCCGTGCTGGGCGGCGAGGTCCTCCGGGTTGATCTCCGGGACGACCAGCGGCACGTCCGGGGCCATGCGGAAGGCCGACGAGTTATCAATCACGACGGCTCCGGCGGCCACGGCGGCGGGCGCAAACTCGCGGCTGCGGGAGGCCCCGGCCGAGAAGAAGGCGATGTCCATATCCGCAAACGAGTCGGCGGTGAGCTGCTCGACGGTATACGGCTTATTCCGTAACGTCAGCACACGCCCTGCCGAGCGTTCTGAGGCCAGCAGGCGCAGCGCGCCAAGCGGAAATTCGCGCGTCTCCAACAGATGCAAAAACTCGGTGCCAACCGCGCCCGTCGCGCCGACGATGGCGACATTATAGGTCTTCATGGGAGGAACTCGCTTTCCTGAAGGTCATCAAGTTTAAGCATAAGTGTACCGCATCGCTTGCCCTCCCGTCAACCGTAAAAATGCCCGGCAGCCTGCCAGGTCAGCCGCCACCGGAGCCAGACTTCAGCGGCTCGCCGTGCCAGCGCTCTAAGGCCCAATCGCGGATCTGGCAGGCTACGGCGGAGACCGGCGTTTGCGTGGTATCCAGGGTCCGCAGCGGTGGATCAAAGGCCGTTTCGGCGTGCTCCAGGAGCCAATGCGCGAACTGCTGCTGCTCGGCAAGGAAGGCTTCCGTACAGCCCCGCCAGGCAGGCCGCGCCCGCAAGCGCGCCGCACGCGTGGGGTCGTCGCAGTGCAGGTTGAGGTAGTAGACTTGGCGGAAAAAGGGCCGGTGATCACATCGGTCTATATCTTCCGGCAGCATCATGCCGCACAGGAGCGTCGGGCGACCGCTCTGGGCGATGCTGTGGGCGATGCGCAGCCAGTTATTGCGCACCTGCTGCCAGTCCGCGCCCCAGATAACATCGGTCTCGAAGATTTCCCATTCGGGAAGGAGGCGGCGCAGTTCCCGGACGACCGCAGTTTTGCCCGCGCCGCTGGCCCCGGTCACGATGAACAGCGGCAGGATGCGCATCGGCTCTCTGTGACCGCAATCGGGGCAGCGGATGGCCTGCGCGTCCGTATCCACAAGAGGCTGAATATAGCCCCCGCAACCCTCGCATACGATAGCCATCGCTTTTACACTTTATCCGAATCGGGCATGATCACCGTCAGTATGGACGATCCCGCGATCCCGGAGGGAGAAAGCTGACGGATAGGGTATACTACCGGATCGGAGGTGCCTCTCCTATGTCCAGCATGGAAAACACAGACCCCGCGCCGCTCCTGCCCGACCTGCTGGCGCCCGGTCTCGACGTCATCTTCGTCGGCGCAGCGCCGAGCCTATCCGCCGCAGCGAGCGGGCACTATTACGCCGGGCCAACGAACAGATTCTGGCTTCTGCTTTACCAGGCGGGGTTTACGCCCCGCCAGTTCCGAGCGGAGGAGGATGGGGAGGTCCTCCGATACGGGATCGGGCTGACGGGCCTCTTCAAGCACATCGCCTCCAGCGCCAACCACCTGCTGCCGCCGCCGACCGAGACGCAGCGAGCGCACCTGCGGGAGAAGCTGCTGGCCCACGCGCCGGGGTTCGTGTGCTTCAACGGCAAGGACGTATACGCCCTGGCAACCGGCCGCCTCTGCATGGATTGGGGCGAGCAGGAAGAGCGGATCGGAGAGGCCCGCGTCTACGTCGTCCACAGCTCCAGCGCCCGTGCCGATTTTTGGGGCCGCGAGCGCCTGGCCCTCTATAAGGAGCTGAAGGAACTGATCGGTGGATGGCGCGCATGCCAGAGATCCGAACTACACTCTTGAGAGATCGGTAAATAGAGTCATGGATCGTCGTCAGTTTCTGCTCTCTCTTGCCCTCCTGGGCACGCCGCTTACCAAACCGAGGAACCGGCGGCGTGCCGGAACACAGAACGTCGCGTTGCCCCCGCTAACCCTCTCTCCGCCGCCCGGCAGCTACACAGGGGAGGCCCAACGGCTCACGGCCTTGATCTTCGGGCGCTTCTGGGACGCCAACGTGGGAATGTTTCGGGCGCCCGTCCGCAGCGCCGAGACGGTAGACAGCGACCCCCCGCACCAGAACGGCTACACCTTCTGGCCTTCGCTGCTGGCGTTCCATACCCTCGTTGAAGGCGAAAAGATCCGCCGGGGCCGGTACAAAGCCCGCATGGCCCAGGTCTACAGGGGGCTGGAGCAGTACTACGACCCCCAGAAGCATGCCTACAATGCCTGGCGGCACTTTCCTGGCAACAACGACACCTATTATGATGACAACGCCTGGGGCGTGACCACGCTCGTCGCGGCCTATGAAGCGACGGGGGACGCCGCCTATCGAGACCGGGCACAGCAGGTCATGGAGGGCTTCGTCTCTGGGGGCTGGGACCCAACGGACACCCCCGGCGGCGTGCGCTGGGGAACCGACCCGACCAAGCCGCATACGGCCGACAAGACCGCCTCCGCAACGGCGGGAGCCGCCCTGGCCGCGTTGGGGCTGGCGCGGCTGGGTATCCACCGAGCCTCCAACATCGCCTGGGCGCAGAGCGCCCTCACCTGGCTCCAGCGGCATCTTCAGGACAAAGACGGCTTGATCCGCGACGGCTTGCAGGCCCCCACCTGGACGGTGATGCCGACGAAATGGACCTACAATACCGGCGTCCCTATCCGCGCCTACGTGGAACACTACCGCCTCACCCACGATCCGGCTAGCCTCGAGGCAGCCAAGCGCCTGGCCCGCGCAGCCACGGATCGCAACAAAGCGCTCTACGACCAGCTCGTTCGTGACCCGGAGCGCCGGTTCTTCTACGACAGCTCGTTTTTCGTGCATTACCTGGCCGACGGCCTGCTGGCGTTGTATCGAGTGACCCAGGATGCCGCCCTGCTGGACGAGGTGAAGCGTAACGCCAACTACGCCTATGCCTACTTGCGTGATCCCACCGACGGCCTCTATTTTCGCAACTTTCGGCTCTGGCGGATCGGAGAAGCGCAGTACCAGGCATGGCGGCGGCTGACCGGCCAGGAGCACCGCCGGGAGCCCGACGCTGCGGAGCGCTCCCAAGCGGACAAAGACACGCGCCTTCCGGTGTCCGCGCGCCCTTTAGTCAAGACGCTTCTGGCCAACGCCGGCTGTGCCCGGCTGTTCTGGCTGCTGGCCCAGGTCCAGACGGTCCCGCATCCTTCCTCTTGAGGCTCCCGAAGGTGACTAAGAGCGCACTCCCTCTACTGTGCAGGGAGAGGGCCGGGGTGAGGGGAGAGCCGCACTGCCAGGGTTTGTTAGGGACTCTAAGCAATCGCCGCTTTCACAGCGCTTCGGCAACTTCGAAGAGCACTTTCCCGGATTGCCCGCTCTCCATCACAGCGAAGGCTTCCTCCGCCTGTTCCAGCGCAAACCGATGGGTGATGAGCCGCTCGAAGGGCAGATTGTACTCGACCGTCCGCTGGATCAGCGCAGGAAAGTAGCGCAGCGGCGTCGCCGCAATCCCGATCAGGCGTATCTGCCCTCCAATGAAAAATCGGTCCGCGCTTAGGGTGAGCGGTTCGGAACCTAATCCTGCAAAGGCCACCCGCCCCCGCGTCGCTGCCATCTCCAGCGCCTGATGCCGCGTCTGCGCCAGCCCCACGCACTCGGCCACCACCTCACAGCCCCGCCCGCCCGACCAACGCCGAACCGCAGCGACCGGGTCTTCTCCGGTCGCGTCTACCGCGCAGTCCAGCCCCAGGGACAGTGCCTGTTCCAATCGACGGGAGACGACATCTATGCCCACCGTTCGCACGCCCAGCGACTTGGCCAGGATCAGCAGACACTGTCCCACCGGCCCCAGGCCCACAATCGCCAGCCGGTCTTCGCCACCGAGGTCGGCTTCCCGGAGAGCCGTGTAGGCGGTGCCGCCCGCGCAGGTCAGCAGGGTAGCCGTTTCCAGAGACATCGCCTCCGGCAGGACGAAGACATTGCCGGCGGGCCAGACGATAGCGGTGGCATCACAGCCGTGCCGCTTCCAGCCAAGCCCAGAGACGCCCTGCTCGCAGGCGGTATTATAGCCCTGCCGGCACCAGGCGCAGCGACCGCAGCCCAGGACACCCGCCAGCAGGACGCGGCTGCCCACCTTCAGGCCGGTGACGCCCTCGCCGAGAGCGGCCACCCATCCGGCGGGCTCATGGCCGACGATGAGGGGCGAGCCATCGGCCAGCCGCTCAACATACTCGGCAGGCGCACGATACTTATGGATGTCGGTGCCGCAGACGGCGGCCCGTGCGATCTTGATCAGCACCTCGCCTGGCCCCGGTTGCGGATCGGGAAACGCTTCCAACCGAAGCTGCCTGTCTCCCAGAAAAACCAGCCCTTGCATGCTGTCCGCTCCTTGCGCGCTATCAAAGCCGTTCGGGACGTGAGTGAAGCGGTCCGAGCGGCGGCTCCGCCCTGGATTTGGCTCATCGCCCGCTGGGGAACAGTTCGCCCACGTCCATTCCCAGGTCCCGCTCTGGCCCGGCATCCCGCTCATGCAGGATTAAGCGGCCTCCCGTGTAGGTGAGACGATCAACGCCCCGGTAATCTCGGGGAATCTTAAAGAGGAAGCAGGCAAAAGTCTTGGAGGTCGTCTCACCGGCATCCAGATACTCATAGAGCGAGCGCCCGAATATCCGTCCCTTAGCCACCAGGACGGAGAAGGGCTGGTGCAATCCTGTGGTGCCGAATTCCAGGCCGCGGGCCGCAGGCTTGCCCTTCTCTACGTTCCGCCAGGCACTGAACCAGGGATATTCCGCGGACTTCCAGAGGTAGCCGATCAGCAAGCCTCGTGAGGGATTGCAGGCGGCGACCCAGCCATATTCCTCGTCAATCGTATAGGAAACCACGCTCGGATTGGCGTCGTTGGTCAAATAGCGCATGTTCACCGGCTGGCCATCCTGGCGCGCTTCCGGCCAGTAAACGGCTGGCTCTTCGGGATTAGGCAAAGGGCTACTCTGCATGAAGCCTCGGCGCGCATTGGCATCTACGACGGTATGTTCGTCCAGAAACGGCGGGCCAATCGTCGGATGCTGCACCATATTGAAGAGGCGTCCCAGCTTGTTAGCGTTGGTGACTTCCTCCCTGACGATAAAGAAAGCATCGGTAACGGATAACTGGATCCGGCGTTTAACTTTCAATCCTGCCAACGGCAGGGTCGCGGTCATTTCGGCCTGAACTTTCCCGTCTCTCTCTATCGG
This sequence comes from Chthonomonadaceae bacterium, assembly GCA_035650735.1. GTDB lineage: Bacteria > Armatimonadota > Chthonomonadetes > Chthonomonadales > Chthonomonadaceae > DASRGL01. The sequence goes on from DASRGZ010000223.1 coordinate 16,482, forward strand.
CGCCTGCACCACTTGCCACTCGACATGGGCGGCTTCGCCATGAAAGGGCATGCCATTCTTCGCTTCCGCCTCCGAGGGAGCGCCCCAGCGATCTAGACAGAGGAAATGCCCCATCGGGTGGGGAGCCATCGACTCATCTACTGCCCCCCATTCGAGCGGATTGAGCCCCTGGCTGCGGAGGTGGAAATTGGTGAACGATCCACCGCCGATGTCCACAACGAGTTGAGCCGTCTGGCCTTCCAGCACCAGGGAGCGCCGGCCTTTGATAATCGGCTGGGCCTTGCTGAAGGGAACGGCATAGAGAAACGTGACCAGGAGCATAAACGTCACCATAGGTCATTTCCTCCCGCGTAGAGTAGGCGAATAGGTCGGGGGTATCCAGATATCCAATTGCTCCTGCTTCAAACCTAGTACCGAGGCTTAGAGCCTCGTTGAGAGCGGTCCGAGCGGCCCGGGATCGCCCTGACAGATAAAGGCGCCCCAGAAGCGTGGAACGTCTCCTGACGGGAGTGGTGGTTCAATGAGCGCGGCGAGGTGGTCTCAGGACGAGGGAATTGAGCCCATTGGCCTGGGCGCGGAGGACTTAGGCATCCTCTTCAGGACGGAACTAGCGGGGCGTGAGCCCGGCCTGGTAGAGCAGCAGCGAGAATTTGTTAGGTGGGGCCGGCATAGTAGTGCCCGATAGCTGCCGAAGAGAGACTGGACGCGGCCCCGACACAGATTACATCCAGGCCGGGCGTGACGAATGTCCGGCAATAGCGGTCGGTCAAAAAGCTCCGCTTCCTCCACGGCTTAAGGAGTCTGCTTCTGTTTCTGCTGCTCCCTCCAGGCGGAGGCAATCGAGGCCGGACCAAAGCCGTGGGAAATCTTCTGTACCTTGGCCTGATCTTCCGGGCTGAGCTTATTAAAATCGCCCTGTGCCTCCTGGGCCTTCTGGTTAATAAAGTTAATGTCCTGTGTGGGCGGGGGAGGCAGCGGCCCCGCATGGGGCGGCGCGAACGCCACCCAGGCCCGCCATGCTAGAAACGCCAGCAGCGCCACGGCGGCGAGCACAACCACGACCGGCGATACTTTCTGCCCCGACGCGGGTTTGCTGGAACGCACGCTCATATCTGGTACTCCTCCTGCATAACTTGACTACGACTCCGAAGACGGATCGTTCCCCGCCGTCGCGGCAGACGACAGGGAACGGTCGCGAAAGCTGGGTTGCCTTCCCGGCTAGAGGCCGGTGGTCCACTCCGTAATGCTGTTGATGCTGTTCAGGACATCCTGCTTGGACTGCGCGCCCGTGTAGCCGCCGCCCCAGTCCGTGTTGGGAGCAAACGCATCCCACAGGTCGTCGGCAACGGATTTTTGCAGGCGCAGGGTCTTGACATGGCCGTCAAAGAAGGCGAAATTGGTCATGCCGCCATGATGCCCCGAGATGCAGCCGGTGGGCTGTCCGCCGGCGGGAATGCCGTCGGGAGTGCATTCATAGCCCATCGCCTGCCACCAGATCTCCGGGAAGAACATGCGCGTCTCCGCGAGCATGATGGTGTTAGCCGGCTGCTGGAGCAGGGCCAAAGAGCCGCCGGGGTTCACGCTGCCCGGGGTGATCTCCGGCCAGAAAGCGCCCTCCCGATTGGCCTCGTTGTGGCCCGCATGGAAGTTGATGGCATAGCCGCGCGGATAGCGGGTTGTCTCGTCGCCCGGCTCGCCCGGACCAAAGTTGCCCCAGTAGACCGCTTTCTGCGCCGACCAGGAGGCGGTATTCTCCGGACACTCGAAGATGCCTCCATTGCCGGGGGTCGTATAGGTCTGGCCGTTATTGTAGGGGCGACCGCCGCTCTTGATATAGGGCTCGACCAGGTCCTTCCAGATGATCTCCTGGCCGCTGAACCAGGCCGCGTTATCGGTGAACTCGCGCTTGGGCGTTCCCGCCTCGTCGTAGTCCTGGAAATACATCATCTCGCCCAGGCTGACCTGCTTCATGTTGGAGAGGCAGGTGGTCTTGCGCGCCTGCGCGCGGGCCTGCGCAAAGACCGGGAACAGGATGGCTGCTAGGATGGCTATGATAGCAATAACCACTAGCAGTTCAATCAACGTAAAACCGAACCGTTTCTTCATTGAGTTCCCCTTCAAATGGATGTTACGGGTAGCGATTAGGATAAGGGCTGCCCATGTTTCATTATGACGAACCTATTCTCTTTATGTCAAGGACTTCCGTGGGCTTCGGCTTCCGTGTAGCGGGCGAATCAATTCGCGGCAACAAAGGCACAAAGTCGCCCTACGGCGACTCCATCCTCCCCTCTCCTTGCAAAGGAGAGGGGCGGGGGGTGAGGTCTCTCCCCTCTCCCTCAGCGTGGATCGCAAGGCGGAGGGGTGTCGCAAGGCAGAGCCGTGTCGCGAGGCGGAGGCAGGGGCCGTAACCCTGCCGACCCTTGCAGTCCGTTGAGCGGCGTCCCTTGCAGTCCGTTGAGCGCCGACCCTAGCAGTGGGGACAGGGGGTGAGGGCAGAACCCGCGCAGGCGGGTTTTGTGCCTTGGTTGCTGCGGCTGGTAATCCCTCCCAACGGTGTGGACGTATCTCCTCAGCAGCAGGCTGCGTGAGATTGATCCACACGGCTGGGAGTGTCTACCCTGCGGCTTGAGCCGCCCGAAAACAAACAGAAGGACACTGACACAACACCTGGCAACAAGGATCTATCATCAGCAGGCGCACAGAGAGAGGGCCTATCGTACATTACCGCAGGCCGCGGGCGGAGGCTTCGCGGTAGGCGGCGAGGACGCCCGGCACGTCGCCGTCCATCTGGATGATGCCGTTATTGATCCAGAGGATGCGGCTTGCCACGCGCTCCACGACCGCCAGATCGTGGGAGACAAACAGGATGGTCTTGCCCTTATCCTGCAACTCGGCGATGAGGCGGTAGCATTTGTTCTGGAACGCCTCGTCGCCCACGGCCAGCACCTCGTCCACGAGCAATATGTCCGGGTCGGTGTGGACGGCGATGGAGAAGCCCAGGCGCAGCTTGGCGCCCTCGTTCCAGGTGCGCAGGATCGTGTCTATCTTCTCCCCCAGCTCCGCAAATTCCACGATCTGTTCGAACTTCTCGTTGATCTGGCGCGCGGAAAGCCCCAGCACGGCGCCGTAGAACTCGATGTTCTCCTGGCCGGTCAGGTCGGGGTGGAAGCCGGCGCCCAGTTCCAGCAGCGGCGCGATGCGGGCCGGGCCGCCCTGGGGGTTGGCAAGATGGATGGCGCCGGCGGTCGGGCGATAGACGCGGGCGAGGATGCCTAGCAGCGTGGATTTGCCGGAGCCGTTGCGCCCGATGACGGCCACGGTTTGGCCGTGGGGCACGCGGAAGGAGATGTCCTTGAGCGCCGTGAACTGCTCCAGCGGCTTGGGGCGCATAGCGCCCAGCAGCGCCCGCTTGACCGAGCCGCGATGGCGGATGGTGAACTGCTTGGTCAGATGCTCCACCACGATGGCATCGCAGTGCGGCTCGTTGGGGAGGACTTCGAGGCTGGGGGGGGTTGCCATAATATCTGTCATAGAACGGTTAAAACTCGATTGTCATTCTCGTGCTCTGGCCTGTGGTACGCCGAGAAACCTTTCCAGGAAGATTCTGCGCTGCGCTAACATTCCAGACGAGCAGGGTGTTTCTCGTTCCGACGGCACCGTGAAACTTTTCCAGGAAGATTCTGTGCTGCATCCAGAGCGCCGACCAGGCCAGAGGTCTCTTCAAGCAACGAAAAACACCGATGGCACGGACCACGGGCCACTATTCAAGCCATAAAAGACGCCGATGGCGGAGCGGCGGTCAGGGCCGCTCCACAAACTGCCACTTGCGCTTGTTGAAATACCAGTACCCGCCCCAGGCGATGAGCAGGGAAAGAAGACATGCTCCGGCAAACGTCCCCCAATCCATCGGCAGCGGGTTGCCCGTCAGGCCCTGCGTGCCGCGAGGCACCGGCTCCAGGATCGTCTTGCGATAGGCGTTGATGATGGCGGTGATAGGGTTGAGCATGTAGAGCTTATAGAGCCAGGGATGCGCCTGCATCACGTGCGAATAGTAGACACTATCGGCAGGATAGAGCACCGGCAACAGGAAAAACAGCAGATTGAACAGGGTCTGTAAGATAAACTTCACATCCTCATAGAAGACGTTGAGCGCCGACACCCACAGCGACATTCCCAGCACAAAGCAGAAGAGAACGAGCGTAATGAAGGGAAACCAGGCCAGGGTAGCCAGGATGGGAATGTGGATGTCCAGCAGGCGGGCGACCACAAAGAAGGCGGCGAAGTAGACCGCCCACCCCAGCATCATATGGATGAAGTTGCTGAGGACGTAGGAGAGCGGGATCACCTCGCGCGGCATGTAGACCTTTTTGATGATCGGGTAGTTGACCAGCAGGGACATACTCGAATCGAGCATGGCCGTGGAGATGAAGGTCCAGGGAATGAGCCCGCACAACAGGTAGGCCGAGTAGTTATCCGCCGGGACTTTGAGCACGCTGCGGAAGACATACGAGTAGACGAGCACCTGCAACAGGGGAGGCACGATAGACCAGAAGAAGCCGAGCGCGGAGTTTTTGTAGCGCACTTTCAGTTCCCGCGCGACCAATTGGCGCAGCAACTCCCGATAACGCCACAGTTCCTCTAGTTCGGCGCGCAGGGAGGTCCTCTCAGACGTTGGGCGTGTCCTGATAAAATCGGCTGCCAGACTCATGCGTTTAGGCATTCCCCTCAGACGTTGGACGCATCTTCGTCGCCGTGATCGTTATCGTCAAGAGTAAGTTCCTCCACTTCTTCGGGGCGGGCGGGTTCGAGCAGGGCCAGCAGGGCCGAGCGGGGAATCAGCACTTTGCGCTTTCCGGCAATGCGGAAGGCTTGCAGCCGTCCCTGGCGGATATACGACCGGATGCTCGATTGACTGACCTGCAAATACTGAGCCGCCTGTTCGACGGTGAGCAGGTCCCTGGCTTCCATCTCCATGAAGATGCCCCTCTTTATTGGGAAGTGGTCGATCACAGGCTGCGACCGCAGCGCCGCAGAGCAGCGTGCTAGGCAGCAGGAAGAGTAGATGTCGCGGAGTCTCTCTCAGGGCCCTTGCGGGTTGCAGGCGAATAAGGACCTTTGACAATCTAACCGGATAGTGTTGAGTTAGAAAAACTGCCCCCTTAGACAATCAAAGGTCATCAGCCGCCCGTAAGGAAATGCAAAGACCCTGGTTTCTGTCTGAGCCAGAGAGGAATCGCGCGTCCAGTGACGAATACGGTAGAGTATACAAAATGCCGACAGGTATTGTCAATAGCTTACAGGAGTCTTAGGTATGTGGCGGGCAGGAATTGCCCGTTCCTTCTTGGGGCTAGATCGTCTCAAGATCGGCAGGCAAAGGAAGCGGGGAGCTCTAATACTCGCGGCGGCTGTCGCGCTGTTCTGCGCAGGGCTGGGCAGCTTCGGCAGTGCAGCGCCCGTCATGGCTCAGCCAGCGCGGGCCAGTGTAGGCCGGCAGGCCGCACCGAGCGCGCCGCTGCCGGCGCTGGCGCTGGCCCGGCGCATCGCCGTACTGGTCTTGCCAGCCTCGGAGGGCGGCGATCCGGGCGTTCAGGCCGTTCTTGAGGCGGCACGCAAGGCGCGGCGTGCTGGCCGGCGCCGGGCCAAACCAGGCCCTCCTGAGAAAGCGCAAACCGCGCCCCAGGGATCGCAGGCAAGCGGCAGAGCCGACAAAAAAGTCCCCTCCTGGAAGAAGGAAAGCCGGGAGGCGACAGAGAATGTATCTCCAATTTCATTGCGCGCGGCAGCGGCGCTCTTTTTCGCGGATGCCCTCTCTGATCGCCTGCGTATCGCTCTGAAACGGACCGTCCTGCCGGAAACGGAGACGCTCTCCGCGCTGACCGCCCTGGGCCTGTCGCCCGCCGAGGCGATGCGGTCGGAGGGCGCGCGGCGGCTCTGCGCGCGGCTGGATTGCGGCGCGCTCGTCGTAGCGGAGGTGCGCGACTGTTCGGTGCAAGAGGGCCGCACGCGCGACGTGACGCTCTGGGTTGCCGTCCGCGCTCTGGGCGAGGTCCTGGATCGGACCGACGAGAGCCTGGCCTCGGGCGGAATCGCCCTGCGCCTGATACGGCCGCCGGAGGAGTTTAGCGTCGGCGCCACAGCGACCGCCGGGCCGCGCCTGTTTCGATCCGGCTACGCCGCTTCTATCCCGATCCTGATTGCCGACGCGGCCCAACTGGCGGCGGCGCGCGCCGCGCACACGCTGCGCACCGGCGATATCGCGCCCTTCATGCGCGCCGGGACGCGCGCGGCGATCCTGCCCCTGCCGGAACTCCCCTCCCTGGAGAAGCTGCTCTTTACCCCGCAGGGGCGACAATCTGCGCCCGCCGCACTGCCGCAGGGGCGCTTTGAGTCGGCGCTCGCCTTCGCGCCCAACTTGCGGCCCCTCGCGCCACAGGACATCGTGGGGCCGCAGGCAGCGCAGCACGCCCTACAGCTTGGCCGGGCAGAGCTCGCCGCCTGCTGGGCCCAGGAAGGGCTGCCCGATCTGGCCCGCATCCAGGCGCTGGGACGCCGTCTGGGCGTGGACTATGTGCTGATGGCTCGCGTCACTGATATTGAGGTGGACGAGGGCCCGCCGGACCCGCCGGCAGCGCCCGCGTACCAAAATGCCTCTGCCCGCCGACAAGCCGCGCCGAGCGGCCTGCTGGAGCGGCAGGCGCGGGCCGAGGCGGTGGGCGCGCTGGTGCGGGTGCGCGACGGCGCCCTGCTCTGGAACGACCGGGCTACGGCCACCCTGTCGGCCCGCCCATTTCTCAACGATAAGCCGATTCAACTCAAGACAGACGCGGAAATTGCCCGCGACGCTGTCCGTTTCGCTCTGATCCAGCTGCAACGCAACTTCGCCCGGTATCGGGCCCGCTTCCAATAGGAAGCGCGCCAACGGCGCTTGCAGCCGGATCGCGCTTCATTCTCCGATGGTGCGGGAGATGCTCCCCGCCATCCTCTCCCATGCCTCTCCTGACTTGTGACCCAACCTGGTAGGACGACTCGGAAGGATCCTTCAAGTTCACCACGCTGCTGCGTGAGAGTACGTCGCTGTTTGAAAGGAGATGCTCTGATGCATAAATGGCATTATAAGACCGTCGTGATCCGAGAACTGGCTCTGAGTGAAGCGAAAATCAATGCCGAGGGCGAACAAGGTTGGGAACTGGTGGCCGTCGTGATGACGGATGAGCATACGGCGCGCGCTTTCTTTAAGAAGCAGGGCGAGGCCCTGCCGGAGGACCATCCGGTCACGGCAGCGCCGCACGCAGAGCCCCACGCCGCGGCGCACCCGGAACACGCTGCCGTCGTGAGGAGGTAGTAACATATAATAAGACGGGAACAGAGGACCTGAGTCGTCTCGGGTTTGGAGTTCGGTATCTTCAATCTCATCGTTGCCCATGGCGCAGGGCGAAAGGCTTTAGCCCATTGTGGAACGTTATGGGTAACGATGAGATTTTCCATGCCCGGCTCTCGCTTCTGGTTCCGCGCAAGCTGCCATGCCCGTTTATACAGCTACCGGCCTCGTCCTCCATCGCATCAATCTGGGCGAGACGGATAAAATCCTGACCCTCTATACCCGCGAGCGCGGCAAGCTCTCCGCCGTCGCCAAGGGCGCGCGGCGCGTCACCAGCCGATTCAGCGGTGCGACCGAGCTTTTTACCGTCTCCCGCCTCCTGCTCGCCACCGGCAAATCCCTGGATATTGTGACCCAGTGCGAGATCGCCGAATCGTTTCCGGGCCTGCGCGCCGACCTGCCCCGCCTCGTCCGCGCCACCTATTTCTGTGAGCTGCTCGACCGGCTGACGCTGGAACACGACGCCACGGCCAGCGAAGAGCTTTTCGACCTGACGGTCTCCGCGCTCTACCTGCTGGAGCGCGCCGAGGCGTACCCCGACAGCATCGTCCACAGCTACGAGATGCGCCTGATGGCCGCGCTCGGCTACGCGCCCGTGCTCGATCACTGTGTGGTCTGCGGCAATCCCCTGGAGCGGCGGCAGGTGGGCTTCAGCCCCTCGCTGGGCGGCACGCTCTGCAACGCCGACCGCTATCGCACCGAGGACGCGCTGCCGCTCTCCCAGGAGGCCCTCGCCACCCTGCACACGATGCTCACGGCGGAGCCGGAGGCGCTGCTGGATCTGCACCCGTCCCCCAAAACCGCCGCCGAGATAGACCGGGCGCTGCGCTGGTACGTGCGTTACCGCGCCGAGCGTGACCTCAAGAGCGCCGAGTTCCTGGATCAACTGCGCGCCAGCAGCCCATGAAAGGACCGATGGCCAGGAGCCAGGCAGCCTCCCTTTGGCGTCTGGCAGAACCTTCAGCTACCGTTACCGTCCCGACCCGCGCCCGACTTCCCGGCCAAAACATTTCTGAAAAGAGAAACTTTTGGTACGATTATTGCAATGTTCCAGGAGCGACGATGCCCTTTCCTCGGCATGTTGAGAGTGTATCCGGTACCTACTGGGCAGCCCATCCCTTTAGGGCCGGGCGGAGTTGCAAGGCATTCGCCAGGAAACGCTATATCAAGGGAAGTTTCATGAAATATGAAGTCGAGCGCGCTCTGGCTATCGAAACGGTCAGCAAAGCCTCCCATCTCTGCGAGGCGATCCGCAAGGAGCTCGTCTCCGAAGAGACCCTTCTGAAAAAGGACAAATCCCCGGTCACCGTCGCCGATTTCGCGGTTCAGGCCCTGGTCAGCCTGGACCTCCACCGCGCGTTCCCCGCCGACCCCCTCGTTGCGGAGGAAGACACCCTCGATTTCGATACCGAAGGCGGCGCCAGGCTGCGCGACCGGGTATTGCATTTCGTGCGCGCCGCCGATCCCGGCGTCCCGGAGGCGCAGGCGCTCTCGGCCATCGCGCGAGGACGTCACGCGGATCGGACGGCGCGGCGCTACTGGGTGCTGGACCCCATTGACGGCACGAAGGGATTCCTGCGCGGCGAGCAGTACGCCATCGCGCTCGCGCTCATCGTCGAGGGCGAGGTCGTGCTCGGCGTGCTCGGCGGTCCTAATTTTCCCCATTCCGACGGCAGCAAAGGATGCCTGTTTGCCGCGGTGGCGGGGCAGGGAGCGGCCATGCGCGCGCTGAACAGCCCGCGCGAGGAGCGAATCTCCGTTTCCCAGATCGCCGACCCCACCCAGGCCGTCTTCTGCGAATCCGTGGAGTCGGCCCACTCCGCCCACGACGAGGCGGCGCGCATCGCCGCCGTCCTGGGCGTTGCCGCGCCCCCGCTTCGCATGGATAGCCAGTGTAAGTATGCGGCGGTGGCGCGCGGGGACGCCTCCATCTACCTGCGCCTGCCCACGCGCGCCGACTACGAGGAAAAGGTCTGGGACCACGCCGCCGGCTGGCGCCTGCTCAAAGAGGCCGGCGGCGAGGTAAGCGACATCTATGGCCGTCCGCTCGACTTCTCCCTGGGGCCGACGCTATCGGCCAACACGGGCGTCGTCGCCACCAACGGCCATCTCCACGCTCAAGTTCTTGCAGCGATCCGGCAAGTGCTTAGTCCGCCGCATTAGCCTGCGCCCTGCTAGAGTGGGAGCCAGGCGCGTTGTGTGCCCGGCTTCGTGGCTGCCTCTCGCACGCTCTTGCGGCAGCCAAGTTTAGAAAATGTCGCCAGTTAGCGCCCATGAAGGCTTACCTGAAAAAATCCCGCCTGTATCCGCCGCTGCGGTTTCTGTACCATCAGGTCGTTCCCGAACCGCACTCACGGCCTCCAGTTCTGGAAACCCTGCTGTACAGGCCGTTTAGCGCCCTAGAGAAAGCGCGCTACGTACAGGGGCGCGGCTCGACCGCGGGGCTGGTCCTGCCGCACTTCCTGGGCATCGGGGGAATGCAATCGGGAACGTCGTGGCTGTGGTTTTACCTGGGGCACCACCCACAGATCTACGTGCCGGATGTCAAGGAGCTTCAGTACTTCTCCTGGCGCTATCACCGCAGCCTCCGCTACTACTCCCGACAGTTCGAGGCGCACGCGGATAAGATCCGGGGTGAAATCTCCACGGAATATAGCTTCCTGCCGCTGGAGCGGATACGGTTCCTGCGCGCCATCGCGCCGGAAGTCCGCCTGTTCTTTATCCTGCGCGATCCCATTGACCGCGCCTGGTCGCACGCCAAGCAGGAGCTCTTGTTTCGCACGCACCGGAAATATGAAGAGGTACGGGAATTCGAATTTATCCGCCGCTTCCGCCACCCTAACACCCGCCACTATTCGAACTGCCTGCGTGATATAGATAACTGGCTTTCCGTCTATCCGCGGGAGCAGCTCTACGTCGGCGTGTACGACGATATCGTCCGGTGTCCGGAGAGGCTGCTGACCGATGTCTTCCGCCATATCGGCGTCTCCACCGATGTGGACTTCTCCACATTCCCGATCCAGGAAGTTTTCCGGGGCGGGGAGAAAACGCCGCCGATGCCCGCCAAATACCGGGAGGTGCTGGAGGAGATGTATGCCGACATGATCGAGGAGCTTTACCGGCGCTACGGCGAGCCGGTGGCGCACTGGCGGTGCAAGCCAGCGCTGCCGGAGGCGACGAGCGTGCCTGCCGTGGAAACCCAGCGATGAATGCCGGCAGCAGGTCGGAGACGCCCATCTCGGTGCTGGTCGCCACGCGCGAGCGGCCTGAGGACCTGTTCGTCTGCCTGCGCAGCCTGCTCGCCCAGGACTACGGTTCTTATGAGATTGTGGTGCTGGATCAGAGCCCTTCCGAGGCGACGGAGCAGGCCGTGCGGCAGGCTTTTGGCACGCCGCAGCGGCTGCGGTTTCTCCGCTCGAATACGATGGGCAAGAGTCTGGCGATGAACCGGCTCATCGAGGCGGCGTGCGGCACGCTGCTGGCCTGTACCGACGACGATACCGAGGTCCCGCCCGACTGGCTGACCCGCATCGAGGCCGCTTTTCGCCAGAACCCGGAGGAGGATATTCTCTTCGGGCAGGTCGAGGCCAGCGAGGCCGCCCTGGCCATCTCCGATTCCCGCACGCCGGTGATCTCGTTTCCCGAGCGGCGCTGCGTGCCATTGGGCGAGGTCGCCGGCATGGGGGCGAATATGGCGATGCGCCGGGAGGTCGGGACGCGCGTTGGAGGCTTTGATGCGCTGCTCGGCCCCGGCGCTCCCTTCTGCGCTGCCGAGGAGGGTGATTTTGTCTATCGTGCCCAGCTGGGCGGCGCGCGCGTCTTTTTGGAGCCGTCGGTGACGCTGGTGCATCGGGCCTGGCGCACGCTGGAGGCGTGGGGCTGCATCCTCTATGGCTACGGAATAGGCGACGCCGCGTTTGCCCTCAAGCATGTGCGCTGCGGTGACGGGCGTATGGCCCGGCTGCTGGCTGGGCGACCCGCCTATATGCTGGCCCGGCTGTGCTATCGGATTCTGCGCCGCCGCTTCCATGAGGAGGAGCACTATCTCCGGGGCTATGCGCAGGGCATCCGGCGCAGCCTGCGCTATCGGGTTGACCGCCGCACGCGCCTGTATCAACCGCAGCCCGGCCCGTGAGGGGCGTTTTCTTTTCGGGCGGCTCAAGCAGCAGCAACAAAGGCACTAAACCCACCTGCGCGGGTTCGTTTTCCCCTCTCCCGCAGCGCCGGGAGCGGGGCCGGGGGTGAGGGCAGTCGGCGAAGGACTTTGTGCCCTGGTTGCCGCGAATTGATTCGCCCGCTACTAAGAGGAACCGGCCCCACAGAGTCATTGACAGAGGTTTCGCGCGATGACCGCAGAAAAGCTAAGCGCAGAAAAGAGCGCTGGAAGGGCCTATGACGCGCGGTTCTTAAGCAGGGTCGCGCACGGCCTGCTGGCGGGGCTGGGCGTGCTGGCGCTGATCCGGTTTATGCTCCTGCTGAGCCATAAGTACTGGCAGCCCGGCTTCTGCGATTTCGATCAAATCTACATGGCCGGGCTGGCCTGGCGTCGCGGCGTCGTGCCCTATGGCGTTGTGGAGCCGGCCTTCCATATGCCAAACGGCCCGGACAGCCATATCCTGCAGGCCTATTACTACACGCCGCTCGGCAGCATGCTCGCCGCTCCGCTCTCGCTGCTCTCCTTTCCGAGGGCCATCTTTCTCTGGAAGATAGGCGCGTTCGCGCTGCTGCTTTATGGCGTCTGGCGGTTCTCCCGGCTGACGCTGCCGGATTGGCCGCTCTCGCTGCACCTGTTCGGCCTGGGGGTGACGGCCCTGGCCAGCAGCGTGCGCTGGAATCTGCTTCTATTGCAGCCGACGGCCCTGATCGTCGGAGGGCTGTTGCTGTTTGCCTGCGCCGTGATAGAGGAGCGTTGGACGTCGGCCCTGCTGCTGGCCGTGCTGATCAGCATCAAGCCCAGTTTCTTCCTGCCGGTGGTGGGGCTGCTGGCGTTTCGCGGGCGATATCGGCTGCTGGGGCTGGCGCTGGGCGCCATTCTCCTGCTGAATCTCGTGGCGCTCGCGCCGACCGGCCCACGCCGCACGCTGGCCGCCTACGCGGAGGCGATACGCAGCCTGGATCGTCCTGGCACGGAAAACGATCCCCGGGCGCTCGAATCCCTGGGTCCCTATCTGAATATGCGGCCCGACTCGCCCCTGGCGCATCATCCCCAGTGGAGTCACAAACGGGGCTTCTGGGCCGAGCAGCAGCTTTCCGGCGTTTTTCTCCTGAGCGCCTGGCTGCCGACGCTCTGGCAGGCAAGAGCGCTGCATGGGCTGTTGACCCTGCTCGCGCTGGGATTGTTAGCCCGGCTGTGGTGGCGAGCGCAGGTCGCCCAGCGGTACGCGGATCCGGCCTTTCTCGCGGCGCTCTTTGCCCTGCTGACCGGCCTGGCGCTGCTCAGCGTCTACCATCGGCGCTACGATGCCCTGGGGCTGATTCCGGCGGTCTACGTCGTCCTGGCAATGCTGCATAAAAACCCGCGCGATCTCGCCGCTTGGGCGGCGCTGGGGGCGGGCGGGCTTGGCGCCTATGTGCTGGCGGCGGGGATGGTCAACCTCTGGCTGTCTCGCCTGGTCGTGCCCTACGGCCTGCTCTTCCTGACGCCCGTCTTCGGTTATCTGACGCTGGCCGTTTGCGTGGCGCTGTTTGTGGCGCTCTGGCGCGAGAGCCGGTCGCCTGTGCAGGCGCGGACGTCTACTTCGGCAGCAGGTCTTGCAGGTGCGGCGCTTTGACCAGGGCGCGCAGGTCGCCGGGATCGAGGACTTCGAGGAAGTAGGAGATGGGAGGGAGGGTAAGCAGGTTCAGGGCACGGCGGGCGTCGGCCTCCGGCAGAGGGCGCAGCCCATCCAGGTGCGTTTCGCTCACCTGAAGCAGTCGGGCATAGCTATAAAAGGTGATGCCCCAGGCCACGGAGACAGCCAGATCGGTGTGGATCAGGATGCTATCGTTAAGCGCAATGGCGCGCGCAAAGTGCTCGTCGAAGACCTCAAAGGTCGCTTCGAGCACGTCATCCTCCTCTTCATAGATCAGCTCGAACGAGGGCATGGCCTCTCCTTGTCACAGGGGTATAGAAACAGGATGCCGTGGAGGCGAACTCCCGCCTCCGTAGTGTAACACAGCGCGGCAGCGCCTGTCAAACGAAGAACGATGCGCCAGGGCCATAGCCTTTTCCTTTCTGCGCGTCTATGCCTGTCCGCTCAGCGGAGAGAGGCAATGCGGTGCGTGCAATCGCCCCGCGGTGCGCTTGCTGATAATAAAGAAATCCACACAGGGGTTGAAAGTCTAGCCAGATCGCGCCATAATGCAAATACCGGGCATTAACTCCACAGTGGAAGATCGCTTGTCATGAGAGCCCTGCCGCCTTTGTGCCGGCGGCCTGCCGAAAGGAGCCTGATCGTGTGCCATACCCTTGCCTGCGTCTATCGCACGCTCCTGGGAGTACCGTGTCGGCCTCGCGCCATTTTGCTTTGCCTACTGTTGCCAATGGTGGGGATGGCGTTGTGCGGCTGTGGCGATGACAAAGACGAGCTCAAGCCCCTCAAGATCGACCGCATGGCTCCGGACCCGCAGTTTCTCGCCGGGACCAGCCCTGTGCCCACGTACACCGAGCATCCGGCTCCCGTGCAGCCGACCGAGGCGCTCAAGAACGTGGTGCCGATTGCCGACCCCAATAGTGGCGTCGTCAGCACTCCGATAGCCCCTGCCGGGGCCGACCTTGATATGGGCGCTCAGGACAGGGATTACCTGCGTAAGGTAGATGTGTACTGGATGCTCCGGTGGGTGCGCAAAGAGCTGCTGACCGGCCCGCCGCCGCCGAACATGGCCGAAGCCCTCGCCAAAATTCGCAAGAGTCATGCCGATACCAGGCGAGACGCCGATTACGATTTGACTGAAGAGGCCCTCCACCACCTGGAGAAGGGGTGGGAGTTCTATCAGGCCATTCAGATCTTGCAGGCGGCGCACGTGACCACACGCCTGCTGCCCTGGGGCGCGGGCGGGGATGCAATGAAACGGTTTATTGAGAACGGTGGCGTCGGGTTCGGCGCCAAGCGAACCAGCTCCGCGACAGACCTGGCCCAACGTGACGGAGAGGATGAAGACGATTTGGGAAGCGCGGTTGGCACGCGGCCTCTGGTGTCTGAGGCGCTGACCCCGATCCAGCAGCAGGCCATGGACATCATGCGGCGCTACGCCGATCTTTACCATGCTTCCCCGGAGCAGATGATGCGCCAGGAGCTTCGAGCGGCCATTCAGAAGATCAACGACTTGCGGGAGAGCCTGCGCCGGCACCCGTCCGTCGTGCGCCATCCCGGCTTGAACAATCCCGCCGAGAAGAGCGACGACGAGTCCAGCACAGAACCGAGCGGCAAAATCAACAGCAGCATGGCCGAACGGGGCGTGCGCGATGTCGTGCCTATCCCGCGCGTGGGCAGCGATACCTCTGATTTAGACGACGAAACGCCGCACGGCCCGAATCCGTTCAATTCTTCCAACGATCAGTAGCGAGCTTGCCTAACCCCCAGCTTGTGGCCCTCCCCCCCGGCCCACTGCTAGGGTCGGGGCTACAACGGACTGCCAGGGACGCCGCTCAACGGTTCGCGGCTCTGCCTTGCGAC
The DNA here is from genome assembly GCA_035650735.1 of Chthonomonadaceae bacterium. Taxonomy (GTDB): domain Bacteria; phylum Armatimonadota; class Chthonomonadetes; order Chthonomonadales; family Chthonomonadaceae; genus DASRGL01. The sequence continues at coordinate 31,515 of DASRGZ010000223.1, forward strand.
ACCCCTCCGCCTGGCGCCCCCCGGCGCTGCGGCAGAGGGGAGCGGCCCCCACCCCCTTCCCACTGCTAGGGGCGGCGCTGCAACGGTTCGCCCCACTGCAAGGGTCGGCAAGGTTACGGCCCTTGCCTCCGCCTTGCGACACCTGGCGACAGCCCTCCGCCTAGCGATCCCCAACAACAGGGGAGGGGAGAGGAAAGCGTTGGCTTCTGCTTCCCCTTCTCCCTGCAAGGGAGAAGGGCCGGGGATGAGGGCGGCCCTACACCCTACACCCTATCCCCTACACCCTACACAAGGAGACGGGGTGAGGTCTTCCCGGAAGAAAAATCATTCGCCGCCGTAGATCGAAGCGTAATAGTCCCAGGCGGGGTCAGTGGCGATGCGGATCATGGCGACCTGCCCCGCATGGTAGAAATCTTCGGAGGAGAGATAGGCCACTCCGCGCCCGAGCTTTTGCTTGCCGCCATAGCTGCAGACCTCCGTATCCAGCGGCGCACCGGCATAGCGGCCCTGGATATAGGCACAGAGCGCTGTGAACGACTCTTCCAGCAGGACGCGCAGGCGGGCGATGTCCCGCTCTGACTCCTGAAGGGCATCGTAATCCGGCTCCTCGCCCGTCTGTAAGGACTGGAGTGCGGCGCGGTCGTCGGTAATCAGGTGCGCCAGCGTCTCCCGGATTGTCTTGCACTCCGGCCCCGGCCTCCAATCCCACTGGTCTTCCCGCAAACCGTTCAGATGCTTGAGAAAGAACTGGCGCGAGGCGCGCACGCCATTCAGCACATCATCCAGAGTGAAAGCCATCCTCGTTCTCCTTTCCCTGTAGATCATTGGCGGGCGGAAGCGCCGCATTTCCAGGGGGACGCCCCGTCCCGCGCGTTCCCGTCGCAGACTGCGCCAATTTCCGATAGAGAGCCGCCCCAGCTGCCTCCTGTCGGCGCGTTTGAGATAGAGTAGCCATCAAAGCACTAGATCGCGCCATTGCTGCCTCCCGCGAAGAGGCAGGGAAGCAACTGAGGCTCGTCGAACTATGGCGCCACAAGCGGCCCATTATAACATGATTGAGACATAAAGGCAAGTACTTTTGTATACTTTTTTGGCTAAGGAGAGAGCTTTTTTGGCAAGTGCAGTTCAGCTCAGCGCCGGCCAGCGCGCGGCGGTGCAGCACGAGGACGGGCCTGCCGCCGTCTATGCCGGGCCGGGCAGCGGCAAGACGCGGGTTGTGGCCCTGCGCGCCGCCCGGTTGGCAGGGCAGGGCAGGCGCCTGCTGGTGACCACCTTTACCAACGACGCCACGGAGGAGATGAAGGCGCGCATCGCGCCCATGATTCCCAAAGAAGGGCCTGGCGCGGCGCACATCACGACCATGCATGCGCTCTGCCTGCACATTCTGCGGGCGCAGGGCGAGAAATTCCAGCTGCTTACCGACGAGTTCCTGCGCCGCAATCTGGCCGAAACCGCCCAGGCTGCCGAACTGGAGGGCGGCATCGGCGGCTTCCTGACGCGCGTTTCCTATCAGAAGAACGTCGGCGTCACCGCCGCCGCCTACAAGCACGATGGCTCTTCCGAGGATAGGGACTTTGCGCGGACGTGGCGTGCCTATGAGAAGGCCAAGCTCGAAAAAGGACTCCGCGATTTCGACGACCTGATCCTGGACGCGCTGGCGCTGCTGGAAAAGGACGAGGCGCTGCGCCGCCGGGTCGCCGCCCAGTATACGCATATCATCGTGGACGAGTGCCAGGACATGAACGCGCCCCAGTACGCAATTGCCTTCGCGCTGGGTCGGGACCACAAGAACCTGATGCTGGTCGGCGACCTGGATCAATCGCTCTACGGCTTTCGCGGGGCCGATACGCAGACGTTTCGGCACTTTGCCGCCCATCCGCAAACGCAGGTCTATGAGCTGCGCGAGAACTACCGCTGCACGCGCTCTATTCTGACCTTTGCCGACAGCCTGATACGGCAGGATGCCGAGCGGCGTGCCCTCACCTTTGTGCCCACGCGCCCGGAGGGTGAGCCCGTCACCTGGCATCGCTACCCCGATCCCGACCTGGAGGCGTTGGCGGTCGGGGAGCAGATACTGCGGCTGGTCCGGCGCGGCGCTAAATACAGGGAGATTGCCGTCCTGTATCGGGCCAACGCGCAGAGCGAGGCGTTCGAGCGTCACTTTGCCGCTCTCGGCATCCCCTACTCCCTCCGCGAGGACGGCGACTTCTACGCGCGCAAAGAGGTGCAGGGTCTCCTGGCTTACCTGAACTTTTTCACTGCCGACCGGTCCACCTCCGGGGGAACCGACCTCACCCCCTCTCCCGGTGGACCTAACCCCCCGTCCCCCTTCCCTTGTAGGGACGGGAGGGACCCAACCTGGGATGGTTGTGGCCCTCACCCGCTGTCCCCCTTTCCCACGCTGCGGGAGAGGGAAAGCGGAAAAGCCGGGTCACCCCCTTCCCTCGCAGGGAAGGGGGCCGGGGGGTTAGGTAACGGTTACGAAGATGAATGGCTGCTGGCCCTGCTCAACGTGCCCAACCGCAAGCTCTCGCGGATGGTTGGCGCGCAGCTGCGCAACTGGGCCGAGATACGCGGCAAGCGCATCTGGGATATCCTGCCGGAGTTCCACGCCGCCGACCTGAAGACCCATCGCACCCTGCGCCAGCTTCGCCAGGAGCTACAGCGTATCGCGGAGAAGCTGCCCTCCATTACCAACGCGGGCGAGGCGATCCGCATTATCCGCGCCGTCACCGATTTCGACGGCTGGCTGCGCCGCAGCGAGCAGGACGACCGCGATAACGACCGCATCCAGAACGTGCAGCGAATGCAGGCAGCCGCCGCGCACTACCCTACCATTGCGGAATACCTGGCCGCCGTACAGCGCGTGCGGGAGGAGGCCGCACGGCGTAAGGCAGAGCGGGCGAAAAAGCGCCGGGAGCAGGACGAGGTGACGCTGGGGACCGGCCACTCGGCTAAGGGATTGGAATGGCGCTATGTGTTTGCGGTCGGGTGGTCGGAGGAGCTGCTGCCGCATCGAAAGGCGGAAGACATTGCCGAGGAGCGGCGCATCGCCTATGTCATCGCCACGCGCGCACGCGACCTGCTGGTCATCTCCTCGCCGGATACCTGGAATGATGCCGCTGTGGCGCCTTCGCGCTTCCTGACCGGGCTGCAACTGGCTGCGACGTCGCTTCCCTCGGAGGCGCCCCTCGACACCGAACCGGAGCCTGAGCCGGACGAGGCGCTCGGCGGCCTGTTCATGGTATGACCGGATACTCCCTCCCATCAAGAGGCCCTTGCCCTGGAGAAGCCATAGCCTACAGCAATAGCCTCAAGCTCAGAAGAACCGCTTTCTCTGCTTCCGCGATTGAAGAAAGTTGGGGCATTAAGAAACGTTCATGCGTTTCAGCACCCAGGCTGCCAAAGAACGCACATCTTCATCTTCATCTCCATCTAACAGGTAGAGAAGCCGTTGACCCTCCAGGTCAATACGAGGAACCCCTTTTCTAATTGGAGCAAAGAGCCATTCCTTCAAATCCTGCGTAGGGTTCCAGGTGTGAATGGCAGCAAATACAGGGATAGGAGCCGTAGCATCCTCTAGCCGCTTGCCTGCTGCAAGATAGCCCTGTCTGAATAGCGTGGTGGTTTTGCCAGCGCCGGGAGGTCCCAGTAAGAGCACACGGCGTTCTAGCTTATCAAAAGCCTCCTGGAAATCGGGAAAAACCTGTTCATCGGAAACCTGGGGTAAAGCGGCTTCTGAACTTAAGGAAGGGGGAATACAATAGCTGGCAAACAAATCAAAGCTGTCCACGTAATCGGGGGAGTTCATGGCAGCCAGTGGTTGAATATTTTTCAAGCGGGCAGCCAGGTAGTGTCCCTCTACAGAGTTGATAAGGTCATCGGCGACGAAGTATCAACTCTCTATGGGTACACTACCGGCAGCCATACCAGCAACAAAGTGCTTAAAATAGGCCGTTATAGTAGGGCAGTTTCACTGCCGTACACTTTTTGGAAGGAGGGCGTAGAGGTTGCCGCATTGGGTACTCTAGTGCTTACCACAGACACTGGAGAACCTAAAATGAGCGACAACCTCACCCGTTATTGT
>DASRGZ010000224.1:0-108351 GCA_035650735.1 Chthonomonadaceae bacterium
CTGGAGTTGAACCTGCCCAGTTACCGTATGGAGCAGGCGCAAAGCCAGCAGCAAGCAGCAGAAATCGCACCATCCTGAAAAAGAGGCAACGGGAAATCTAATTGTCGCCGACCAGGAAGGATATTTGTCGTTCAACACTGGAGCTTATTGATGCCCGTGGCCGCGCTCTGGTCGGTATAGGCCGTGGCATAATAGCCGGTGCCGTCGCTGAGCGCCTTTTGGTAGGTCGTGGCGGTAGTGGCGTGCGGGGTGCTGCCCGGAGGCGGAGGGCTAGGATAGTTGCTGAAGTCAAAGTTTTCGGCGTTGGCCGTCAGTTGCACGGTATACGAGCAGGTGACCGACAGATAGCCCGTATTGCCGCTGGAGGTGGCGTCTGCGGAAATGCTGGGAAAGACGGAGAGCACGACCTGCCCCGAACTGCTGTCGTGCATGGAGAGGCGCGTGCCCGAAGAGGTCCCGGAAAAAGTCCGTTGCTGGCCGGCTTATAGGGGTCACCGAGGCCATCGCTGGCGGTTCCAGCGGCGCTGACGCCGCCCGTTCCCATCAGGGTAAAGCCCCAACTGGCGCTGGCTTTCTCCAGCACATAGATTTTGGCCGGAGGATTGGGGCCAACTGTGCATCCCCGTCATTGAGCACCCAGCGCAGGGTGGCCGTGATCGTGCCGGAGGTCTCGCCATGGGCCGTATCGCCGTTTTGCAGGTTGCCCGAACGGGTATAAGAAGGAGGGCTCTGGCTAAAGCCGGGATCGTAATTGGTAGGATACCACTGGGAGGAGCTTTGGCTCTTGATGGTTCCATCGGAACCGGTGACTTGGCTGCTCTTGTTGCCGATGTAGGTGTAGGTAATCTGCCAGTGCGGTTTGGGCGGCGGGAGTTGCGCCCACAGAGGCAGGCAAGAGAGCAAGAACAGGCAGAGGCTGCTAACGCGCATAGCAGGGACAGGGAAGCAGGGTCGGGTGTTCACCGAACGTGTCCTCCTCTGGCATAATGTGCTCTGTTTTGTAGGTTGAAAGCGCTTTTGCCAGATTATAAAGCAGGGCATACTGAATGTCAAGAGGTAAGGAAGCATTGATTGCTGCCCCGGCCATTCGGTGTGCTGTCGCCCCCAATACAAAAACATCGCCTGGAGAATTCCTGCATGTTTCTCCAGGCGATTTGCTTTGACCGCCGCCAAAACCGAGCTCGACCTGGAGAAGTAGCAGACAGAACCTGCCTTTCAGGCAGTCCAAGCGCAAACGGGTTAGGATGGGCAGGAAGCCTTGCGTTGAGAGTCGAATGGTTTCCCGGCAATATGGCCTTCCGAGGAGGAACGATGAACGTCATTGTGGTTATCTCGGACACCCTGCGCCGGGACCATCTCGGCTGCTACGGCAATCCCTGGATTCAGACACCCAACCTGGACGCCTTCGCCCAGGAGAGCCTGACGCTGGACCGGGCCTACATCAGCTCCTTTCCTACCGTCCCCTGCCGCAACGATGTGCTCACCGGACGCTATACGTTCACCTATCGTCCCTGGGCGCCTCTGGAGGCGGGCCAGACCACGCTTCCGGAACTGCTGGGCCAGGCGGGGCGGATCACCGGGCTGGTGGCCGATACCCCCCACCCCTTCACGCCCGGCTACAACTTCCAGCGAGGATTTCAGTCCTGGGAGATCATTCGGGGACAGGAGCACGATCCCTGGAAAGCTCACCCGCGCGAGGTCAGCCTGCCCTGCGCGCCGGAAAAGCTGCGCAGTCCCGACTCGACGGTAGCGCAATATCTGCGGAACGTGCACGAGCGGCGTTCGGAGGCCGACTATTTTCCTGCCCGCACCTTCACCGCCGCCGCCGAATGGCTGGAGCACAACCACCGCCATCCCTTTTTCCTCTATGTGGATACCTTCGATCCGCACGAGCCCTGGGACCCGCCCCGCCACTACGTCGAGCGCTACGATCCCGGCTACGAGGGCGAGGAGGTTATCTATCCGCGCTACGATGTCAGCAGCTATCTCACGGACGCAGAGTTGAAGCACTGCCGCGCCCTGTACGCGGCGGAGGTCAGCCTGGTAGATACCTGGTTTGGCCACTTCATGAACCGGGTACGGTCGCTGGGGCTGCTCGCCAACACGGCGATTCTGTTCCTGGCCGATCACGGCTTTTACCTGGGCGAGCACGGCTTCATCGGCAAGTCCCTGATCACGCCGGAATATCAGCAAGCCCTGCCCCTCTACCCGGAAGTCGCCTGGATTCCCTTCCTAGCCTATCTGCCGGAGGGCTTGCATGGCGAGCGCAGGGAGGGGTTCGCCCAGCCGGTGGATATCCTGCCCACCGTGCTCGAACTCTGCGGCCTGCCCATGCCGGACGGGGTGCAGGGCCGCTCCCTGGCGCCGCTCCTGCGCGGCGAAGTGGAGGCCGTGCGCCCGGTCGCCATCTCCTCGCCCTGCCTGTCGGCCCCCACGTTCCAGGTGCCCCACCCCACCAACCGCGCCTCCATCACCGACGCCGAGTGGACGCTGATCTACGGCAGCCAGGTAGATCGCGTGCAGGAGCCGGAGGTGACGGCGATGGTGGACAGCCTGCTGCGCCAGGTACGAACGCTGGAACAAGGCCCGATCCGGCCGCAACTGTTTCACCTGCCGGAGGACCCCTTCTGTAACCGCGACGTGCTGGAGGCGCATCCCGAGCAGGCGCAGCGGCTGCATGCCGCGTTTGTGCAATTTCTGGAGGAGGCGGGCGTACCGGAAACGCATTTGCGCTTCTTCCGCGCGCTATAGAGCAGTCCACCCGTAAACGAGTGGGTTGTGTCGCAAGGCGGAGGCCCGAACCGTTGAGGAAACGACCCTAGCGGAGCCCCACAGCGGCAGGGTTTAGCCTGCCGGCCCTGCCAAGTTAATCAGGAGGAAATCCCATTGTCTCAGCTAGCCCCTATTCTCAGCCCCGATCAGGTGGCGCGCTACCGGGACGAAGGCTATCTAGTAGTGCCCGACCTGCTGACCGAGGAAGAAGTGAACGCCTTTCTGGAGCATGAAGCCCGGCGTCCCAAAGACGTAGCCTACAACCTGCACGGCCACATGCTAGATCCCCAGTACCGCTACCTGGCGACTCATCCCCGCGTTGTGGCCGTCGTCCGCCAACTGCTTGGCGGCGCGCCGCGCATCGTGCAGACTATGTTTCTCCACAAAGCGCCGGAGGGCGGCAAAGGCATTGCGCTGCACCAGGATAGCCACTACCTGCCCAATGAGCCCAATACCCTCATGGCCTGCTGGCTGGCCCTGACGGATACCGATGCCGACAACGGCGGCCTGTGCGTGGTGCCGGGCAGCCATAAGGAGGGATTGCGCTCGGCCCACAAGGCGCGGGACGCCTCCGAGCACGTCGTCTGGGAGACTATATACCAGATGCGGGACCGCCAGGGGCGGGAATGGGAGCAGCCGATGGTCTCCTTTGAGATTGATGACCTGGACCCAAGCCGCCTCGTCTACCTGACGGTGCCGCGCGGGGCGGGCGTGTTTTTCACCGGAATGACCATTCACGGCTCGTTTGCCAACCGCTCCTCCGCGCGCCCACGCCCGGCCTTCGCCACGCACTACGTCCACGAGTCCACCTGGGTCTTCCGCCAGGACGTGCAGGATACCATGTCCTGCGGCGACTGACCTAACCCCCCGTCCCCCACTGCCAGGGTCGGCGCTCAACGGTTCGGGCCACTGCCAGGGTCGGGCCTGCAATGGACTGCCAGGGTCGGCAGGGTTACGGCCCCTGCCTCCGCCTTGCGGCAGCCCTCCGCCTTGAGACACCTTGCGACCCTGCTTAGCCGCTAACGCGGCAGGGAAGGAGGAACCCGGCTTTCCCGTCTCCCCTCTCCCGCAGCGCCGGGAGAGGGGGATAGGGGGTGAGGGCCACCCCTCTCCCTCTCAAGGAGAGGGGTTGGGGGTGAGGTCGGTGGAGGGTGAGGGCCTTCCACCAGCCTACTTCAGGGTTGGGCGGCTACTCCACCGGCGCTGTGCGGACAGCGAAGCCGTACCCGGCAATGGTCGGGTCGTTGGTGAGCAGGATAAAGTCGGCGTGCAGGTCGTGATCCGGGCGGGCGCGCAGGGTCAGCGTGTGCGTCCCGCGCGTGAGCGGCACCGCGCCGGCCAGTAGCGTCTGCCCGGCCTTTGCGTTGATGGGCGCGACCGGCTGGTTATCCACCAGCACCTCCACCGGCTCCAGCTTGCCGTTATGCAGGCAGCGCGTGTAGAGCGCATAGCGGCCCGGCTGATCGATCAGGAAGCGGGTCGTGATCGCCGTGCCGGGCGGCACGCGCACGCAGGTTATGCCTCTGCCGGGGCTGCATTCGGCGTCCCCAATCGGCTTGCCGGTCCCCAGATTGGTAAACTTCTCGCACTCGAACAGCAGCTCCTGCGGGGGCGGCGCCAGGTAGATCGCGGCCAGGCTGTGCGGCTCCAGCGTCAGCTTCCAGGTCGTCTCGGAGGGCACCGCCACCTGTCCGCGCCATGCCGCAAACGCCGCCGCCGGCAGGGTGACGGTTTTCGTAACCGCCGTGTCCCGGGAATTATAATAGAGAATCTTATCGGTGAATAAGGTAGCATAGACGCCATCCCGGTCGGTATCTATGGGCAGGGCGTCACGGCGTCCGGGATCAATGGCGCTGAGGTGGTCCACGACGCGGCGCACGACCTCCGCATAGCCCTTGAGAAGCTGGCGGGTCGCCGGGAAGTAGACGGTCATGCCCTTGCCGTAGAGGCGTGCCCAGTCCTTGTTGAGCTGGCTGACATCCAGCTCGCGCCGGATCGTCCCGGGCGGCAGCACAGCCTCGGCAGCCTCGTCGGCGTCCGTAGCCACCAGCTTTACGTACTGCACCCGCAGGCCCAGACGCCGCTCGTCCTTAGAGTTGGTCTGGAGTTTTGCCGGCTGGAACGTCTCCGCCTGGAAGGTGAGCGTCGTCAGCGGATGGTCGGCCAGTAGGTCAGCGGGAACCCGGAAGCGATAGGTCACGTCGCCCGGCGACTCCAGCTCCCCGATGGGGCTGCCGTTGATAAGCAGCGTGCGCTTGAGTTGGGCGACCTCGGACGGCACGGAGGCGCGCACGACCAGAATATAGCTCCGGTCCGGGTCCACCGGCAGGCGCACGCTGGCATTGGCGCCCGTCCAGCGCCAGGCGCGGCCCTCCTGCGTTTCAGGCTCATACCACTCGCCGCCCAGATAGTCGGCGGCCTCCGGCTGGCCGACGGCGATGCGGTATTGCGCGGGGAGCCTGCCCACGTAGCGCTCCGTCACCCTCGCGGGCTTGAGTTCTCCGGCGTAGCCGAACATCTCGGAAAACCAGCCGGTATCGCCCTCGACGTTCTTGACCTTGCCGAAGTCGTAGGCGACCAGCACGCCCCCATCCTGCACCCAGGCCCGGATCTTATCCAGCGTCGCCTGCTCGGCAATGTCCCCCTCCCACATCACCAGCACGCGATAGGGTGTCAGGCAGCCGTCCTGGATCATGCGCTCGTCCACAATATCAAAGTTCATCACATCGCGCAGATAGGCGCACGCCTGGGCAAAGATCGGGGCGTAGGGCCGTTCGGGATGCAGGCGCTGGTAGGTCGAAGGGTAGAACATGGCGACATCCACAATCGGCTTTTCCACCCGCAGATATTTGCCGTAGCGGTAGTAGACGTCGCGGAAGGCAACGGCGTTGCTGGTCCAATCGAAGTAGCCCTTTGCGCCCTGCGAGACGGCCTCAAAGACGCGCTCGACCTCCTGCTCTGCCGTCAGGCTGCTGGGCGGCTCGATCCAGAAGGGAACGCCGTAGAAGCGGCAGGCGCTGCCCAGCCGGCCCAGCATGGTGGCGGCGTTTTCGGCAAAGGGCTTATAGGCGCCGTGCGTGGAGCGCACCTCGGCCTTATAGCGGGCGGCCATCTTGGGGATAAGGCTGTTGTCGTTGCCGCCGCGCAGGTCCTCGTCGCCGAACCCGGCAGGCAGCATGAGCAGCGTGTCCGGGAAGCGCTTGCGGGCCGCGCTCAAGTTTAACTCGACGGCCCGGCCCACTGCGCCTTGATACCAGGCAATATAGTCCAGCCACTCGCGGCGGGCCTCCGGTCGGGGTCGCTCCGGGAAGGCGATCTCTTCGGGCGCTTTATAGTCGCGCTTCCAGGCAGCGTTGAGCGCCTCCAGGCTGCCGTACTTCTTAAGCATGGCGGCGCGGAAGCTGGCGCGGGCCTGCGGGTCCTGGCACCACCAGCCGAGATGGTCGTGCAAGTTGCCGAAGCGCCGCTCCCAGTCCTCCCGCTGGCCGGGAACGGCCACGCGCGCGCCCATCAGCAGCCCGGCCTCGCCGTAATCGCCATGCACGCCCACATACAGCGCGGAAACTTTGGCCTTCGCGCCGCTTTTCCCGTCTCGCTTGCCTCCTTTCGCTCCTTCCGGGCCGTACTGCTTTGCCAGCGCCTCGTAGCCGTGGGCGATGAAGGTGGGCCAGGTCGGATCCCAGGGCGAGAAGGCTTCCACCGGCTGCTGATGCTCCCGACACTGAATGCGCGTGAAGGGGACGGATTTGCGGTACCAGGGCGGCGGGAAGGCATAGTGCGGGAAGTAGCACCAGTCCAATCCGAGCGCCCGGACGGCGCGGCGCTGGGCCTCCGCCGTGCGCCAGTCCCAGACGTTGGGCGCGCTCTCCTCGGTGGAAAGGTGGTCGGAGTCGGTCTGGAAGAGGGTGAACCCGGCTCCGGCGAGTATCTGCATGTCGGAGGGGCTGGAGACGCTGGCGGAGAGGAGCATGCGGTCGCCTGGGCTGCGCGGGCGGGCATAGGGGTCTTCGCCGGCAGCGCCGCCGGCCTGGATGTCCCACAGGCGCACGATGCGCGAGGGATCGGGCCTGGGCGCGCCGCGCAATGGCCCCCAGACGCCGCCGTTGGCGGGCGCGAGCTCGTGGGCATGGGGCCATCGGCTATCGTCCACCGTCAGGGCGCGCCAGGCGGGCGGCACACGGCGGTTGACGCGCACGCGCCCATCCGAGAAGACGCGCAGCGTCCTGCCGCCAGGCAGTCGGAGAACAAGCTTATAGAGGAGCCCGCCGGGGCCGCCCGTATTGGTCGCTTCGACGGCCAGCAGGTTCTGCCCGGCGTGCAGGAGGCGCGTGACATCGAACTCCTGCACGGTCGTCCAGTCGTGGCCCTGCGCCACCGGCTGCGCGCGCCCGTTCACGTAGGCGGCAAACTGGTCGTCGGCAGTAATAAGCAGCCTGGCGGAGAGGGGCGCTCTGGGCAGGCGGAACGTCTGGCGGAAGAAGACAGTTTCCGGGGGATGGGGTTGGTCGGTATCCCAGATCCACATCCAGTTGGTGGCGGGCGCGGCAGATGCGGGGCGGGGCACAGCCCCCAGGCAGCACAGCGTCCATAGAAGCGCGAGGCCGATGGGAACGCGGGGCATAAACTCCCTTTCCTTCGTTCTCTATTCTCAGGTCGGCGATGGGTTCCAGGGCCGATTTCGCGCAAACAGGCCCAGAATCCTGCCAAAGCCCCCATCAACTCAGAGCGTCCAGCCTGCGCGGAACTCCGGGTGGATGTAAGGTGCCGCTTCGGGATTGCCGCGGGCGCGCATCCTTGCCCCGTCCCACTCGACCTTCCCACCGCTGCGCAGCGCCACATTGCCGAGGAGCAATGCCTCCGTGAGCATGGCCGAGTAACCGAAGTTCGCAAGGGCCTTTCCCTCGCCGCGACAGGCGTTCACCCACTCGATCTGGTGGCTCGGCGTGCGCGGCAGCGTGGGTGAAGGCGGCTGGTAGCCTTCGAACTGCTTGCGCGGGAGAAGCACGAACATATCCGCCGCGGTCTCGCCACCGCTCCAGGTGCGGGTGAAGAGAGTCCCCTTGCTGCCGATGATGAGCGACCCGCCGTCGTTGCTGATCCGCGGCTCGCCCTGGAACAGCTCCTCCGGCGGCAGCTTCCCGCCATCATACCAGGTCACCGTGACCGGCGGCTGAGTTCCCCGCGCCGGGAAGCGAAGCTCAAGGATGCTCCAGAGCGGCCCGGTTTCCTTCATCGCGGCAGAGCCCATCGCAGGCGAGCAATCCTTAACCTCGATAAGAGTGGGAAGGCCCAACTCCAGCGCCCAGTAGGCGGTGTCCAGGTTGTGGATGCCCATGTCGCCAATCGCGCCGGTGCCGAAGTCCCAGAAGCCGCGCCAGGCGAACGGTACGTAAGCAGGATTGTAGGGACGCCAGGGCGCAGGGCCCAGCCAGACATCCCAATCGAGCCCCTGGGGGACGGGTGGCGTCTCCTTCGGGCGCTCGATTCCCTGCGCCCACCAGCCGGCCGGGCGGTCGGTCCAGACGTGGACCTCCTTCACTTCGCCGATAGCGCCAGCGCGAATGACTTCCACGGCGCGCCGGGTGCCCTCAAAGGCATGGCCCTGGATTCCCATCTGCGTCACCACGCCGGACTGCTTTGCGATCCGGGTCATCTGCCGGGCTTCCCATATAGAATGCGCCAATGGCTTCTCGCAGTAAACGTGCTTGCCCAGCTTCATCGCGGCAATCGAGATAATGGCGTGGTTGTGGTCCGGTGTGGCGATGGCGACCGCGTCCATTCCTTTCTCCGCATCCAGCATCTTCCGCCAGTCGGTGTATTTCTTCGCGTCCGGATAGCGCCCGAACATAGTTGCGGCCCGCCGCTCGTCGCAATCGCACAGAGCCACGAAGTTCACTCCGGCTTTGCTCAGCTCCTCGATGTCTTCCTCGCCGCGCCCGCCGGCGCCGACTACGGCGAGGTTGAGCTTCTCGTTGGGCGAAACGCGCTTGGGTGTGCGCGCCTCCGCCTTTAGCGCGCCCGCAGCCATACCGCCGGCCAGTGCGGCTGTTTCGGTCAGGAAAGCGCGCCGAGTCATCTGGATTGGCCTGCGATCCATAAATACCTCCGTGCGAGTGCTATATCCTGAATACTCTATGCGAAGCGATCACCCGCTCCCACCTCTTCAGCAACCTCAGGGAAGTGAATGATCGTCCGGTAGCCAGGCAGAGTGCCCAACCTGGTCCGGCTACTTTGCGGGCGTGATAGTGATATTGCGAAAGTCAATGGCGCCATGATCGCCCTGGATCATGATGGGGCCAGGGCTGCCCTCGTCGGCATCCAGCGCGCCGCCCGTGATGCCGGGGATGGTCTGCCGGTCGATCACGGTCTCTCCGTTAAAAATGACGGTCACGACTCGCCCCACCAGCGTGATATCATAGGTCTGCCACTCTCCTGGCTTCCGTGATACATCCACGCACGGCGCAAAGAAGCCGTAGATGCTGCCATTGGTGTACCGGCTAGGTCTCTCCCCTTCGTCATCCTCGATCTGGACTTCATAACGGCCGCGCAGATAGAGGCCGCTGTTGCTGTCGGGCGGATAGCGGAACTCCACATGCAGTTTGAAATCCTCGAACTTGTCGGTTGAGACCAGGTTGGCGCCGCCCTGGGTATTGGCAAGCACGCCATTCTTCACCATCCAGTGGCTCTCTCTGCCCTGCGTTTTCCAGCCATTCAGGTCCCGGCCATTGAAAAGCGCTATCGGCTTGCCCCACATGGGCGGGTGTGAGCGCTTGAGGGCCGGGGCGCGCTTGGCCACCCATGAACAGGGAGCGGCGTCATAACCGGTCACGGTTCCTGTCATGCCATCTGCCTGGAGCCTACCCTCAAACTGCAAATCGTGGTCCTCATACTGTGGCGGTACGGTGAAACGCAGGGTTCCCTGTGAGTACTCAATTTTGGAGATCGGGCGAACGCTGCCGACCGTGCCGACGAACCGACCAACGAGCGTCGCCCCCGAACGCTCCACCTCCAGCCAGGAGTATGCCAGGCCGCTGGGCGTGCGCGCCGTGATGTCCCACGCCCCCACAGGTTCCAGGCCCCCCTGCATGATAGTGCCGGGCTTTGCCGCCGGAGCCGCTACCGGCCAGAGTCCACATACCAACGCCAGAACATACAACGCCCGCATTCGATGCTTGCCTCCCCTTCGAGCTTTCGCTCTTCTAACGTAAATCCGCCCTTGTTCAGGTCTACGTTTCGCGGGTCCTTCTAGGAATCCTCTCGGCCCAAAGCGCGGGGAAGGGATATGTTGTACAATAGAGTATGCAAGAAGAGAAGGCTCTAACAGAACAGAACCGCCCACTCGCCATCTACGTCCACGTCCCCTTTTGTAAGAAGCACTGCGCCTATTGTGACTTCAATACCTACGTGGAGAAGGCGCAGAGCGCCCTTGTAGACCAGACGGTGGAGGCTATCTGCCGCGACATCGAGCGCGCAGCGGCGGAGATGGATGGCAGGACGCCGCTCGGTACGCGCCCGGTGCCGACCGTCTTCTTCGGGGGCGGGACGCCGACCTTCCTGAGCGGGGAGCAGTTGGCGCATATCTTGGACGTTATCCGCGCCAATTTTGCGGTTGCGCCGGACGCCGAGATCTCCAGCGAGGCCAATCCCGGCTCGTCGGACGCGGAGAAGTTCGCCGCCATGCGCGCCGCCGGGTTCAACCGCCTGAGCATCGGCGTGCAGTCGTTCGACGACGCGCTACTGATGGCGCTGGATCGATTCCACACGGCGGGCGAGGCCGAGCGCGCCCTACAGGCAGCCCGTGAGGCTGGGTTTGCCAATATTAACCTGGACCTGATGTTCGGCCTGCCCCAACAGACGCTTCCGCTCTGGGAGGCGACTCTGGAGCGCGCCCTGGCTCTGCGCCCCGCACACCTCTCGCTCTACGCCCTCACCCTGGAGCCCGGCACGCGCTTTGAGCGGCTGCACGCGGGCGGCAAGCTGGACCTGCCCGACGAGGAGACCGAGCTTGCCATGTACGAGCGGTGCATCGCAGCGCTGACGGCAGCCGGCTACGCGCACTACGAGGTGAGCAACTTCGCGCAGCCCGGCTTCCGCTGCCAGCATAACCAGGTCTACTGGCGCAACGAGGAGTATCTGGGAGTCGGGCCAGGGGCCGTGTCGTATATTGCCGGGCGCCGCTGGAAGCGGGAGCGCCTGCCCCTCCGCTATGTGCAGAAGGTCAATGCCGGGGCCGATTTGAGCGTGGAGTCGGAGTGCCTGGACATCGCGGGCGCGCTTGGTGAGACGATGATGCTGGGCCTGCGGATGCGCGAGGGACTGCCGTTGCAGCGCCTTCGCGACCGCTTCGGCATCGAGCCGCGAACATACTTCGCCGCGCAAATCGAGAAGCTTACCGCACGCGGCCTGCTCGTGCTGGAGGAGGATACCCTCCGCCTGACGCATCGGGGCCTGCTGCTGGCTAACGACGTGCTGGGCGAATTCCTCCCGGAGACCTAAGAATCCACCGATTACACCGATTGATAAAGATTTCAAAAACCTAAACACGGATGGGATGGATTAAACGGATAACACGGATTGGCAAGCCCTTTTTCCCTTTATCCGTGTCATCCGTTCCATTCGTGTTTCTCTTTGTCTTTTAATCGGTGTTAATCGGTGTAATCGGTGGATTCTTATTTGCCGCTCTCTCGGCGTCGTTAAGGGCCTTGACGGCGGTGGAGAGGCGCATCGCCACGACTTCGGCATCCCGCTGCGATTGGCCGCTTAGCTGCGCCGACTGCGGCGTGCCGTCACCGCCCTGCCATTGCAGCAGCACCCCGCTCTGCTTGTGATGACTCAGGAACGCCATCAGTTGGTGGCAGAGGTCGCGGGCCGCCGTCGGAGAGGAGATGGTCAGCCGCAGCCAGTCGGTATAGGCGCCGGTGTCCTCTGCGTCCGGCGCAGGCGTATCCTCGGTAACGACGCGACAGCCGGGCAGCTTCGGCAGCAACTTCTCGGCAAAGTCGCGCCGGTTGTTCTCGTTGGTAAACCCTAACCGTGCTTCAAACGGCATAGCCTCTCCTCCTTGAATGATAGAACTGCCGACTACCCGTTGGAAAGCCGGACCAGTTCCGTGACGATGTCGGCGAGGGGCGCTTCGCGCTGCTCCTTCGTCGTCTGGTCGCGCAGGCCCACGACACCCCGCTCCACCTCGTTCTCGCCCAGGATGAGCGCATAGCGCGCGCCCAGGTCGTCGGCGCGTTTGATCTGCGCCCCGAACTTGCGGCTGCGGTAATCCATATCGGCCGGAATGCCGGCGTGACGGATCTCGGCCAGCAGCTTCACGGCGGCAGGCCGCACTCGCGCCTCCTCGCCCAGCGTGACAATGAAGGCAAAGGGCCGCTCGTCCGGAATGGGTAGCTCAATACCAAGCGCATCAAGGGTAATCAGGCAGCGCTCTATGCCCAGCCCGAAGCCGATGCCCGGCAGAGGCGGCCCGCCGCACTCCTCCACCAGCCCGTTATAGCGCCCGCCGCCGCCCAGCGCGTTCTGCGCGCCCAGTTCCGTGCCGATGATCTCAAAGGCCGTCTTGGTGTAGTAGTCGAAGCCGCGCACCAGCCGGGGATCAATGACGTAGGGTACGCCTGCTGCTCGCAGATAGGATTGCAGCTTCTCGAAATGCTCGCGGCTCTCGTCGTCCAGGTAGTCCAGCAGGCGCGGGGCGTCGGCGAGCAGGCGCAGGTCCTTCTCGTCTTTGGTGTCGAGCATCCGCAGCGGGTTGACCTCAAAGCGGTGCTGTCCCTCCGCGCTCATCTGGGAGAGGAACGGGCGAACGTAGTCGCGCAGGGCCTCGCGGTAGCGCGCGCGCGACTCCGGCGTGCCCACCGAATTGATATGCAGCTCCTGCCCCGTGATACCCAGCGCTCGGTAAAACTCCATCGCCAACAGGATCACCTCGGCATCCAGGGCCGGGTCGTCGGAGCCGAAGACCTCCACGCCCAACTGCTCGTGCTGCCGGTAACGCCCGCGCTGCCCGCGCTCGTAGCGGAAGTTCTGCCCGACATAGTAGAGCTTGAGCAGCGGATGCTCGGCGAAGAGATTGTGCTCGATGCAGGCGCGCACCGCCCCCGCCGTACCCTCCGGCTTCAAGGTCAGGCTGCGCCCGCCCCGGTCGGTAAAGGTGAACATCTCCTTGCTGACGATGTCGGTCGCCTCGCCGATGCTGCGGGTGAACAGCTCGGTCTGCTCCAAGATGGGCGTGCGGATCTCGCGGTAGTCATAGCGGCGGCAGACCTCGCGGAAGACGTTCTCCACGTAGCGCCAGCGGGCGGCGTGCAGCCAGGAGTCTTTGGTCGGCGGGAACGGCAGAACATCATACATATAGGGTGGAGCGGTATATTTCATGGCAGAGTTGGTTCCTCATCCCGGATTAAGCGTCTACTTATGAACAACCCAGAGCGCGTTATGACGGATCCGTCATAAACCGGAGTAAACGGCTACTATTGTACGTCACGAACCGCCGCCAAGTCAAATCCGTGCGGAAAACGCGGGGTCAATGGCGAATAAAAGAGCATAATGAGGAGATGGCCAGTATTTCCTTTCCTCGTTTCCCTATTTCCGTGCTTCTGGAGGAGGCTGGATGCCGACAGCGGAACGTTTACAGGGCTCCTGGATAGATTTTCAGCACCAGAACCCGCACGACGGCGATTATTGGAACGTCACGACGCGCCAATTCACCGCCGAGCAGTGGCGCGGCAAGGTTGCCGAGATGGCCGCGCTCGGCCTGCAATATATCGTAATTATGTCCTCGGCGCTGGACGATAAGGCGTTCTATCCGTCCGCATGGATGCCGTGCTGGGACCTGGCCTGCGAAGACCCGATTGCGGCGGTGCTGGAAGAAGCGGCGGCACGGGGCCTGCGCGTCTTCGTCAGCGCCGGCTTCTACGGCCACACGACCGAGGAGACTAGCGGCGCAGACGACTACCTGGACTGGCATCGGCGCCTGGTTTCCGAGCTCTGGGAGCGTTACGGCCACTCTCCCGCCTTCTACGGTTGGTACGTGCCCAACGAGGCGTCCATCGAGGGCCACTTCAGCGCGGGCTATATGGAGTTTATGCGGGAGTTCACGCCGTCGCTTAAGGCGCTGGCGCCGGACAGGCGCGTCCTCATCGCGCCCTATGGAACCAACAAGGTCATCGAAGATGACCGATTTGTGCAGCGGTTACGCGCTTTGGGAACGGCGGGCGTGGATTTCATCGCTTACCAGGATGAGGTCGGCGTCCGCAAGACGCGGGTGGATCAGTTGCCAGCGATCTACGCGCGCCTGCGCCGCCTGCACGACCGGGCCGCCGAGGGCGGTCACGCCGCGCCCGCGCTCTGGGCCGATACGGAGATTTTCGAGTTTGAGGGCGCGACCTATGCCAGCGCGCTCGTGCCGGCTTCACTCCAGCGCATCCGGCAGCAGTTGGCGGCCCTCGCGCCCTACGTGGATACCATGCTCTGCTACCAGACGCACGGCCTGATGAATCCGCCGGACAGTCCCCAGTTCTGCGGCCACCCCGACAGCGCCCGCCTCTGGACAGAGTATATGAACTGGATAACGCGGTAGCGTCCTGCTGGAACTAACGCCTGAGGGGTCAAGCGTTCCGTTGCTGAGTACATGAGCTGGATAACGCGGTAGCGTCCTGTTGGGAAGGCGCCGTTTCTTGCAGAAATATCCCTCTGTGGCGATGTTTCTGCGCCGCCAGACGTAAAAAAAGAAGCCCTCGCCATCCCGGCTTTTCCGCTTTTTGCCGGACGCCCGCAGTACCTATTCCAAAGCGCACGACTCTGGCTGCCTATCATGCACATTCCCGATTCCGTTCTCAGCCCCGCAACCTCCGCCGTCACCGGCGCTGCCATGCTGCCCGTATGGGCATTGGCCGGGCGGCGCGTGCGCCAGAACCTGGGCGCGCGGCAGGCACCCCTGCTGGCGCTGGGCGCGGCCTTCTGCTTCACCATCATGCTGTTCAATATCCCGGCGCTGGGCGGCACCACCGCCCATCCGGTGGCGGGAACGCTGCTGGCGGTGATGATCGGGCCGTGGGCGGCGACTATCGGCATGTCGGTGACGCTGGCGATACAGGCCCTTTTCTTTGGCGATGGCGGCCTGCTGACCTACGGCGCCAATTGCTTTACGATGGCGTTCGTGCTGCCGTTCGTCGGCTACAGCATCTACCGGTTGGCGGCGGGTCGCAGCGCGCCCAACGCGCCTGCCCGCGCCCTATGCGCCGCCCTCGGCGCCTACGTGGGCCTCAACGCGGCGGCAGCAGTGGTCGCCGTGCTGCTGGGCGTCCAGCCGGCGCTGTTCCATAAGCCCAACGGCGAGGCGCTCTACTTTCCTTTCGGCCTGAAGGTGACGCTGCCGGCGATGCTGGGCACGCACCTGCTCATCGCCGGGCCGGCGGAGGCGGTAGTTACCGGACTCGTCGTGCGCTACTTGCAGGCGGCAGGCATCCCACTCTATGGCACGGCCAGCCTGGCGGCGGGGCCGCGCAGGCGGCGCGAGGCGCTCTGGATCGGGCTGCTGGCCCTGCTCGCGCTCTCCCCCCTCGGCCTGCTCGCCAGAGGCGAGGCCTGGGGCGAGTGGGACGTGCAGGGTTTGGCTGCCCAGATTGAGAAGACAGAGGGCAAAGTCTACGTGCCGGAGGGCGCGGAACGGGCGGAGCGGCACGGCTACAAGGGCCTGCGCGGCCTGGAAGACTACGCCAGCGACGACGGCAAGAACAGATGGGGCTACGTCGGCGCGGCGCTCCTGGGCGTCGGCGCCATCGTCGTCCTCACCCTCCTGGGCGGGCGCTTCCTTGCCCGGCGTGCGGAGGAGAGCAATGGAGGCGGCGCTGCGGGCGGAAATGGCGAGATGGAGCCAGGGCAGCCTGCGCTCACAAGCCGTGCGTCCCCTTCCCCGCTCCCGGATTGGCTGCAGCGTCCCTCCGAGGAAACCGCGCCCTCGCTGGAACTTTCCGGGCGACCGCCCAACCGGTTCCTGGAGCGCACGCTGGGCGAGCTTTCCGCCAGCGCCGCCACCACGCTCTACGGCGAACGCTGGGCGCGGCAGCCCGGCTATTTGCAGCGGCGGGACGCCCGCGCCAAAGTCGTGGCGTTCCTGGGCCTGATCGGCGTCGTTGCCTGCGTTCATAACGCCGTGACGCTGCTTTGCCTATATGCTTTAACGGTTGGGCTGGCGGCGGCCTCGCGCCTGCCCGTCCGCCTGCTGGCGCAGCGCGTGTGGCTGTCGGTGCCGCTCTTTATCGGGGCGGTGGCCCTGCCCGTTGCGCTCAACGTGGTCACGCCGGGCCGCGCGCTGCTTGTGCTCTGGTCCCGGCCCTATCTGGCCTTGACGGCTCCAGGCCTGCAATTGGCGGCCATGCTGCTGCTGCGCGTGGGCGTGGCCGTTACGTTCGCCACGCTGCTGACGCTGACGACGCCCTGGAACGACCTCCTGCGCGCCCTGCGGGCGCTCTTTGTGCCGCGCCTGTTCGTCGGCGTGTTGGCGATGACCTATCGCTACGCGGCGGTGCTTCTGCACACGGCGGCGGAGATGTTTGTGGCGCGGCGCAGCCGGACGGTCGGGCGCGCGACCAACGCGCAGGGACGGGGATTTCTCGGCGCGGCCATCGGCGCGCTGTTCGGCAAGGCGCTGGCGCTCTCGGAAGAGGTGCACGCGGCCATGATCGCCCGAGGCTTTCAGGGGGAGATGCGGACGCTGAGCGTGCCGCGCTGGAAGCGGGCGGACTCGGTCTGGATACTGGCAATGGCGCTGGCGGCGGTGCTGGCGCTGGGAGGCGAATATGTTCCCTTCTTCCGTTGATCCCCCCCGCGCCGCGCAGACGGCAGCGAAGGCGCGCTGGGCCTCCCCACAGGAGGCGGCAGCCCCGGCGTTTGTCCTCTCCGGCGTCTGCTACGCCTATGGGCCGGGCGTTGTCGCGCTGCGCGACGTCTCGCTCACCATCGGGCAGGGCGAAAAGGTGGCGATCCTGGGGGCCAACGGCTGCGGCAAAAGCACGCTGATCAAGCTGCTCGGCGGCCTGATCCACCCGCAGAGCGGGGTCATCACGGCCTGCGGCGAGCCGCTGACGGAGGTGGCCCTGCGCGGCGAGGCGTTCGCCTATCGCTTCCGCCGCCGGGTCGGGTTCATCTTCCAGAACTCCGACGCGCAGCTTTTCTCGCCGACCGTGCGCGAAGAGATCGCCTTTGGGCCTCTCCAGATGGGCCTGCCCCGTGTCGAGATAGAGCGCCGGATCGCCGATCTCTGTACCCTGCTCGATCTAAATTCGCTGCTGGATCGCCCTCCCTTCCAGCTTTCCGGCGGCGAAAAGAAGAAGGTCGCCATCGCCAGCGTGCTCGTCACCAATCCCGACGTGCTCCTGCTGGACGAGCCGACTAACGGCCTCGACCCGCGCTCCCAGCACTGGCTGGTGGATCTATTGGTGAAATTGCACGCGGCGGGCAAAACCTTGATCACGGCCACGCACGATCTGAGCATCGTGCCGGAGATCGCCGACCGCGTTCTGGTCTTGGGCGAGGATCACACGCTGGCCGCCGAGGGGCCGACCCACGCGATCCTCTCCGATACCGACCTGCTGCTGCGCGTCAATCTCATCCACGAACACTGGCACTGGCACGGCAGTCTCTACCACTCACACCCGCATCACCACGACGCTGCCCACGACCATACCCACGATGGCGCCGACTCTCAGCCCCATCCTTAAAGCGCCAGCCAAATCGAGAGCCGGGTCGATCAACGGCCCGGCTCTCGATTCAAGAAGCGTCTTGTTTCGCTTTACGACGTCACTCCAGCCTGGCTCTCAAGGGTCAGGATGCCGCCGTCGAAGAAGGCGCGCACGTAGGCGAACCGCTCGTCCAGCACATCGCGCACGGGCGCGCGCCAATTGATTTCCTCCCGCAGGATCGCCTCGCCGTCGGCACCACACTCGGCACGGTAGGCGATTTCCTGGTAGTCTGCCAGCTCACTCTCAACTGCCCGGCATATCTCACCCAGACGGCGCAGTGCCTGATACTGCCGGGTCAGCGCCTGCAGGCTATCTGCCGGAGCGCAAACCTGCGCCTCCAGAGCGGCAAGCTGCCGGGCGCCCCCGGCATAGTGGGCTAATCTTTCCTCAATTCGATCCAGATAGCATGGATCGTAGCGCGCGATGCGCGCGCTGAGCATTCCGTTCATGGTACTGCCCTCCCTGTGCCAGGCAGTTCTCCGAGCTCACTCCTTCATTTCGCTCTCCTCAAGGCTTACTTCATCGCCTTACGATAATATCGTATGAACCAAAGCAAGAACCGGCTGCATCCGTCAATAGCGGTGCATTGCTGCTGTACCGACAGCGCCGCTCCTAGGAAGGGCTATATCTTCAGTATATAGCAGCGTCGGATAATTCGGATAGTACATTTGGCACAGGCGCTCTGTTAAATTGTATGCTGCCCGTTACACGGCTGTCCTACCGACAGGTACGTTCCGCGCTCGGCAAAATCCAGTTGTGTACGTTACCTACTTTAATGACGTTGGACCGAGGCGAGAAGTTGCCCTACTTTAGCATTCTCGCCAATCTGCGCTCTTTACTAGCGGTCCTCGTACTGGGGCGCAATGGTTTTCTGCATGAATCGGTGCTCGATATTGGCGTCCAGGAAAATCTCTCCCTCCGCCACATAGCCCAGCTGTTCGTAGAAGGGAATGGCCTGGAGTTGAGCGTCCAGGACGAGGCGGTGAAAGCCTTGCGCGCGGGCCGTCTCCTCAATAAAGCGCATCAGCAGCGCGCCAACGCCCTTGCCTCGATGCGCGCGCAGCACGGCGACGCGCCCGACCTTGCCCACGCCGCCGCCCTTATCTACCAGTCGCGCGGTGGCGACGATGTCGGTAGGATCACCGACGGGCAAGGCCATATGGCGGACAAGGAAATGCGTCGCGACTACATCCAGCGCATCCAGTTCTTCCTCTGGCGGCACGCCCTGCTCCTCCACAAAGACGACCATACGTATAGCAAAGACGGCGGCGCGCTCTTCCGGCGTGGCGACCAGCGCTGCCCGGTACTCTTTCTTGGCATCCATAGGTTCTGGAGTAGGTTCCATGCCTCTCTAGTTCGCCGGGAATCGGCGGGCTTCCTATTGGTTTTGGCCGAAAAAGGCGCGCAGGGAAGCACCAGATGCATCGCGAATCGTAGTGTAGAAAAAAACGATGGGAAGGGTAGGCCCGACAGGGCATGGCTGAGACGATGGGCGAGACGTTATTCCAGACAGAGGAAACGGCGGCAGCCGAGGCGCAGGCCGCTGAGACCAGCGCAGCCCAGGCACTCGCCGAAGCGCGCTCGCGGTTGCCGGTCTCCGCCGCGCTGCAGAGTCCCGACGCGCATATCCGCGTGGAGGCTAGAGCCTCAGCAAAGCATCTGCTGGCGACGCTGCAGGAGGTCAAACGCAAGAAGGAGAGCGTCGAGGCGATGATGGCGTTGCTGCTGCAGGAGACGCGCGCGGCACGCCGCCGGCGCTATCTGCGGACGGCCACGGGCACCGGGGCGGCGCTGCTGCTGATCTGGTTGATCTATATCACGCGGGGCGAAATCTTCCAGCATTTCTGGTGGATCATAAAAATCGGGGCCGGCGCCTGGGTAGCCGATAAGGCAGTCAACAAGCGGCGCGAGGCGGCCTCTGCCCTGAGTAAGGCGGGCGATCCGCGCGCGGTCGGCGTGCTGGCGCTGGCGCTGCGCGACGGCGACTCGTTTGTGCGGAATATAGCCGGCAGCGCGCTGCGCACGCTGCTGCCGCGCGTGCGCGCCAGCGACACTTCCTATATCACGCCCGACCAGATGAACGCGCTGCTCAGCCTCGCCTACGATGAGGAGGACCGGCTGCGCCTCAAAATTCCGCTGCTTCTGGCCCTCCAACAGATCGGCGACGAGCGCGCCCTGCCTGCCGTCGAGCACCTCCTCTACGATCCGTCGCGGGATGTGCGGCGGGCGGCGAAAGAGTGCCTGCCCTTTGTCACCGAGCGCGTGCGCCGCGCACGGGAGAGCGCGACCCTGCTGCGCGCCTCCAGCGCCACCTCCATCGCTGCCATGCCCGACCAGCTGCTCCGCCCCGCCTCCGGCGCACCGCCCACGCAGACCCCGGCGGATCAACTGCTGCGGCCCATGGAACCGCAGCCGGATACGCAGGCGGCGGGCCGCACGGATTGAGATGCGAGGCGCACCCCTCGCATGAGACCACCTCTCCCCTCTCCTTCTAAAGGAGAGGGGCCGGGGGTGAGGTCTCTCCCCTCTCCCGCAGCGTCGGGAGAGGGGGAGGGGTGAGGGCTCTTTTCACTTCGGCACGGGAGAAAATTGAACGATGGGGCTCTTTCCTCAGAGTGGGATAAGGCTGTTCCTGCTTCTGTCTGGCTGCTTGCTGCAGGGCCTATGCGCCGCGCAGGGGATCGGCGGGGTGGCCCGCCGCTTCCCGGATACACGCGCGCGCATCCTGATCTTTGCCGACCAACTGCCCGCGCAGATGACCGACGCGCAGTGGCGCTTCGCTGCCACCCACTATGTCGGCTGCCAGAAGGAGATGCGCTCCTGGACGCGCCGAATGCGCCAGCTCAACCCTGGCTTCCTGGTGCTGCACTACCAGCTTGCGGTCGGCACCGGGCCGGCGGCGTTCGTGCATGGCGACGAATGGACCAACGACTTCGCGCAGGTAACCCGCCATGAGGACTGGTTCCTCCACGATACGCAGGGGCGCCGCCTGTTGCAGCCGGACTGGAACTGGTACGTAATGGACATTCGCTTCGCCGATAATAGGCCGGCGACCGGCTTTCCGGATTACTGGCTGGCGACGGCCCTGCAGCGTATGCGCGACAACGAAGACGATGGCTGCTTCGCCGACAGCTACACGCAGGACATCCTGATAAACCAGCTTAAGCCGCCGTTTGTCTGGTTTACCGATCCGGAAGCCAACAAACGCTTCTGGCTGCCCAATCTCAACCGCTACGGCGCCTTCTGCGCGCAAGGGTTCCACCGGCAGCCGGAACGGTTCTACTATCTGCCCAACCTCGGCGGCATGGTCACCACCTGGGACACCGTTACCAACCTCGCGGTCGGCGATGGCGGCATGAACGAGGGCTTCTGCGCTTCCGGGCCCGGCCACTACTACTCCGAGGACGACTGGAGACTGCAAATGAGCCGGGTGCTGGCGCTGGCATCCCGCAATAAGATCCTCCTCTGTCAAACCGGAACCGATCCCGCCAACGCCGACCATCGCTGGTTTATCGTCGGCTCCTATCTGCTGACCAAAGGCCATCGCTCTTACCTGAATATGTTCCAGAAGAGCACCCTGGAGTGGTATCCCGAATATACGCTTGACCTCGGCCCCTACCTACAGGAACCGCAGCCCGACGTCGCCGCATACTGGAAGCCGGAGTGGAAGGTCTACCGCCGCGACTACGCGAAGGGCATGGTGCTGGTCAATCCCACAAGTGAGCCGGTCACCATTCCCGATCTGGGCGGGACGTACCGGCTGGTGGCGGCGCAGGGCGGCGGAATCGTGAGCGCGGATGGCCAGGCTCCGGGCACGCTGACAACGCAGTCCGTCCGCTCGGTCACGATCCCGGCCCACAGCGCCCGCGTCCTGCTCAACAGGTGATGGGGAAAGAGAACGGCACAGGCAAAGGAAGTCACGATAGCGCTTTCTTTTGTCCCGGAGAGAAGACAGGGAAAGAGAATGGCAAAGTCCGAGGCGCCGACCGGCGCCGATATAAAGAGCAAATTCAAGCCGCTGACGGAGGAAGCGGTGCAGGAGAGCACCGATGGCGGCAGTTTCAGCCGAGGCAAGAGCTACTACCGCAGCGGCCACATCTTCGACGCCGTCGTGCGCGGCAACACGATATCGGCCCGGTGCGAGGGATCGGATGTGCGGCCCTATACGGTGCGGGCCACGCTGCCGACGGCGGATCAGAAGGACGCGCGTGCGGTGATCTCCTACGAGTGCGACTGCCCGCGCGGCGGCTTCTGCAAGCACGTCGTCGCCCTGCTGCTGACCTGGATTCATAAGCCGGAGACGTTCGAGGTACGCCCGGAGATCGCCGCGCTGCTGAAGGACAAAAGCCGCGAGGAGTTGCTGGCCCTGGTGCTGCGCATGGTAGAGCAGAATCCGGAACTGGAATCCCTGCTCGACCTGCCGTTTCCCACCGCCGCGCACGAGCCGGGGGCGGCAGGTCGGCCCACCATCCTCGCGGGCACCATTCGCAAGCAGACGGCGGCAGCCTTCCGACGCAACGGCTATGAGTGGGGCGCGGCCAGCGCTATCGCCTCCGACCTGGAGAAGGTCTACCGGCTCGGCGAAGACTACGCGCGGGCCGGACAGTGGGCCAATGCGCTGGTTGTCTATTCCACGCTCACCGAAGAGATCGGTCAGAACTATGGGCAGGTGGACGACGAAGAGGGCGATCTGGCCGAGGTCGCGCAGCGATGCTGCGATGGACTGGCGCAGTGCTTAGAGATTCAAAAGGATCTGCCGGAGGGCGAGCGGCTGGAGCCGGACCTGCGGGCGCAGCTTGTCAAAAGCCTGTACGACCTCTGGAACTCGGACACGGAACTGGGCGGCATAGACCTGGCAGCAGACGTGCCGGAGGTGCTCGCCTGCAATGTGACGGATGCGGAGCGGGCGCAGGTCGAGGAGTGGGTGCGCCGGCAGATGCGCCCTGGCAGAGACTTCTCCGCCAACTGGCACAACCGGGCGCTGGCCGAGTTCCTGATGACGCTCAAGGAGCACGCCGGACTGGACGATGAGGCGCGGCTGGCCGAGTATCGCAACTTCCGGCTGTATGAGGATATGGCAGCGTTTCTGGCCGAACGTGGGCGCGTAGACGAGGCCCTCGGCATCGCGGAAGATCATCTCACCGATTGGACGGAGGTGCTGGGCTTTGCCCGGACGCTGGCGGAACAGGGAAAGGAGAGCGCGCAGCGGGCCTGCGCCTTCGTCGAGGCCCGGCTCAAGCAGGCGGAAAAAGCGAAGCAGCAGGAGCACGCCGTTCGGGGCTACCTGGACTGGCTGGGCGCGCAATATACCAGGCTGGGCATGACGGGCGAGGCGCTTGCCATTCAGTTGCGCCGTTTCCAGGCCGATCCCAGCCCGGATACCTATCAGGACGCTAGAGCGGCGGCGCTGCTGCCCGGCCAGCCCCCCGAACTCTGGGCCGAGCTGCGCCCAAACCTGATCGCCACCCTGGAGCAGAAAAAGGCCTGGAGCGCCCTGGTGTCCATCTATCTGGAGGAGAAGCAGGTTCGGGACGCCCTGGATGCCCTGGCCCGGTTCGAGATGCAAAAATCCCACGACTCCTTCGGCCTTTATTGGGGCGTCAACGACCTGCGCCTCCGGTGCGCGCAGGCCGCCGAAAAGGAGTATCCCGACGAGGCGCGCACGATCTACCAGAACATGGCGGAGGACCTGATCGAGCAGCGTGGGCGCGGAAACTACCAGGAGGCCGCGAAGTTCCTCCGCCGCGTTCGCGACCTCTATCAAAAACAGGGGCGCGGTTCGGAATGGCAGACCTATATCGCGTCCCTGCGGGAGCGCAACAAGAGCCTGCGCGCCTTCAAAGAAGAGCTTGACGCGCTGAAGCTGGCCTGAGTGCGCGCGGCTTGCGCTTGATGCAGCCATACCAGGCAGAGCGGCCAGGCCAGGGTCAGCGTGATAGCCGCCATCAGCAGGAAGATAAGCCGGTCCAGCAACCGGTTCAGGGAGTTCTGCAGGCGGGCGCGCGCTGCCGCTCCCCTCTCAGCCGGCACGTCGGTCTGCGGGGTCGGGCGCGCGCTCCCACGCGCCGTTAACTTGAATCGTTGCATGCTGGGTTGTTCCGCAACCGGGCCAACTCTCTTCCCCGTGTTTTCGCCGGTTCCGGAACCGGTTCCGACAGAAATTCCAGGCTTTCGTGCTCGTTCCCTCAACCTATGCTCTTCTTTTCTTTTCTCTTTTGGCGTGGAGGTATTCCAAGATGAGAACAACAGCTAGCGCAGTGAGGCTTGCCGTGGCGATGGTCGGGCTGATCGGCCTGGCGGGCTTGACGCAGGGACAGGAGCGAGGAGACGCATTGGCGCGCGGTTTCCAAGACCCGCCCAGTTCGGCCAGGCCGCGCGTCTGGTGGCACTGGATGAACGGCAACGTCACCAAAGAGGGGATCAAGCTCGACCTGGAATGGATGCATCGCATCGGCTTAGGCGGTTTCCAGAACTTCGATGCCTCCCTCATGACCCCAGTAGTCGTCGAGAAGCGCCTGGTCTATATGACGCCGGAATGGAGGGACGCCTTCCGCTATGCGGCGACTCTGGCCGATCAATTCGGCCTGGAGATGGCGATTGCCGGTTCGCCGGGATGGAGCGAGAGCGGCGGGCCGTGGGTCAAGCCCGAACAGGCGATGAAAAAGCTCGTCTGGAGCGAAACCTATGTGGAAGGCGGACGGCCTTTCACCGCCGCGCTGCCGAAGCCGCCCACCACGACCGGCCCCTTCCAGAACATCCCGATGGCGGAATTTCCGTTCGGACCGCCCGCGCCGCCCGTGCAGTACTATGCCGATAGCGCGGTCGTCGCCTACCGGATGCCCGATATCGAGATCCCGATGGCCGAGCTCCAGCCGAAAGTGACCTCCAGCGGGGGCAATATAGACCTCGCCGTGCTGACAGATGGCGATCTGGTCAAGAGTACGGCCTTGCCCAAGGCGCCGGTGGGACAGCAGGCGTGGATACAGTTTGAATTTGCACAGCCCCAGACGATCCATGCGCTCACCCTGGCGGTGAAGCGTTCCTCGAACCCCCTGGCACAATTCCTGTCGCCCGGCGAGAGCGGGCAAGAGCTTCAGGCCAGCGACGACGGTCAGCAGTTCCGAACGGTCGTCAAAGTTCCGGGCGGAGGCGTCGAGCAGCATACCCTGGCGTTCCCGAAGGTGACGGCCCGGTTCTTTCGGGTCACCTTTGCCACGCTGCCTCCGCCGCCCAATCCCTTTGCCGGGCTTGGCATCGAAGGGCCGCGGCTGCCCCCGCCGCCCGACGAGCACCCGATCACCGAGCTGATCCTCCACACCGGGGCGCGCGTGCATCGGTTCGAGGAGAAGGCGGCCTTCACCACGTTTCCGGATCTGTCCGGGCTGCCTACCCCCGCCGATGCGGACGAGGCGGCTATCCGCAAGGCCGATGTGATTGACTTGACGACGAAGATGCGACCGGATGGCACCCTGGACTGGACGCCGCCGGCAGGCCGCTGGGTCGTGCTGCGCCTGGGGTATTCGCTGACAGGGCATCGGAACGGGCCGGCCTCGCCCGAAGCGACCGGGCTGGAGGTGGACAAGCTCAACAAAGGCTATGTTAAATCCTATTTCGACACCTATCTGGGAAACTATCAGGAGACCGTTGGGCCGCTGATGGGCAAGCGCGGCCTGCAATATGTCATCACGGATAGCTGGGAGGCCGGCGTCCAGAACTGGACGGATGACATGATCGCGGAGTTCACCCGACGGCGCGGCTACGATCCCCGTCCCTGGCTTCCGGTGCTGACGGGCCGCGTGGTCGAGAGCGCCGAGGCCAGCGACCGCTTCCTGTGGGATCTTCGCAAGACCCTGGCCGAGCTTGTGGCTGCGTATCACTACGACCAGCTTACCCAAATGCTGCATCGGCGAGGAATGGGTCGCTACAGCGAATCGCACGAGTCCGGGCGGGCGTTCATCGGGGACGGCATGGAGGTCAAGCGCACCGCCGATGTTCCGATGAGCGCGATGTGGACGCAAGCGCCGGGAGTATACCGGGAGCAGTACGGCTACAACGCCGATATTCGAGAGTCGGCGTCCGTGGCCCATATCTACGGACAGAACCTGGTTGCTGCGGAGTCGTTGACAGCGGGTACCGGAGCCTGGGCCTGGTCTCCCGAAACGCTCAAGCCGACCGCCGACAAAGAGTTGGCGATGGGCCTGAACCGCTTTGTCATCCACACCTCGGTGCATCAGCCGCTTCTAGACAAGAAGCCGGGGCTGTCGCTTGGCCCCTTCGGGCAGTGGTTCACCCGCAACGAGACATGGGCGGAACAGGCCCAGCCGTGGATTTCGTATCTGGCGCGCTGCTCCTACCTGTTGCAGCAGGGGCATTTTGTCGCAGATGTCCTCTATTTTTACGGGGAAGACTCTAACATCACAGCCCTGTTCGGCGACAGATCGCCCGACGTGCCTTCCGGCTACAACTTCGATTACATCAATGCCGACGCGCTGATACATCGCCTGTCGGTCAGAGACGGAAGGCTCGCGACGCCGAGCGGGATGCAATATCGCGTGCTGGCGCTCGATCCGCATAGCCGCCAGATGTCCCTGCCCGTTTTACGCAAGATTCGCGACATGGTGGAGGCGGGCGCGGTCGTGGTCGGCGCTAAGCCTGCCAATACTCCGAGCCTACGCGACGATCCTGCCGAGTTCCAGGCTATCGCGGATCAACTTTGGGGGCCAGATGGCAGCGGACGTACCTATGGGCAGGGGAAGGTCTACGCCGGCCCATCGCTGGCGGAGGCGCTGACCGCGATGCAGGTCACGCCGGACTTTGCCTATACCAGACCGGAAAGCGATACGAACCTGCTGTTTGTGCATCGCAGGCTGGCCGACGGCGACCTGTATTTCGTGGACAACCGCAATAATCGCAGAGAGGTTGTGGACGCTACCTTCCGCGTCCAGGGAAAGGCCGCCGAGCTCTGGCATGCGGACACCGGCAAGAGGGAGCCGGCCTCCTATCGCATGGAGGGAGAAGGGACGACCGTGCCGCTGCGTCTTGATCCCTACGAGACGGTTTTCGTGGTGTTCCGAAAGCCGACCACGGAGCCAGCGCGCACCCTGCCGACCCCGACCGAGACACCGCTTGCCACAGTGGAGGGCACATGGGAAGTTAGCTTCCAGCCGGATCGAGGCGCACCGGCGAAGATCACGCTGGACCGTCTGAGTTCCTGGAGCGAGAACGCCGATCCGGGAGTGAAATACTTCTCCGGCACAGGCACGTACACGAAGACCGTTCAGGCACCAGCGGACTGGTTCCAGCCAGGCGCGCGGCTGTGGCTTGATCTGGGCAACGTGAAGAATCTGGCCGAGGTCTCCGTCAACGGCAAGCCGCTGGGCATCGTCTGGAAGGCGCCTTTCCGCGTGGATGTCACGGACGCCCTCAAGCCGGGCGACAACACGGTCAGCATCGCCGTGACCAATCTCTGGGTCAATCGGCTGATCGGGGATCAACAGCCGGGAGTCACAAAGAAATACACGTTCACGACCCAACAGTTTTATCGGGCCAATTCGCCTCTGCTGCCATCGGGCCTTCTAGGTCCGGTGACGATAGTGCGGTCCTCTACGCCGTGAGAACGCGCAAATTGCTCCCTATGCGTCTAAAGTTCGGTTCCTGACGGGCAAGAGAGGAAAAATGGTGACGCAGTGCCCCCAAGCATGCGCGACAAACGCTTAGGGGGAAGCTAAGATCTCTTTAGGAGTAAGTACGGCGATCTCTTTAGCGGATAAAGTCGCTCCGGTCAAACGTCAGAATGGTGGGACTACCGTGCACGAGCATGGCTGCCACGAGCCGGGCATCATGGTTCTACTTGCCTTCGGCCCCGCAGCTATCTACCAGGCGTTCCCATTCAGGCAGAATAGCCGGGCTTTCCGGCAACAGACGAAACAGGCTCTTGAGCCGCGCTATCTCGGTCTTGACTTGGGCCTGGCTCATCCCTAACCCGTTATTCCCAAGAGGACGGGTACACACAGCCCGAAACTCCACCAGGTTCTGCGAAGTCAGACAAAGCTCTTCTCCCTGAGCACGCAGGGCATTTATGGCATCCGCCGCCTCCCGGTACATCGGGTGAGAGGGCTGCACGCTGCGCAGGAGGATATTGGTATCCAGAAGCACCCAGGCCACTTAAGAGCTAACCCCTCCCCTCATAAATGCTGTCGCGACTGATAGCCTCGTCCGAGAGGGGGGGCGTAGTCGGGTCATGGCTGGCTGCCCATTCTCGAAAGGCTTTCGCCCACTCCTCAGGCGTAGCAGTCTTATAGAAAGGTCTTTCGGCAGAAGAGCGATCCTCACTCTCTTGGCCTTCCAGGAGAGTAAGGCGGAACTGCTGCTTGGGCATCTGCTTTAAGATCGGCTCTAGCTCCTCGCCGGTGCCAATATACTCTTTTGGTTGTGCCCTCTGCTTTTCTCCCTCTAGTTGCATACTCTTCCCATTATAACACAGTAGTCTCCACGCCCGATAGGCAGGGGAGGATGCAGGCCGCGCCCCGGTCAAATGATGCTGGAAGGGGACAGAGGGCTTAGACTTGCTCGCGAGTGACGCCTTTCTCGTGCACGGTAAAGAGCGCCAGGAGGAAGGAGATCAGCAGCAGAACCCCACAGCCGAGGAAGGGAACGCCGTGCGGTGGGATGCTAACGGGACCTAAATGGATTGTGGGAAGCTTATAGAGGAAGCTGCTGGCTGCCAGACCTACGATTGCGCCGAGCCCCTGCGCCGTTCCCACCGCGCCCATGACCGCGCCGCGCTGCCTGGGATCGCAGGTAGCGCTTACCAACGCCATCCAGGCCGGGAACGCGATCACAA
Organism: Chthonomonadaceae bacterium; assembly: GCA_035650735.1. Lineage (GTDB taxonomy): Bacteria > Armatimonadota > Chthonomonadetes > Chthonomonadales > Chthonomonadaceae > DASRGL01. The sequence goes on from DASRGZ010000224.1 coordinate 28,363, forward strand.
AGCCCATGCCAATCAGTGAGCCCAGTCCAATTAACGTCCACACGGTCGGGAAGAGGACCAGCAGCCAGTAGGCCGTCACGCACAGCCCGATGCCCAAACGCACCGCCTTGGCCTTGCCGATGCGGTCGCCCAGCGTGCCCAGCGGCACCGACGCGATGGCAATCGCCAGCGCCGGGATAATGAGCATGTTGCCGAACTCCGCCTCGGTCAGATGGAACGGCCCATCCTTCGCCATCGCAAAGAGCTTGGTGTAGGCCATCACCAGGCCGATGCCCAGGAAGGTGATAAAGGTCATCAGAAGCATCGAGGGCATGCGCCCAAGCATTATCAGAAAATCTTTGAAGTCGAAACCGGTCTCCACGCCGGGTACATGCTCGTGGTGGACGGGGCGGACATGCGGGATCAGGAACGTGGCCGCCAGAGAAGTCACGGCAAAGAGCACTGCCGCCACGTAGAACGAGGCCGATTTGGAAGCGACCAGACCTACATGCAGATGCTGAAGCGCCCACTCGTTGACGTTGCCGCCGATGGCCGGGCCGAGCGCGATGCCTAGCAGATACGCCAGATTGAACAGGCTCATAGCGGTAGCGCGCTTTTTCTCCGGCACATGGTCGCCGATGAGGCTGAAGGCGGAAGGCCACAGCGCCGCCGCGCCGATGCCGTCCAGCAGACGCAGGAAAACTAGCACATAAGGGTTGTGGATGTGGGGCGTCAGCGCAGCCGTAAAGATGGAGACCAGCGGGCCGGCCAGAATCAGCGCCTTGCGCCCGATGCGGTCGCCCAGCACGCCAAACGGCGATTTGAGAATGCCCTCGACCAGGACAAAGGCCGTCGCCGCAATGCCGACCCAACGCGGATGCAGCCCGTTGGCGACGATATAGACGGGCATCGCCGAGATGTTGACCACCGTATAGGCCAACTCCGCGCAGCCAGATACCAGGACAATCGCCAGCAGCAGATGCCGAACATTGATCCGCTGCGTCAGAAGATTCTGGACTGCCTGTCCGTTCTGCGCAGGCTCTACCGTTGGCGCCGACGTGGCGCTGTCGGCGGTGGAAACCGGGTTGTGCTCTGGCTGCCGTGATTGCGGCGAAACGTCCAAAGAAGGCTCCTCGCTTCCGAAGCAACCGCCGATGGGCGCCGATAAACGCCGGGCGCACGAAAACTCCCTGCTTTTATCCGGCTCCATCGGCGGTTGGGTAGCCTCGCCATCCAGCATGGCTATCCCTCGAAGGCGCAATCTCCAGCCACGAGGGAAGGGGTGGCGCTACCGGCGGTTGTAATGCCTCCGGTTAGCCGGCAAGCGCAACTTCGTGCCCGACTTCGGCGGACTTGTAGATCGCGTCCATGATCTGAGCGACCATCAGGCCGTGCTCGCCGGTAACCAGCGGCTCTTTTTTGTCCCGGACGCACTCCACGAACGCCTTCATCTCGGCATAGTGGGTGTTGATATTGGCGTTGGGGACCTTGGGCTCTAAAGTAAAGACGCTGCGATGCCGCTCCTGCGTGATGGTTAGCGGATGGGTCGTCGCTCCGCCCTCGGTGCCCAACAGCGTCGAGTTGAATACGTCCTCTTTCAGGTTGGCGGCGAAACTGGATTCCAGATTGATGGTCGCGCCGTTCTCCAGGCGGATGATCGCCGCCGCGAAATCCTCGACGGTGAAATTTTTATAATCCCACTGGCCCATAAAGCCGACGATGTCGCTGCGCTTGCCGAACTTCTGGTAGGTCACGCCGCTGGCATGGGTGGGCTTGGGATGGCCCATCAGCCAGAGGGTCAGATCCAGGATATGGACGCCGATGTCAATGAGCGGGCCGCCGCCTTGCTTGCTCTTATCAATGAAGACGCCCCAGCCGGGAATGCCGCGCACGCGCAGCGCCTGGGCGCGAGCATAGTAGATATCGCCAAGCTCGCCGGCATCAATGAACCTCTTGAGCGTCTGGTTGCTGGGCGCAAAGCGGCTGTTGTAGCCGATCTGGAGGATTTTGCCCTCCTTGCGCGCCGTCTTGACCATCTCCGCCGCCTCTGTGGCGTTCATGGCGATGGGCTTCTCACAGAGGACGTGCTTGCCGGCCTTGAGCGCCGCTATCGTCGGTCCATGATGGACGTAGTTGGGGGTGCAGACGGAGACGGCATCAATTTCCGGCATCTCCAGCAGCTTATTATAGTCCTCGAACTTATGCTGAACCGGGTACTTCTCCGCTGTCTTGTTGAGGGCGACGGGATCGATGTCGCAGAGCGCGAAGATCTCGCACTCGTCCGGAATCTGGGAATAACCGGGCAGATGCGCCGCGTTGGCAATGCCGCCCGTGCCGATCACTCCGATGCGAACCTTCTTTGCCAATTCCGTTGGCTCCTTTCGCTTGATTTCGCGGCTCACCGTCCTGACGTGCACGGGAACGTATGAGCGCCGATGTCTATTGGATATCGGTGGCCCGGATTCCTGCGGCATCGCGCCTGCGGCGATTGCTGACTATTCTACCAGCCCACCCCCCGCCCTGTAAATGCGCTGAAAGTCCCAAATTTGCCGCGAAACGGACCTGAAGAATCGGGACTTATCCGTTTTACTCACTGCCCCAGAGGGCGGGCAAATCCGGCAGGGCCAGCGTCTCCGGCTCCAGCCCGTGCTGCGCGGCCAGATCGGCGATGCTCTCCAGTGGCGCGGGATCGGGCGCTGCGAAGTGCAGGTCGTAGTGGTGGCAGGCGAGGATGGTCAGGCGACGCCCGACGGGGCTCAAAGCGGCAAACAGGACATCGCCGCCGCCCGCGAACGTGTTGGCGGCCAGGACAGGCAAGACGGCGCTGAATCGCGCCCGGCGCACGCAAAAGCCGCCCTGAAAGCGATCCGTCAGGCCGCGTCGGCGCAGGAACTGGCAAACATAACGGGCATCCGCCACCTTCGCCAGATAGGCCGCCTGCGCCTTGTTGTTGAGCCAGAAGGTTCCCTCCGCCACGACAGCAAGCACAGCCTCAACCTCCAGAGCCGTAAACGCCGCCGCCACAAACGCCGACAGCGCCGGGCGGTCCGCCACCGGGATCGGCCCCTCCATGCGCCCATCCGGGTAGACGATCTTGCGGTGCGGCCCCCGGATATGGGGCCGCGGCTCCCGCTCGCGCACGGTCAGGCGATGCACCGCCGGGACATCGGGGAACTCGCGGGTATGCGGGTCGAGCCCGGCAGCGCGCAGCAGGCGCGGCAGTTCACGACGGGGGATAATCTGCATTCTGCCTGTCCCTTGAGCCTCCTTCCTAACGGAAACCACGGCGTATCAAAGAGCCTATGGTTCAATGGATATACGCGGCCCGGCCTCACGTGGCTTCATGGCTTCCTAACTCTCCTCACGCAGCCGGGCGAATACCAGGAGCGCGTCTGCGTCACAGGAGGTTCTTATTCCTTTCCCGCGTGCAGGTCGTTCAACAGGCCAACGCACGCCTCCACGAACACGCGCCCAACGTTGGGCGCATAGGGAAAGAGGTCAAGCATATAGGGAACGGTGTCGGCAGCATAGCCGCGCCGGGCAAACTCGGCCTCGTTGGGGATGTAGCCGAGAAAGTCGTTGGCGTAGCCGACGATAAACGTACGCGGGAAGGGCGAGCGCCGCTTGATCTCTAGGCCGAACTCGGCAAACAGTTCCGTCGGGTGGGCCAGCAGCACGATGTCGCCTATCTGAACAGCCTGAAGCTCGCAGGCGAGCGTTTGCGGGACACTATGGCTGGCAGCCTCGTGCTCCTGCTGCAAGCGCAGCAGTTTCAGCACCGCGTCCGGCGGCAAGTCCAGCGCTTCGGCGAGTTCATTGAGGAGGGCTTCGCGGCCCATGCGCTCGGCAATGGTTTGCTGGGCGTCGCGCAGGATCTCCAGCCAGGGGTCGGGCTCACCCGTAAGCTGGGCCAGCAGGCTCTCGGTCGCCTCCACCCAGAACCGGGCCGTTCGCGCTTCGGGCGAGTCGGGCGGTCGTTGGGCAAGCAGGGCGCGATTGTCGTCCCGTCGGCGCTGCAACGCCTCGCGCGTCGGCACGGCCAGCGGCAATTCGATGATGCGCCGGACGCACCGCAGCGGGTGGGTGTTCTCTACCCTGGTGGATTGACCCACCGCCATCAGTATTGCTCCTGCCAGCATCTTCCCGGTACGCGCAGATGCTTCTTTATGCGCATTGAACGGATTAATATCGCCACAAGAACCCTGCAAGAACAACGCCTCATCGTATAAATCCAATTCCAGCAGCCTGCGGGCATCCCCTGGAAAATCAGAATCAATCATCGCATCTGATGGCAGCGAAGAGACAGGATGACAGCCAAATGAAAACAGAAGTACGTTTCTGTCCTCACCGAGAATCTCTAATGCCTGCACCTCATTGTCTACGGCGCCATTGCGATCAACCCGATTTACCGCCATTCCCGGCAGTGTAGACTGCGCCGCATAGCATACTACTGGCTCCAGAGCATATCTGGCTTCTACCACTGCCGTTGTTAACTGGCGGGGCAGCAGAGAGACATAAGGAGTGTCAACCTCCCCACACCCACGCAAGAAAATCGTTGCTGGGCCGGAATGGGTATGCGAACAGGCGATAAGCACGTTCTCTTCTGGAATACCGGTCGCCGAGGATATGGCGGCGCGCGTTCTGGCAGTGATTTCGGCAGATACGGCCAGCAGGTCGGCGGTAACTAGGGCAATATATGTATCCTCTTGTGCCAAAACGAGCGCCGTAGCATAAAGATGCCGACGGATACTGCGGGATACTCTGTTTAAAAAGAATCCATACCCGCTCAGTTCTCCACCAAAAGGCGGCGTTATAGAAATAGAGGCCGCGCCCGCCTGTAAATTCCATTCCTCGCCCATCACTCCGCGCTCTCTTTCTCTCCGAACTTCGACCCTGCATCTATCTCAGGAAACATCTCCAATTGCGTTCCGTCGTGCGCTTCCTCGCCGGTGGCTGTCTGGCTGCCATTTTTGACCTGGGAGCCGTGGCCGCTGTTCTTGCCGTGCGCAGCCGCCTGGGAGCGCAGACGGCGGGACGGCGTCGGCTGCGTTTCCGGCTCCGGCTCCCTCTGCGTCGGTTTCTCCGCCGAGCGCGGGGGCAGAAGCCACTGGTAGTCGCGGGGCACGTTGCGAACGCGATGACAGCGGCGGCAGCGGGCCTCATAGGTGTCATCCGCGCCGATCAGGATGGTCGGCTCGTCCCATGCGGCGGGGCGTCCGTCTACCAACCGCTGCGTGCGGCTGGCCTCGCCTCCGCAAACCTTGCAGATGGCGTGCAGCTTCAAAACGTTATCTGCCAGAGCCATCAGAGTCGGCATGATGCCGAAGGGCAGGCCGCGAAAGTCCTGGTCGAGTCCGGCGGCTATAACCTGAATGCCCCTATCCGCAAGGCGCTGGCACAGCGGCACGATGGCGGCGTCAAAGAACTGGACTTCCTCAATGCCGATGACCTGCACGCCCGGTTCCAGCAGGCTTTCAAGCGTGCGCGCGTCCGGCACCGCGAGGGCATTGAAGCAGATGCCGTCGTGCGTGCGGATAATGGTGGTATCGGAGCGCGTTTCCAGGGCCGATTTGAAGACCTGCACCCGCTTGCGCGCGTGCATGGCCCGCCGCAGGAGCCGGATCAGCTCCTCCGTCTTGCCGGAAAACATGCTGCCGCAGATAACAGTGATGGAGCCAGACGGCCCTTTGGGAACGGACACGCTAGCAGACCTCACAGTATGGCCCTTGCCCCCGACCCTTCTTGACCTAACCCCCATCGCGGCAGGCTAAACCCTGCCGCTGTGGGGCCTACGGCCTGCTGCCTGCCTGCGCAGGCAGAGGATTCGGTAAGATGCTAGGATCGCCGCCCTCCCTCTCTGTGGACGACCTTGCTGCCTACGCAGGCAGAGAGTCTCGCCCACGCAGGTGGGCGACGGGCGCTTTGCGCCCCACAGCGGCAGGGTTTAGCCTGCCGGAAGAGGTAAGGAGAAAAGACAGGGTGCTAGGATTTCAAATGCCGGGCAAAGAAGGCCGTGACGCGGCGGGCATACTCGTCCGGCGCATCGGCCAGGCAGCGGGCGTGGCCCGACTTGGGAAGCAGCCAGAGCTCGCGGGGCTCCCGCGCGTTCTGGTACATGGCGACCGCCTCCTGCCAGCGCACCTGTGGATCGCGCTGCCCCTGAATAATCATCACCGCACGCGGGCTGATATGGCGGATCGCCTCTTTGGGAGCCACGTCACAGGGCTCGATGGGCACCCAGCGTTTGGCCCACCGGCACACGGATTGGGCAACGGGCGGGCCGAGCGGCCCCAGCATGGCGCGGCAGCGCGTATCAATGGCTTCCTGCAGCGTGGGATAGGAGGCTTCGGCGACAACCGCACGCAGCCGCGCATCCTGCGCCGCCGTCATGATCGCGACCGCGCCGCCCAGCGAATGGCCCAGCGCGCCGACCGGTAGGCTGGCCGTATCGGGCCGGGAAGCAAGGTAGTCCAGCGCGCCGCGCATATCCTCGACCTCATGGTGCCCGACGCTGCAAAGATCGCCCTCGCTCTCGCCCAGCGCACGGAAATCGAACAGCAGCGTGGTGTACCCGGCGGCGTGGAGCATGGCGGCGTGCGGCAGCATCTCCTGCCGGTTCATCGGGTAGCCGTGGCAGACGATCACGACCGCCCCGGCGTCCTTTTCCGGCGGCGCGGGGATCAGCCAGCTCGACAGCCGCAGCCCATCCGGGGTAAGAAAGGTAATGTTCTCGTAAGGCAGGCCCACCGCCGCCGGCGTGCGGCGGACGCGGAAGCGCAGCGGATGCGTGGCGAAATAGGCGTAGGCCAGCGTGCCCAGGTTCCATGCTGCGCCCGCCAGCAGCGCGCCCGCGCCGAGAAGCACAGGCCAGGACAGGCGTCTTTCGCCATGCGCTGCCCGCAAAGGGGAGGATGGATTGCTATGCGACGGCAACTCCGGTTTCCTTCTCATCAACTGACGTGAACAGAGACCTCACCCCCTTCCCCTCTCCTTGTGAAGGAGAGGGGCGGGGCGGTTTCGTGCTCGGTGGGGCATCCCCGCGCATGAAAGGCTAGAGGCCCGCGCGCACCAGGTCATGGACGCGCACCATGCCTACGCACCGCTCCTCCGTATCCACCACCGGCGCCACCGAGATCGGGCGCGGGCGGTCCTCCATTCGGCGCAGGGCCTCGTAGGCCAGTTGATCGGGATGGAGCACGACGGCGGGCCGGCGCGTCATGATCGCCTCCGCTGTGCAGGCAAACGAATCGGAGCCAAAGCGCTGGAACGCGCGCCGCACATCAAAATCGGTGATGAGTCCCAGCAGTTTGCCGTCTGTTCCAGCCACGCACGTTGCGCCTAGGGCCTTCTGGCTGATCTCGCAGAGGACATCCATCAGCGGCGCCTCCGGCCTGACCAGCGGCAGGGCGTCGGGGCCGCTCAGCATCACATCGCGCACGCGCAGGGTCAGGCGGCGTCCGAGCCGCCCGCCGGGGTGGTTGAGCGCGTAGTCTTCCGGGCGGAAGCCCCGCCGCTTTTGCAGGGTCATCGCCAGCGCGTCGCCCAGGGCCATCGCCACCACCACGCTCGTCGTCGGCGCGAGATTCAGCGGGCACGCCTCGCGCTCCACGGACGCATCCAGAACGACCGCCGCCTTCTGCGCCAGAGTCGAGGCCCGATTGCCGACGATGGCGATAAGCGGCACGCCGCGCGCCAGCAGGGCCGGCAGGATTGCCAGCAGTTCCTCGCTCCCGCCGCTGTTGCTCAGCGCGATGACCACATCTTCGCCCGCCACAATGCCCAGGTCGCCGTGCATGGCTTCGGACGGGTGCAGGAACACCGCCGGACACCCCGTCGAGGTCAACGTCGCCGCCAGCTTGCGCGCCGCCATGCCGGACTTGCCCACGCCCGTCGTCACCACCTTACCCGCGCAGCCATCCAGCAAGTCGAGCGCCCGGCAAAAGGCGGCATCCAGCCGCTCCGCCGCGCGCCGGATCGCCGCTGCCTCGATCTCCAGCGTCTCCCGCGCAAAAGCCGTCCAATCCGCCCCCGTTCCGGGGCCATCACCTCCTTGCATTCTCACCATCCTGCCTGCCACAAAACTTCCTATCCGCCCGCTGGCGCCAGACGCCAGTGGGCCAGCAGGTGCGCCTCCACCAGCTTCATCGGCAGATCGCGCACTCTCTCGACGGCGGCCGGCGTGAAACCGGCCAGCGCAATGAGATAGGCACATTGCGCGCCCGCTGCCTGCCGCCAGGCCTCTAGCTCCCGCACGTCCACCGCGCCCGCCACCCGCCGCACCGGAACACAGCGGGCGACAGCCACCGTCTCTCCTGTCTCCGCAACGAGCTGCCAATCCCCAGGCGCTTCCGTATCCGCCCGCACCGGGCGCAGGCCGCGCCGGGCAAACAGCGCCTCCACCTCTGCGGCCAGCTCATCATCGGAGAGGGTCTGCAAGCGCGCTACCTCCGCCTCAATGGCCGTCTCCCAGGCCGCACGCCGGGCCGCCTCCTGTCGCGCCTGTTGCTGCGCGGCGCTCTGCTGTTGGGCGCGCGCCTCTGCCAGCCGGGCCACGGCGGCAGCCTTCGCGGCCCGTCGCGCCTGTCGGCGAGCGCGTTCCCGGGCGTCGCGCTCCCGGCGAGAGGCACGTAGGGCCGCACGGCGCGCTCTGGCCGCCTCGACCGCCTGCTGCTCCTGCCAGAAACGCCAGGCTTTCCAGAGCCAGCCTGCCAGGCCGACGATCCCCAGACTCATCGCCGCCCATCCGAGCCCGCGCCCGACCGCGCTTCCGCCCAGACGCGCCGCCAGCCCCAGCATAAACACCGCCGCCCACAAACAGGCCCGCCGCACATCCGGCGGTGCGGTCGCCCTGCCCAGCAATTGCAGAAATCTGCTTTCGCGGCGTGTCATGTTAGGATTCACTGGCATAAAGTCCGTTCACTCCGCCTGCCATTGCCTGCGCTCTTGTAGCCTCCCTGCCTCCTACCCCGAGACGGACTAGGACGCGGAAGTACAGGGTAAGCCCCTCTATCATCTAGAATACCCGCAGCTTGCATCGGCCACGCCATTTACCGCTAGATTTTATTTTTGGCCGCTCCATTTCCTGCCTGTTTCTCGTTCTGCCGCCATGCCGCGTGTGGATAGATTGCATACAAGCCAGCGCGCAAAAGTAATCTGACGGCGAGAAGGAACTTGTCTGCGCGCCGCGAAATTAAGAGCCAATTTCGGCCTGGTAGTGTACCCATAGAGAGTTGATACTTCGTCGCCGATGACCTTATCAACTCTGTAGAGGGACACTACCTTCGGCCTTGTGAAGGGAGTAGGCAAGTTGTGAGGAGCGAGGGATCGGCTAGCGCCTTCGCTGGCGGCGTCAGCATTTCTATCCGGATCATTGGCGCGCTGGCGGGAGTGTCGCTCGGCATCGGGCTGGGCTGCGGGCATCGCAGGAGCGCAGAGATTGCCTGGCAAGCCCAGGCAACTGCGCCCGTCGTCATCGCCCGAGGTCTGACCTATCGCTACTTCCCGGAGGGCGATCCACTGGTCGTCGGTTCACGCTCAGATGCGCTGACGCTGGATGTGGATCTGCGCGCTCCCGGCCTGCACGTCGGCGTGGCTGCGGAGAGCCCGATCCAGGGGCAGACGGGGAAGGCGTTCGGAAACGCCTACACCGTGCGCGATTGGTGCGTCCGCCGGAACGCTCTGGCGGGCATCAACGGCGGCTTTTTCGGGCAGACCAGCGGCCAGCGCAAGCAGATCATCGGGCTGCTCGTCACCGGTAGCGCCGTTCGCAGTCCGGGCCGCAAGATACGCTCGCCCAGCCACCCCGACCGCCGATTCGTGCGCTGCACGCTGGGCTTCACGCGGGAAGGACTGCCCCGCATCGGCTGGGTGACTTCAGAGGGGGCTTCCGTCCTGCGCGCCCACGAGCGTCCCCTCAACCCGATTGCATCCCAGCCCTGGCAGGTGGATTCCGCCGTCGCCTGCGGCCCACGTCTGATCGCCGGGGGACAGCTTGCCATCACGGATCGGGAGGAGCGGCTAGGCAGCCCGCTGGCCCTTCCCCGCACCTTCGTCGCCTATGATGTAGAGGGGATCGGCGCGCAAGCGCGCCCACGCCACCTGCTATTGGGCATCGCCATGCAGATGACCTTTGCCGATGTGGCCGCCTTCGTACAGCGCTACTTCCGCCAGATCCATCACACCGCCTGTGCGGAGGCTATGTGCCTGGACGGCGGCTCCTCCTCTCAGTTGGTCTACCGGGCCCCGGCAGGACACCTGGCCGCCACCGGCGCCCACGCGCAGGACTACGTAGATACGCGCCCGTCTTTCGTCACCGTGCCGACCGCCATCCTGGTCGAAACCACGTCCGGCCTTGCGCCGTGAGGAGTACACAGATGCAGCTTACCTGGAATGGAACCGGTTCCGCCTGGTCGCGACTCTTCGGCAACGCTTCGGCGGTGCTGGAAGCCGACGGGCAGCGCCTGCTGATAGACTGCGGACATACCGTTCCAGGGCGGCTCCAGCAGATGGGCCTATCGCTGCGGGACATGGACGCCGTCTTTATCAGCCACCTGCACGGCGATCACATTTACGGATTGGAAGAGTGGGGCTTCCGCAGCTATCTGCAATGGAAGATCAAGCCCCGCCTGCTGATAGCTGAGAACCTGCTTCACCCGATCTGGCGTAACGTCTTCTCCGGCACGATGGCCCAGGTTTGCGACCAATCCTGCCATTTGCGCGACTACTTCACCGTCCTCCCGCTCCAGATCGACCAGCCTCTGACCTTAGGCCCCTGGACCCTGGCGGCCCATCCGGTCCGCCACGTTCCCCATGCGCCCTGCTATGGCCTGAAAGTGCGCGCCGAAGGCGTGTCCCTGGGCTTTACCTGCGACTCGCTGGCCGACGCCGATCCCTGGTTCTACGAGGACACCGAACTTGTATTCCACGATTGCAGCTTCGCCCCCTACTTTCCCGAAACTATTCACGCCCATTTTGAGCAGCTCCTGACCTACCCGGAAGCCTTTCGCGCCAAGACTTATCTCGTCCACTACGACGACGACCTCGCGGAGAAGCGCCAGGATCCCACCTGGCAGGCCACCCTGGCCGCCTCCCGTATGCGCCTGACCGAGCCTTTCGTCCCCTTTGTCTTCTGAACGCGCGTAATGCGAAATCTCCGGGGCGAGCCTGGTGATACGCCGCCGAAAAAGCCGTTAGACCTGTTGCCTCCATTCTCAGGGACAACCCGAAATCCTGCCGCCGAGCCTACTCAGGCAAGAGGTTGATTAACCCCTCTGGAAAGCCTTGCAGAAGGGTACGCCGGTGCCGTATACTGGAGGCATGAGCACCGCGAATGCCGTCGAACGCGCCATAGCCCGCCTGCGGGAAGCCACCCGCAACAGTCCGTATGAAGGCCGCCTCTATCTTGTGGGCGGCCTGCTGCGGGATCGCGCCCTCGGCCTGCCCATCCCCAACGACCTGGATCTGGTGCTGGAAGGCGATGCCGTTGCGCTTGCGAAGTTCCTCTACGAGCGTGGGATCTCGCAGCATTACCCGGTGCTCTACCCGCGCTTCGGCACGGCGATGATTCACGTGGGGGACGAAGAGGACGCGGGCACGCTCGTGGAGCTGGTTTCTGCCCGCGCCGAGAGCTACCGGCCCGACTCGCGCAAGCCCGACGTGCGACAGGGCACCCTGCGCGATGATGCTTACCGCCGCGACTTCACCATCAACACGCTGATGGAGAACCTGCATACCGGCCAGGTGCTCGACCTGACGGGCCGCGCCTGGGAGGACCTGCGCGCCGGGATCATCCGCACGCCTCTCGATCCGCGCGTCACCTTCTTCGACGACCCACTGCGCATGCTGCGCGCCATCCGATTTGCGGCCCGCCTGGGCTTTCACATCGCGCCGGAGACATGGGAGGCCATCCGCGCGGAGGCCGAGCGGCTGCGCCCGCCCGCCATCTCCAGCGAGCGCATTCGGGAGGAGTTCGTCAAGCTCGCTCGCCTGCCGGGACCGAAGGCGCGGCGCGGGCTGGAGCTGCTGCTGGAGTCGCGCCTGCTCACGCAGTTCCTGCCGGAAATGCTGCCGATGGTCGGCTGCGGGCAGAACGAGTGGCACCTCTACGACGTCTGGACGCATACGCTCGTGGCTATGGAGCGCCTGCCCGACGACGCGCGCCTGGAGGTGCGCCTGGGCCTGCTCTGGCATGATGTCGCCAAGCCGCAAACGCGCACGGTGGACGAGCGCGGTGTCCACTTCTACGGGCATCCCGCGCTGGGGGCCGAGATGGCGCGCGAGATGATGAACCGCCTGAAGTTCTCCAACGACGAGATAGACGACGTGACCGCGCTGGTGGCGCTGCACATGCGCCTGGGGGAATACCGGCCCTGCTGGACTGATGCCGCCGTCAAGCGGCTGATCCGCGACTGCGGCCCCTACCTGAACGATCTCTTTATCATCGCCCGCTGCGACATCGCCGCTTCCAACCCCGCCGTGGCCGAGACGGTAGACCTGGAGGGGTTGCGCGCCCGCATAGATGCCCTCAACGCCATCTCCAACATCGCCCGGATCGCAAGCCCGCTCGACGGCAACGAGATCATGGAGACGCTGGGCGTGGGGCCGGGGCCGCATCTGCGCGAGGCCAAAGAGTTCCTGATCAACGAAATCATCGAGGGTCGCCTGGCCGAAGGGGATAAAGAGCGTGCGCGGCAACTCCTGCGCGCCTGGTGGACCAACCGCTCCTGACGTTAGTTCTTGCCGGGCCAGACGGTCTGGGAGAAGAGGTCTACGTAGACGCGGCCCGGCAGCGCCACGCTCACGCGGGCCGCGAGGTTACGCCGGGCGCAGCCTGCCCGCACGGCACGAAGGATCTCCTCGTCGGCGTAGCGCTTGGAGATGTGGTAAAGGGCCAGGCGCTCCACACCTGCCGCCTCCGCTAGATCGAGCACTTCGCTCAGGCAGGAGTGCTCGTGGCCGCGCTCCCGCGCCTCCGCGCAGCGCGCTTCGTCGCTGTCCAGGAAGGTGCACTCGTGCAGCAGGAAGCGCGTGCCCCTTAAAGTTTCCGGCGGCAGCGTGGTCGTATCGCCGGAGACGGTCAGGATTATCTCCTCTTCCGGGGCGGTGATGGCCGCGCGGCCTCCCTCCAGGCGCAGGCGGTCGAGCTCCGCCTGCGGTAATCCCCGCAATTCCGGCTTGAGCCGCTCCACCACGCGCCCGATCTGGTAGCCCAGGCTGCGGAACCGGGTCGGGTCGGGGCTGGGCACGTGCCGCGTGGCATAGGCGCGCAGGAACCGGCCATCTTCCAGATCCATCTGCTCTCCGGGCCGCCACGCCTGCCAGATCACCCGCCCCGAGGTCGCCTGGTCAAAATGGGCCAGAAACCGCCCCAGCGCCAGAAAGGAGCCGCTGCCGTCCGGGTGGAGGACGCAAAGGGGCTCGCCGCTGGCTGCCGCCACGCCGCCGCGCAGGTTGAGTAGTTGCGGCAGGCCGGCGATGTGGTCACGGTGGGCGTGCGTCAGGGCGATAAGGTTGACCCGGTGAATCTTACCGTCCAGCATGGCGCACGCGCCATCGCCGACATCAAACATCAGCCGGTGCGTTTCATCCAGCACCCAGGTCGAGACAAGCGGTATGGAAAAGACGATCAGTCGCGGCGGGTCCATCAGAACAAAATTCTCTCTGGCCGTTCAGAAATAGCTTTGAAAAAGACCAACGTATTGTACCACGAATGCCCCGCGCGACGGCGTGGGAAATCACTTCCCAGAGGATTACTGCACCCGCCCGGCAGCACAATCGCCGGAACCTGCAGCCTCCGTGCCGTTCCAGCAGGAAAGTCTGTCCCATCGTGCGAAGAAGGAGGTATTCCCCGCACGTGGAGGCATCTCATGAAAACAGAAACCCTGTTTCTCAGCGCCCTGCTAACCGGCGCGGTCCTCGCCGGGCCGTGCGCAAACGCGGCGCAGAGCGAAACGCCGGAAGCGCTGAAGCAGAAGATCGAGGCTATGCGCCCCGCCCGGCACGTCTGGCGCGAAATTCAGTGGAAGACCTGCCTGCTGGAAGGGCTGCAAGAGGCGCGCGCACGGAATAAGCCCGTGCTGCTGTGGGTCTTCATCCATCACCCGAACGACGAGCGGTGCTGAGTGTTCGCCGGGGCCGTCCGTGAGACGGTCTTTGCGAACCCGGAGGTCATCCGTCGGGTCAGGGCCGCTTTCGTGCCTGTCGCCGTGCGGGCGGCAGATATGGAGCAGCCGCGCAGCGATGCAGAAGGGCGGCTCTTTCAATCCATCCGGCGTTCCCGGCTCGTCCCGCAGGGCCTCGCGATACTGAACAAGGATGGCCAAGTCTTGCAGTGGACCTTGATGTACGACGATAACAAGGCCGTCCTTGATGCGCTCGACCATGCTTTACAGCGCTTCCGACAGTTCCCGGATGCGAAACAGCCTGTCGTGACAGAACGGTACATGCGCTACCCGTCCCAGCGCGCGCCCGATTTCAACGAGGAAGCCCGGCCCTCTCCCCAATTGGCCCTCCACACGCCGGATAGTCCCTGCATCAGCAGCCCTCGCCTCCCGGAAGGAATACTTGCGGCGCAGGTCATTGGCCGCGCGCTCGACAAGAACGGCCAGTACTCTCCCGATACACGGGCACAGGAACACTACATCGAGGACCAGTTCTCTCTTCCCCCGGATTTACAGGCGGAGTTGCTGCGCAGATGCGCGCAGGCGGGAACTGAGCGTGTCGAGTTGCCCGAAGGGTTCGCCTGGTTGGTGGCGACTCACGCCTACCTAGGGCATCTTGACGTGCAGCCGCTGGATAATCCTCTCGGCGGGCACGAAACCAGGCCGGCGCAGATCAAGTTCTGGGCGCAGCCGATACGTGCCGACGGCCAACGCAAGACGCTGCGCGTGGAGGGAACTTCGGAGGTCGAAAGCCAGCTAGACCGCCCGGACAGCGGCTTCCTCTACAGCCACAACGTGCGCCTCGCCTGGGAGGGGTTCATCGAGTTGGACGGCCCCCGAATCCGACGCCTTCTGCTCTCCGCTGAGGGGACGGAAAGGCTCCGGTGGGGTTCTGAGCCGTTCTTGATGATGGCCCGCACCCAGAGTCCGACAGCCTACCTGCCCGCCGGGCATCCGATCTCTCTGGAGACTGCGGTTCGGTACGGCATCCTCATGGAGCCGGTCGCCTCAAGCAAGACGCCGCGCGGCCTACCCATTAAGCAGTAAACGACAGGAAACGGGGTCGGAAATATACGCTTGTCCAGACTCGTCTATCAATACTGCGTCCATTGCCAACGACAGGAAACGGGGTCGGAAATATACTTGCCGCAATAGTCGATCCCGGCGCAGGCCCGGACGCAACGACAGGAAACGGGGTCGGAAATATACCCCTACAAGCACGCCTGCTTGATAGCGTCCCCAATACACGATAGGCAACAGGGCGCCTACGGTGTATAATATTTGGCTATGCTCAGCGCCCGACTACGCAAAAATCTGGACGTGCCGCTGCTGGCCCTGACCTACCTGATCGCCGCGCTAGGGGTTATCGTCATCTTTAGCGCCACGCGCGGTGATCCCACCCCGTTTTATAAAAAGCAGATCCTCTGGATGGCTGTCGGGACGGTGGGGTTGGCGGCGGCAGCCTTCATAGACTATCACCACTATGCCCGCTTCTCCCGGCATCTCTACGCGCTGAACCTGCTGCTGCTGGCGCTGGTGAGCAGCGGCAAGTTGAGCCACGCGGCCAAGGGCGCGGCGCGCTGGATCAACATCGGCGGATTCCAGCTACAGCCCTCGGAGTTCGCCAAGCTCTTCCTGATTATCACGCTGGCGGTCTTCCTGGCGAAGCGGCACGAGAGCATCAAGCAGGGTAAAACGCTGCTGCTCTCCTTCCTCTACATTGCCGTTCCCGTCGCCCTCATCTTCAAGCAGCCGGACCTGGGCACGGCGCTGGTCATCCTTGCCATCTGGTTCGGCATGATCTATATGGCCGGCGCACGCATCCTCCACCTCATCGCCATTCTGCTGGCCGGTGTACTGCTCTTTACGGGCCTGTGGTATTCGGGCAAGCTGAAGGACTACCAGAAAAACCGGCTGATCTCGTTTGTCAACCCGGAGGCCGACCCGAAAGAGACCGGCTATCACGTTCTTCAGGCGCGGATCGCCATCGGCTCCGGCGGAATGTGGGGCAAAGGGCTGGGCCACAGCACGCAGGTGCGCGGCGGCTACGTCCCCGAAAAGCAGACCGACTTTATCTTTACCGACGTCGGCGAGGAGCTGGGGTTTGTTGGCTCGGTAACGGTAACGCTGCTCTATGCGGCTCTGCTCCTGCGGGGCGTGTTCATCATCGCCGCCGCCGACGAGGATATCCTGGGCAAGCTCATGGCGACGGGCGTCGTCACGATGTTTGCCTTTCACGTGATCGTCAATATCGGCATGAATATCGGCATCATGCCGGTCGCCGGCGTGCCGCTGCTGTTTTTCTCCTATGGCGGCAGTAACATGATCGTGGCCCTGGCCTCTATCGGCCTCCTGCAAAGCATCGCCATGCACCGGCACCAGTTGCTATTTTAATTGCCCGTCCCTATCCTTACTTCCACTCCAGGTCTAGGGGCGGACAAATCGGTTTTAGCGACGGAATAGAATTCCTTCGCTGTAGGGCGCTACGCGCCGCGTGTCCCTGCGGGACACGTGCCGGCTGCCGATAGGAAGGGTGTCCCGGAGGGACACACAGCCATCGGCTCTATAGCGAAGGGTTTCTAACCCGTCGCTGTCCTCCCTTGAACCGTTTAGGGAAGGGATTTCCCAAATCTGTTATTGAAAGGGTTTCACGTTTGGCAGTTCGACTTCAAAAATGGGCGCAAGAGCCGGAGACGCCGACCGAGACCGCCTCCATTCGCGCCCGGCCTGCCGGCATCACCCCCCGCGCGCTCCTCATCGGCCTGCTGCTTATTCCCTTGATGTGCTACTGGAACGAGTACACGGAAATTGTGGCCGAGGCGACCGACCTGGCGGCGATGTCGCTGATCATCGCGGTGGTGTTCGCCCTGTTCGTGCTGGTGATGCTGAACCTGTTCCTGAAAAAGTTCTTCCCGCGCTGGGCCTTCACGCAGGCCGAGCTGATGTATATCTATATCATGCAGACCGTCTCGATAGGCATATCGGGCATCGGCATGATCCAGTTTTTGAATACCTTCCTCGGCAACATCTTCTACTACGGAACCCCCGAAAATCGCTGGAAAGAGACCTTCCTGCCGGCGATACGCGGCTGGCTGCTGCCCGATGAGTCCGTCATGAAAGCCTACTACATCGGACAGAGCACCTTCTGGAGGTGGGACCATGTTCTCGGCTGGCTCTCGCCCATCCTGGTCTGGTCGGCCTATATCGTGGTGCTGCTGTGGGTGATGCTCTGCCTGAACGCGCTCATCCGCAAGCAGTGGATGGACCAGGAGCGGCTGAGCTTTCCCATCGTGCAGCTGCCCCTGGAGATCACGCGCGAGGGCGGCTCGGTGGAGATGTTCACCAGCCGGCAGATGTGGATCGGGTTTTTGATTCCGGTGGTGCTGGAGTCGCTGGCGAGCCTGAACTATCTGTATCCCTCCATTCCCTTCCTGCCCATCAAGCCGAGCGATCCGCGCCTGAACCTGACTCCCTTCTTCGCCAACAACCCGCCCTGGAGCGGCGTCGGCGAGCTGGTGCTCGGATTCTATCCGCTGGTTATCGGGCTGACCTACTTCCTGCCTCTGGATGTGGCCTTCTCGCTCTGGTTCTTCTACCTGTTCGCCAAATTTCAGAACGTGGCGGCGACAGCGCTGGGCTACCACGATCCGGGGGCGAGCCTGGCGATGTCGCGCATCCCGTATGTGGGCGAGCAGTCGGCGGGGGCGTTCCTGGGCGTGGCCATCTTTGCGTTCTGGGGGATGCGCCGCCATCTCAAGGCAGCGTTTCGGCAGGCCCTCCACCTGGCACGCACCCGCGAGATAGACGACGCCAACGAGCCGATGTCCTACCGGCTGGCACTCTTCGGCGGGATGGCCGGGTTCGCGGCGCTGGTCGCCTTCGGCATCGCCATCGGCATGAGCTGGTACGTGCCGATTGTCTTCTTCTGCCTCTACTACCTCTACGTCATCACGTTCACGCGGATTCGGGCGGAGGCGGGCCTGCCCTGGGGCTTCGGACCGGACATGAACGTACACGGGCTGATGAAGGCGGGCGTGGGAACGCGGGCGTTTAGCTTCGCGGATCAGGTGGGCCTGCACATGATCCTCTGGCACGATCTGGATTACCGCTGCACGGAGATGCCCAACCAGTTGGAGGCGATGAAGATCGGAGAGTCGTCGCGGATGAACCTGCGGCATGTGGCCGCCGTGATTGTGCTGGCGACCATCGTCGGCGCGCTCTCCTCCTGGGCGGCGGTGCTGACCTGCTACTACCAGAACGGCGCGGCGACGGCGAAGGTCAATAGCTGGCGCACCGACATGGGCAAGGTGCCCTGGCAGACCCTCAAGGACTGGGTAGACAATCCGACCAAGCCGGACCTGGCCCGCATGGAGGGCGTGGGCATCGGGCTGCTCGCAACGGCGTTCCTGATGGCGATGCGCTCGCGGTTCACCTGGTGGCCGTTCCATCCCATCGGCTACGCGGTCGCCGGGACGTTTACGATGCACTGGCTCTGGAGCGCCACCTTGATCGGCTGGCTGATCAAGCTGCTCATCATCCGCTACGGCGGCATGAAGTCCTACCGCCGCTATATCCCGTTCTTCATCGGCCTGATCCTGGGCGACTACATGACGGGCAGCGTGTGGGCCATTTACGGCTCGATCTTCGGCGTTCGCACCTACCGCGCCTTCCCGATCTGATCGGGCACCTAACCCCACGGCCTGTGGCCCTCACCCCCTGTCCCCCTCTCCCGCAACGTCGGGAGAGGGGGACCTAGCTTTTCCTCAAACCAGGCAGCGAGAAAGTGGCCCATTTCGGGTATCCTGAACGTAGCTTCCGTTTCCATTTTCAAACGATGACCCAGAAGACCACCAACAGGCTCTCGCGTTCCGATAAGCCGGGCAGGCGCCTCCACGCCCCAGGGCCGGCGCAGGAAGAGATAGCGCCAGACCTTGCTATGGCAGATAGCGCGGACGGGCGCGACCCGCGCATGGTGCGCTGGAATCTGGGCGCGCTGATGCTGGACGTGACCTGCTTCTCCGTCGGGATGGCGTTCCTGGATCTGAGCGCCGTGCTGCCGCTGCTGCTGGAGCGCCTGGGCGCTACAGGAGTGCTCATTGGGGCCTTTGCGGCGCTGCGCACCCTCTCGTTTAATGCCGTGCAGGTGTTTGTCGCCTATGCCGCGCACGGCCTGCCGCGCCAGAAACCGATCCTGGCCTGGATCGCCGGCCTCACCCGCCTGCCCTTGCTGATACTGCCCTTCTTTCTCTGGCACGCCGCCGACTCGGAACTGTCCCGCCTGTTCGCGCTGCTGGCAACCTTCCTGATACTTTCCGTCTGGGCGCTTGGCGACGGCCTGGGCTATGTTCCCTGGATGGAGATCGTCGCACGGGCCTTCCCGGCGCGCACGCGCGGGCGCTTCTTCGCCGCCACGCAACTGGCTTCCGGGCTGGCCGGCATCGGCATTGCCGCGCTGATCGTGCGCAACATCCTAGCTTCGCCTCGCCTGCCCTACCCGCACAACTACGCGTTGCTGGCCGGCATTTTTGCGCTGATGATGCAGATTTCGATGGTCGGCGTACTCTTGATCCGGGAGCCGCCCGCGCCGGATCTTGCCCCTCCGAGGCGGCCACCGCTCAGCGACTATTTCCGTCGCCTGCCCGCCCTGATTCGCGCCAACCCTACCTTCATGCGGCTGGCCCTGATTCAACTGCTGGTCGGGTTCGGCTCGGCCTCTGCGCCCTTCTACGTCCTCTACGCCCTCAGCCGCTTCCGCCTGGACGACGCGTGGGGCGGCACCTATCAGGTGATGCAGGCCGTCGGGATCGTCGCGCTGATGCCCGTCTGGACCTATCTGAGCGAGAAGCGCAGCCCGGCGGCTGCCGTGCGCGGCCTGGCGCTGGCCTGCCTGCTGTCTCCTGTTCTGGCGATGACCGTCGGCACGCTCCACCCCCTCCTGTTCGGCCTCGTGTTTCTGCTGATGGGCGGCAGCCTGGGCTGGGGCATGTGGATCGTGATGAACCACTTCCTGCTCTCGCATATTACCGAAGACGAGCGGCCCATTTTTGTCGCGCTGCTCAACCTGCTGTTTGCGCCCTCCGCGCTCTACCCGTTCTTCGGCGGCCTGCTTGTCCAGCAGAAGCAGTTTCTGAGCGTGTCCGGCGTTCCCGTCCTTTTCCTGCTGACGAGCCTGGTCATTGCCGTTGGCTTTGCGCTGGCCCTGCGCCTGCCCGCACCGGACGCTCAAACGTGATATAATGAAACCACCCGCTACGCTGGAGCCGCAGAGACACGGAGGAAAAGCCACATGGAGAAAGACAACAACCTTTTTGACAGGATGAACGGGATGAACCGGATTTCAACAACACAGACAAGCCGGGCTTCTCTCTTGATGTAATCCTGTACATCCGGTTAATCCTGTCTCAAACTCTGGTCTTTTCTCTGTCTTTCTCTTTGCCTTTCTCCGTGTATTCTCCGTGCCTCTAGCGTTAGCGGGTGGTGAAATCTGCATTAGGAAGGAAGTGTATGTCACTGCATGCGGAACTGCACCGGCATCTGGGGGGCGCCATCGTGCCGCGCATCTTCTGGCGCTTCCTCCACCGCACGGGCCATCCCCTGGCCGAGGTCTACCCGCAGTACGAGGCTTTTGAGGCGTTCATCACGCGCCCGCGCGCCAGTCTCACCGAATTCCTGGAGCTGCACACGCTCGTTGAGCAGGTACAGCGCCTGGAGACGCTGCCCTACTTCGTCTCCAAGCTCGTGCGCGGCGCCTATATTTTTGAGGGTATTCTCTATCTAGAGCTACGGCACACGCCCTACTATCGCACCGACACCCATCTCAGCCCGGCGGATCGGATGCGGCAGATGCGGGAGGTGGTGCGCGTCATCGGCGAGGCGGGCTACCAGCCGGATTATCCGCTGCGCATGCGGCAGATACTCTGCATGCACAGCCGTCTGCCCGTCGAGATTAACCGCGCCATTATCGAGCTGGCCGCCAGCGAGCCGGACCTGGTCTGCGGGGTAGATCTGGCCGGGCCGGATACGCTCTATGCGTCCCGGCTCGAGGATCTGGAGGACCTGTTCCGTTATGCGCGCTCCTTCGGCCTCAAGACCACATGCCACCTGTTTGAGACGGCCAACGGGTTCTACCCGCAGCTTCTGCCCTATCTGGATCGCGTCGGGCACGGCCTGCAAATACCGCTAGAGCGGCCCGACCTGCTGCCTCTAGTCGCGGCGCGGGGGCAATGCCTGGAGATCTGCCCGACCTCCTACCTCAAGACCGGAACCCTGTCCGACCTGAGCGTCCTGCGCACGGTCTTTACTCGCTGCGAGGAGGCCGGGGTGGATGTCGCCATCTGTACCGATAATCCGGGCCTGCATAACGTCCGGCTGCCCTTTGAGTACGAAAACCTGCTGACCCTGGATGTGATTGACTTCGGTCAACTGCGCCGCTGCCAGGAGGCGGCGTTCCGCCATGCCTTCGCCTGGCCGCACGGCGAGTCGCCCAACGCCCTCCTGCACTCGCTGGCCGCGCCGGGTTCGGAGCCGATGACGCCTCCGGCTGCCCCTACCGGCAGGTAATGCCGGCTTGCATAGCGACGTTCTGGCCGAATTCCCCTATAAGGAGAAGAAAAATAGAATGCGCCTACGACAAAGGCCCCTTTGGACCCCACTAAGCAGAAAGACCTTCCTGGCGGCGCTCGCCGCCGCGCTGGCGCTGGCGGCCTTCGGCTGCGGACGCGCCAACGAGAACGCGACCGCAGCCCCCACCTCCGGCGGGAAAGCTGCCAGCGTCGGCACAGGTAGCGGCGGCAATTTCCGGGTTGCGCTGGTGATGTCCGGCCCGACCAGCGATAACGGCTGGAACGCGGGCGCCTACAATGCGCTGCTGGCCGTGCGCAAGGAACTCAACCTGAGCGAGCAGGACTCGCCCTCCGTTGACAGCCAGAGCACGCCGGAAAAGCGGGACGAGAGCCTGCGCGCCTTCGCCAGCAAAGGCTTCAATATCGTCTATGGGCACGGCAACGAGTACGAGGAACCCGCGCTTAAGATGGAGAGCGAGTTTCCGCAGACGCTGTTTGTCATCTCGTCGGGCCGCAAGGTCGGCCACAACACCACGCCCATCATTATTGAGCTGGAAGACGGAGCCTACCTGGAGGGAATGCTGGCGGCCAGCATGAGCAAGGCCAATAAACTCGGACTGGTAGGCGCCCAGGAGATTCCGCCCGTGCAGAGCGTCTTCCAGGCGTTTGAGGCAGGGGCAAAGGCGGTCAAACCCACTATCCAGGTGCTCAAGCCGCTCTATACCGGCAGTTGGGATGACGTCGGCAAAGCCAAGCAGGCCACGCTGGCCATCATTGACCAGGGCGCAGACGTCATCATGCAGGACGTGGACGCGGCGGCACAGGGGGTCTTTAACGCCGTGCAGGAGCGCAAGGATAGAGGCGTCTGGGCGCTTGGCACCAACAGCGACCAGAACAAGGCCGCGCCCGATGTGATCCTGGCGAGCGCGCCCATCTACTACGACAAAGCCTTTATCTCCATCGCCAAAGAGGTCAAGGCCGGTACGTTCCAGCCCAACAACAGGCCATTCGGGATGAAAGAGGGCGTGGTCGGCTTCGTGCTTAACCCGGCGCTAGCGGATAAAATCCCCGCCGACCTCAAGGCTAGGCTGGAGGAGACCCAGAAGAAGATCACGGAGGGCTTACTGGCCGTGCCGAAAGGATAGCTCCGCATGAGGTCCGCGCGTGAGGCGGCGACCACTGACGGGCCGCCGCAAGCGCAACCGAATAACGGCGTTCCGCTGCTGGAGATGGTCGGCATCGTCAAGCGCTACGGCCCCACTCTGGCCCTCAACGGCGTGGATTTGGCCGTGCGTGCCGGAGAGATACACGCCCTGCTGGGCGAAAACGGCGCGGGCAAGTCCACGCTAATGCACGTCCTCTCCGGCCTGACGCACGCCGACGCGGGCGAAATCCGCCTGTGGGGGCATCCTGTGCGCATCCCTTCGCCGCGCGCGGCCCGCGCGCTCGGGATCGCGATGGTGCATCAGCATTTCACGCTGGCGCCCGCCTTCACCGTCGCTGAGAACCTGGCGCTCGATTCGGCGCGCGGCCCCGGCAGCGGCCTGCCCCTCGGCACGTTTGCGGCACGGGAGGCGGCGGCTCCGGCGCTGGAGCGCGCCGCCGCGCTCGGCTGGCAGCTTGATCCCGATGCTCGCATCGCTGACCTCTCGGTGGGCACGCAGCAGCGCGTCGAGATCGTCAAAGCGCTGGCTACGCAGGCGCGGCTGCTGATCTTCGACGAGCCGACGGCGGTGCTCTCCGGCGACGAGGTCGAGGAACTGTTTCAGGTGCTGCGCCGCCTGCGGGAGGAGGGCCACGCGGTCATCCTCATCGCCCATAAGCTGGCGGAAATCCTGGCGGTAGCCGATACCGTGACCGTCCTGCGGCGCGGCAACCGTGTGGCCTCCTGCCCGGTCGCAGAGACGGACGCCCGTCAACTGGCCACCTGGATGATCGGCGTCTCGCCGGATAGCCCTCACCCCCTGTCCCCCTCTTCCGGTGGACCTCACCCCCCAGCCCCCTTCCCTACTCGCTCGTCCCTCGCTAGGGAAGGGAGGGACCCGACCTGGGATGATTGTGGCCCTCACCCCCGGCCCCTCTCCCGCAGCGTGGGAGAGGGGAGAGACCTCACCCCCGCCCCCTCTCCATCGCAAGGAGAGGGGAGAAGACAAGCCGGGTCACCCCCTTCCCTTATAGGGAGGGGGGCCGGGGGGTTAGGTGCAACACCAGGGAAGGGGGCCGGGGGGTTAGGTCAAACACAAGCGAAGGAGGCTGAAGAGCCAGGCGCCGCAGCAGCCTTCGCCGCTAGAGACATCCTCGTTCGTGGTGACCGGGGCGAGGTGGCCATACGGGGCCTCTCGCTGGAGGTGGCGCGCGGGGAAATCCTCGGCATCGGCGGCGTAGACGGCAACGGACAGACGGAGCTGGCGGAGGCGCTGATCGGGCTGCGGCCCATCGAGGCGGGCACGCTTTCCTGGGAAGGCGGGCCATTTCGCGCCGGCGTCTCGCCGACCACAGGCTATATCCCTCAAGACCGCCGCCGCGTTGGGCTGGCCGTCGGCATGACCGTCGAGGACAATCTGCTCTTTGAGGCAGTGCGCGCCCCGCAGTTCCGGCGCGGCCCGTTCCTGCGGCGCAAAGCCCTCCAGCGACTGGCGTCCGACCTGATACGCGCGTTCGACGTTCGCACGCCGAGCCGAACGCTGCCGGTCTCGGCGCTCTCCGGCGGCAACCAGCAGAAGGTGGTCGTCGCCCGCGCCCTCCACGCCAACCCCCATTGGATTGTCGCGGTCAACCCGACGCGCGGCCTCGACATCGGCGCAACACGCTTTGTGCATGAGCAGCTACGGCAGGCGCGGGCGCGCGGTGCCGCCATCGTCCTCATCTCCACCGACCTGGACGAGATCGCGGCCCTGGCCGACCGCGCGGCGATCCTCTCGGGCGGGCGGCTGCATCCGTACCAGGTGAGCGAGGTAGACCAGACACAGCTTGGCTTGCTGCTCGGCGGCCTGGGCGCGGAGCAGGCTGCGCCTCCCGATAAGCCTAGCGCCGCCGGAGAGACGGCATGAGCGTGCGCTCGGAGACGCCCGGCGTGCCGGAGATTCCTGCGCCGCTTGCGGGACAGCCGCCTGGGGAGACCACGCCGCCGGCCTGGCCCCTCCGCGCCCTGCGGGCGCTTGCGCAGGGACTCGGCTACGCCGCAGGCCTCCTGGCCCTCATGTCGCTGACCTTCCTGGCGCTACGGATCAACCCTATCACGGCGCTCATGGCGCTCTGGGAGGGCGCGTTCGGCAATGCGTCCAGCGGCCACCTGTATCCCCTCTCGGAGACGCTGGTAAAAACCTCGCCGCTGCTGCTGACCGGGCTTGGCATCGTGGTTGCCTGGCGTGCCGGGCTGTTTAGCATCGGCGCCGAGGGCCAACTGCTGATGGGCGCGCTCTCCGCCGCGGCCCTCGCGCGCTTTGCGTCCAGCTTGCCCGGCCCCCTCCTGACTCTGCTCATGATCCTGGCTGCGATGGCGGCAGGCGCGCTCTGGGGGGCCATTGCCGGCTGGCTGCGCGTGCGCCGTAACGTCCAGGAAGTCATCAGCACGATCATGCTCAACTATATCGCCCTGGCGCTGGTGGGCTGGATGGTGCGCGGCCCATTGCAGGAACGGGCACGAATAAGCCCGCAGTCGGAGCCGGTGCCGGACGCCGCGCTCTTTGCCCGCATCATCCCCCCGGCGTGGTCGGGCGGCATTCCGACGCGGCTGCATAGCGGCGTGCTGCTGGCCTTCCTGGCCGCCATCGTCGTCTATCTCTACCTCTACTACACGGCGGCGGGCTTTGGTCTGCGCGTCGTGGGCCAGAACCCGGAGGCGGCGCGTGCGGCGCGCTTTCCGGTCCCTAAATTACGGATGCAGGCGATGGCGATCTCCGGGGCTCTGTGTGGGCTGGCCGGCGGCGTGGAGCTGCTGGGCATTGCCATCCGCCTCTACGATAATTTTTCGCCCGGCTGGGGCTATACGGCCATCCCGGTCGCGCTGCTTGGGGGACTGCATCCCCTGGGAACCGTCCTCTCGGCCCTCTTCTTCGGGGCGCTGACCGCCGGCAGCGGCAACCTGGAACGCTTCTCCGGCGTGCCCTCCGTCGTGATCAACATCATCCAGGCGGCGGCGGTGCTGGCGGTCGTGGGGGTGCGGGCGTGGCGGGCGCGGCGTGCCGGCAGCGCCGAGGACTAAAACCATTGAAAGCCCCGCGGAGCGGGTGGTTCCCAATTTCGTTTTTGAGGTAGTAGGCGATGAGTGTGGTGGAAGGAACGCTGACGGGGACTCTGACGATGGCGACGCCGCTGCTGCTTGGGGCGCTGGGCGAAAACATCGTGGAGCGGGCCGGCGTGGTCAACGTCGGGTTGGAGGGCATGATGCTTTTGGGCGCGTTCGCGGCGACGATGGGCGCGCGCCAGAGCGGCAATCCCTATCTGGGCGTGGCGGTGGCCGCCGGGATCGGCGTTCTGACTGCGCTGCTCTTTGCGGCGTTTGCCATTAAGCTGACGGCCAATCAGGTGGTCATCGGCGTGGTGATGAACCTGCTGGCGCTGGGCGTGACGGGCACGGCCTATCGCGCGCTCTTCGGCACAACCGGCTCGTTCGTCGAGACCGCCGCCCTGCCCCGCCTCCTCTGGGATCAAACCCTGCTGACGCCGCTGGCCCTGCTGGCCGTCCCGGCGGTCTGGTGGGGCCTGTTTCGCACCCGGCTGGGCCTGGAGCTGCGCGCCTGCGGCGAACAGCCCGTCGCTGCGGAGGCAGCCGGCGTCAACGTGGCCCGGCTGCGCACGGCGGCGCTGGCCTTCGGCGGCGCGATGGCCGGGATCGCGGGCGCCTTCCTCTCGGTTGGAGAGACGAACACCTTCAAGGAAGATATGACGGCGGGACGCGGCTTCATTGCGCTGGCTATCGTCACCGCCGGGCGCTGGAACCCCTATGGCTGCCTGGCGGCGGCGTTGATCTTCGGCTTTGCCGATGCGCTCCAGATTCGCTGGCAGGCGCTGGGCTGGAACCTGCCCTACCAGCTCTTTCTCGCGCTGCCCTACATCGTCACCCTCGCCATTCTTGCGCTAGGCGGCAGGGCCAGCCAGGCGCCTGCCGCTCTGGGCCAGCCCTATCGCCGCGCTTAGACAAATTTTGCCCCTGAAAGGGAACTTGCAGCCGCGAATGACGATACAAAAGAAGGGAGATTTCCGACAGAGCGAGGGCCGGGCGCAGATGGCGGGGCACGGGCTCTCTCTTTAAGCTAGGCAGACAGGACGCACGACCATGTTGCAAATGACTCGCCGGGTGACATTCTCGGCGGCGCATGCCGATTGGCTGTTCTCGCGTACGGCGGCAGAGAACCGGGCGCTGTTCGGCCTCAGCGCCAGCCCGGAGCCGCACGGCCATAATTATACGCTGGATGTGATCGTCGCGGGCGAGGTCGATCCGAAAACGGGCATCATCGTCAACATTAAGGAGATTGATCGCATCGTTAAGGAGCAAGTTGTTCAACTTTTGGACAAGAAGTTTATCAATCGGCAGATTCCCGCCTTCTATGAGCGGCCGCCGACCGTCGAGAATCTGGCCGCCTTCATCGCCGACGCGCTTGCGCCCTACCTGCCGCCGATGGCGAAGCTTGTCCGGCTGCGGCTGGAGGAGACTCCACTGCATTGGGCGGAATGGCACGCGCAGCCGGAAAGCGGCCCCCATAAGGAACCAGGAACGATGCTCTTGACGCGCACCTATGAGTTTGCCGCCTCGCACCGCCTGCACAGCCCGCATCTTTCCGAGAAGGAGAACCAAGAACTCTTCGGCAAGTGCAACTATCCGCACGGGCACGGGCATAACTATATTCTGGAGGTGACCGTAGGCGGCCCGACAGATACGCGCACCGGGCGCGTGATAGACCCGGACGCGCTGGATGCTATCGTCCATCGCGAGGTCGTTGACCGCTATGACCACCGGCATTTCAACTATGACATCCCGGAATTTGAGGGCTTGATCCCTTCCTCAGAAATTGTCACCAAAGTGATCTGGCAGAGGTTGCGCGACCACATTCCAGCCCCCGCCCGCCTGTACCGTGTGGTCCTGCGCGAAACGGCCCGCAACTTTTTCGAGTACCAGGGGGAGGATGGGAATAGTTAATGAAAAACCGATTGGAAGAAATATATTACGGATTGCTCGAAGAGGTCGGGGAGAACCCAGAACGCGAAGGACTGGTGAAGACGCCCCATCGCGCCGCCGAGGCCATGCGTTTCCTCACGGGCGGCTATAAACAAAGCCTGGAAAAGATCGTCAACGGCGCTATCTTTCACGAGGACTCCGATAATATGGTGATCGTGCGGGATATCGAATTCTTTTCCCTCTGTGAGCACCATCTGATCCCATTCTTCGGTCGCGCCAACATCGCCTATATTCCCGATGGCAAGATCATCGGCCTGTCCAAGCTGGCGCGCATCACGGATATGTACGCGCGCCGCCTTCAGGTGCAGGAGCGCCTGACCGTCCAGATCGCCGAGGCAATACAGCAGGTTCTGGAGCCGAAGGGGGTTGCGGTCGTCCTGCAAGCCAAGCACCTGTGCATGATGGCCCGCGGCGTGGAGAAGCAGAGCAGCGACATGGTGACCAGCCACGTCCTCGGCGTCTTCCGCACGGATAGATCTACCCGCGCCGAGTTCATGAATCTGCTCACCGACCACAAAAGCTACTGATAACGCATCAGACCCCTTGCCTCAGTTCTCCGGGACAATCCGGATCCTATCTCCTCGAATCCGCTGAGGCAAGAAGTCTATTCGACCCTCAAGAGATTCTTAAGCAGCAGAGCAGGCACGGGAGCCGCGCCGTAGACCACGCTCGTCCAGATCTCAAAGCGGCGCACGGAGAAGGCCGTCTTCCCGGCCGTATTGGCGCCGAGGCGCATCGCCGACTTATCCGGGATGGTGACGGTGGGCGCAAGGGGGCGGTCGAGGCCAAAGGGCGTGCCGATGTTAATTCCCCGCGTCAGGGCATCGCCGGAGTTGACGACGCGCAAACGCAGGTTCGTCATCTGGCCCTCGATGCGCAGGCGCTGCCCGCAGAGCCGCTGCCCCAACTCCGCCTCAATGCCCTCCTCACCGATCACTCCTGGCGCCCATAGCCACGCTGCCGTCTGGTCGCTGCGCTTGACGCGGGCATCTACCCGACGCCGCTCCGCCTCCGATAAGTAGAGGGAATTCAAGAAAACATAGACTTTATAATCCTGGAAGCGTGCATGGAACAGGTCGGCGAGCAGATAAAGATCGAAAGGAGCGCCGACTCGAATTAGCTCTCGCATCTGCCCGTTGAGGAGGGCTTCGTTCAGCCAGCCAGTGGACGAGGAAGCCGGCGCAGCGTAGAGGATGCTCGCGGGGTCCACGATCACCGCTACCTGTGCGGCCCGTCGGGATCTGCCGCCATTGGTGGGATGCAGCGCGCTTCTGGCCGCGCCCAGAAGCTCTGTTAGCGTTTCGGGAGGCGTTGCCGCCGACAGAATCAGGCCGGCGTGGTGTGCCTCTGCCAGCGCCAGGGCCTCTTGAGGGGACTGATTCCCGCGCGGAATATGGAACAGGAACTTTTCGCGCAGAGCCAGGCTGCCCGTTGGCGCGCAGAGATAACGGCTGCCGTCGGCGGGTCCGGCGTTGGCCAGGAAATCTACCTCCGCAGAATCGAGGACACGCTCGGGAAACCAGTGGCCGCCCTCCTGGAGCACGGGCCGGCCAAAGATCGGCGCGTAAGAGAGGCCGACGAGCATCCTGCCCGCGGAAGCGCGCTTGATGATGGAGCAGAAGTGCAGCGCCGCTGCGTTCTGGGCCTCATAGAAGCACTCGTAATAGTCCAGCAGACGGCGGGAGCGCGCGGGATTGCGCAGCGCCCCGAAGTCGGTGGCGCGGCGGGCGTCGGCGTCGGGACAGGCGATCTCGCTAAACTCGGCCTTCGGGTCAGCCCAGGCCCGGCGCAGCAGCCCCGTATTGCGGCGATACTTGTCCAGCGCGAAGGCGCGGAAGCGCTCCGTCATGCGCGGGCCGATGTCCGGCAGGCGGTCCGCTTCCGGGTATCGCCACTCGCCGTCGGGGCCGGAGCCAATCTGGCAGCCCAGACAGTGCGCCTCCCATTCCGCCCGGCGCGCGTGCGCCACCAGCCGCGCCAGCGCCTCCCCCGCTTCGTTCAGCCAGCGGCGTGAGGCCCAGGACTGCATCGGCGGCGCGGTCTGCCCTGTTTGGGCCGGGAGGCAGTAGGCGACGCACTCGCCGGGATGGGCCTGGCGCCACGCTTCGGGCGCATCCACGGACACGAACAGGAGAAAGCGCGCCTCCGGGTCGGCGGCAAGCAGCGCTCCGATCCGCGCATCCAGAGCCGTGAAGTCCGATTGTTCATTGCCCGTCCAGCCGAGAGCCGTATCTACCAGTCGGTAGAGATGTACATTCGCTGCTGCGCAGGCCTGGATCTGTTCGGCGGAGGTGTCCGGCGCGACGTCTATCAGCAGCGCGGGCCGCGGCCTGCCCTCCACAAAGAGCGCCAATGCGCCGTGATGCAGCTTAAACTCGGCTGTGCGCGCCGGAGCCGTCGGCCTGCGCGGGCTCTGTTCTTCAGGACGCGCGGAGCGTGAAGGTCGCCTGGATGGGGCCATACCGTCGTTCGTTTCCTCGTGTGGATTTGGGAGCTTTGCCGGGCACGGAACGTATCTAGTGAGAAACCACAAAGCCTTCGTTCAGACGCATGCGGCGCGTTCCGGGTTCCGGCGTCTCCTCGGATACAGCCGTTCTTCCGGCGCTTTCAATAGTACCTACGAGCAAAAGGAGGCAGATCATGCGATTGGCAAACAAAGTGGCCCTGGTGACGGGCGCGAGCAGCGGCATTGGCAAGGCGATTGCAGAGCGCTTCGCCGCCGAAGGCGCCCACGTCGCCGTCAACTACCTGCCCGGCGGCACGCGCGGCGAAGAGGCGGAGGCTCTCGTTGCCGGCTTTACCACCAAAGGCATCGCCGTCGGCGGCGACGTGAGCAAGCGCGAAGATGTAGAGCGGATGGTTGCCGAGACCGTCAATGCCCTGGGTCGGCTGGACATTGCCGTCAATAATGCGGGCATTGAGATCAAGAGGCCGTTCCTGGAGGTCACCGACGAGGAGTGGAATAAGGTTATCGCCGTCAACCTTTACGGCACCTTCCTCGTCAGCCAGGCGGCGGCGCGGCAGATGGTTAAGCAGGGCCAGAGCGGCAAGCTCATCAATATCTCCTCCGTCCATGAGGACATTCCCTTCCCCCAGTATACGGCTTACTGCGCCTCCAAGGGCGGCATTCGCATGATGACCCGCAACCTGGCCGTCGAGCTAGCTCCCAATAAGATCAATGTCAACAATATTGCCCCGGGAGCCATCGCCACGCCCATCAACCAGGCCGTCTTGAACGACCCACAGGCCTATCAGAACGCGCTGAGCGAGATTCCCTGGGGGCGCTTCGGCAAGCCGGAAGAGGTCGCCGCCGTCGCCGTTTTCCTGGCCAGCGACGAGTCGGACTACGTTACCGGCAGTACCTACTATATTGACGGTGGTCTAACCCAGCAGGTGACTCTCTACTGAGCTTCCAGGAATACGCGCTGCGGCCCAGGACTTTAGCGCTAACGCATCGAAAAACGAAAAAGATAAGGAGGAAGGATGAAGCGAGCGTTGATAGGTGCTTTATTTCATCCTTCCGTCTTCATCCTTGAGCCTTTATCCTTATCGGGAGAAGCGGCATGGCAAAGAAGCATCAGGAGGAAGCATCCTGCGAATTCGACCTAGAGCGTTTTCTGACCGACATCCAATCGCCGGACGAGAGCGTGCGCGCCAAAGCCGTGCGGCGGGTCTGTCCCTGCCGCATGGGCTGGGAGGTTTTTGAGCAGTACATGCGGGTCGTAACGCAGATGCAGAAAGACCCTAGCCCGCTGGTGCGGAAGGCAGCGCTGCATGTGTTCGAGGACTCGTATGAGATGCAAAGCAGCGCGATGCCGACGACTCCGCAGCAGTTTAAGAACGATATAGTGGCGACCCGACGCCGCCTGCGCGGCCGCGCGGATGGCGAGCAGGAGAACGCGCCGATGGAGTTTAAGGGCAAGGCGGAGAGGCAAGAGCGCCAACGCAGCCGCCAGAATAAGCGGGCGATGGCCGCCGCCTTCCGTCGGGGAGGGAAGCGCTGATTCGAGAGGCCGCGCCGTTTAGAAGGGCTGGACGGGGACGCCGTTGTGCCGTACCTCGAAATGCAGGTGCGGGCCGGTGGACATTCCCGTAGAGCCAACACGGGCGATGACCTGCCCCTGCCGCACCGTCTGATCCGTCGAGACGAGCAACTCCGAGCAGTGGCCATAGAGGGTGGTAACGCCGCCGCCGTGGTCTATGATGACGCAGTTGCCGTAGCCGCGCGTGTAGCCCGCGAAAATGACGGTGCCGCCGCCCGCCGCGTGGATAGGCGCGCCGTAGCCCGCCCCGAAATCAATCCCCGTATGCATCCGGCGGTAATGGAGGATGGGGTGATAGCGGTAGCCGAAGCCGGAGGTAATGGGGCCGCTCGCCGGACGGATGAACCCACCGTGCCATTCCGTCGGCGCTTCGTCGGGCACATAGCGGTGCCGCCCACCCCAGAAGCCCTGCACGCGCCGCATGACCTCGCGCCGCACGCGCAGCGCTGCGGAGAGCGCGCGGATACGCTCGGTCATCTCCTGCGACTCGGCCTCTAGCTCATCCAGCTCCTCCTGGGCTTCGGCGCGAGCCTCCCGCACGTTCTGCAACAGTTCGCGCTTGCGCTCGCGATCCGCCTCGTATTGCTGCTTCTCGGCCTCAAATTGCGCGGCCAGCGCGCGCTGTTCCCGCTCCTGCGCCTCTAATTGCCGCTTGTCCGCCTCGATCTGACGGATATCCTCGCGCACCCCCTGGATCAGTTCGGTATCGCTATGGACGATCTGGCGCACATAGTAGCCGCGCGAGAGCAGCTCATACGTTGAGCGCGACGCCAGCAGCACATCGGTGTAGGCGGTCCGCCCGCGCTGATAATTATAGCGGATGCGCTGTGCAAGCAGCTGCCGCCTCTGGGCCAGCCGCTGCTGCGCCTCTTTCAGGTGGCGCTGGGTCTGTTGGTGCCGGGTATCCAGAAGCTCCAGGCGGGCGTCGGTGCGGGCCAGGCTGCGCCGTGCCTGCTCCAGCCGGACTACCACGGCCTGCAAATTTTCCTTGAGCACATGCTCCTGTACTTTGGTCTCATGGATTTTGGCGCGCACTTGATGGATATGGCTGTGGATGCCGTGTAGCTTCTGCCGCAACTGCGCCTTTTTGGCCAGAGCGGCCCGCCGCGCCCTCCCGACGAGCGCATGTCTCGCCGTGTGCCTGGAAGGCTTATGGTGTTTATGGGGTGCGGCAGCGACGTCGCTTAGCAGCAGCACGAGCAACACGCCGCCAAGCGCCATTCGCTTTCCGATGGTTCGCAGCGTCCAGGGCATAAGCGCATGTCCTCATCTTACCTAAGCCCCCGTCCCGGCAGGCTAAACCCTGCCGCTGTAGAGCCTGCGGCCCGCTGCCCACCTACGTGGGCAGAGGTAGTGCTGGCTTATCTTCCCCTTCTCCCTGCAAGGGAGAAGGGCCGGGGAGGAGGGTAGAACCAAGCTTCTCTTCCCCCCTCTGCTTAAGAAGGAGAGGGGTGGCCGCAGGCCGGGGTGAGGTCAAACCTGCTTCAAGAAGCGGCGGATGGAGAGATAGCTGCCGGTCAGGCCGATGAGAGCTCCGGCAGCGACCAGCCCGGCCACCACCTCGACAGGACGAACCAGAGAGGGCACGTTCCCCACGAGCGGTGATTGCAGCTCTGCGATAAAGCGCGAGACCTCGTGCCCGCAAAAAAGGACGACGCCCCCGGCGATGGCCGCGCCGGCGACGCCGTGAAACAGCCCCTCCAGCAGCAGCGGCAACCGGATAAAGCCGGAGGTCGCGCCGACCAGCTGCATGATGCGTATCTCGCGCCGCCGCGCGAAGACGGTCAGCCGGATGGTGTTGTGAACGATGAACAGGGTGGCGATAAAGAGTCCCAACGCCGCACAGCCGCCGATGACTTTGACCACACGCGCGAAACCCAACATCGTCTTGACGGCCTGCCCGGCGGCGTTGACCGCCTCGACCTCCGGGAAGCGCGCCTGATCCCGGAACGCCTGGGTCAGCGCGCCCACCTCGGAAGGGCTGGCCGGTTCCACCTCCAGAACGTCCGGCAACGGATTATCCGGCAGGGCCTCGGTCAGAGACGGCTCATTGGACTGCATCTGCTTCCAGGCCAATTCCTTTGTGATCAGGTGCACCGCCCGAATGCCGGGCAATTGGCGAATGCGATCCCGCACCGCCAGCGTCTGCGGGCGCTCCACTTCTGTCTTCAGGAACACATCAATGCGGTCGAGCTTCAGCGGCTGCTGCTGGGCGATCTCGTTAATGCGATAGGCCGTCCAGACCGCCGCGCCCAGCACGGTCAGCGCCACCGTCACCGTGCCCAGCGCCGCCAGCGACATCAGGCCGTTGCGCCGGATATTGAGAAACGCTTCATGGATGAGAAAGCCCAGGCTGCTTAACGCCACGCGCTCACCTCCCGATGGAAGACGACCGCCTCATCCTGCCGATAGGCGCCGTGGGCCTCGTCGCGTACCAGCCGTCCCTGCGCGAACGCGATCACACGCCGCTGCATCTGATCCACAATCGCCGAGTCGTGGGTGGCGACCAGCACCGTCGTGCCGCGCACGTTGATATGGTTGAGCAAGTGGACGATGCCCAGCGAGGTGTCGGGGTCAAGGTTGCCGGTCGGCTCGTCGGCCAGAAGCAGGGGCGGATCGTTGACGAGGGCGCGGGCGATGGCGACGCGCTGCTGCTCACCGCCGGAGAGCTGATGCGGAAAGGCATCCGGGCGGTGCGCCATGCCCACCATTTCCAGCGCCGCCGGAACCTGCCTGCGAATCGTCTGCCTGTTCGCGCCGATGGCCCGCAGCGCGAACGCCACGTTCTCATAGACGGTCTTGTTAGGAAGAAGGCCAAAATCCTGAAAGACGATGCCGAGCTTGCGGCGGAAGTGGGGTATCTCGCGGGGGCGCATGGCGGTCAGATCGTGCCCGGCGACCTGGATTCGGCCCTGGGTAGGTCTCTCTTCCCGGTAGAGGAGCTTGAGCAGCGTGGATTTTCCCGCTCCGGTCGGCCCCACAATGAAGACAAATTCTCCCTTGCCCACACGCAGGTTGACCTGCGCGAGCGCGGCGACTTCATTGCGATAGGCTACGCTGACGTCCTGGAGCTCGATCATAGGCGTGCTCACGGCGCGGAAGTTGGGACTTATCCCAGATGCAAAATCACCGCCTGCCCCTCACTGCCCCCTATTAAAACATTTTTGCATGTCTCCTGTCAAGTCTTCGGGGCTATTGGAAGTGAATAAGAATTTCCTAAGCTGCCGTTCACCCTTCTGCATAAAAATGACTCTCCTCTCTCCTTGCGCAGAAGAGTGGTTTGGGGTGAGCTCTCTCAGGGTCCTTCCATTTTCCCGCCCTGCAGCCGGGCACGGAAAGTACCCGGCTATGGGGCCTAACGGCCAAGGCGTCCTCGCGGACGCCAAAAACGCAAAAACACCGAGAACGCAAGGACCCTGGAGGTCTCTTTTCCTGGCAGGTATCCTGCGTCTGACCGGAGAAAATACCGATACTTATAGGCAGGAGCGACCAACCCGCAAAGGGCAGAGTTTCGCAACGTTCTCCCCTGCCTCCACCGTACTGAAAGAAAAAAGAGTCACGAAAGGATCCCCCTTTATGAAAGGCGCAAAACCGGCTATCGTGGCACTTCTTTTCGTAGCCGCATTTTTGCTTGGATGCAGGTTAGGAGCCCCCGGGGCCGCTGCGGTGAGAGCGGCTAGTCCGGAACCGCCGGATCAGTTGGAGTCCGAGAATTGGCCGCAGCCGGCGCCGAAATTAATTGGCGGTCCGGAAGACTGGCTGAACACGGACGGCAAGCCGCTACGCCTTGAAAAAGGCAAGGTCTATTTGATTGATTTCTGGGAGTATACGTGCGTTAATTGCCTGCGCACCCTGCCCTATCTCAAGGAATGGAACCAGCGCTATGCCCAGGATGGCCTGGTCATCATCGGCATTCACACTCCCGAGTTTGCCTTTGCCAAAGACCATCGCAACGTCGCAGCGGCGGTCAAAAAGCTGGGCATCACCTGGCCGGTGCTCATAGACAGCGAGTACAAGAACTGGAACGCCTACCATAACGTCTTCTGGCCGCGCAAGTATTTTATTAACGCCCGAGGCCAGATCGTCGCCGATCACGCGGGCGAGGGCGACTATGAGGAGAGCGAGGCGCGGATCCAGCAGCTCTTGCGCCAGGTCCATCCCGGCCTGAAGTTCCCCAAGCCGTTGGCCCCCGTCCGGGACACCGACCGGCCCGGCGCGGTCTGCTATCCCACGACGCCGGAGCTTTATGCCGGCCTGCGCGGCAGTCAGAACAATCAGCATGGCAACCTGGTGCCCTTTGAGCCGGGTCAGATCGTTACCTTCACCGATCCCGGTGCCCCGCACGAAGATGGCAAAATCTACGCGCAGGGCGTCTGGCGCACCGAAATGGAGAGCCTACGCCACGGCCGCGCCACCGAGGACCTGCGTGATTATATCGCCCTGCGTTACCACGCGCTCGAATGCAATGCCGTCATCCGGCCCGAGGGCGGCCAGCCGTTCTGGGTTTTTATTACCCAGGATGGCAAGCCCGTCCGCCCGGAGGACAAGGGAGCCGATATTCGCTACGATGACCGGGGAAACAGCTATATTCTCGTAGACGAGCCCCGAATGTACAACCTGATAAAAAACGCCCGGTTTGGCCGACACGAGCTGCGGATGGCGTCCACTTCACCGGACTTCGGCCTTTACTCCTTCACGTTTAGCTCGTGCGAGATACGCTAGGGTGACAATAGCCCTCACCCCCTAACCCCCTACTGCAAGGGTCGGGGCTGCAACGGATTGCCAGGGTCGGCCCTACAATGGTTCGCCCCTCCGCCTAGCGATCCCCAAGAACAGGGGAGGGGAGCGGCCCCCACCCCCTAACCCACTGCCAGGGTCGGCCCTACAATGGTTCGGGCCTCCGCCTGGCGATCCCCAAGAACAGGGGAGGGGAGAGCAGAAGCCAGGGTTTACCTCTGCCTGCGTAGGAAGGCAGCGGGCCGTAGGCCCCACAGCGATAGGGTTTAGCCTGCCGGGAGAGCAGAAGCCGGGTCCCCCCCTTCCCTGCCGCGTTAGCGGCGAATCAGGGAAGGGGCCGGGGGGTTAGGTTCACCGCGTATTCGAGCGCATTGGAATTCTATACAGAGCGTGCCGTGCGCTTGGCTTGACAGATCACCGGCGATTTGTTAACATAGAGTGACGGTGATGCCAACACCTACCGTAAAAGCGTTGCGTAATAACAGGCCGCGTTGGACAGGCAGCAGAAGTCTGTGGCTGCTTGCTGGACTCGCCCAGGCAGACCCCTGCATTACCGGCCAGGCATGATGAGGAGTGCGACAATGCCACAAGGGGCAGTCCTTGCAGAAGGAAGCTTAATTAATAACCGCTACCGGGTTCTGGGCTTGATCGGCGGCGGCGCGATGGCGCGCGTCTATCGGGTGGAGCACGTAGAGCTCGGTACCCTGCATGCGCTCAAGGAGCACCAGGTCGAAGCCGATACCGGCGAGACTCGAGAGAACATCATCACCGTCGCGATGAGTGAGGCGCGCCTGCTCAGCAAGCTCTCCCACCCCGGCATCCCCAAGGTGACCGATCTCTTCCGGGAAGGCGGCAAAGTCTATTTCGTAATGGACTTTGTGGAGGGCCAGAACCTCAAGAGCATTGTTGACCGCA
Source organism: Chthonomonadaceae bacterium (assembly GCA_035650735.1). Taxonomy (GTDB): domain Bacteria; phylum Armatimonadota; class Chthonomonadetes; order Chthonomonadales; family Chthonomonadaceae; genus DASRGL01. Next base: position 65,936 of record DASRGZ010000224.1, read on the forward strand.
ACGGAGGCCGTCCGCTCGAGCTGCCGCGCGTGCTGCGCTGGGGCATCCAGGTCTGCGATGTGCTTCAATACCTGCATAGCCGCAACCCACCGATTATTTTCCGCGATATCAAGCCCGCTAACCTGATCCTGGGCACCAACGATACGATTACGATGGTGGACTTCGGCATCGCGCGCCGCGTCCGCCAGGGAGCCACCTCGGATACGATCATTTTTGGCAGCGCTGGCTACGCCCCGCCCGAACAGTATGGGCAGGGCCAGACCAGCCCACGCTCCGATATCTACGCCCTCGGCGCGACGCTGCATCACCTGCTGACCGGACGAGATCCCTCGACGGCGCCCTTCAAGTGGCCTCCCGTGCGCTCCCTAAACCCGGAAGTGCCTCAGGTGCTGGAGCGGCTGATCATGAAGTGCCTGGAGCTGGACCCAAACCGCCGCCCGGAGAGCGTGGAGACTATTCGTACGGGGCTGACCAACGCCCTCCGGCTGGTGGAAACTGGCAGCCTGATGCCGGAGGGGGAGGGCACGCGCGTCGGGAGCGGCGGCTTCTCGCTCGATCAGATCCAGACGGCCGTCGTCGAGTACCATCAGACCGCTCAGGAGAATGGGTCGGCCTCCACAACAGCCCAGCCCCATCCCGGCTTTATCCCCGCCACGGCCACGCCGGGCCGTCCGGGGAGTCTGGGGCTCAACTCCGCTCAGGCAAGCGTTACCGAGCCGGAACGCCCACGCTCGCGGCTGGCCCATCTTTCGCCCTTCCAACAGTTCCTGTTCACGGTGCTGATGGGCCTGATCGTCCCGACCCTGCTCTTCTGCGTGCTATTTCCATTTATCCGGCCCCAACTGGCCCCGCCCCTGCCGAAAGCAGCGCCCACGCCCGTCCAGAAAGACAGCGATAAGACGGTATACAATCGGCAATTGGCAGAGTATAACCAGGCGGTCGCCGCGCGCACGGCTTATGATAATCTGGCCCCCATGCAGTTCACGCTGGATATACTGGTGGCGCTGGCGCTGTTCTTCGGGATCGTGCGCCCCAGGCGGCCCACCCGAACGGGGATGGTCATGACGATGGGCGGCGTCCTGGGCCTGATCTGCCTGACGGGAGTGCTGCTCTTGCCGGCCCATGTTCCGCTCTTCATCGGGTTTGCGGCACTGGAGGGCCTGTTCCTGATTCCGGCCATCCTGCTGCTTGCCACAGACACGACCTAGCAGCCAGCCGCTAACAAATCAGCAGGTGAGCCGGGCCGACAAACGGCCCGGCTCACCCTTTGGCAGATGCCCTCAACCGTGCGGCTCCCTCTCAAAAGGTGCGTGCTCACGGAGCAAACGGTGAATGGCCTTAAATCCAGGTTAACCTGTGAAAGCTGCGGATTAAGGTTTGCATCCGCGTATGGGGGCAGAGGGCAGATAGCTTCCCGGATTGCGGTTCCAGGCGGCGGGTTGGGTGTCGCCGGAGTAGTAGGGAATCAGGGGTTCCATCCGTTTGCCCACCTCCCCTTCCCACCAATCCGGCGGCTCCAGCGGTTTCTTACGCGCGGCCACCGCTTTGATGGAGTCAGGCAGCGAGGCATACGCGGGCAGGTACCAGAGGGTGAGGCACGTCCGGCGCTGATCGGTCTGGTTGGCGTGGGCGGCATGGAGCACTCGCGCGTCGCCGATCACCAGGTCGCCCGCCTTTACGGGGACATCCACCTCGTCCGGGTGGCGCATAAATAGCGGCGAGTCCAGTGACGCCTCGTAGGTCTGGTCGGTGTGCGCCGCCGGAAGCAGGTCATGGAGCGGGATACGCCTGCGGTGCGTGCCGGGAAGAATGCGCAGGCAGCCGTTCTCCACGGAGGTATCCGTCAGGTAGTACATGAGAAAGACCTGCGGCGGAATCTCACTCGCGCTGCACGGCTCATCCCAAGCCCACCAGTCCTGATGCCAGTAGAGCGGCGGGGCATGGGGCGGCTTGCTGAGCAGAAAGGCGCTCCACCATTTCGGCGCGTCAAAGCCAAGCGCGGCCAGGGCCGCCAGCGCCTTCGGCCAAGCAAACAGGCGGGCAAACACCGAATGCTGGTAGGCGACGAAGATATTGCTGCCCTGATAGCGATAACGCTTCACGTCCTGGGGCGTTTGCCGCGCCAGCAGATCCTCCGTTACCTGCGTCAATTCTGCGAGCATGGGCCTGTCCAGCACCCCGACAAAGACACAGTAGCCGGATGAGAGGAGTTGCTGGCGCTTGGCGTGGTCACGTTCAGGCATCCTGGAACCCCTTTCTGCTGACCTAACCCCCCGTGTAGGGTGTAGGGTATAGGGTGTAGGGTATAGGGTCGCCCTCACCCCCTATCCCCCTCTCCCAATTTTAGGAGAGGGGGAACCGAGAAGCCAACGCTTTCCTCTCCCCTCCCCTGTTCTTAGGGATCGCAAGGCGGAGGCAAGGGCCGTAACCTTGCCGACCCTAGCAGTGGCCGAACCCATTGCAGGCGCGACCCTGGCAGTGGGTTGGGGGTGTGGGCCGCCGGGGGTGAGGTCTGTCCGAGTACGGAGGGACTTAAACCTTATGTATCGGCAGTGACCAGGGCTTGCGATATTCCCGATAATAAGACTGGGTGTTCTTGCCGGCACGGCCCACGATATCGTTTTTGGCCTTGTCCCAGCGGACAGTCTCCCCTGCCAGCAGCGCGGCGTTAGCCAGGTGACAGACGATAGTGCTCTGCGCCACCGAGCTCAGGTTGGCGCGCGGCTGCGTGCGGGAGCGGATACAATCCAGCCAGTTCTGCCAGTGGTCGTTGACGCCGGGGGCTTCCTCCCGGGGCAGTTCCCGGCCCTCGCGGTCGCGGACAACCCAGCCGCCCCGCCAGACCATGACGCTGCGGCCATCCGCGCCGACGAACTCCGTCCCATGATAGGGACGGCCCGGATGGTCGCGCCCGGTCTCCCATTGGAGCACGAAGTCCGGGTTCTTGAATTTTAGGATCGAGACCATCGTATCGGGTGCCGTGCGTTCATCGGCGGGATAGGCCAGCTTGCCGCCCAGGCTGGCGACCTCCACAGGCATCACCAGATCAGGCCCCGAGCTCAGGCCCAGCAGGCCGATATCGATCATGTGCACGCCCCAATCGCCGGTCATGCCGGAGCCATAGTTTAAGAACCAGCGCCAGTTGGCGTGAACGTGGTTGGGCTTATACGGTTCAAAGGCCGCCGGCCCCACCCAGAGGTTGTAGTCCAGGCTGGAAGGCGGAAGTGTGATCTGGTCGCGGCCCACCTGTGCCTCGTCCGTCTTCCAGGCGCGCACGGTCGTTACCTTGCCGAGCTTGCCGGAGCGGACATAGGCAAGCGCGCTGACGAACTCCGGTCGGCTGCGCTGCCAGGTGCCCACCTGCACGATCCGACCGAACTTCCGGACGGCGGCGTCCATGGCGAGCGCTTCAGTGATGTCGTGGGAGACCGGCTTTTCGCAGTAGATGTCCTTTCCGGCCTCACAGGCATAGATGACGGGCAGCGCATGCCAGTGATCCGGCGTGCTGATGATGACGGCCTGGATGTCCTTGCGCTCCAGCAGCTTGCGAAAATCGGTATAGAGAGCGGGCTTTTTGCCGTACTTTTTCGCGATGTTGGCCGCATGGGGATGCAAATGGGCCGCGTCCACGTCGCATAGGGCCGCGATCTCGACTTCCGGCTTGCCCATCAGGGTATACATATTGACCGGCCCCATGCCCCCGCAGCCGATGACGCCAAGAGTGATCTTGTCGTTGTGCATCCTGCGCTTGCGGCCCTCAGCTGGCTCCGCGCGCGCAGGTAACCACGCGAAGGCGCTGGAGGCTGCCACGCCCAGAGCGGTGGCTCCCTGCCCGGCTTTGCCGCAAAACTGGCGCCGGGAGATACGTTCACTCACAATCCTTACTCCTTGTGGCTGGAAAACCAGGTGCTGGAAAGGTATTTGCGCGCGGGAGAGGTGATTTCCTGCCGGTCCCTTATAGAGACAGGGCTATTCCGTTTGCGTGAATGGGAGGTTTCCCCTCACCCTTTATAGAGAAGTTACGCGCCTGGAGACCGGATGTTACCAGTGCGTGACCCTGTTAAGTTCTTCACAGGCGCCGTCAGCGGGCAGGATTCAGCCTGGATGACGCGAATTTAAGGGGCGACATTCTTGCAAAGGCCCTGCCCGCCGCGTCCACGCCGCAAGCAAGACCCAGAACGACCCCGCAAGCGATTGGAAAGGCAAGATTCATGAGCGACCGCGATACTCTGCTACAATTTATTGCTGCCCATTATGACCTGGAGGGCCAGGCGCACCTGGCGCGCGCCGTCGGCGTGGAGAAGCTGTCGGGCGACGATCCCCGCGCGCGCGCCGAAGCGCTCTTGCTCTCGGTAGAGCGCGAAGGGATGGCCTTTGCCCTGCTGGCCCGATTGGAACGGGACTTCCCGCAGGAGTTGCCGTCCGTGGAATGGGCCGGTGCCACCGCCGGACGCGCCAATGCTCCCGGCGTGGCGGTCGTCCATGCGGCCAACGCTCCCGTCACACCGGCCCAGGAGAGCGCCGAGGAGGCAAGCGCCCCACAGCCCAGAGTGGACACGAGCCGGATTCAGGCGCCGCTGTTGACCCTGCGCGACGGTGTGGAGGAGCTCGAAGCCGCCCGCCGTGGCCCCGTTGCGCTGACGCCGGAGGCGGCGGTCGCCCTGAACACGCCTCAACCGGACACCCCCACAGCACTGCCTGCTGACGTGATGGATAGGCTGGAGGAGATGGCCCCGCCGCCTCCAACGGACGAATCCGGCCAGGCGATGCATAAACCGCAACTGCCCTTCCGGTTTGTTCACGGCTACACGCTGCCCACGCACTGGGCCCGCCGCGATCAAGAGATATCCGAACTGGTCGCCGAGATCCATGAGAACCGGCATCGCATCCTGTCGATGGTCGCCATCGGCGGTACCGGCAAGTCCGCCCTGACCCGCAAGCTGCTCGACGAGCTTCCCAAATACAACGTGCGCGTGGACGGCGCGCTCTGGTTCAGCTTCTATGTGGAGCCGGAGTTCGACCGCTTCCTGACCGAAGCCTGCCGCTACCTTATTCCCGACTTCGATCCGGTCGCGCATCCCTCTCCCTACGAAAAGGGCGTGCTGCTGCGCGAGGCGATGGAGAAAGGGCACTATCTGCTGGTCCTCGACGGCATTGAAGTCCTGCTGGTCTCCGACCGCAACCGCAAGGACTTCGGCGCGTTCGTGGATCGCGCCCTGCGCGAGTTCCTGGAAGGCGTGTGCGAGGGCGCCAACAGCCAGGTGCTGACCTCCTCTCGTTGGCCGCTGGCCGACCTGGTGAACAAGTCGGGCTATAAGATGATCGAGCTAGCCGACCTGACGCCGCAGGCGGCGGAGGAGCTGCTGATCTCGTTCGGCATCTCCGGCCAGGGGGAGGATCGGGGGCGCATCTGCGCGCGGTTCGGCAGCCACGCGCTGACGCTGCAAGTCCTGGCCGATTACCTGACCCGGTTCCACGAGGGCGACCCGAAAGGCATCGCCCAGATCCGAGAGTTTCCTCCGGATGCGGCGCAGGGCATTCGCCTGCAAGCGGCCCTGGATGCCTACTGGCAGCGCCTTAATCCCGATGAGCGCTTCTTCCTGACGCGTATGTCGGCGTTCCGGGGCGGCGTGGACGAGCGCTCGTTCCTGGTGCTCAACAAGAAAGGCGACGCCTTCAGCCCAGAGTTTCGCGCGATGGTGACGCGCATCATCAAGAGCCCGCTCGTCAGCGTGGAACGGCGGGAGGGCCGTCCTCGCCTAACCGCCCACCCGCTCATCAAGACCTTCTTCTACGAGCGCATGGGCGATGACGAGCGCGACCAGACCCACCGCGCCCTGAAGGACTACTCCCAGGGCCTTCCCCTGCCCGACCGCCCGCGCACGCTCGCCGATTATGAGCCGCTGCTGGAGGCGTGCCATCACTGCCTGCAAGTCGGCCTCTACACCGAGGCCTACCATATCTACCGGCGCAACAACATGGATAACGCGCTGCGCTGGTGGGGCCACTACGCGCAGGCGGTGGCGCTGCTGGAGCCACTGCGCGCCGCCAGCCAGGGCGATACCCCGGCCTGGCAGAGCGAACGCTGGCAGAAAAGCTGGGTGGAGAACGAGACAGCGCTGCTGGCCATGCTGCGCGGCGATACCGAGACCGCCATCGAGCGCTTCCGCAACAGCGCCGCGATGGACGAGCAGGCCGGCGACGCGCAGGGCGAGTCGGCCTCCTGGCAGAACCTGGCCAGCGTGCTGACCCAGCGCGGCGATTACTGGGAGGCTCTGGCGGCCCTGGAAAAATCGGAGGCCAAAGAGGCGCTGATCGAGCGCTTTGAGAAGGAGGACATGCTGGCGGGGCTAGCCGGCGTCTGTCATGCGGAACTGGGGCAGGCGCAGGCGGCGCTGGAATATCTCTCGCGCGCCCTGGGCATCAGCGCACAGCGCCCGAATGCGCGCGCGATGTGCTACTGGACATGGCGCCTGGGTGACCTCTACCTGCGCGTGCGCCAGATGGATCGGGCGAAAGCCAATCATGGCGAGGCCCTCCAGATCGCTCAGAAGGAGCAGTTCCGGGATTATGAGGGGCACGCGCTGCGGGGCTTGGGCGATATCTATCGCTCGCGCCAGGACTTCGGCAAGGCCCGTACCTACTACACGGATGCGCTGCGGGTGGCGCGCACGCTGGGCTATCCCTATCTGGAGAACGAGGTGCGCCTCGGGCTGGCGCGGCTGGCCGAGGCCGAAAAGACGCTGCGGGAGGCCCACATTCAGGCCCAACAGGTGGTAGACCGGGCGACCGAATGCGGCTACTTTGTCCAAGCGACCGAAGCGCACCTGATCCTGGCCCGCTGCGCGCGCGAGGAGAAAGAGCGGGAGGCGCTGGCCCGGCATATCCTGGCGGCCCACCAGTTGCTACAAAAGACGTGCCACTACTGGACGCGCCAGGAACTCGACGGCATCCTCGCCAAAGAGCCGACGATCCGGGAGGCCCTGGCCCAAACCAAAGCCCCCGCCGGTCATAAGGACGCCGGGCACTAATACAGAAAAGCAAAGGGCATAAGTTGCCCGGCGTCCTCTCACGCGGACATGCCCCCATCTACGATCAGGTTGCTGCCGGTGACAAAGGCGGCCTCGTCGGAAGCCAGATAGAGGGCGGCGTAGGCCACGTCGTCCGGCTGACCGATACGCCCGATGGGCTGGCGCTCCTCAAAGGCTTTGCGCGCTGCCGCCGGGTCGGGCGCCGTGTTAATGCGCTCCCGCAGGGAGGGCGTCTCAATCGTGGCCGGGCTGATGGAGACGACCCGTATCTTCTCCCGGGCATGGTCGAGGGCGACGGCGCGGGTCAGGGCGACGACCCCGCCCTTGGCCGCCGAGTAGGCGGCCCGGTTGACGACGCCCATGATGCCGGCCACCGACGCCATATTGATAATGACGCCCCCGCCCTGCGCCCGCAGTATCGGCACGCCGTATTTGCAGCCGAGAAATACACTGGTCAGGGTGGTGGCGATCTGCTCTTCCCACTCCGCCTCGGTGGTCTCCTCAACGCGCCCCTGCGCCACCGTCCCCGCATTATTAAACAGGATGTTGAGCTTTCCGAAGGCGTTCAGCGTCTCCTGGAACATCCGCTGCACCGCGTTCGCCTGGGACACGTCCGCCTGAATGGCAATCGCCCGTCCGCCATCGTCTGCGATCATCTCGACCGTTTCGCGCGCGGTCGCCTCGTTGCGATCCACGACCGCAACCGACGCTCCCTCCTGCGCAAACAGCAGGGCCGTCGCCCTGCCGATGCCCGCGCCCGCCCCGGTAATCAGCGCTACCTTGCCTGCCAGCCGCATAGCTCTCCTCCTATTGTTGTGCGATGAGTTGGGTATAAAGGTCTTGCTGGCGGGAGAGCATTTCCGCGTAGCGGGCCTGGTGGCTCAGGTTGGGCGTGAAGGTCTGTCCCAGGCGCGCTTCCGCCTCCTCCGCGCGCGGCAGCAGGCCCGCCGCCTCCATCGCCAGCAGCGCCGCGCCACGACTGCTCGCCTCCGGCTCCGCCGCCAGCGTCACGGGTTGGCCGAGGGCATCGGCGAACATCTGCGTCCAGGCGGGCGAGTGGCCGAGCGCGCCCCCGGAGGCGACGATCTGACGCGCCTGCGGGAAGAGGTCGCGCAGCCGTTGGGCCGCCAGCGCAAAGCGCATCGCCACCGCCTCCATCCCCGCCCGCAGAATTTCGAGGGGGCTGGCATCCAGGCGCAGGCCGGTAAGCGCCGCCTGCGCGTCCGGGTGCCATCCCAGGCTGCGCTCTCCCGCTAAGAAGGGCAGAAAGATCAGGCCGTGCGCGCCGGGCTCCATCGCGGCCAATTGCGGCTCGAGCGCGTCGGCGGGAGGCAGTTGCAGCGTGCGCAGCATCCAGGCGTAGACGTTGCCGCCGTCGCTGAAGGCCGCGCCCATTAAAGGCCGGCGCGCATCCACCCGGTACCGCCAGAGGCCCGGCGGCGGCGTGAGGTTATTGGGCGCTCCCGGCGCGCGCTCATCCCAGAGGGCGCGGATCGCCCCGGAGGTGCCTAGATTGATGGCGAACCGCTCCGGCGACACGCATCCGCTGCCGACGTTGCCGCAGGCCCCATCGCCGACCGCTGGGAAAAAGGGCGCATCGCGCAGGGCGGGCCAGCGCTGCGCGTACTCGCCCTGCAACCCCTGCGCGCTCTGCTTCAGGTCTATGATGGAAGAGAGCTTTTCCTCCGGGACGCGGATCGCGGCCAACGTTTCCGCATCCCATGCGCAGGTCTGCTGGTTGAGCAGGCCCGTTCCCGAAGCCATCGAGATAGAAACCTGGCAGGCGTCCGGCCCGAACAGCGTACGGAACAAGTACTCGCTGGGAGAGACCCAGCGGGCAACTTGCGCATACGTCTGCGGCTGTGTCTGGCACAGCCAGACGAGCTTGGCTGGATAGTACGACGGATGTATCACACAGCCGGTTCGCGCATGGATAGCCGGTTCGTCCAGCTCGGTCCGGAGGCGGCGGGCAACGTCGGCGGAGCGGGTATCGGCCCAGCTATAGATAGGCGTCAGCGGCTCGCCCTGCGCATCCAGCCCCAATAGCGCGTGCCAGAAGGCGGACATGCCGACCGCGTGGATAGCTTTCGCCCGGTCGCCCGCCTGCGTCAGCGCCTGATCCAGACACTCCCCGACGTGGGCCAGCAGCTCCCCGGCAGGCATCTCCACGCCGCCGTCTGGGGTCGTGCGCATCGCATAAGGCACCTGAGCGCGCACGCCCTCGACCTCGCGGCCTGCGGTGTCCCATAGCAGCGCGCGCGTCGAGGAGGTGCCGATGTCCAGGGTCAACGCCAGCGGTTGCTCGGTCATGAGCGGCCTCTCTCCACTTCCGCGAGCAGGCGCGCCAGCGGCATCTCTGCCAGAGAAGAGAGGCGCAGGTCGGCCTGATCCAAGGGAAGCTGACAGGTGAGCGGGTTCGGAACGGCCACGCAGAAGAGCCCGGCCTGCTTTGCCGCCGCAATGCCGACCGGCGAGTCCTCCAGCGCGATGGCCTCGTATGGTTGCAGGCCGAGGGCGTCCAGGGCAGCCAGGTAGAGATCGGGGTCCGGTTTGGCGCGCTGGACATCCTCCACGCATTTCATGCATTCAAAGTGGGCCTGTAACCCGAGCTTTCCCAGGTGGCCGGAGACCCATTCCCGGTCGGAACTGGAGGCCAGGCCGATCTTCAGGCCGAGGCGTTTGGCCTCCATCAGATAGTCTTCCACGCCGGGCAGGATCGTTTGCGCCGCGATCAGCTCGGCGTAGCGCTGGCGGCGCTTCTCCCGGATCGCCGCGCGGTCCAGCGCCCGCCCAAGCTGCGCCTCCAGATGGTCGTAGGGCGAGAAGGAGATCGACTCGTTGCGCTTGCCGACCCCGGCGACCCAGTTGGAGAGGGGCAAGGTGCAGCCGTGCTCGGCGTATATCTCCTGCCAGGACTGGTACTCCGGGGCCTCGGTATCCAGAATCAGGCCGTCAAAGTCGAAAACGATGCCTCGTATCAAAGCGTAATCTCCACCCGTTCCGGGGCCGGAAGTTGGACGCGCTCGCGGTCATCCACGCGCACGACGAAGCCCTCCGCGCGCCCCAGGAGGACGTCTATGAGATGGCCGCGCACGGGAATGCCCTCGGCGCGGAAGCTTTCCAGACCGAACGGCAGAGGATCGATGACCAGCGTTCCGCCCGGCCCCGGCTCCGGCTGCACGCCGACGACGTGCTTCAAGATCAGATCCACGATCCAGGAGTGCTGGTAGTCGTCCACGCCGCGATACAGGCAGGGCATCCCGGTATACGGATTATAGTGCTCGTAGCAGTTGGGCCGCTTCGGGTCGCCGTCGTGGAACAGCAGGCGCACGAATTTGCCGATGAGCTCGGCGGCGGCAGGGCGCAGGCCGGGCGCGAGCGTGCGGGCGGCGCGGGCCAGCGCCTCGGCGGCATGGGAGTTGGTCATCGGCCAGACGCGCCCATTCCAGGGGCAGTTGGTGCGCTTGCCCTTCCATTCCGCCTCGGCATCGAAATAGGGGTCGTCCACGCTGCTAGCCGGAACCGGATAGGGCGTGCCGAACGTGGCCGGGTTGTTCAGGTGCTCCCAGGCGGCTAGGTGCTCCTCGGTGGCGATGTCGCTCAGGAAGGGATAGAAGCCGACGGCGGCTTTATAGGGTGAGCGCCGCAGCGTCTGCGGATGGACATCCTTAAACAGATGCGCCTCTGGATCCCACATCAGCGCGCGCACGGCCTCGCGCGTCCTCGCGGCCTTCTCCTCCCACCATCGGGCGTCGTCGTCCTGGCCTAGAGCGCGAGCAAACACCGCCAGCGCACGCTGCAGCGAGTAGAGATAACAGGTCGCGTCCACGCCCTTTACCTGGATTCTGCGCCATCTGTCTGCCGATTCGTCTGCGAACAGGTAGCGGCTCATGTACTCCTGGCCGGTTTCGCCCTGGTCTATGACGTCGTAGAGGCCAACGCTCTCGCGGTCGCGTTCCCGGTCGAAATACTCGGTGTAGCGCACTAATCCAGGATACACCCGTCGTACAAAATGGCGATCGCCGGTCAGGTAGTAGACCTGTAGCGCTGCCGCGCCCCAGTCCGCGTGATAAAACCCCCGGTCGCGCCGCCAAAGATAGAGATGCCCCGGCAGGAAGCCATCCTCGGCAGCGCCCTCGCGCAGCACCTGGTTGGCGAGAAAATTCTCCAGCGCGCCCATCGCCAGGGCCGGATCGCGCCTCCAGGAGTTCTCGCGCATATGGCACGGCGCTGAATAGGAGATATGCGAGCGAAACGCCCCGATGCCCTCAAAGACGCAGGAGTACGGCAGTTGGCCCCGCGTTTCGCTCTCCCCCGCTCCCGCAGCATGAAAGCGGCCCGTATCCCCTGCCCCCTCGTCGGCGGCGTGAGAGAGGGGAAACGCCGGGGCTTCCTCCTGGCTTCCCGCTGGCAGCCGCGCCGCCTCCATGTCCACCGTGAGCAGGCGCAGGCCGTACCAGCGATACCAATAGCAGCGCTCCAGGTAGGGGTCGCTGCACTCAAAGTAGGGCACGGAGGCGAAATAGTCCTCCCAGTTCTGGCGGCTCTGCGCGACGACGTCGCCCGTCATATCCGCGCGCAGGTTCGCTAGGGCGGTCGCGCGATCCAGGGCCGGGGACGCCCCGAACGTGAGGACATCCGAAGCGCCCGGCTGCGCCTCGGCGACGTAGTGCAGGGCCAGATGCAGCAGGCCGTTGGGATTCCAGCCGGACTCGGCCTGCATCTCCTGCGCCAGCCTGCCGCCGCGAAACTTCTCCGGGAAGACCGAGACCTGCCACAGCGGCGACGTGTCGGAGCCCTCCGCCAGGTTGACCGTCCACGAGTCGGGCAGGCGGCTGCCTCCCAGAGCGACGTAGAGGCAATGGGGAGCGGTTTCCGCCGTTCCCCGCCGTTCTCCCCAGCCGTAGACTTCGGCGGGCGTCTCGCCGGACGGCCCGTAGCGGACGCAGTGGGCGAAGCTGAGGGCGTCGAGGTCGCGCCGCACCTCCGCGACGGTCGTGGCAAACCCGTCCGGCGGCAGTTCGCGCTGCGCTTGCAGGCTCCAGAGCAGCAGATGCAGGTGGACAGGCTGCGTGCCGGAATTGCTAATCGTCAGGCGGCAGGCCAGGGTATCGTTGGGCGTGACGACGCGCTCCTCCTGGAGACGCAGGCCCGGCAGGCCCTCGACCGTGTATATCTGGGTCAGGCGGTCGGGCGTCCAGCGGCGCACGGCGCAGCGGAGCGTGAGCGGGCGGGCGCTCTCGTCCAGCGCGAGGACGCAAAACAGCCGCTCCAGGCGGATGTCGGCAAAGTACGCCTCATCCCAAAAGCCGGGCGTGTCCAGGTATTTCGGAAAGGCGGGAGCGTACATGGCCGCCTTTCCGCCGCCCAGATACCATTTGTCGGGGCGCTCCAGCAGGGCCAACGGATCGAGGCGCGTCCGCATCAGCGTCCGGCCTCCCAAAGGGATCGTCTCATCGCCAGGTTGGGGGGACATGGAACTCAGCGTCCCCGTAGAGGGTTTGGATGAAATTCGCCTGCCCCGCATGGTAAGCCATGTTACGATAGCCCATCAGGATCAGGTTCTCGCCGCGTATCTGGGCGCGCGGGTGTTGAAACTCGCGATTCAGGGCCGCATCTTCGAGGGTGCGGATAGCTTCGGCCAACTGGCGCGCGCTCGTCACCAACTGCTCCTGCGCGTCCTGCCCGTTGGCGAAATGAATGTCCGGCCAGCCGCCCGTCGGCCAGGCGACCGCCTCGCCGCGCAGCATCGCCGCATAAAGGCGGTTGACCGTCACGCACTCGCTAATCTGCTCCAGAATAGAGCGCGTGGGCGCGCTGCCCTCCATCGCGGGATGCCAGACGAGCCTATCGTCCGGGGTGGTCGCCACGAAATGGGCCAGCGCCTCCGCCATGCGCTCGGTCTGCCGGGCCACGTAATCCTGGATGGTCATGCTGCTTCCCTTTCTGAAGGGCTAGTCCGTCTTCTTCGGGCGACCAATCTTGACCAGCACTGCGCCGTGCGCCGGAACCTGGACGGAGTACTTGCCCTCCGCCGTGCCCACGTTCTTGTGCAGCCAGAGGTCGCGCACCGGCTGGCGTCCGTGCAGGCCCAGGTCCTCCCAATTCGCCGTCACGACCGCTGGCTCCGTGCCGTTGTTCAGCAGGCCGACTGCCGTCGTGCCGTCCCAGAGGGGCCGCGCCCAGACCTCCAGCATGCCGTTCCGGCTGCGGCGGCCCGCCGGCTTGCCCAGCGGGTCCTGATTGATCTCCAGCGCCTCATCGTTGGAGAGCAGGGCGAGCGTGAAGTTGTCTAGGCGGGACATATCGCACCCGATGAGCAGCGGCGAGGAGAACAGGCACCACATGGAGATATGAAGTAGCTGCTCGTTGGGCGTCAGATGGCTCGGATGCGGGCTGCCCCACCCTACGCGCCCCACAACCAGCATATCGGGATCGTTCCAGTGGCCCGGCCCGGCGTACTTCTCGTGACCGTCCTGGCTGGTATAGATGCCGTAGAGGCTGCCCCAACTGTCGTTGATGTCGCCGGTGGTGCGCCAACAGTTGCCGCCGACCTGCGCGCCCCACTCCCAGACGTTGCCCATGCCGTACTGGCACAGGCTATAGACGATGTCCCGGTCGGCTTTGTCCAGCGCGTCGCGCATCACGCGGTAGGGCTTTTGGAGTTCGGCCAGGCTGTTATCCTGGGCTATCCCGCCATAGGAGCACCAATCGTATTTCAGGTAGTCAATGCCCCATTTGGCGTAGGTTTTGGCGTCCTGCTCCTCATGCTGATAGCTGCCCTCATAGCCGCCGCAGGTCTTGGGGCCGGGCGAGGAGTAGATGCCCAGCTTCAGGCCCTTGCTATGGACGTAGTCGGCCAGCGCCTTCATGTTTGGAAATTTCTCATTGGTCTGGATTTCGCCGTGCGCGTCGCGGCCTGCCTCCCAGGTATCGTCAATGTTGACGTACTGGAAGCCGTGCGCGGCCAGCCCGCTCTTGACCATTGCATCGGCGGCGGCCCGCACCTTCTCGGCATCCACCGCGCCCGCCCAGACGTTCCAGGAGTTCCAGCCCATCGGCGGGGTGAGCGCCAGCTTGTGATCGCCGCCCACGATGGTCAGCTTGCGGCGGGCCGTGCCGCGCGGCCCGCGCACCGTTAGCTCTACGATGGTCGTGCCCGGCTGCTCCAGCGCGCCGCTAAGAATGCCCGTGTGTGAATCGAGCTTCAGCCCGGCGGGCAGGTTCCGGGCCGCATAGGTCAACGGGCCTTCGCCGGTTGCCGGAATCAGGAATAGGAACGGCCTGCCGGGCGTCGCGCCGACGATACGCGGGCCATGAATGGCGGGACGGGGATCGGGCGGGGGAATGACCATGCGCGGCGGCTCTACCGGCGCCGTTTCGGCGACCGGCCTGGCGGTCGCGCCGGGTGCCAGCAGCAGCATCGCCCCCGCCCAGTCCGCATGATCGTTCTCAAAGCCATCGCCCGCATCGCCCACGCGCAGCGTCAGGCGTTTGGCGCCCTTCAGATCCGCCGAGAGCAGCTTGGGCGAGTCGCCTCCGCGCATCACGCCGCTCTCCGCCGCCTTCCTGCCGTCCACCCAGACCTCAAACGTCACCGAGCCCGCCCCAGCCCTCTCGTCGTCCACGCCGACCAGAGACAGGAACTTCTCTGCCGCGCCCTTGAGGTTGACCCGAAACTCGCTGATCGCATGGGTGCCGATGCCGTGCGGGTACGTCACTCCCTTGAGCGTCAGCGGATTGTTGTCCACCGACCGGCCCGCGTGCGGCCCACCCCAGCCCTGCTGTATCGTGCTCAGGTCGAGCGTGTCCAGCCACAGGCCGTTGGCGGGCGGCTCGGCGGCGCGCAGCATACTTTCCTCCTGCGCTAGACCGGGCCGAAATGCGGCCAACGTCAGTACCAGCGCCGCCGCCAGCGCCCCCATTCCTAGCCACCGTGTCCTGCTCTTGCTCACTTTTTTTCGCCCTCCGTCTTGCCACTCGGCGCTTGCTGGATGCGTTCCAGGAACTTCGCCACCGGCTCGCCTTCCCGCACCTGACCGATATGATACCGCGTCAGCTTCTCGGTCACGCGCCGGGCCAGTTCCTCGCGCGTCCCCGCATCTTTCGCACGCATTAGCTGCACGTACTCCAGCGCCAGGCGAGCGCGCTGCACCTGATCCAGCGCCACCGGATCCTCGGCAACCGCCTTTTCGGCGGCGTCAAACAGCTGCACGCCCTCCGCCAGCGTGGTATCGGAGAGATAGGGCGCGGTCGGCGGATCGTAGATATGAACATGGACGTTCCTGGCGCGCACGTCCGCGTGCATCAGATCGAGCCAACGCTGGATGTAGGGCGCGGCTTTGCCGTAGACGCCCTCCAGAAAGTCGGCGATGATGGGCTTCGGATCGCGGTCCGGGTTCCACATCAGCTTCGCCATCAGGTAGGCTTTGAGTTCCGACATCTCCCCGCCGCCGCCGGGCGCATAGTCGCCTTCATAGAACAAGCCGACGACGCCATGCTGCTTAAACAGAGGAATATCCCCGGCGATCTCGTCCAGGTCGGGCAGCGGTTGCAGGTAGTTGGCGAAGTTGGTGCTGTAGTGCCAGATATAGAGCTGGTCGGTGATCTTGGACCAGGCGGCCAGGTTCTCGAAAACGTGCTTGTTCGCGTCACACTTATCCATCGGATGGCCGACGCACGCGCCGATGGGGGCCAGGCGAATGCGGACGTTGGGGCGCGGCTTGGTCAGCTTCGGCGGGTCCTCCGACCACTGATAGGCCAGCGTGTCAATCAGGACGTGCGGATACTCTTTTGCAATCGCGTCGGCGACCGCGTTGACGAAGCGCAGCAGCGGTCCGGAGGGCGCGCCCTCCTCACGCTCCACCGCCTTGCAGTTGTCGCACTGGCAGTTGTTGTAGGTATCGTTCTGCGACACCGAAAAGATGGTCGCCGTCGGGTTCTCCTTGATCCACTGCTTGACCTTCTCAATCGTAATGCGCAGCACGTCCGGGTTGGTCAGGCAAAGCTGATAGTAGCCCTTCATCCGCTTGCCGTTGATGAGCGAGAAGTACTCCGGGTGCGTGTCGTAGTAGACATCCGGGGGCACGAGCTCGTTGAAGGTATGGACGAACTTGCCGTAGCTCACCTTCCCCCCAACCGACTCATCCAGACGCTGGCCGTTGCCGTTGGTGCGATTGCGCACGGCCCAGTCCCTATCAAAAGCCTCGGTGTAGTACGGCTCGCGGTACTCAAAGGCGGGCTTCTCGCGCATGTCTAGCGGCCCGACGGTGATTGTTCTGCGCTTCGGAATCTTGCTGATGCGGGGCGTGAACCAGCGGCAGCCCAGCACATCCTCCAGAAAGGCGTAGCAGCCGTAGAGCGCGCCCCGCTTGCCCCCGCCGGAGATGACCAGGCGCGGCGGCTCCGTGTGGATACGGAACTCCTCTTCGCCCAGACGCGGCCCCTCGCCCCGGCCCGCCAGAACGTTGGCATCGGCAATGACGATCAGATGGCTCGGCAGATCCGACGCGCCTGCCTCCGGCTCCAGAATCGGCAGCTTTGCGCCGGACATCTGACGAAGGAATTGCTGTAGCTCCTCCGCGCCGTGCCGCATGGCTGGGGTCGCGCCCGGCGCCAGCAGAATGGCATAAGCGCTTTTGCCGTTCTTGACCAGCGTGATCTGCTGCCCGGCGGCAGGCGTGAGTGCGGCCAAGAGCAAGCCCAGCGTTAACCAAAAGAGTGCCATTACGAAACTCGCTTTTCCCTGCGTTACCATGGGCTAGTCTGATACTCCTTCCAGACGCGCTTATAGACCTCGGCGGTCTGCGCGGCGATGCGATCCCAGTTGAAGACGGTCTTGACGCGCTCGTAGGCGCGGTCGGCCATCTCACGGGCGAACTGTGGATTGTGCAGCACGCGCAGCAGGCCCCAGGCCAGGCTGTCGCTGTTGTTGAGCCAGGTTACGGTGCCGGTCACGTCCGGCGTGACAATCTCCGCCAATCCGCCCGCATCCGAGACGACGACGGGGGTATGCGCAGCCATCGCCTCCAGCGCCACAATGCCAAACGGCTCATACAGGCTGGGGAAGCAGGCGATATCGGCCACTTTGTAGAGGCGCAGCAGGATATCGTCCGCCACGAACCCGGTGAAATAGACGTGCTGCCCTACCCCCAGCGCGTTGGCCTGATCCACCAGATGCTGCCGGTAGCCTCCGCCTGCGATGACCAGCTTGGCGTCATGGTAGCTGGCGCGCACCTTCGGCAGCGCGTCAATGAGCACCTGCGCGCCCTTCTCGCGCACGCCCCGCCCGACGAACAGGATGATCTTTTCGTTGGGCGCGGCGTAGGTGGCGCGGAACGCGGCGGCCTCGCCGGGCGGGAAATCGAAATCGAATTTCTCGGCATGAACCCCGTTATAGATGATGTCTATCTTATCGGAAGGGGCGTTCAGGGCGTACTCCACCTCGCCCTTCATGAACCCGGAGCAGACGATGATCCGCCACGCCTCCGTCACCAGGTTGACCTCAATACCGTTGATGTAGCGGGACAGATCGTTGTGGATGCCGTTATTGCGGCCAAACTCGGTCGCGTGGATGGTCGCCACCAGGGGCAGCTTGAAGGCGTGCTTGAGCTCGACTCCGGCGAAGTAGGCCAGCCAATCGTGCGCGTGCAGGAGGATAGCATCCTTCTCAGAAAGCGTCTTGGGATCGATGAGGGAACCGGGACGGCTCGGATCGGCCAGCCAGTCGCGGCAGAGGGCATGGGCGCGGTCGCGCATGGCCGCGTTAAGTTGATGCACCCAGTGGACAAAATCCTTGTGCCCGCCGGGAGCATCGTAGGGCACGACGCGATGAATGTGCACGCCGTTATAGGTCTCCTCGGCGGGCGCGCCGGGAAATTCGCAGGTGACGACGTGGACTTCCATGTCGGGCCGCTTCGCCAGCGC
This sequence comes from Chthonomonadaceae bacterium, assembly GCA_035650735.1. Classification (GTDB taxonomy): domain Bacteria; phylum Armatimonadota; class Chthonomonadetes; order Chthonomonadales; family Chthonomonadaceae; genus DASRGL01. The sequence continues at coordinate 83,893 of DASRGZ010000224.1, forward strand.
CCAGGACAGCTCTTCGACGTGTCGGGCGATCCCGCCGACAATCTTGGGCGGATACTCCCAAGATAGCATTAAAACGCGCATTCTCGCTCCTTCCGCAAACGGACGTTCGCCTATAGCGTCGGTAGTTTCGACGCCTCCGACGCCGCCTCCTTCCCTAAAGAGAGTCCTGGCTGGAACCCAGCGAGGACTCTAAAAGTGATCGGGAGCGGGCAGGAAGGGCGTGCGGCGCGGGAAGAGCCGGGCCATGCGCTCGAGGGCGCGCGGCGTGGAGGCGCGCAGCAGGCCGAGCGCGCAGGCATCCTCCCCGCTCAGGCGCCCTACGATCACCTGCGACCAGGCGCCGACCTCTCCCTCAACGCGGTCGGGCCGGGCTGAGAGCGCCGCCGCCTCAACCTCGCGAACCTGCGGCTTACCGCTTCCCGTGCCGACAATCAGCGCTGCCGCCGTGCCGGAGGCGGACAGCGGATCGTGCATCACGAGGGCCAGCGTGCCGTGGAACCCGGCCCAATTGGGCCGCAGCGCCTCCAGCGCGCGCCCCAGGTTAATGACGCGCGTCATCACGGAGGGCACGATATCCACGCTTGCCAGAGAATCCTTGCCGGACGCTATCCCCGGCTGCAACAGGCCGCCATCGGCCAGGTCTTCCCAGGTGGAGGCGTACTCGATGCATCCCACTCGCGTTTGCGCGGCCAGGTGGCCGACCAGTCCGCGCCGGGCAGCCGGAGTGCCCACGCACATCTCCAGCACGCGCAGCGAGAGGGGCAGAGGCATGCCCCCCACCATGCCTTCCTCGCCTCCCAGCGTGCCGGGCCGAAACTCGTAGAGCAGATAGCCCTCCACCGTACTCTTGTCCGGCGAATAGACCACGCGCTGCTTGATATGATCCAGAATATATTGCCAGCGCCGGGCATCCCGCAGGCAGCGCAGAGTCTGGCCGCGCGAGGCGGCGTCGTAGAGACGCTGGAGATGGGGAATATCCTCCGGGCGGGCCAGGCGCACGTACCGCGCCTCGGGATAGGCAAAGAGGTTGGCGGGGGCGGTCAGGTAGCGGTGCGCAAATCCGGCCAGTTCCCAGCCGAACTTGCGGTAGTAGTCATACGCGAAAGGAAACAGCGCCGAGAGCGCATAGCCGCGCTCGTCCAGCGTGCGGAGGGTGGCGGCCAGCAGGCAGCCCGCATAGCCGCGCCGTCGCAGCGCCGGAGCGGTCGCCACCCCGGCGATACCTCCCAGGCGCGCGACGCCGAAGCCCAGCCAGCAAGCCGCCTCCACGATGGTCAGACAGGAGGCGATCTGCCCGTTCACGCGCAGCACGCGCTTGTTCTCGATGGCAAAGTAGGGGTCGTCATAGAAGACTTCGCGGGCGGCATCAAATGGCAAGCCGAACGACTCGCACATAATGCCGAGCATCGTATCTAGCTCTTCGGGCCGCACCGCCCCGATCTCAATCGCTTCTCCTGCTCCCATCCTTCCCTCTCGCTCTGATCGTCCTCTGCATGGGCCTGCCAACAGTGTACCTCAGGGCCGCGCCCACCGCTTTGCAAGCCCACAAAATTGGGGTATCCTGTTTTCTAATTCACCGGCTGGCAAAGGAGACAAAACAGATGGGAATGGAGGCGCTGCGCAGGCGAATTGCGGGCATTGTGGGCCGCGTCGAGGGGATTATGGGCGTGGCCGTGCGCGACGTGGAGACGGGAGAAGAGATCGGCATCCGGGCGGACGAGCCGTTCCCGATGGCGAGCGTCTGCAAGACGCCGATATTGGTCGAGGCGTACCGCCGTGCGGAGTCCGGAACCCTTTCCCTGGATAAGCGCGTGGAGATTAGCCGCGCGACACGCACCTTCGGCAGCGGCCTCTTCAACTTCTTCGACGAGGGCCTAACCCCCACCGTGCGTGATCTGATCCTGATGATGATCGTCGTCTCCGATAACGCGGCGACCGACCTCGTGCTCAAGGAGTTGGGAGGGCCGGCGGCGGTCACGGAGGCGATGCGGCAGTTGGGCTTGCCCGCCATCCATCTGGACCGCACCATCCGCCAGCTTCTCGCCGACATCTACGCAGCCATCGACTCCCGCACCTGCGACCTCGACTACTTTGCGCTGGAAGCCCTGCGTACCGAGGATAGCGAACTCGCCGCCAAACTCCGCGACCCGGAGGCTGCGCGGGCCGGCATCCGCGCGGCCACGCAAGGGCGCGACACGGCCACGCCCCGCGACATCGCCCGCCTTTATGCCCAGATCGCCCGCAACGAGTGCGCCTCGCCCGACTCCTGCGCCGCCATCCTCCAGACCCTGGAGCGCCAGCAGCTTAAGGGCCGCCTGCCGCGCGAATTGCCGCCCTATACGCGCTTTGCCCATAAAACCGGCTCGCTCGGCCCCGGCACCGTCTGCAACGATTCGGGACTGCTGTTTGTCGGCGATCACCCTATCGCCATCGCCGTCTTCAGCCGCGAGGTCGTTCAGCCGCCCGCCGCCACGAACACGGCCATCGCGCGCATTGGCCGCGCCGTCTATGAGCACTTCGCCTGAGGCATGGCGGGCAGGACGCGGCGCAGAAAGCAGGCAAGAAAAAATCCGTAGAAGTTCGTGGAGCAGGTTTCACCAGGGTGGTTGAAAACCAGCGATTGTTTCCAATCGCGGCATCGGGTGTGTAGGCTCCCACGGTCAGGCTACGGATATACAGAATTATAAGGCAGAAGGGCTTGGTTGTCAAGCTTCGAATTCAAACGGCTGGATAGCAAAATCGCCGAGCGTCACCGTGTAGCTGCGCTGTTCCTGGCGGGCCGTAAACGCGACGAGAACCTCGCAGGCGATGGAGACCGCCAGCGTGACCAGGTTGCGGGCCAGCGGATAGTCGCAAACGTCTTCTCGCCCTGCCGAGGGAACGCGGTAGATCTCGTTCCAGAGGATCTCGGCGTAGTCGCCCGCCAGCCCGACATGCAGGCACGGCAAGTTCAAGCTTGTGCAGCAATCCTTGATAATCTGCCGGGAGCGGCTGTTGTCAAAGGTGTCCACGACCAGGCCGCTGCCGGCCAGGAGTTTGGCCGCATTGGCTGCCGTTAGCTCCTCGGCACGCGCCTCCACGCTCACCCCCAGCGCGCGATAGAGCGCGTTCGCCAGGATTTTGGCCTTGTACGCACCGATGTCCGAGCGATAGTAGGGCTGCGTGGAGAGATTGCGCTCCTCGATACGGTCGCGGTCAATCACCTTCAGGCAGGCAAAGCCCTGCCGGGCCAGGCTCTCCGTCAGGTTCGCGCCCAACGCCCCGGCCCCGCAGACCGTTACTGGAAACTCCCGCAGGCGCTGTATCACCGCCGCAGAGCGATACAGGCGCTCATGGTAGAGGGCGTCACTCATCCCAATTGCCTTCAAATTGCCCTTGCATCACGCCGACCAGGGATTGCAGGTCGAACTTTCGATCTTCGCCGCTCAGGCAGATGCCGGAGCTGATGACGGCCAGGTCGCGCTTGCCGATGGCGGAGCGGTGCTGCTGGCCGTCGCGCGTGGTCCAATCCACCAGCCAGTAGTCGCCCCGGTCGTCAAATTCGCGCAGCGCGCCTCCGGCCATCTCCAGCGCCCGGCGCAATCGGGCCTCATCGCGCCGGGGCTGCATCAAGGCGGCAAACTCCGCCGCTTGCTGCGCGGCCAGGTCGTAGGCGGTACGCATTTCGGGCGTAAGGCCCTTAAAGCGCAGGGCTTCCGGCAGAGTAACCTGCTTTAAGGCTTCCCGCAGCCTGTCGGCGATCTGCGGGTCGGCGCGGCGGTCTATCTCCTCAAACCACCACGCCTGCCCGTCGCCCCGCACGACGGCCTGCTCGAATCTCTGGCCCTCCATCACCAGATGCACCGGAAACGGCCTGGCCGCGTCTATACGCTGCCGCGCGTCCCCCTCGTTGGCCGGATAGGCGAGCCAGGTCTGGCTCTTCAAGCGATAGGCCAGCCGCACGCGCAGGGGCAAGAGTCGCCGCAGATATTCCGCCACGAGCGGCAGATCGGCCTCTTCCACCACCTGCGCCGTCTTCCCCTCGGCAGGTCGGAACAGGCCCCACCCCTCAAATTCGGGCGGATGCGGCGTAAACGTCTGCACCAGCCCCATAATGCGGGCGCGCACCTTGCCGCCGCGCACGCAGGGCGCCAAAAAGGTCGTCTCGCGAAACTGCGCTTCCTGCGCCGCCACTTTTGCCAGGAGTCTGCGAATGTCGGTCACGGTATCAGCCTTTAATCCAGCGGAATATTCGCGCTTGGCGCGCACGCACGGTAATCCCTCCCAACGGTGTGGACGTATCTCCTCGGCAGCAGGCTGCGTGAGATTGATCCACACGGCTGGGAGTGTCTACCCGCACGCACAACTGCGCCACCAATTCTGTCGCGGTCGCCGCGCTTTGCAGGAAGGCAAAGTTGATCTCCTCCGGTTCGACTCTGGCTTCGGCAAGCACCTGGGAGATCCCTGCCTCGCTCCGGCGCATTCAGGGTCATTCAGATTTGGCCCCCACCCCCGACCCTGGCAGTGGGGACAGAGGTTGAGAGCCGTAACCGATCAATCGTATGCCAGGGGAAGGGAGGGCTTTCGGGGCGCGCACGGCTTCAGACGCGCGTGTAGCGCGCCTTCATAAACTCGTGCCACTCGCCGTTCTCATCCTGGCCGTACGAGGTCCGTATCCGGTAGTCCGCATCGAGGATCTCGATGACATCACGATAGTTGGCCGTCTCTCCCTCTTTCATCATGTTCGGCCCCACGCAATTCAGCGTCATGACCCTGCCGTCCGCGCTCAGTTCTCCCGTGTATTTCCACAAGTGGGACGACACCGAGGCGAACATGCATCCCCGATACTCCTTGAACGAGACGTCGTAGCCAAGCGCGGAGTAGTAGGTCATCGGAGTCCCGTCAGGCAGCGTCGCTTTTCCTTCTCCGACTGCCCACAGGCCGCCGAGGCCTTTGACGCTTTCGGTGCCTTCCGACTTCTGCTTGGGTTGGCCGGGTGCCATCGTCATTTCCGTCTCGACGCGCCATTCGCCGACGAGCTGTTGAAGCCATTGGTGCTCCTGAACCGGCTTGGTAGCCATCTCGACGGGTTCCTGGGTTTGGGTGCTCATACACTTCTCCTTCCTGTCTCTCTACCGCCCCTGCCCTTCCGGCGGGGGATCCATCAAAACCCGCCTCAGGCACGCCAGAGTTGGCTCTGTGTGCCGTAGAAAAGGTGCGCTCTATCCAGGGCGGACTTAGTGGGAGTGTTGGATTTACTCCACACTGTCGTTACTCCCGGAGACAACGGAGAAGCGGAAACCGGTATGCCGATGAGGTCGGCCTTTACAGCAAAATGAGGAGAGGAAGCGGGATTGCCCGTCGCCTCCTCTCCTCATCGCCATGCGACATGGCGCGCCGCCGCTACTTGTCGTCGCGTACCGGCAGCGGCGTCTCCAGGATCTCTAGCAGCAGTTCCAGCCGCGACGGGCGGGTCAGCATCGGGATCAGGTTCGGCAGGGAGTAGTAGTCGCCTTCAAAGGTGAAGGTATCCACCTGCACCTGCTTCTGCTTGAGCTGCTGCTCCAGCCAGGCGCTATGCCGTCCGATCCGGACGATGAGGACGTCGGGCGCCAGATTAAGGTCACTCCGGTACGCCTCATAGACCTGCGCGAAGTAGGGCGGCGTGTTCTCGCCCTCGTCGGTGACCAGGACGATCTGCTCGGCACGCTGCTGGCGCTGGCGCATCGCCTCCAGCGCGCAGCCGATGCTTGTGCCGCCTCCGGCCCGGATCAGGTTGAACGCCCGCTCCCAATCGCCGAGCGCCGTGCCCTGCGCCTGCACCGGATACGGCATGGTGTCGAAAGCGTAGACGAGCAGGCGCTCGTCGGCGATACCGGAGATCAGGGCCGCGATGCGCTTGCCAAGCTCAATCGCGTTCTCCATCGAGCCGGACTTATCCACCAGCAGGGCAGTTGGGCGGGTGATGCGACCGCGCTGCTTGGCCTGCGTGTCGGCCACGCGCTCCAGCCGCGCCGCCGTCTCCGCGTCCAGTTCCGCCGCGTCGGAGGCCACGCGCGCCTTGAAAGCAGAGACGCGCACATCCGTCTGCGCCTTCTCCAGCTTGCTCTCGATAAGCTGCTTGACCTCCGGATGGTTGAACGCGCCCCGCGCCTTCAGCGACTTGAGGTTGTTGATGGCCTCCTGCGGGGTCATCGCATTGATAAGCGCCACGAGCAGCGTCGGCGTCAATTCCCGCAGCGCGCCAACGGCGGTCGTGTACGGGATGTTATGCTCGACGATGATCTGGGCCTGCTCTTCAGGCGTGGTCGCCTGCGCCAGTTCCTTTAGGGCGAAGAGAACGCTGTCGGTGGGCGGCACCTCCTTGAAGAGCACCTGATCGGCGCGCTCACCGGGCCGGACATGCAGCGTCGCATAGAGGTGCTTGAGCGCCTTGCGGCTGCGCAGCGCCGCCCGGTCGAAGAAGGTCGCGCTCTCCTCGCGCTTGCGCAGGTAGCGCGTCACCGCCGTTCGCGCCGAGCGGGGCACCTTGCCCAGACGCTGCTTCATGAAGTCCACTACCCGGACGACCTGGTAGGGAGGAAACTCCTGTAACAGCACGAAGCCCGCGTCCCGATGCTCCGGAACCTCGCTGACCAGCAGATTGCCGACGAAGACCTCCTTATGGTCGCGCACGTCCCCGTTGTGCTGATACCATACGGCCAGGTGGCCGTAGAACAGCGGGTCGCGGATCAGCATCTCCTTATGCACCTCCGCCACCTTCTCCAACTGGCGGTGGGGCGTGGTCAGCAGGCTGTTTAACATCTCCAGGCGCAGGTCGCGCTCTTCAATGCGCATGGGAGTCACCTCCTTTACCGTTGGATTCTATCACGTATTCCGCCTCGCGCAAGTCTGGAAAGCGTTAGGAGCATACGCGGTTTTCGAAGCCGCAGCCTCTTGGGTGTCAACCAAGTGTCCTACCATTGGACGAGTATGTAAGCTTCCCTGTTAGGGCGCGAGGCGGAACACGAGAGCCGAAGTTTCTCTTCGTGCGGGCGGCAGCGCGCAAGTTCGAGAAGCGTTTTTTGCCCGTGCCGACGGGCCTCTCCCCCAGGACGACGGGGGAGACAGGAGTCGAACCTGCTGAACCATGTGCCAGATGGTTAGTGTGTAGGCTTCTCCTCCCAGGGCGCGCGCCAGGCGCACGGAGGCGGAACCAGGACAGCAGAGATATAGATCTTTCCCGCGCAAGTTCGAAAAGCCGTTGCACATATCTGACGCTCTGCCGATGAGCTACTATGGTGGGAGTCGAACCCACTACGTTCAGATTACCGAGTGTGTATACTTTCCGCGTCGGGGCGCGGGAAAACAGACGATAACGCACCAGATAAGAGAGCTATTTCGCGCAAGTCCCAAAAGCGGTTCTCACTAAGCGCTCTGCCTCTGAGCTACAGGTCCATAGCCAACGGACCTGGCGGGACTCGAACCCGCGACCTCTCCGTTAGCAGCGGAGTGTGTGTACGCTTCTCGCGTCAGGGCGCGAAATAGCCCCAATCGCAATGCAGGCCAGGCCGGTTCCCGCGCAAGTTCGCAAAGCATTGGCACTTTTCCTGGCGTGTCTGCTCTTCCACCACAGAGATAGCACGCTATCTCCGGCGGGGCTCGCACCCGCACTCATTGCTGAACCAGGCTGCATTAGGTGTGTAGGCTTTGCCCATCGGGGCGCGGGAAACGGGAACCCTTAACCGTAAACCGCTTCAGGGCGGATAATCAGGTTGCCGTTGGGCGCACGATCTATCACATAGGAGACAAACCGGCTGTGCTCGACATCGAAGAAGCGGGCCAGGCGCTCCTTGATCTCGGCGTCAGTCATCTCCGGCGTTACCTCCAGTTGGCGCTCGTTGAGGTCGAAGGAGCGCCCTTCAAAACGGACATGAACCATAGGTGCTGCCCTCCTGGAACACAACGACGTCCCAAAATTCAGCGCAGCATTAAGCCCGTATTGCGGGCGCCGTTTGTGTGTTTTTCCGACGGTATTGACATCCCCTCTAATCAGAAAGTTGCACCGGCAGCAAAAAGAATTTATAATGGGTGGCGCCTACCGACGCGGGCATCGCGCCGCGATAAGGAGAGCAAGGATGAGGATCTTCGTTTGGCTCACAGTGGCAGCTTTGTGGACGACAGCATGTGTATCCACCGCCCGCGCGAGCACCTACTACGTCGCCCCTTCGGGCAAGGACGGCGCTCCGGGAACGCAGGCCGCGCCCTGGCGCACGTTGCAGCGTGCCGTGGATGCGCTCAGGCCGGGCGATACCCTTTTCCTTAAGGCAGGAACGTATCGGACAAGCGTCGAGATAAAACATGGCGGTACGGCGCAGGCGCCCATCACGCTCTCAGCGCTGCCGGGGGCGCAGGTTATCGTCACGGGCGCGGACCGCCTCCAGGAGGGATGGAGCCGGCCGGAGGGAACGCAGGAGGCCATCTACGTTCACGATTGGCCTTACGTCTTTCCCATTGATCGCCGCCCGGACGGCACGCTCGTTCTGACCCACCCCGACGATAAGGAGCATGAACTGACCGGACGGGCAGAGCAGGTGATCCACCGGGGACGGTTGCTGCGCCAGGTTCTCCGCCGCGAGCAACTGGCGCCCGGAACGTTCTATGCGGACCTGGCTGCCAAAAAGCTCTACGTCTGGCTGCGGGATAGCGGCGACCCCGGCCAGACGGAGCTAGAGGCGAGCACGCGAAACACCTGGCTGACATCCGCCGCCGGCGTCTCTTACGTGCATGTGCGCGGCATCACCTTCCGCTATGCCGCCAACCACGCCCAGCGCGGCGCCTTCGCCATCGGTCCCTCGGATGGGTCGCAGCCTGCCGCCATCTGTAAGGGCTGGGTGGTCGAGGACTGCGTTTTTGAGCGCTCCAATGCCTGCGGCGCGTCTCTCTCCGGCAGCGGCCATCTCTTTCGCCGCTGTCTCTTCCAGGACAACGGCCAACTGGGCTTCGGCGCTTCCTTCTGCCACGATACGCGCATGGAGGCGTGCGGCATCTATCGCAACAATACGAAGGGCTATTCGACAGGATGGGAAGCGGGCGGCCTCAAGGTGACGTTATCGCGCGGCTTCGTCTTCGACCGCTGCCGGGTCCTGGATAACCGGGGCTGCGGCATCTGGTATGACATCGGCAATGAGCAGGCGGAGGTCAAGAACTGCCTCATCGCCGACAACGACGAAGCGGGCCTCTTCTACGAAATCTCCTACGGCCTGCACGTCCACGATAACCTCGTCGTCCATAACGCCAACCTGGGCGAGACGCTCGGCGGCGCATGGGGGATGGGCGGCATCACCCTCTCTTCCTCCGAGGGCTGCGTTATCGAGAACAACACGCTCATCGGCAACCGGGACGGCATCGCCTTTCGGGAGCAGGAGCGGACCACGCCCCGCATCGCCAACCCCGAAAAGGAAGTCCGCATTCTGAACAGCAACCACCTCCTCCGCAACAATATCGTGGCCTACTCCCAGGCGTATAATATCGCGCTCTGGATGGATACCAACTTCTTCGGGCCGCATCCGAGCGGAGAGGACAGGGACAAGCCCCTGTTTGAAGACCCCAGGACGCTGCATATCCGCTTCGCCAATAATCTGCTCTGGCCCTTGCCGGGCCGTCCCAACTACCTCTATGGCGTGCCCTGGCGGGCCAGGAGCAGGACCTTCGCTACTCCAGAAGCCTTCTCAGCCGCCTCGGGCATCCCCGACTCGTCGCGCGTGGCCGATCCGCGCTTTGCCGACGTAATTGCGGGGGATTATCGCCTCCTGCCGGACTCTCCCGCCCTCCGCATGGGCGCAGGAATACGCCTGTTCTCCTTCGGGCGGCTAAAGCCGCAGCAACAAAGGCACCTAACCCCCCGGCCCCCTTCCCTCTTAGGGAAGGGAGGGACCCGACCGGTCTCCTTCTGGGGAAGAGCAGAAGCTGGGTCCCCCTTCCCTGTGAGCGAAGCGAACGTAGCAGGGAAGGGGGCCGGGGGAGTTAGGTCAAGATCCTCAAATCGCGCAGGAAACCGGATGTCCCTCCGCTAAATTTAGGGACATCAAAAGCAATTCCGGGCAGGGAGGGAAGAAAATGGCGCCACTGGTTATCAGCGACGACGAAGCGCGATTTTTTGAGGAGAACGGCTACCTGATCGTGCGCGGCGTGCTTCAGGGCGAGGAGTTGCGCCGCCTGCGCGCCGCCATGGACGAACTGACCGAGTACGGCAGGTCGGCGGTGCGCAGCGATCCCGACTACGCCTACGGCACCGGCCATCAGTCCGGCGAGAAGGTGCTGCGGCGCATCGAATACGTCATCAATAAACGGGATGAGTGCAAGACGCTGCTCGCCCACCCCTTCATTTTGCGCTCCGTCGAGAAGCTGATCGGCCCAGATTTCATTCCTACCTGGGACTCGATGGTGCTCAAGCTGCCCGGCGAGGGCATTATCGTGCCCTGGCACCGGGACGCCGGAACCGACTGCGTCGGCGATAAGCCCATTTTCAACGTGGATTTCTACCTGGATGAGGCGGACAAAGAGACCTGCGTGTGGGTGATGCCCGGCAGCCATAAGTGGAGCAAGGAGCAGATTGAGGCGTGGCTGACCGAGCATCGGGACCGGGATACGACGGTGGAGGCGTTTGAGGCTTCCGGGGCCGTTCCGGCGCTGATGCAGCCCGGCGACGTGCTGTTCCATAACATCCTGGTTCTGCACGGCTCACCGCCGAACACCTCGCAAAAGCTGCGGCGCGTGGTCTACTACGAGTTCCGCGCGGCCCACGTGGAGGCCGAGAAGGGGCCGCACGTCCCCGCGTATATCCCGCTCAAGCAGAAGGTGCTGCTGGCTTGCCTGGAGCGGCGCAAGAAAGCGGACTACATTCCCCAGGACGAAGCGCCCTTCGTCTACAACCCGCCCGCGCCCTACAACACCGTCTCTCTGGCGCCCGGCGAAGAGCCGCCGACCTACCGCTACCCGCATAACGAATACTGGCGGCCTACCGCCTGGACGCCCGAAGTCTCTATGCAGGTCAAGGGCGTCGGTCAGGTGCGCGTCTCTCCCGATGGCAAGCGCGTCGCCTACGTGGTCACCGCGCCCGTAATGGAGGACGACAAGAGCGAGTACGTCTCGCAGATCTACCTGGCCAACGCCGACGGCAGCGAGTCGTTCCAGGCGACCTTCGGAGAGAAATCCTCCCGTGACCCGCAGTGGTCGCCGGACGGCAAATGGCTTGCCTTCCTCTCCAACCGCGACGACAAAAACAACCTCTACCTGCTGCGGATCGGCGGCGGCGAGGCGGAGCAGCTGACGGAGGCCAAGAGCGACATCGGCGGCTTTGTCTGGTCGCCGGACGGCCAGTGGCTCGCCTACGTGATGCCCGATCCGACGGACGAAGCCGAGGAGAAGCGCAACAAGGCCAAAGACGATGCCCGCTGGGTGGACGAAGACCTTAAGTTAAACCGGCTCTACCTCCTGCCCCTGCGCAAAGACCCTGCCGGGAAGCGTGAGCCGCGCAAGCTGACGCCGGGCGATCTCAACGTCAGCGGCAACTTTGACTGGTCGCCCGACGGCAAGCGCATCGTCTTCTCGCACACCAGAACGCCCAAAGCCGACGACTGGCTGACCGCCGACCTCTCTATCGTGGATGTGGCGAGCGGCGAGGTCAGGCCATTGGCGGCGACACCGGCAGCCGAAACGCAGCCGCTCTATTCGCCCGACGGAAAGTGGATCGCCGCCGTCGTCAGCGATGATCCGCCGCGCTGGGCGTTCAACGCCACCATCCATCTGTTCCCGGCAGAGGGCGGAGCGCCGAAGGAGCTTCCGGCTACCTTCGATCATGGGCCGAATCTGGTCGGCTGGTCCGGCGATAGCCGGCAAATCTATTTCGCGGAGGCACGCGGCACGAGCACCCGCCTCTGCGCCCTGGACATCGAAACCGGCGAAATCACCGAACTCAACAAAGGCGGCGGCCTGCTCACCGAGTTTCACCTAAATGGCGGGCGTACGGCCTTCGGCTTTGCCATGCAGGCCAGCGACCGGCCCGTGGAAGCCTATGTTACCGGCGCGCAGGAGTTCGCGCCCGTCCAGGTCAGCCAGGCGAACGCGGAGATACCGCAACTGCCGCTGGGGAAGACGGAGATCCTCCGCTGGAAGAGCGCGGACGGCCTGGAGATCGAGGGACTGCTGACCTATCCCGTGAACTACGAGCCGGGCCAACGCGTGCCGCTGCTGCTGGTCATTCACGGCGGGCCGATGGGGGTCTATCAAGAGAACTTCACCGCCGCCGCGCAGGTCTATCCGATTGCGACCTTTGCGGCGAAGGGCTATGCCGTGCTGCGCTGCAACCCGCGCGGCTCCTCCGGCTACGGTAAGCCGTTTCGCCTCGCCAACTACAGCGACTGGGGCGGCGGGGATTATCAAGACCTCATGGCCGGCGTGGATCACGTCATCGCCCTGGGCGTCGCCGACCCGGACCGCCTGGGGGTGATGGGCTGGAGCTACGGCGGCTTTATGACCTCCTGGGTGATCACCCAGACCCGCCGCTTCAAGGCGGCTTCGGTCGGCGCGGGCGTGACGAACCTGATGAGCTTCACGGGCACTTCCGATATTCCCAGTTTCCTGCCCGACTACTTCGGCGCTCAGTTCTGGGACAACCTGGAAACCTATCAGGCCCACTCGCCGATGTTCCAGGTCAAGGGCGTGACCACCCCGACGCTGATCCAGCACGGCGACCAGGATGTGCGCGTTCCCATCTCCCAGGGCTACGAGCTGTATAACGCGCTCAAGCAGCAGGGCGTAGAGACCCGTATGCTCCTGCTGCCGCGCCAGCCGCACGGCCCCAGCGAACCCAGGATGCTGCTTAAGACTATGCAGACCAACGTGGAGTGGTTCGATAAGCATCTAAAATAAACCACTCGCTACGGAAAACCTCAACAGGATGAACAGGATTTTGCAGGATTTACAGGATTAGGGCTAGAGAGACAGAAGCCTTCCAGCCAACCAAGTTAAGAGGCATAGGTACTCGGCTGGTTGGTTGGGTTTTAGAAATCCTGTTTAATCCTGGGTAGACACTCCCAGCCGTGTGGATCAATCTCAAGCAGCCTGCTGCTGAGGAGATACGTCAACACCGTTGGGAGCGATTACCTAACTCAAGTTGCTACCTTGCCTCTTCGAGAAGGCAAACGGTGATGCAAAAGCCGGTTTCCAGAGCGATTCTCTCTCAAACGTGTTCCTAGGTAGCAACTTGGGTTACCTAATCCTGTTGGAATGTTTTAAAATTGGCCGGTGACGGCGCGCACGAACAGCGCCAGCCCGATGGCGGTCACAATCGCCGCGCTCACGACGGGCAGCCGGGAGACGATCTGCCCCTGGAGCGGCAGCTTCTCCAGAAAGCCGCGCGCGTAGACCACCAGCAGGCCAATGCCCGTCAGGACGGCGGCCAGCCCCAGGCTGAAGGCCGCGATCAGCGCCAGCCCGAAGGCGACCCGGTGCAGGGCGATGGCGCCCAGCATCACGACCAGCGCCGAGGGACAGGGCAGCGCCCCGCCCGTGATCCCCAGGGCGAGCAGCGTCTTGAAGGAGATGGGCGCGTCCTCCGGGATGGCGTGCGAATGGTAATGCCCGTCACCGTGATCATGGTAGAGAACGCCGCCGTGTACGTGGTCATGGTCGTGATGGTGAGGCTCGTGCAGGTGGTCGTGGGTATGCGAAGGGTCGTGTTCGTGGTGATGATGGTGGGCGTGATCGTGGTCGTGCACGGCCTGGTGCGCCCTTAGCGCGCGAATCCGCTGGCGCAGCAGCGTCAGACCGATGCCCACGATGGCCAGGCCGGAGAGCGCGCTCAGGATGGGATAGAGGCGTTCCGGCACGACGTACTGCGCGGCGGCCAGCGTCACCAGCCCGAGCGCGAACACGCCGATGGTGTGCGTGAGCGTGACGACCGCGCCCAGGAACGCCGCGTGCCGGGCCGTGCCGCGCGCTCCGACCAGATAGGCCGCGACCATCGCCTTGCCGTGCCCCGGCGAAAGCGCATGGAACGACCCAAAGACAAACGCCACGCCCAGCGCCAGGACAATCAAGCCGGGCGTCAGTTGCTTCATCGCAATTGCCTGGGTGAAGGCGTCCTGCGGCGTGTTGGGAGCCGCCGCCTGCCCGCCGGACGGCACTCCAGAAACCTGCGTCGAAGCGGCGGCTCCGCCGCCCGGCGCGATCCGCACCGTGAACGCGGCCTCCGTGTTTTGCGGGGGAACGATGCCCGGCGTGGTGGGATAGACCGTCAGCCCCTGGCTGATGTCGGTCGCGGAGACGGACGAGCGCACGATCTGCGCGCCCGGCTCGGCCTGCGTGACGATCTCTTTCCAGCCGGTGCGCTCCGGAAAGTTGACATCCTGGTAGGCGATCTGGTAGGTCGCGCCGGGATGCGCGCCGGGCAGCGCCGCCGTCAGCTCCATCGTCAGCAGCATCGTATCCAGGTTGCCCGCGCCGGGCCGGAAGCGCAGCCCCAGCGGCTTGAACTCCAGCGCCGCCGGCCTGCCGTTGACTGTCACCCTCAGATGGGACGCCTTCTCGCGCAGATAGGCGTCGCGCTCCTTCTCCTCAATGCGCCCGTTCCTGTCGGCATCCACGACGCTGCGCTCAGAAACCGTCGGAATCTCGGCCAGGTCGAGAGCATAAAAGAGCCGGAGTCTATCTGCCTGCGCCTCAAACCGGGCATAGTGGCTGATGGAGAAGTTGCCCATGGGATGCGCCGCCGCCGGATGCCCGTAGGCGATGCCTGCCAGGCAGGCAGCCACAGCCATCCATCGGCCTGATGCCGTGATCCCCCGCTTCATACGCACGCGCCTTTCTTGCCTCCGCCCACACCCTAACTAATCATCCTTCATCCTTGTTCTTGCGCAGGCGCAGCAGGGAAAGGGAGAACCCGGCTTCTGCTCTCCCTTCTCCCTTGCAGGGAGAAGGGACGGGGATGAGGGGAGAACAAGGCTTTTCGGTAATATCTCCATCCACAGCCCAGCTAATTGCCTGCGTACCCTACCCTCTTGACCGCGTCCGGCGGGATCGAGCCTAGCTTGTGCAGCGTATCCGAGGCCACGAGACCATAGATGGGGCTGAAGTTGGGGTTCATGCTCAGCGCCCGGTAGAGATAGATCTTGGCGTCGGGAATATTGCCTAGCTTCGCATAGATCATCCCGGCATGGAACAGGAAGCTCGCCTCCGGCGTGTGCTGGCTCAGAGCGGCCTTGATCATGTCGCGGGCCTGCGCGTACCGTCCGTTTTTGTAGTAGCACCAGGCCAGGGTGTCGGCGGCATAGACGTTCTTGTTGGTTACGTATTCTGCCTCCGCAAGTTTCAGGGCTTCCGGCAGGTTGCGGTCGTGGTCGGCATAGAACTGGGCGATCTGCATGTCGCCGCGCACGCCGTTGGCCTTCAGGATTTTATGCACCGCCTCGACGAGCGCGTACTGCTTCTCTGCCTCCTCGGGCTTGCCGGTCAGCCGGTAGAGGTCGCCCAGGGCCACCAGCGAATCGTGCAGGGGCACGATGGCAATGGCGCGTTTGTAGTAGTCTATCGCGGCGTTGTAATCCTTTTCCGCCGCCTTGATTTTGCCCATCGCGGCCAGAACCTGATAGTTATTGGGCGCATAGGCAAGCGCGTCCTTGAGCACCTGCTCGGCGGGGATCAGGTTGGCGTTGCTGAAGAGAATGAGCGCGAGCTGCACGCGGCACCAGGCCGTATTCTCTGCATAGGGTGCGCCGGCCTTGATCGCCTTGCCCATGAGCCAGCGCGCCTTGCGGTTGTCGCCGGCGACATGCAGCAGATAGGCCCCCCGGCTATAGGAAGAGATGTCCGGGTGGATGTCTAGCATCCGTTGATAGGACTCAAAGGCGCCGTTGTAGTCGCCCAGCGCCATCTGTGCGTCCCCGATCAGGCCGTACGCCTGGTAGTCGCGCGGCTCCAGGGCAATCGCCTTCCGCGCCCATTCGATGCTCTTATCAAAAATGTGCCTTCCGCCGTTGACCCAGGCCAGCCCCGTCATCGCCTCCGCGTTTTGCGGATTGAGGGCCAGCGCCCTGGCAAAGACCCGCTCGGCGTAGGCATAGTAGCTGCTGTCGGCCGTCTCGCGCACCTTCTGCATCAGCGCGTCGCCCAAATTGACCCATACACCGTCCTCGTTGGGATGCTGGCGAGCCTGCTCGGCCCATTTGGCGATGTCCCGATCGGTGGCGGAGTTGCCGGTCGGCTTTGGCAGCGCGGGAAGCGCCTCGGAGACTCCGGGCGCGGCTTTGGCCTGGGCGGGATTCCGTCCATGCCGCGCCAGCGCCCAGCCTCCCAGCACCACGACGCCAAGCGCCAGCCCGATCAGCAGTAACTTAGGCCAGATCAACGCTCTTTTCAGGATGTGTGCCTTCATTTTTAAGCCTCAATGGTGCCATTCTCCCGGCAGGCTAAACCCTGGCTTCTCTTCCCCCCTCGTGCTTTGCCTAACCCCCGGCCCCCACTGGTAGGGTCGGCGCTACAATGGTTCGGGCCACTGCAAGGGTCGGCCCTGCCATGGTTGGGGCCACTGCTAGGGTCGGCAAGGTTACGGCCCCTGCCTCCGCCTTGCGACACCTTGCGACGCCCCTCCGCCTAGCGATCCCCAACAACAGGGGAGGGGAGAGAATAGAGTTGGCTTCTGCTCTCCCTTCTCCCTCCAAGGGAGAAGGGCCGGGGAGGAGGGGAGAACAAGGCTTCTGCTCTCCCCTCTCCCGGCGCTGCGGGAGAGGGGACAGGGGGTGAGGGCCATGGCAGGGTCTAGCCTATCGAGCTTGGCGAGCCAGCCTAATCCTGGCCTCCTGGCGGACACTCAACGTTGACACCGGAGTCCTTGCTATTGCGCGTGCCAGCGTTGGGCGTTCCCGCGTAGGGGAAGGTCTGGTTGTAGACCTGGTCGTTCGAGTCGACGTTATCACCCACGACGGTAATGGTTGTGTAGCTTGGTCCGCTGGCAAGCGCCGTAAGGGCAATATCGGCGACATCATCGCCGAAGCGCCTCCCATTAGGCCATCCGCCGGGGATACTATCCCCGTTGCCATTCATCACTGTATCGCCGCCGATGAAGCTTAGACGGTTAAAGCCCCCCTCTCCAGACACCGGCACGGCGCCGGTGGTCGTATCTACACGCACCACGTCCGGGATAAAGACAAGCGCGAGGTCGGTACGCCCTGTCGTCGTGATACCGAGGTGGTAGACGGCATTGATCAAAACGCCGAGCTCGGGGTTGAGAGCGTATTTGGCAAATAGGGTGGCGTCCTGAGTCGGCGACATGCGGTTGTAGCGGTCCTTATCCACCAGGGCGACGAAGCCTTCATTAAAGAACGGATTGGCCAGGCGGTTGACCTGCACCCAGGGGCCGGAGTTGACGGGAAGGCCGTCGGTCTTGCGCAGCGTGACGCGGGGGCGGCTCACTGAGGCATAGACGCCCACGCCGGTGGAGGTGCGGGCTGGAAACGGCGCCGTGTACTGGAAGCTTGGCAGGTCCGAGATGGGGATCACGATGCCATAGTGCAGCACGTTGAAGCCCTTGAACCCATCTACCCCGCCGCCATTCTGGCCGAAGGTGCCGGGCGGGCTGGGGGAGACGATGCGCGGATCCAGCAGGTCGAAGATCCCCGGAATATCGCAGTAGAACCCATCCTCCCGGCAGCCGGCAAAGACTGTGTAGACCTTGCCGCTGCTGGTCAGGTCATAGACCGTCTCGCGGGTGTAGCGATCCAGGGTGGCGCGCGAGGTAGCGCCCGAGATGGCCTTGCCCGTGTTCGGATCGTTGTAGAAGGGAGTGGTGCGCACACCGACGTTATAGGGAGGCACCATCAGCGTCGTGCCGGTATTGAGCAGCGTGGAGGTAGAGCCGACGACCTTCCGGACGGCATAGGTCTGAACGAAGTTCTGATGGCTGTCGCCGACATCCTGGATCGCCCCGGCGTCCGGCTGTCCTCCGATATCGGCGCCCCGTCCGTAGCGGAGGGCGGTGTTAAGGTTCTTGTAGTTGCCGTTGACGGAGACAGGCGAGAATTGGAAGTCGTAGCGCTGCACCTCCGCGCCGGTGTTGGGATTGGCGATATGGATGCTGTAGCGCGCGTCATCCGAAAAGGCATCGTACAAGATGCCGTCGCCCGGCTCGGAGAAGGGACGAACGCTGATTTCCACGACCAGCACCTTCTCGCCGGTGGACCGCTGGCGAACGAAGGCATAGACATCGGTCAGATTCGCCTGCGGGTCGAGTTTGATCAGGGGCGCATCGCTGTGGCTGGAAGCCCTAGCGGCCAGAGCCGGGAGCGCGAGCGCTGCGCCTGCTGCGAATAAGGCAGCCAGTTTCAAAGCACGCATGGCAATCTCTCTCCTTGGTAGGTCTCAGGGATGGCTAGTGACGAGCGGGTTTAGCGGCGTGTAGGACGCCGGCGCCGCAGCGCGACCGTGCTCACGGCGGCTGCCGCGCCCAGGAGCGCCAGGCTCTGGGGCTCGGGAACCGGGGCCTGGGTAATGCCCATAATCGGCACGCCGCTGGCCGTCAACGCCGAAAAACTGCTCTGCCCCGGCGGGATCGGGCTATCGAACAGGAAGCCGTTGACCGTGCTGCCCGGGTCAAATCCGCCGGCGCCTAGCTCCGGCAGAAAGTCTACGATTCCCAGCCCGGAGTCATAGCTGGCCTGATACCCGGTGGGGGCCGTAGGGTTCAGAACGGTATTCGGCCCGGGCAGCACGCCGATGCTGACTATTGCCAGTTCTTCCGCCGTGTCGTTGAAGATGGAGTAGTCGTAGTGGTACAACCCGTTGGCGAACGTCACCGTCGGGGTGACGTCCACGGATTGGGCGCGGGCCTGGCAAAGCATCAGAATGGCGCAGGCTGCGCCCGCCAGCCCGAGGAGTTTCCGGTACTGCATCCGATGGGTCATGCTCTCAACCTCCCTTCCGAAGTGGATTCTTAAGAGATGGGCCGTTCCCAGAGGAGCAAAGTGGAAGCGCTCGAGCCGTACTCCCTATCGTCCCGACGCCTTGGTCCCCTGGCAATACGCCACATGAAGGCAACTGCCGCTATTCCCCATTTGCGTGCTAAGGTGTTAGGGTTCTTAGTGGCCTGGCAGTACGCGGCATGGAGGCCACTGCCGCTATAGGGCTAGCATAACGAACCAAGGTTACAAGAAAGTAACAGACGGGTAAATTTTGGTCAACTTTTACAGGAAAGAAAAAAAAAGGCCGCTCTCCCTAGAGGGCTCAAGGGCAGACAGATCGGTTTTAGCGACGGAATGGAGTTACGACGGGTTAGAAACCCTTCGCTCTAGAACCTTCGGCTGGGTGTCCCTTCGGGACAGAGATTGCCTGCCGACAGGGAAAGTGTCCCGCAGGGACACACGGCGCGTAGCGCCCTACAGCGAAGGAATTCTATTCCGTCGGTCAAAAGTGGGTAGACACTCCCAGCCGTGTGGATCAATCTCACGCAGCCTGCTGCTGAGGAGATACGTCAACACCGTTGGGAGCGATTACCCAAAAGTGTCCTAAGCCAGCAGCCACCCCACGGCCTCGCGCGCAATCCCTTTCGGCACCATATGCGGGCCGTTGAACTCCCGATAGAGCACGTCGTAGCCCGCGCCCTCTAGCTGCGGCACGATCCGGCGGCTGCAAACCTCAATCGGAAGCACCCGATCCTGGAGGCCGTGAGAGATATAGATGCGCGGCTTGCCCCGCTGGGCCGTCGGCGCCATAAACCCCGGGGCGAAGGCAATGACATGGGTAAACAGGTCGCCGTTCATGATCCCCAGCGACAGCGCGTAGGAGGCGCCATCGGAGAAGCCCTCCACGACGATGTGGGCCGGGTCCACGGCACAGCGGCGGAACGTCTGTTCCAGCGCCCGGTCAATGAAGGCGACATCCGGACCGTAGTGCCCGAGAATGATGTCCCACGTCCGTTCGCGCGAGTCCACCGCCAGCAGAAGCAGGCCGAATTGGTCGGCCAGATGCCGGAACGGATGCAGGCCGTGCGTGGCCTGGCCGCCCGCGCCGTGGAGCATCAGCACGAGCGGCGCCGGATGATCCGCCTGGTAACCCGCAGGCACATAGAGCAGGCCGTCGCGCCGGCCATCCAGCCCCAGCCGCTGCAATCCAGGTTGCGCCTCTTCCAGCGGCGCCGCCGGCCGCGCGTGCAGCTGCCCTTCCTGGGTTCCCGGACGCTCCAAAACCTGCTGTCTGCCTTTTCCCATCGCCGCAATCTCCTCCCCTCACGCTCCAGGTGCCGCCGCCACTATCCTGCTTGCCGGATTGGCGTTAGCCAAAAAACTTCGGGCCGATGCCAGACCCTGCCTCCTCCTGCCCTCGGGGCAAGCTGCGGTTTTTGCTGGCTCTCCCGGCTAAAATAGTGCCTGCCTGCGGAGGCTTTGACTCCACAGGCAGGCAGGGAGAACAGGAATATGGCCTGATCACGGATCAACTCACTGCATTGGACGCGGTCGGCCACGATTTGGGTCTAGGCAATTCGATGGCATTTTCTATGGCACCAAAGGCGGAGTCCGACCTCTCTGCACGGCTCTATCTGACCCGGGGAAGCATAAGGCGTATGCCGTCATGAGACAAGAACTACTTATATCCAGTCCGAGGGAATACTTATCGTATGGCTACCTCAAGGTGCAGCGCATATGGGAAGAAATTCACCGGATTGGATATTAGCAGACAGAAAACGACTATTGCAAATCCAGCCCAAGTTCGTTATAGTATGACCCACCGCCCCCAGTAAATTTGCCTGGTTCCACGCACGTGCCGATAGTGCCACCAGGGTAAGGCATTTCCAGGGGAGGCAGAGCCGATGAGCGCAACGACCGTGGCCAAAGGGGATTTGAAGGAGAGCCTTAAGGAGAGGTTACGGCGCCGATCTCCAGGGCTCGTTAACGCATGGAGGACATCCAAAGCGCGCTACTACGATTGGAAGTGGCGGCGGATTCGAGAGCGCTGCGGGCGCCTGGCGGCGGCCATTGCGCAGCGGCACGGAATGCAGGTGCTTAACGGTCCGTTTCAAAGGCTCGTCTATGTCCCCGAAGCCTTCCCGCTCCATGCCGCCCCCAAGCTGCTGGGATGCTATGAGGCGGAACTGCATCCGATTGTGGAGCGCATTATCCGCCGGAACTACGCCGAAATCCTTGATGTGGGGTCCGCAGAAGGCTATTACGCGGTGGGCCTGGCAAGAAGAATGCCCGCCACCCGGATCGTGGCGTTTGATACCGATCCGGGCGCCAGAGAGCTCTTACACAGAATGGTGGAGGTTAACGGCGTGGCAGAGCAGGTGACCATTTGTGAGTTCTGCGACCCCGCTAAGCTTCAGGAACGGCTCACGCCCGATACCCTGCTGTTTGCCGATTGCGAGGGCTATGAGACAACGCTGCTGGATCCCGAGCAGGCCCCGGCACTGAGAACCTGCGATATCCTGGTGGAGCTCCATGACTGCCTACAGCCCGGGGTCACGGGGGCTGTGCTGCCCCGCTTCCAGTCCACGCATAGCATCGCGCTGATCGGCCAGCAGCCGCGCACTCCTTCCGATTGGCGCGGCGTGGAAGGTCTTTCGCGTCGTAACCAGGCTTTGGCCGTGCGGGAAATTCGCGCCGGTCCGCAGCAATGGGCCTTCCTGACGACGCACAAGCACTCCGGGTGAGCCAGAGGAGCCGTGCGCCCGATCACTCCTCGCCCGCTGTCAGCTTGTAACCGAAGCCGCGCACCGTCAGCAGAAAGCGCGGCTCGTCCGGGTCGGCCTCGATCTTGCGGCGCAGACGGCGCACGTAGACGGCCAGGGTCTTGACGCCCATTTCGGCATCATAGCCCCAGACGTTTTCAAAAATCCAATCGGTGGCCAGGGCTTTATCCCGGTTGCGCGCCAGCAGGTGCAATAGCTCAAACTCGCGTTCCGTCAGGTGCGCCGGTTCGCCGTTGCAGAAGGCGTCTCGCCGATCCACATCCACCACCAGCGTCCCCAACCGGATTTGATTGGGCGCCTCCGGGGACTGGCTATACTCATTGGCCCGGCGCAGATGCGCGCGAATGCGCGCCACCAGTTCCCGCGGCGCGAACGGCTTGGTCAGATAATCATCGGCGCCCAGCTCCAGGCCCACCACCTTATCGGCGTTGTCGTCGCGGGCCGTCAGGAACAGGATGGGCATTCGGTGCTTGGTCCGTATCTGGCGGCAGAGGGCAAAGCCGTCCTGGTCGGGCAGGCTCACATCCAGGATCACCATATCGAAGGGCGCGCCCAGCAGGGCACGCCGCGCCTCCTCCGCCGTTACCGCCGTCTGGCAGAAGAAGCCCTCCGCAACCAGCAGCTTCTCGATAGCCCGCAGTATGAACCGATCATCATCTACCAGCAGCAGGCGCGGCATCGTTGCATCTCCTCCCATAACTTAAGTTAAATGGTCAATGGGTCTGACCCCATTGCCAGGTTTGCTTTGTGGCAGGGTCGGCAACATCACTGTAAAACAGGCTCCCTGGCCTGGCGCGCTCGTCACGGTCAGTTGGCCGCCATGCTGCTCCACGATACGCTTGCAGCTAAACAGCCCCAGCCCCAATCCGTTAGCGCGTGTAGTGAAGAAGGGATCAAAGATACGATCCATGGCCTCGGGTGCAATGCCTCGGCCCGTATCGACCACGGCGACCTCCAGCCAGCTTTTGCGCGCGCGCCCGGTGAGCGCCAGCGTTCCTCCCTGCTCCATCATGGCCTGAATGGCATTCAGGCACAGATTGACAAAGAGATGCTCCAGCTGGCTGACATCCGCAGCGACCAGAGGCAGCCGGTCGGAAACATCCAGGATAATCTCCACGCTATTGACCTGCGCCTGTCCCGCCACTAGCGGCACGATACGCCGGAGCACATCCGCCACCGCCGTCGGATAGGTTTCCAGCACGGTAGGCCGCGAGAAGGCCAGCAAGCGGTGCGTCAACGCGAAAAAGCGGTTTAACTGCGCGCTAATCGACTCGGAAACCGGATCGGACTGCGTTTCCAATTCCATCTGCATGGCGGTCAGGATGTTGCGAATATCGTGGGCGACGCTGGCCGCCAGCGTTCCCGCCGTGCGCAGTTTCTCCATTTCCACCAGGCTGCGTTGCGCGGCCTGCAGTGTCTCCATGGCCGTATGCAGCTCCGATTGCAGCCGGTGGGTTTCCAGGGTCAGGGCCACCTGATCGACAATAGCGCGCAGGTGCGCGCTTCGATATCGCGCCAGCGCGGCCAGGCCGGACTGAGCGTCGCCGGAGCCAAGCACCAGGGCGCCGATGGCATGTCCATCGCTGTAAAGCGGCGCGACCCCCACCGTCCTGCAGCGCAGCCGCCGGGCGATGGGTCCGCGATAATCCTCGTAGAGCGTCAGGGGTGGTTCGGTTGGAAAGGCCGTATCGAGCGCTTTATCCAGGGCCGGATCGCGGCGGCGAACCATGCTTAGCACCGTGGCGGGCCGGCCCGGCGAACAGCCGATGCCTTCGAGCTCCGCGCCGTTTTTGGAAAGCAGGAGCGCCACCGCGCACTCGTTGCCGATCAGTGAGCGCACTATCTCCAGGATGGCGATCAGCAGATCATCGGCGGCCCGGTGCTGCACGGCGACGCGGCATAGCGCATTCATGGCGCGCAGCACCTCGGAGGTGGTGGCGTAATCCTGCGTGCGGGCGGTCAACTGGGCCTGCACTTCGGCCTGCAGGCGCTTCGTCTCGGTGATATCCAGAAAGGTCCAGAGCCTACCGATGGGCTCCCCGTTGCGGTCGCGCACAGGGCCGGTATAGCGGCGCAAGATGCGCGACGGCTCTCCTGCCAGCTCGATTTCGTCCTGGTAGGTTATCGTGGGATCGGCGTAGGTCTGGTGCAGCAGCTCGTTGAAGGATTGCGGATCCCGCACGCGAGCCATCGCCAGGGCGCGCACGACCTCCGGGTCGGCCTGCACGATGTCCTGGGGGGCCACCCCAAAAAGCTCCCCCAGCCGCTGGTTGGCCAAGATGTCCTGCCGATCCAGGCCGCTCAACAGGATGCCGTAGTCCGTGGCCTGCAGCAGCGCGTGCAGCAGGGCGCGCTCGCTGGCACGGAACTGGGGGTTGAGCGCGACGTCTTCCGAGGATACCGTTTGCTCTGCCGGTTTCATGACAGCAGTATAGCGAATTTAAGCGCTTGTTGCAAGATAGTAGAGAAGGGAACTACGGCACCTTTAACATTAAAAATAACATAAAAATGCCAGGACGCCCCCAAAGGAGCGCCCTGGCTCTCCTGGACGCAGCGGCACTCACGCCACGGCGCCAGGATGTACGCTTGCGAAACCGGCCATCACCTACCGCAGGAGGGAGAGGACCTGCTGGGGTGCGGCATTGGCCTGGGCCAGCATCGAGGTGGCCGCCTGCTGGATGATCTGATTCTTGGTCAGATTCATCACCTCGCTAGCCACGTTGGTATCCCTGATCTGGCTCTCCGAGGCCGATAGGTTCTCC